>NZ_JBIISA010000030.1:0-50057 GCF_044341265.1 Flavobacterium sp.
CAACAAATTTACCGATACAAATAACTGTGGTGTAAATGTCTTTTTTCCTTGCATGAGTAAATTTAAAAAAAATCAAATTTATTTACAAGGTTTTGTATATTTGAGTTGTGCAACATGCACAGCGGTTACAAACAATTTTAAACCAAACCTCTTATGAAAAAAATCGGAATTTTATTATTTACAATTTTAATTTTATCTTGTAGTTCAGACGATAGTTCTGAAAATTCAAATCAAAGCCAAAATGGTTTCACTTATAACGGAACGTTTTACGAAGTTAAAACTGTCTACATTAATGACGAAAACACAATCAACAGTAATCCAAGTGACATTGGATTTAGTTTAATTAACAAAACATCTGCCGAAATAAATAGCGGAAATGATTTAACTAACGTTGCTACACTTTATTTTGATTTTAATGCTGTTAATGTTGAACAAACAACTTACACTAATATACTAGATTATAACGGAAAAATAAATGCAAATAGAACAAGCGGAAGTATTACTGGCGGAACAGAAATTTTATCTGATAACCAAACTACTTTACAAGCAAATAATATCAGTGTTACAATTAATAATATAACATCAACAACTGTAAACTTTACTTTTTCATTTACAAGAACAGACGGACAAACTATTTCTGGACAATATAACGGTACCTATTTAACATTATAATTTTAAAACAATAAAAAAACCTTTTTTATTACTTTCTATCTTATTTATTTCTCAAGCTCTGCGAAGTCTCCTGACTTCGTAGCAATAGTAAACATAGACTTGCGTTTTTATCTTTGTGGAAAATACCCGATAACTCGAATTTGCAATCCATACACATAAAGAAGTTGATATCAACAAATAAAATCCTAAAAGCACTTTCTAACCAAAGTGCTTTTTTTTTTATTATTGTAAAAAGAAATGTAATGAGCTACAACACTACTTGCTTAAACTGTAACGAACTTGTAACCAAAAAATTCTGTCCCAATTGCGGACAAAAAACCGATACGCATCGAATTACTTTCAAACATTTCATCACTCATGATTTACTTCACGGTGTTTGGCATATAGAAAAAGGAATTTTATTTACATTGAAAGAAGCCTTACTTCGTCCAGGAAAAGCAGCTTTGGATTATATTTCTGGTAAAAGAATTCGATACTATAATGTCTTTTATTTGACACTTTTAATGATTGGTTTAAATTTATTTCTTTCACATTATTATGATCAATTGTCGCAACACTATTTTGGCACATTTGATTATTCTTCTAGAAATAAAGTAGGCACCACACTTGATACCTTCTTAAATAACTATTCCAAGATACTTCTTTTCTCTGTCATCCCATTATTTGCCTTAAACAGTTTTATATTGTTCAGAAAAAAGAAACTGAATTTAAGCGAACATTTCATAATTGCCGGAATGATTTTTCTTGGTTTTTTAAGTATTGTAACCGTGGGAATAGTTATATCGTTCCTTTATTTTTTGAATTATGTTGACGTCATTACTGATATTATTGATTATCTGATACCACTACTTCTTCTTTTTTTCCTAATAAAAAACTACTACAGCACCTTTAAAAACTCCTATTCTACTTTTAACATTAGTTGGCGATTACTCCTATTTATCCTACTATTACTTATTGAATTGTTCGCTTTTATAATACTATTGTATGGCTATATAACGGATTGGAAATTTGGAAAAGTAACCTTTTAGTCTTTAAAAAATACCAGCTCTACGAAGTATCCTGACTGCGCAGCAATAATAACTTAGGCTTGCGCTTGCGTTTCTATCTTTGTGGAGAATAATCTGGTGACTACAATTTTATCTTTCTAAGAAATTCATTAGATTTGTTTGGTTAGTGTTCGCGGCAGCAACTGGTGTAAGTCTAGACACTTTAGCATCAAGATTAAAAAAAAACACAATGAAAAAACAAGTATTAGTTATTTTAATTTCCATTTTCTTTATCTCTTGTCAAAAAGAAAATATTTCTATCCAAGGAAAATTCAAAGGAATTGAGAACAATGCAGAGATTACATTAATCGACATTTCCTCCAAAGAAAAAATTGCATCCTCCGCAGCAACCAATGGCTACTTTGAGTTAAATGGATACCTTAAAGATTCCGTTCCAAGCCTTTATTGGCTTCAAATTAAAACAAAAGAGTCAACTAAAATATTGAATTTAATGCTTCAACCAAATGAAAATATTAGTATAGATAATATTGGAAATGACTATCCGAAAAATTTAAAAATAAGCGGCTCAAAACATTCGTCTGAATTTTATGAATATTATAAATTAATGGAACCTTTAGACAACGAGCGTGAACTAGCAACAGCTAAGTTCTCAAAAATTGAAGATAAAACTCCACAAATTGATTCAATTTATTGGGGAAAAAACGGATTAATTACATTAATCGATAAAAAATATGAAGAACAAACGAAATCATTTATAGCAAAAAATTACGATACTTATTTTGGTCTCAGTACGCTAAGTCGCTATTACAAAAACTTTTCAAAAGATGAACTAAAATTAATGTATAGCAATTTGAGTAAAGAGCTTAAAAATTCACGATATGGCCAATTGGTTAAGATATATTCAACCAATAGTGGTTTAGTAATTGGTAATAAATATGTCGACTTTGAAGCCATAAATGAAAACGATGAGAAGATAAAGTTTTCAGATTGTATTGGTAGCCATTTCACATTATTAAATTTTTCAACCTATCATTGTGTCCCAAGTATGAAGTCCTTTGAAGAAATTTCTGCTTTATCAAAAAAATACAATTCCAAACTTAAAATTGTGAATTATTACGTTGATGCGGATATAAATGGATTTGAAAGTTTTTTAAAATCAGATAATGAGAATTGGAATTTTCTTAGAAATATTGAGGGTAGATTCAGTAGTGTTTATGCATTATATAATATTACTTCAACGCCGACCATTTTTCTATTCGATAAAAAAGGAATTTTAATCAAAAAACTTATTGGATTCGATGCTAAAACAAAATTAGAAATCGAAAAAAAAATATCATATTAAACCTAAGCTCTGCCAAGTCTCACCAGCTCTGCGAAGTCTCCTGACTTCGCAGCAATAATAAACTCAGCCTTGAGCTTGCGTTTCTATCTTCGCGGAAAATACTAATATGTTTTCAATTCTATCTTTAAAATTAATTCACTAGTTTTGTTTGGTAAGTGTTTGCAGCAACAAAGCGAAAGTCGCAATACATTAGCAACAATAATTTTAAATCGCAATAAATGAGGTATTTAATAATCATATTGACATCTACAATTGTAACATCTTTCTCAATATACGGACAAGCGAAAAGCAACAATATTGACAATAAACAGACAATTCAAAACATAAAGTATGTGTTTGACGATTACGTTAAATTTCAAGAATCAACAGATTCAATAGCAGATAAAGATCTAATGACTAGTAGTCTTAAATCACTCAACAAAATAACAAATCTTAATGAATTAGAGTTTTTAGTAAACGTATGGATGTATTACGATCCTACAGACTTTCCGAGTATTCCTGAAATTAATAGAATCCTTAAAATCAGTAGACCAGAAAGTATAGAAGCTGTTAAAAAAAGAATGGCTAACAAAAAAGAATGGGAAAGCGAAGAGTCAGCACCATATTCAGATTTAAAAAATCTTTTGAAACAACTTGAAAATGAATAGAAAAACATGTTTTAACTGTGGTTTTAAACAATGGCTGACTATTAAAATATTAATTGGAGCAATATCCTTCTTATTGATTGCTTGTAATAAAATTACTTCTGGAAATGATTTAACAGAATCAGATATTAAGAAAATTAAAAAGTTGGGAATTTTAAATGACAACGAAGGAATAATTAAATTTTATTCTGAATATAAAAAAAATGTTGCTGGCAATTTTTTTACTAATAAGCGTATTGCATCATATTGGAAAGACGAGAATAATAAAACTAAAGATAATATAAATAGCGCATTTTATCAGGATATTATAAGAATAGATACTATTACAAATGCTGGCGCTTCATTTTCACCATATATTAATGTAATGCGAAAAGACAGTACCACATTTAAAGTTTGTTTCGACGGCGAAAAAGCCGAAATAAGAAAAACATTTGAGGAAGTTATTTCAATTTGGAAATCCAATAAAAAATAATTTCAGTTGCTAACCACAGGTACTAAACAAATTAAAATGAAAGCTAAAATTGTTATACCACTATTAATTGTTCTTGTGCTTTTAACAACCTTATTTAGTTGGTCATTTTATATTCGCATCAGAATGGATTACAATTCAGAAGGAACCTATTTTGATAACGAAACTTTAGTTGTCTATAACGAACAAGCTGTATTAGTTTACGGAATAATTACATTTATATTGCTCACATTGACAGTAGTAACAACTTGGAATTTAAAATCAACATTTAAGAACTTCTAAGAACATCCGAAGACGAATATTGGATAGTATTAAAAAAAATAAAAGTATGAGAATTGTACTAGTAACACTAATTTTAATGACTCTTATTTCTTGTAAAAAAGAAAACGATAAGCAACAAAACATAGAGAAAACACAAACCAAAAAAAATAATATTGATACTATTGAAATATCAAAAAAACATAAAATCAACAAAATTAAATGTGATTTAGACGGAGATAAATTGGATGAAACTATAGAAATTGTAAAAAGCACTAAAAGTGGAAAAAGCGGATTGCGAATAGTATTCGGAAACGGAAAAAGGACAGATTTTCTTGGAATGGGAAATGATATTTTAAATCAAGGTTTCGACGAGATTGATTGGGCAGGAATATTTAAAAAAGCACCAAAAAATGAAATTTATTGGAATAATGTAAATGAAGAAGGAGAAATAATATCAGAAGGAGAAATAAAAGAATCTGATAAAATTAAACTTTTGAATGATGGAATATATATACACGCAGAAGAAAGTTGTGGTGGAGGAATAATTTATCTGAAAAACGGAAAATACGAATGGATTCAACAAGAATAAAATGTCAACCACTAACAGTCGTTTTTAAGAAATCAGAGATTTAAGGTTTAATTTAAAGTTTAGGGCTTAAAAATATCCAGCTTCATGAAGCGAAAAACGTTAGCTATATTGTTAAAAAAACGAATATTATATGAATCCAAATAAATTTACAGCTATTCTTGTTTTAGTAATTAATCTCTTTTATTTTATTCCTAATACGATAAAGATTATTTTATCTGGCGGTGGAGCTTTTGGGTTTGGTTTAATTGCACTACCTTTTACCATTCTTGCTAACTTATTTTCTATTCCGAGTATACTAACATTAACAAAAAAATTTGAAAATAGAAAATCATTACAATGGATTAATATAGTTGGACTTTTAATTTGTAGTTTTTTATTAGGTTATATAATGAGTACACGCGGATATTAAAAGCAACTCTATTGCCAAAAGCGGTTACAAGAAATTTCCAGCTCCACAAAGCGTTCAATTTAATGTGATGCTCTTCTAAGACTACTGACTTTATAGCAATTTGTTAAATTTGCTATAGAAAATAGTAAAACAACTTAACAATAAACATATCAAGATGATGAAATATATTTTTGCAATAACATTTTTGCTTAATACAAATTTGACGTTTGGACAATCAAACTCAGAAAAAGACACTTTAATTTCAAACCCAAATTACGATAAGACACTATCCGAAAAATTAGGCGGTGATGATTATGGAATGAAAAGCTACTTCTTGGTCATTCTGAAAACTGGAACAAATACTACTACCGACAAAGAACTTATTGCCGAAAGTTTTAGAGGTCACATGAACAACATTAACCGCTTGGTCGAAGAAGGCAAATTAATTGTTGCAGGACCTTTAGGAAAGAATGACAATAAATACAGGGGTATTTTCATTTTGAATAATTTAAAAACTATGGAAGAAGCAAAAGAATTATTACAAACAGACCTTGCCATTAAAAACGGAATTTTAGACTACGAGATATTTACTTGGTATGGTTCGGCTGCACTTCCAGAATACTTACCGCTTTCAGATAAAATCTGGAAGATTAAACCTTAAAATTTATACAAAACAACATAAATAAAGATTGAAAACCTATATAAGAACATAGGTTAAACATAGCAACAATTAATTGTCATTATGGTGTAGTTTTTTTCATTTAATAAATAAATATTTAGTATAATTGTAAGAAAATTTACCTCAATCAAATTTTAATACTTACCATAAAAGCAGCTTTAATGAATATTGAAATCTCGAATAATTTTAAAAAAATGACAACAAAAGCAATTGTGTCAATTGTTTTATTTTTAATTGTTTACATTTTACTTCTATTACTTGCAATTGTACTTACTATAGCTAGTGTCATTGGAGGATTTTATATCATTACATCTCATTTTCATTTTATAACATTGGGGTTAGGTATTGGTTTAGCTAGTTTAGGTTTCTTTATCCTAGCTTTCTTATTCAAATTTATTTTCAAAAAACATAAAATTGACCTAAGCCATCTTACAGAAATTACCAAAGAAAATGAGCCAAAATTATTTAATCTTATTAACGAAATTGTAAAAGAAGTTGATACAGATTTCCCAAAGAAAATATACCTTTCATCAGATGTAAATGCCAGTGTATTTTATGATTCAAGTTTTTGGAGTATGTTTTTTCCAATAAAGAAAAATTTACAAATTGGATTGGGACTTGTAAACACAACAACTGAACAAGAATTCAAAGCAATTCTAGCTCACGAATTTGGGCATTTTTCACAAAAAAGCATGAAGGTTGGAAGTTATGTTTACAATGTAAATCAAGTGATTTTCAACATGCTATATGATAATGAATCTTTTCGTACAATGATTCAAAATTGGGCAAACATCAGCGGATACTTTTCAATTTTTGTAGTAATTGCAGTAAAAATAATTGAAGGTATTCAATGGATTTTGAAAAAAATGTATGAATATATCAATATCAATTATTTAGCTCTTTCAAGAGAAATGGAGTTTCATGCAGACGAAGTTGCCGCAAATGTAGCTGGTTCGTTACCTCTTAAAGAATCATTATTAAGAATGGACTTATCCAATCACTCTTACAATTCTGTATTAAATTTTTATGAAAACAAACTAGCTGAAAACATTAAAAGTAATAATAT
The DNA here is from genome assembly GCF_044341265.1 of Flavobacterium sp. Lineage (GTDB taxonomy): Bacteria > Bacteroidota > Bacteroidia > Flavobacteriales > Flavobacteriaceae > Flavobacterium. The sequence continues at coordinate 7,118 of NZ_JBIISA010000030.1, forward strand.
TTACAAGGAACAAAGTTTTGTTTTAAACTATTTAGCAAAAGAAAATAATATAGTCATTAAAAACAATTTACCAATAGTAACTCCAATAGACATTAGTCGCTTCAATAAGTCTAAATTAATTATTAAAGATCAATGGGCTTCTCACCCAAGTACAGAAGATAGAGTTTTAAATCTTGACAGATTAAATATTATTAAAGAAACAACTAATCAAGAGTTAGCAATCTCATTATTTACATCTCCAAATGAAATTCAGGAAAAAATAACTAACAAATTATTTTCAATAGTAGAAAACTCAAACAATTTAACCTCAATAAACACTGACAACTTTATAATTGACTATTGTAAAGAGTATGAAAAAAATGGCTTTAATAAAAAATATAATGGCTTTTATGACAATAAAAATCCTAATCATTTTGATGTAAACACAGTTGAAAATTCAAATAAAACTGAAACTATTGAGCAACTTTTTAATAAAGAAAATATAGATGTAATATATGATTATATAGCATTAGAAAACGATAAAAATGTTATAAAAAATATAGAAGACAAAGTAATATCAGTAAAAACATTTGATTATGACGGACAAAAATATAATACAAAAGAAACAAGTTCGTTACTAAGTAAAATTGAAAATGAAATAGAAGATTTAAAAAATAAAATAACTCAAAATGATATTACAATTTACGCTTTCTTCTATGACCTATCAAAAAAGAAAGGTGAAGAAAGTAAGTTAAAATCGGCATATACAACATTCTTTAATTACGATAAAGAATATAATAAGAAGTCAGAATTGTACTCAAATATTATAAATGCAGCAGTTTTCATTCATAATGTTACACCTATTGAACAAATAAAATCACATTTAAGTAAGTTGAAAGAAATTGAAGTTGATTTGAAAAAAGAAATCAAAAACATTCTTGAAAGTGAAATCTGCAAACCAGAAATTTCAGAAGCAATAAAAGAAAACTTCGATTTATATTTAAAAGAAAATTTGGTTTATTTCAATCATGATAAATACATCGAATCGAAATTAGAAATCCTTTTTAAATCAATAAACAATTATGCGTATTTAATTTCAAGGGAGTATTTCTTGACTAAAAAAGAGTTATTAGATTATCAAATAAGTTTATTATCTAAATAAATTATTACTGTAAAATTGTAATAAGATCAACAAATAAACAAAAATACATCATTCATGGTGAAGTTTTATATTTATACTTAATCCAATAATTTTAATATATTTGTTTGAATTGTAATTAAAACATCAGTCAATACCTATTGAATCTCAATACAGTAGAAATAAATGACCAACACCAACTGTCTTAACTGCGGAAAAGTACTCATCGATAAATTTTGTTCTGGTTGCGGACAAAAAGCCGATACACATCGTATTACTTTTAAAAATTTTATTTTTCACGACGTACTTCATGGTACGTTTCATCTAGATAGAGGAATTTTATTCACAGCAAAACAAGCTTTAACGCGTCCTGGAAAAGCATCATTGGAATATATTGCAGGAAAGAGAAAACCCTTTTATAATGTGTTTTACTTGATTTTGATTACTATTGGTTTAATGTTATTTACGCGTCATATTGGCGATTCTTTAAATAACCAAGACGAAACAATTACTCAAAGTAAAGAATACATAAATGAAGCCAGCAGAAAAATAGATGAACTATTTGATCAAAAAAATAAAATAATAATTTTCCTATTCGTTCCTTTTGCTGCTTTAAACAGTTTCATTTTATTTAAAAGGAAAAAGCTAAACTTAAGCGAACATGCAATAATTGCAGGAATGATATTATTAGGTGTGCTATTAATTTCCACTTTCTCTAACATTCTCTTTTGGTTTAAACCAATTCAATACATTGGTCTTGTTATAAGTTTACTAATAATAGCACTTATTCTTTTTTACATTTGTTTTGGATATTTTAATGCCTTTGGTGAAGAATATTCCAAGTTAGGAATTACCTGCAGAATTGTATTGTTTTTTGTATTGATTGGTATTGAAATACTAATTTTAACATCGATTTTAGTTGGATTTGTAACCAATTGGAAATTTGGTAAAATTCAAATAACACCTTTTGGCTGATTAATTTGAAATCTCTTTAATAAATTTAAAATTAGAAAATATGAAAAATTCATTGGTATTGTTCTTTTTCCTTTTCCTAGTTAGTAGTAAAGCACAAGAAATAGCAAAAATTGAAAACATAAAAATCAATTCTAAAGAGCTACAACAAGAACGTGAAATTTTAATTTACACTCCTCAAAGTTATAATGAAAATCTATATTCTTATTATGATGTAATCTATGTATTTGATGCACACGCCAGAGAGTTTTTTGATTATGTACATTCTGTAATAAGTTTTTTAAGCAATACTTCTAAAAAGTTTATAGTTGTAGGTATAACTTCACCTTACAATGAAAAATTAGATTACAGCAGAAATAATGACTTTCTACCGTATCCTAAAAATACCAATCCGAAAGATTTTTATAATGGTTATTCCGGAAATGCCGACAACTTCTTGAGATATGTAAATAAAGAAGTGGTTCCTTATGTAGAATCCAATTATAGAACATTAAATCACAGAACAGCAGTAGGACATTCTTTGAGTGCATCGTTTATTGTGTATGCAATGTTAAACGAAACCAATTTATTTGACAATTACATTGCCATTTCTCCCAACTTTTCTTTCGATAAAGAACGATTAGTAAATGATATTAAACAATTTGATTATACTAAAATAAAAAACAATAAATTTCTATATGTAAGTCATGCCAACGAAGCCCAAAATTGGAAAGAATGGAAACCTGCAAGAGAAAAAGTATATTCGTTTCTGCAAGATTCTCTAAAAACAGATAAGCTGAAAGTTGTAATTAAAGATTACTCAACAGAAACCCATTGGAGTACTTTTGCACCGAGTTTTAATACTGCTATTCAATATTATTTTGATAACATTTATGAAAGCCAACAAAAAGAACTTTCTGCAGAAGCATATGAAATTACAATCAATGTTAAAGTTCCAAATAAAGAAGATGAAATCTACATTACAGGAAATCAAATAAATTTAGGAAATTGGAATCCAAGTCAGGTTAAAATGAATAAAAAATCGGATTTTGAAAGAGAATTAAAAGTAAAGCTACATTCGCCAGCACAATTCAAATTCACAAAAGGTTCTTGGGAAACAGAAGCCGAAGTTAAAAACAGCATTTCAGAAAACATAACGATTATGCCTAAAAAAGGCAAAGAATACAGCTTTGAAATTGTTGGTTTTAATCAGTAAATTCTAAAGACACAATTCTAAAAAAAAAATTCTACTAATATTTTAAACCAAAAAATCAGAAATCAAGCGCTGTTTAAAACGGTCTAAGGTTTTTAAATCGACATCAATTTCGTCATTCGAAATATCGAATGGATCGTCTAATCCTACTATAAGTAAATACAAATAACAAAACAAAAAAGTAATAGAAAAAGTCACAAAATAGTCAGCAGCTGTAGTTTTAAATTTGGTGATTAACAACAAAGCCATTACAATAAACAAAATGCTTTGCAACAAAGTATAAGCAGGTTTAATAAAGTTATTTCTTGAAATGGAATACGCACGAGTCAATTGTTTACGCATAGCATTAGTATTTTCTTGAATACCTTTTATAGCTTCTTTATCAACACCACGTTCGGCAAAATAATAGGCAATTTCGTTAGAATGTCTAATCAAAGGAAAAATAACATTGGAATCTTTCGCTTTAGAATAAATCCAAGAAATAATTCCGTCAGTTACAAAAAGTAATTCCTCACGAAGAAAAGCGCTATTCAATTCCTCTTTACACAAATCAGAAGTACCTGTTCGTGGAGCTTTGAAAGCCAAATAAATCCAATCTTTAATCGCTTCTAGATTTGCAGCAACTTCACCAGGAATCTTTTCACTTTCCTTAAAATCCGACATCGTAGCGGCAAGTAATAATCCGAAAACAAAAAAAGCACCTGTAAATATGATGGTAATATCGGATAGTTCAATCAAATCATGAAAATCTTGTCCGTAAATAGACAAATTTTTAAAAACAAAGTTCTTAATCATTAGTATAACAATACCAGCAATAAACGATTTTATAACAATAGCTCTTTTTGTAAAGAAACGCATAATGACTTTTTTTTACAAACATAGTAAAAAGTTACTTTAATATTTTCTGCAACACAGATTAGAAAAGTTTTAATAATTTCTCTAATCAGTATTCCAAAATAAAACTTCATATAGCTCACTTCTTACTTCGTATTTCGTACTTCAAACTTAAAAAAATACTATGCGTGCATAAAATTTAACATAAATACTATGCGTGCATAATAAATTTTTTATATATTTGAATCCGAAACTAAAACGATATAGTAAAATATGATGAAAGAAAAAACTATAGATTATGTGCTACGCGCGACATGGCAAGCAGTTTCACGAATGTATAACGAGGAAGCATCAAAATTTGATGGTTCTATGGCAATTGGATTTGCCTTATTAAGTATAGACAAAGAAGAAGGAACACCTTCAACTTACATAAGCAACCGAATGGGAATGGAAGCAACATCGCTAACTAGAACCCTAAAAACATTAGAAGAAAAAGGATTAATCATAAGAAAGAAGAATCCAGATGACGGAAGAGGCGTTTTAATATACCTGACTGATTTAGGAAAACAAATGCGCGAACAATCAAAAACTACAGTGTTAAAATTTAACGAAGTAGTAAAACAAAACATCACTGAAGAAAAACTAAACCATTTTATGGAAGTAGCCGATGTAATAAATGATTTGATAACAGAGAAGAAGATTTTTTAGAAAGTTGTAAGTTCTAAGTTGTGAGTTATAAGTCTTACAACATAAACTTACAACATATAACTCAAAACATACAACAAAAAAATGAAACGAACAATTAAAAAAGTGGCAGTCGTAGGTTCTGGAATCATGGGTTCTGGGATAGCTTGTCATTTTGCTAACATCGGTTTGGAAGTACTCCTTTTAGACATTGTGCCAAACGCACTAACCGAAATCGAGGAAAAGAAAGAACTAACTTTAGAAAGTAAAGTCGTTCGTAACCGTGTGGTAAATGACCATTTAGCAAATGCTTTAAAGAGCAACCCATCACCTATTTACAGTCAGAAATTTGCAAGTCGAATTACGACAGGAAATACAACAGATGATATGTCCAAAATTGCAACTTGCGATTGGATTATTGAAGTTGTGGTAGAACGTTTAGACATCAAGAAATTGGTTTTTGAACAAATCGACAAATTCCGTAAACCAGGAACTTTGGTAACTTCAAATACATCAGGTATTCCAATTAACTTTATGAGTGAAGGAAGAAGCGATGATTTTCAAGCACATTTCTGTGGAACGCATTTCTTCAATCCAGCACGTTATTTGAAATTATTCGAAATCATTCCTGGTCCAAAAACCTCTCAAGAAGTTTTAGATTTCTTATTTGAATACGGTTCGAAATTTTTAGGAAAAACTTCTGTAATTGCAAAAGATACTCCTGCTTTTATCGGAAACAGAATCGGAATCTTCGGAATCCAAAGTCTATTTCACCAAGTAAAAGAAATGGGATTAACCATTGAAGAAGTTGATAAATTAACAGGTCCAGTTATTGGTCGTCCAAAATCGGCTACTTTCAGAACGGTTGACGTAGTTGGTTTAGATACTTTAGTTCACGTAGCAAACGGTATTTATGACAATTGTCCGAATGACGAAGCACACGAATTGTTCAAACTACCAGATTTCATCAACAAAATGATGGAAAACAAATGGCTAGGAAGTAAAACTGGTCAAGGATTTTACAAAAAAGAAGGCAAAGAAATTTTGTCATTAGACTTAGATACATTAGAATATAGAGCGGCTAAAAAAGCATCGTTCGCAACTTTAGAACTAACAAAAACAATTGACAAACCAATTGATAGATTTAAAGTTTTAGTAAAAGGAAAAGACAAAGCTGGAGATTTCTATAGAAAAAATTTCTCTGCAATGTTTGCTTACTGTTCTAACAGAGTTCCTGAAATTACTGACGAATTCTACAAAATCGACGACGCTATGAAAGCTGGTTTCGGTTGGGAAAACGGACCATTCGAAATTTGGGATGCCATTGGTGTAGAAAAAGCCATCGCAATCATGGAAGCTGAAGGATACAAACCAGCAGCTTGGGTAACTGATATGTTGATTTCAGGAAATAAATCATTTTACTCTGTTAAAAATGGTAAAACGTGTTTCTACAACATTCCTTCAAAAACTCAAGAAGAAAAACCAGGACAAGATGCTTTTATCATTTTAGATAATATCAGAGAAAGTCACAAAGTTTGGGGTAACTCAGACGCATCAGTTATCGATTTAGGTGATGGAATTTTGAACTTAGAATTCCATTCAAAAATGAATACTATTGGTGGTGGCGTTTTAACCGCAATCAACAAAGCAATCGACTTAGCTGAAAAAGACTATAAAGGATTAGTGATTGGAAATCAAGGAACTAATTTCTCTGTAGGAGCGAATATCGGAATGATTTTCATGATGGCAGTCGAGCAAGAATACGACGAATTGAATATGGCTATCAAAATGTTCCAAGACACTATGATGCGAGTTCGCTACTCATCTATTCCAGTAATCGTTGCGCCACACGGAATGACACTTGGTGGTGGATGCGAAATGAGTATGCACGCCGATAAAGTTGTTGCTGCTGCTGAAACATATATTGGTTTAGTAGAATTTGGAGTTGGAGTAATTCCAGGTGGTGGTGGTTCTAAAGAAATGGCAGTTCGCGCAGCCGATTTGTTCCGCAAAAATGACGTTGAATTAAATGTTCTTCAAGAAAACTTCCTAACTATCGGAATGGCAAAAGTAGCTACTTCAGCCTATGAAGCCTTCGACTTGGGAATTTTACAAAAAGGAAAAGACATCGTTGTGGTAAACAAAGACCGTCAAATTGCAGTTGCTAAACAAGTAGCATTACAAATGGCTGATCAAGGTTACACACAACCAGTAAGAAGAACTGACATCAAAGTGTTAGGTAAACAAGCTCTTGGAATGTTCTTAGTAGGAACCAACCAAATGGTAGCAGGAAAATACATCTCAGAACACGATTTAAAAATTGCCAACAAATTAGCTTATGTAATGGCTGGAGGTGATTTGTCTGAACCAACATTAGTAAGTGAACAATATTTATTGGATATTGAAAGAGAAGCATTTTTATCACTTTGTACAGAAAGAAAAACATTGGAGCGTATCCAATTTATGTTAACAAAAGGAAAACCTTTAAGAAACTAATCAAATGAAAACAGCATATATAGTATCCGGATTTCGTACAGCAGTTGGAAAAGCGCCAAAAGGAGTTTTCCGTTTCAAACGTCCTGACGAATTAGCAGCAGAAACCATCGAACACATGATGGCACAGTTTCCAGATTTTGATAAAAAACGAATTGACGACGTAATGGTTGGAAACGCAATGCCAGAAGCTGAGCAAGGTTTAAATGTAGGTCGTTTAATTTCCTTAATGGGATTAAAAGTAACTGATGTTCCTGGTGTAACAGTAAATAGATATTGCGCTTCAGGATTAGAAACTATCGGAATGGCAACAGCAAAAATCCAAAGTGGAATGGCGGATTGTATCATTGCTGGTGGCGCTGAAAGTATGAGTTTTATCCCAATGGGCGGATATAAACCAACACCAGATTACGCTGTTGCAAAAGAAGGACACGAAGACTACTATTGGGGAATGGGTTTAACAGCAGAAGCCGTTGCCAAACAATTCAATGTTTCTCGTGAAGATCAAGATGAATTTGCTTTCAATTCACATCAAAAAGCATTAAAAGCTCAAGCCGAAGGTAAATTTGACAAACAAATTGTTCCGATTAATGTAGAGCAAACGTTTATCAATGAAAATGGTAAAAAAGAAACCAAATCGTATGTTGTAAATAAAGATGAAGGTCCAAGAGCTGACACAAATATTGCCGCTTTAGGAAAACTAAAACCAGTATTTGCAGCTGATGGTTCCGTAACTGCTGGAAACTCTTCACAGATGAGTGATGGTGCGGCTTTCGTTTTAATCATGAGCGAAGAAATGGTTAAAGAATTAGGTGTTACTCCTATTGCAAGATTAGTAAATTTTGCATCTGCAGGTGTTGAACCAAGAATTATGGGAATTGGTCCAGTAAAAGCAATTCCAAAAGCACTAAAACAAGCAGGTTTAACATTAAATGATATTGATTTAATTGAATTAAATGAAGCTTTTGCATCACAAGCATTAGCAGTAACTCGCGAATTAAATTTAAATCCTGATATCATTAACGTAAACGGTGGTGCAATTTCTTTAGGCCATCCACTAGGTTGTACAGGAGCCAAATTATCAGTACAATTATTTGAAGAAATGCGATTAAGAAAATCTAAATACGGAATCGTGAGTATGTGTGTTGGAACTGGACAAGGTTCTGCTGGAATTTATGAATTATTATAGAAAATAGAGGCAAGATACAAGAGACAAGACTGATGAAACATAACTTTAAAAATCTTAAAATTTGGATTTTATCAATGGAAATCACTTCAGATATTCATAAAATATGTTTAGAGTTTCCAAAGAGTGAAGTTTATGGTTTAGTTAGTCAAATGAATAGAGCTGCTGTTTCAATGCCTTCAAATATTGCAGAAGGATCCAATAGAGGAAATATACACTTTAAACATTATTTAAATATAAGTTTAGGGTCATCATTTGAATTACAAACACAATTATTAATAGCAAATCAAAATAAATATATAACCGACGAAAAAACGATAGAAATAGAAAATAAGATTATCGAATTCCAAAAAATGACAACTGGTTTTATCAGTAAATTGGACGTTTAATCTTTTCTCTTACATCTTTCTTCTTTTCTCTAAAAAAAATAAAAAATGAGCGATATAACCAGAGGAGGACAATTCCTAGTTAAAGAAACAAAATGTGAAGATGTTTTCACTCCAGAAGATTTCTCGGAAGAGCAAATCATGATGCGTGATTCTGTTAAAGAATTCGTTGATAAAGAAATTTGGCCAAACAAAGACCGCTTTGAGCATAAAGATTATGCATTTACTGAAGAAACCATGCGTAAAGCAGGTGAAATGGGCTTTTTGAGCGTTGCCGTTCCAGAAAATTATGGCGGAATGGGAATGGGATTTGTGGATACTTGTTTAGTTTGTGATTATATTTCGGGTGCAACAGGTTCGTTTTCAACAGCTTTTGGTGCACATACCGGAATTGGAACTATGCCAATTACTTTATACGGAACAGAAGAACAAAAACAAAAATACGTACCAAAATTAGCTTCTGGTGAATGGTTTGGAGCTTATTGCTTAACAGAACCAGGTGCAGGTTCGGATGCTAATTCAGGAAAAACGAAAGCGGTTCTTTCAGAAGATGGAACGCATTATAAAATCACAGGACAAAAAATGTGGATTTCTAATGCAGGTTTTTGTTCTGTATTTATTGTTTTCGCAAGAATTGAAGATGATAAAAACATTACAGGTTTCATCGTAGAAAATGATCCTTCAAACGGAATTTCTATGGGTGAAGAAGAGCATAAATTAGGAATTCGTGCTTCTTCTACTCGTCAGGTTTTCTTTGCTGATACTAAAGTTCCAGTTGAAAATATGTTAGCTGCTCGTGGCGAAGGTTTCAAAATTGCAATGAACGCTTTAAATGTTGGTCGTATCAAATTGGCAGCAGCTTGTTTAGATGCTCAACGTCGTGTGACTTCAAATGCTGTTAACTACGCTAACGAAAGAGTTCAGTTTAACACACCTATTTCATCATTTGGAGCTATTCGTTACAAATTGGCAGAAATGGCAACTTCGGCTTATGCAGGAGAAAGTGCTACTTATCGTGCAGCAAAAGATATTGAAAACAGAATCAAACTTCGTGAAGCTGAAGGATCAAGTCATCAAGAAGCTGAATTAAAAGGAGTTGAAGAATTTGCTATCGAATGTTCTATTCTTAAAGTAGCTGTTTCTGAAGACGTTCAAAATTGTGCTGATGAAGGAATTCAAATTTATGGTGGAATGGGATTCTCTGAAGATACACCAATGGAAAGTGCTTGGAGAGATGCTCGTATTGCTCGTATCTATGAAGGAACCAACGAAATCAACAGAATGTTATCGGTTGGAATGTTAATCAAAAAAGCGATGAAAGGTCACGTTGATTTACTTGGACCAGCAATGAAAGTTCAAGAAGAATTAATGGGAATTCCATCATTTGACACACCAGATTATTCTGAATTATTTTCGGAAGAAAAAGAAATGGTTGGCAAATTGAAAAAAGCCTTCCTAATGGTTGCAGGTGCTGCAGTTCAAAAATACGGAATGGATTTAGACGCTCACCAACAACTATTAATGGCTGCAGCTGATATGTTAATTGAAATTTACATGGCAGAAAGTACCATTTTAAGAACTGAAAAATTAGTAAAATCAAAAGGTCAAGAAGCTGTTAAAGAACAAGTTGCAATGGCTGAATTATACTTATACAAAGCCGTTGATATCGTAGCTTCAAGAGGAAAAGAGAGCATCATTTCTTTTGCAGAAGGCGACGAACAACGTATGATGTTAATGGGATTAAGACGTTTTACAAAATATACCAACATGCCTAATATTGTAGGATTGAGAGAAACAATCACTTCAAAATTAGTAGCCGAAAATAGTTATTGTTTTTAATTTTTAGTTAAGTTAATTGTTAGAAGAAACCACTCGAGAAATTGAGTGGTTTTTTTAATGCCTTTTTCAATACTAAAAAACTAACTTTTAAGTTATTATAAAATGAAAAAGTTAGTTTACATACTCCTTCTAATACTACTTGCTTCTTGCAAATCAAAGCAACCTAGCATAGCTGAAGTTAAGAAAAATGAATCTGTTGAAGTTACAACTCATTTCGAAAAAATTAATCTGAAAGAGGTTAATAATCAAAAACTTACAAAAGCATATAATCTTGGCAAACGTTTATTAGAAACTTGTAATACTTCAAGATTTAAAGTTTTTTCAAAAGAAGAAGCCACCGACAAAGTGATTCAAAATACAACCGTTGAAAAAATAACAAAAACTTGTCAGAAAATTTTAATGCGTAATGGAAAGTTTATTGATTTGAATCTAATTGATGTAACTCAAGATAACGAAACAGAAGACTTATTTTTTAGATATAAAATCGAATATGAAAAGAAATATTTCGAACGTGAATTGTATATCACAATAAACTCAGAAGGCAAAGTTTCAGAAATGAAAACAAAAGAGTTACCCAAAAAGCCTATGTAAAATTGATTTTTTTGCTACTTTTGAAAAATAGCAAAGAATGAATTTTGGACAAAAAAGACTTACACTATTTTAAAAACACTCAAGAATGGCGAGATTGGTTGCATGAAAATCATCATTCATCTAGCGGCATCTGTTTAATGTTTTACAAAGTTGGAAGCTCAGAAGAAAGCATGCGTTGGGAAGAAGCCGTTCAGGTTGCTATTTGCTATGGTTGGATTGATTCTACCGTAAAAAAAATTGATGAAGAACGACGTAAGCAAATGTTTACTCCTAGAAAAGACAAAAGCGTTTGGAGCAAACTCAATAAAACTTACATTGAAAGACTCCTTGATGAAAACTTGATGCACGAAAGTGGTTTGAGAAAAATTGAAATAGCCAAACAAAATGGTTCATGGGAATCACTAGATGCTGTTGAGAATCTTGAAATCCCAACTGATTTACAAAAAGCTTTTGATGTGAATAAAACTGCCTTCAATAATTATCAAAACTTTAGTCCATCCTACCGAAAAAGTTATTTGTATTGGCTAAATCAAGCCAAACGTGAAGAAACACGCAACCTCCGAATTGCAGAAATCGTTCGGCTTTGTGAAGAAAACATAAAATCAAGGCAATAAAATCTTAACATTTATAGTCTTGAACTTTCTTAAAATTACCTAGCTTTGTAACTCTAAATAAAGCTATGATAAACCCATCTGCACATGGTTGGATTGATAAGTATTTTGTGGAACAAAAATCATTGTTCGACACTACTATTGATGGTTTATCGTTTTATAAAAACATCAGAACCACTGGATTTATTTATGGACATATCATTGCAATAAATTCCAATCCAACAATAGAAATATCACAATGGAAATCGGATGAAATTTCTAAAGTTGCTTTACTGACAACACTTCTTGATGTTTATCTTTTTACTTTTCAAAAAGAAAATTCAGAAGATTTTATCAAAAAAACAGTTGTCTTTTACAAAGAAATGACACCAAAAGGTTTTGTGCTTTTAGATAAAATAATGACTTCTAGTTCGAGTTCAAAATTAGAAACTTTGATAAACGAACGCGTTCAAACGAACAAAGATATTATCAGTAAAAATTTCTCTCATATTGTAACAAATGCACTATTGTTTGTAGATGTTTTAGCATTTCACCAATATCTACAAAAAGGAGAAATTCCAGAAAAATACTTGAAACGCATGGAAGAAACGATTATGAGTATTGTTTCTTTAGCATTAAAGGTTAAGACTATTAAGTCGCAACACGATGATTTATTGATAAAATTATTTGAAGCGTCGGTTCGTTATACCAAATTTTCAAAAGTAAGTATTCAGAATTTAGAAGAATTACCATTGGATTACTTTACTAATGATTTGGAAAAATTCTATCTTTTAGATTTAGCAGGAATCACACTTTGGAATGATGGAAAAGTAGAAAATGACGAAGTATATTTCCTTCATAAATTGGCAGAAGCTATGTCAATTTCTAGCGATTTTGTAAATGAAAGTGTTATTGCAACCAATGAATTTATCACCTTGCACAAAAAAGAAATTCAGTATTTTAATTATTCCAATCCTGTAAAGCATTTTTACGACCAAACCACTACTGGAGTTCAAGTTTTGATTAAAAGAAATCAAAAACGATTGACTAAAGAAATCTCTGAGAGCAAGGAATTAATGAAACTTCTAGCCAAATCAACTCAAAAAGATTTGAGTACGGAAGAAAAAAAGAAAGTAAAAAAACAATTACTCGACATTTGCAAAAGCATTCCGTCATTAACTATTTTTTTACTTCCTGGTGGCGGATTGTTATTACCTATTTTGATAAAATTTATTCCGCAATTATTGCCTTCAGCTTTTAATGAGAATTTGGAGGATTAGTAATTATTAATCCATGCAAAATGATTGTTTTTAATTTCTTCATTATTCTTGGTTACAAAATCTAAATAAGCTTTTGCCACTGGACTCAACTTTTTGCCTTTCAACCAAATCAATCTCCAACTTGATACTAAAGGAAGTTTATTTATCGGAATAATTTTAATGTCACCTTTTTCCAATTCATTTTTTAATCCAATAAGCGGCATAATTGAAAGCCCCAAACCAGCAATAACGGACTGTTTTACAGCTTCGTTGGATGTTAATTGTATTTTCATATTGGGAACAATTCCTGTTTTATCTAAAAAATTTTCCATTGAAAGTCTTGTTGCCGAACCTAATTCTCTATAAATAAGAGGCTGATTTGAAACATAATTTAATAAACTTGAACCTTGATTTATTTCGGTAAACCTATTCCCTACCAAAAATAATTTATTATCCATAAGTGGCATTGATTCAACAGTTATATCATTTGGAAGTATTGACACTAGAGCAAAATCTATTTCATTATTTTTTAATGATTTTACAACTTTACTTTTATTGGTAACATCCATTTCGAGTTCTACCTCAACATTATTTTTCATAAATTCTGACAAATAGTAAGGCATAACATATTTTCCTGTTGAAACGACAGACAACTTTAGTCTTCCAGATAATTGTCCTTTGAAAGCTTGAGTTTTATAATTAATTGCATAAACTTCATTAATTATATTTTCTGCAGCTAAAGCAATTTCTTTACCAAAATCAGTTACATATAACTTTCTCCCGATAACTTCTGTGAGAGGAATTTCAAATTGATCTTGAAAATTCCTTAATTGAATTGAAACTGCTGGTTGAGTAAGATGCAACTCCTCTGCTGCTTTAGTTATGCTTTTAGTTTGAGTTATTTTCAAAAAAACTTGTAGTTGATGTAAGGTATAATTCATAAAAATATTTTATATATATCATTACAAATATAAATAAAAATATATGAATATAATATTTGAAATTTGTAAAAAAAATATGAAATCTATGAAAACAATTATCGCAATTCTAATTACTGGCTTAACATTTACTAGCTGTGTAACTATCAAGCCTGGTGAAGTTGGTTTAAAACAAAAACTTGGGAAATTATCTGATCAAGTTTATCCTCAAGGACCTGTATTTTTTAATCCGTTTACTTCAAAAATCGTTCGTACCTCAATTCAAACAAGAAATTTAGAATTGAGTTTAAACTTGCCTAGTAAAGAAGGTTTAAGTATTACTTCTCAAATTTCTATTCTTTATAGACTAGAAAAAACTGATGTGGTAAAAATTGTAAATGACCTTGGCCTAAATTATGAAGGAATTATTGCCAATGTATTCCGTTCTGCATCTGCAGATATTTGTGCTCAATATTTTGCTAAAGATATGCATTCTGGTAAAAGATCTGAAATAGAAGCAGATATATTGAAGAGGATGTCTAGCAATTTGCAAAATAAAGGAATTATAATAGAATCTGTTTTAATGAAAAGTATTCAATTACCTGTTGGACTATCGCAATCAATCGAAAGCAAACTTAGAGCCGAGCAAGACGCAATGAGAATGGAGTTCGTTTTACAACAAGAAAAATTTGAGGCTGAGAGAAAAATAATTGAAGCAAAAGGTACAAGAGATTCTCAAAAAATATTATCCGAAGGTTTGACAAATGAAATCATAAAGCTAAGAAGTATTGATGCTTTCAATGAATTATCAAAATCTCCAAACACTAAGATAATAGTAACCGATGGTAAAACTCCTTTTTTAATTAATCAAGAATAACAACTTAATAACTAACTAAATAACAAATTAAATGACACGAATTACAATAGCCAAAGGCGATGGTATTGGTCCAGAAATAATGGACGCAACTCTAGACATTATTAAAGCTGCTGGTGCAAACTTAGAGTATGATGAAATCGAAGTAGGTGAAAAAGTTTACTTATCTGGAAATACATCTGGAATAGCTAATGAATCATGGGATATAATAAGAAGAAATAAAATTTTCTTAAAAGCTCCAATTACAACTCCACAAGGTGGTGGCTATAAAAGTCTAAATGTAACTACTAGAAAATTTCTTGGTTTGTATTCAAATGTTCGTCCATGTATGAGTTTACATCCGTTTGTTGAAACCAAACATCCTAAGATGGATATTGTAATAGTTAGAGAAAACGAAGAGGATTTATATGCCGGAATTGAACACCAACAAACTGACGAAGTAGTTCAATGTTTAAAAATCATAAGTCGTCCTGGATGTGAAAAAATTATTCGTTATGCTTTTGAATATGCTAAAGTATATGGAAGAAAAAAAGTAACCTGTTTCACAAAAGATAATATCATGAAACAATCGGATGGATTATTCCATCAGATATTTGATGAAATTGCAACAGAATATCCAGAAATAGAAAACGAACATTGGATTATTGATATTGGTGCTGCAAAAATGAGCGATACACCAGAAGTTTTTGATGTAATCGTTACTTTAAATCTATATGGAGATGTGCTTTCAGATATTGCTGCTCAAATTGCAGGTTCTGTAGGTTTAGCTGGTTCTGCAAATATCGGAGAAGAATGTGCCATGTTTGAAGCTATTCATGGTTCAGCACCAAGAAGAGCTGGGCAAAATTTAGCGAATCCTTCTGGTCTATTAGAAGGCGCTGTAATGATGTTAAACCATATTGGACAAACTGAAATTGCCGAAAAAGTTCAAAATGCATGGTTAAAAACTATTGAAGATGGTATTCACACTTATGACATTTACAAAGAAGGAACTAGTAAAGAAAAAGTGGGAACAAAAGAATTTGCGCAAGCAGTAATTTCAAATTTAGGTAAAAAACCTTCTTTACTAAAAGAAGTATCTTATGCCAAAGAAGGAGCCTTAAATTTACCAAAATACATCAAGAAACCTGCTGCCAAAAAAGAACTTGTAGGAGTTGATATTTTCGTTCATTGGAATGGAACTAATCCAAATGAACTTGCTGAGAAAATTCAAAAGCTAAATAATGATAACGTTAAGCTTAGCATGATAACTAATCGTGGTATCAAAGTTTGGCCAGATGGATTTAGCGAAACATTTTGCACAGACCATTGGCGTTGTAGATTTAAACCTTCAACTAATGGAGTTTTAGAAAAAAAGGAAATTTTAAGACTTCTTAATGATGCAATGATAGAAAATATTGACACAATAAAAACAGAAAATTTATACAACTTTAATGAAAAACCTGCCTACTCACTCGGACAAGGACAATAAAACCTTGACAAAAAACATAATTTATTCAAAAACAAGTCACAATCTACTAATGCTATTTGCAATGATTATTATACTGACAGGGTTTTACTTATCGATAATCAGTGAAACTTTCACAAATGAAATAATTATTGGCATAGGAATTCTAACAAGCGGATACGGATTTATGAAACTATCAAACAAATAAAAATGGAAAACAATCAGGAATTTAAACTTATCGACGGAACATTTTCTATAGAAGATGCCGACAGAGTACTTACAACATTACTAAACTACAAAATTGATTATCATAACAGAGAAGATTTTAGTAATCATATTCGTTTTAATAAAGACATTGAACATTCAAAAAAACGTATTCAAGAACTTACGGAAACCAAAGAACAAATTAAAAATCTTATTAAAAATTCAAAATCGGAGGATATAAAGTTTGTAATAAAAAGCAATATTTCAATTGAGTTAGAAAAATAAAATGTTTCACGAAAGAAAACTTCTTATTGCAACAAAACATCAGAAGGAATCAGTAATTGCACCTTTATTCTGGGAAGAATTTAGAAATTACTGTTTCACTTCTGATGCCTTTGACACCGACTCACTTGGCACTTTTTCTGGTGAAATAGACCGAAAAAAAGATGCGCTATCAACATTAAGAGAAAAATGTATTATAGCAAATGAAGCCACCAACTGTGATTTAGTTGTAGCAAGTGAAGGTTCTTTTGGAGCACATCCAACACTATTTTTTGCGCAAGCCAATGAAGAGTTGATGATGCTTAAAGATTTTAAAAACGATATTGAAATTGTCGCAAGAGAAATTAGCATGGAAACCAATTTTAATGGCAAATCAATAACTAATGAAGCCGATTTATTAGAATTTGCTGAAAAAGTTAATTTTCCAAGTCATGCGATAATTCTCAAACCAGAAGAAAAGAATTTTTCAAAAATATTCAAAGGGATAAATACAAAGGATGTTTTGCTCAAAAATTATAATGAACTAAAACAAGAATTCAATAGCGTTTATGCTGAAACAGATATGAGAGCCATGTTCAATCCAACTCGAATGAAAGTAATTGAACAAGTGACTCACAAATTAATTGAAAAAATTAAAAGTTTATGTCCGAAATGCGCCTTACCAGGTTTTGATATTGTCAAAGCAAATCCGGGTTTACCATGCGAAAATTGTTTATTACCTACTCGATCTACATTAAGTTATTTATACCAATGTAAAAAATGTTGCTATGAAAAAGAATTACATTATCCGAGAGGTATAAAATTTGAAGACCCAACTTATTGTGACAACTGCAATCCTTAAAAATAATTATGATTCAAATATCCAAAGACATAGTAAAAGCCAAAGAAATTCTCGAAAATGAAAATTTAGTTGCTATTCCTACTGAAACCGTTTATGGCTTGGCAGGAAATATTTACAGCGAAAAAGCAATAAATAAAATATTTAAAACAAAAAATAGACCTTTCAATAATCCACTAATCGTTCATATTCATTCTAAAGAATTATTAGAAAATATAGCACAAGAAATACCCGAAAAAGCTAAAAAATTAGCAGAAGCTTTTTGGCCAGGTTCACTAACTCTAGTTTTAAATAAAAAGGAAACTATTCCCTATAGCATTACAGCTGGAAAAGAAACCGTCGCTGTAAGAGTTCCCAATCATCCTTTAACTTTAGAATTATTAAAACAACTTGATTTTCCCTTGGCTGCTCCAAGTGCAAATCCTTTTGGCTCCATAAGTCCAACAACATCTCAACATGTTGCCGATTATTTTACAGATACTTTAGAAATGGTTCTTGATGGTGGTAACTGTGAAAATGGCATAGAATCTACGATTGTAGGTTTTGAAAATGAAAAAGCAATTCTTTACCGTTTAGGATCTATTTCTGTTGAAGATATTGAATCTATAATTGGACCTATCCAAATTGTCAATAAAAATGATAGTTCGCCAAATGCACCAGGAATGCTTTCCAGACATTACGCACCAAAAACCAAAACGATATTGTCAGAAAATATTGAATATGAAATAAAAAACTATCCAACATCTAAAATTGGAGTTTTATCATTTAAAGATTTGAATATAAATGATGAAAATATTGAAAAAGAAATACTTTCAATTAAAGGTAGTTTAAAGGAAGCTACTTCCAACCTATATGCTGCAATGCATCGATTAGACAAAAAAGGTTTAGACCTTATTATAGCCGAGAAGTTTCCTGAAAACGATTTAGGAAAATCAATTAACGACCGTTTAGAACGAGCGACAAAAAAATAAATTCAATGAACTTAAATTTACTCTTAGATAATTTAACCAATCCAGCATTACTATTTTTTTTACTTGGAATAATAGCAGTAAAACTAAAAAGTGATTTGGAAATACCCCAAAATTCGTCAAAATTTATTTCACTGTATTTATTGTTTTCTATCGGATTTAAAGGCGGACAAGAATTAGCACACAGTCATTTTACTTTAGAAATTGTTTGGTCAGTTTTGTTTGGTGTTTTTATAGCATTAATTATTCCTTTCTATTCTTATTTCATCTTAAGAAGAAAATTTAATGTTTACGATTCTGGTGCCATTGCAGCTGCTTACGGCTCAGTAAGTGCGGTGACTTTTGTAACAGCAGCTTCCTTTTTAGAAATTCAACACATGAGTTTTAGTGGACACATGGTCGCGGTAATGGCTTTAATGGAAGCACCAGCGATAGTTGTTGGTGTAATTTTAATTAGATTATTTGATGAAAAAAAAGAAATAAACACCTCTATTTTGTCAATCGTTAGACATTCTTTTACCAATGGTAGTGTACTTCTAATATTAGGAAGTTTAATTATTGGTTTACTTGCTAGTGATGAGCAAGCAATGGGAATAAAACCATTTACAAATGATTTATTCAAAGGTTTCCTTGCCATTTTTCTATTAGATATGGGAATTGTAAGCGGAAAAAAACTAGGCGATTTTCTTAAAAGTGGATGGTTTGCGGTAATTTTTGCAGTAGCAATTCCATTCTTTAACGGATGCTTGGTTGCAGTAGTAAGTCATCTTGTAACAAATGATATCGGTAATAGATTTATGCTATCTGTTTTAGCGGCAAGTGCTTCTTATATTGCTGTGCCTGCAGCTATGAAAATTGCTGTGCCTAAAGCAAATCCAGGTCTATTTCTACCAATGGCTTTAGCTGTTACATTTCCTTTTAATATAACTTTAGGAATGCCAATTTATTTATCAATAATTCAGATAAATAACTAACAGTTACATTTTGTTTTATACATGTTTTGGTTTGAAAGACTACATTCTAAGAGTGTAGTCTTTCTATTTAAAACTAATTTGAAAATTTTAATTGATAAACTTCATCTAACTCATCATTAGAACTCATGTTTACACCTAAGTCAGTTACATAACCAGAATTTAAACCATAAGTCCAGCCATGAAGGCTTAACTGTTGCCCATTTCTCCAAGCATTTTGAACTATTGAAGTTTTTGCCAAATCAAATACTTGTTCTTGTGCATTAACTTCAACAAATTTATTAAAACGCTCCTCTTCATCTTCGATAGTGTTTAGATAGTGTTCGTGCAATCTATAAACATCTTTTATATGTCTAATCCAGTTATCAATTAAACCAATAGATTGATTTCCCATTGCTGCTTTTACACCACCACAACCATAATGACCACATACAATAACATGTTTTACTTTCAAAACATTTACAGCATAATCCAAAACACTTAACATGTTCATATCACTATGTATTACCATATTGGCAATATTTCTATGTACAAAAACTTCTCCAGGTTTAGCACCAATTATTTCATTTGCAGGAACTCTACTATCAGAACAGCCTATCCATAACAAAGGTGGCTGTTGTCCTTTTGCTAAATCTTTGAAATATTCTGCATCAATTGCTAATTGATTCTCAACCCATTTCTTATTGTTATCTAAAATCTTTTTATAAAAATCACTACTCATCTTAGCTATTATTTAAATATTATATTTTTATTTTCAATGGTTTCCAATTTTCTTTTAAGTACGTTATACTTGTGTTCAATAGTTACTGTATTTTGATATCCATCGCTATTTTCAAGATTATAACCTTCTTTAAAGCCTACTAATTTAACGTTTATATTCAAATCTTTGGCTTTTATTTTTTTGAACTCTCTAATTAAATCTAAAACATCATGAGCAATATACACTGTAGCACTTGCATTTATAACTACTTTAGAATTTTCAGGAATCTTATTTAAGGTGTCTTTAATAGCCGATTTATTTAGAAATGAAACCTCTTGAGCTAAATCGATGTGAATGATATCACCTTCATGATAATCTTCAATTTTAAAATTATAAGCACGTTTTGAATTACCTATTAAAATAAAAACAATATTGATAACCATACCAAGAGCTACTCCTTTAAGTAAGTCTGTAGCAACAACAGCCACAAAAGTAAATATGAAAGGTATAAACTGATAAATTTTATCTTTCTCCCAAAAATGTTTAATTGTTTTAGGATTGGCTAATTTATAACCTACTAATAATAAAACCGCTGCTAAAGTTGCTAAAGGAATTTTATTTAAAATTGATGGAATAGCTAAAACGCTCACTAACAAAAGTACTCCATGAATTATAGCAGACATTTTTGATTTTGCCCCAGCAGCATTATTAGCAGTAGTTCTTACAACAACAGAAGTCATTGGTAAACCACCTAAAAGTGAACTAATAATGTTACCTAATCCTTGTGCCTTTAATTCAACATTAGTGTTTGTATATCTTTTTTGAGCATCCATTCTATCTGATGCTTCAATACACAAAAGGGTTTCAATCGAAGCAACAACAGCAATGGTTATAGCAACAATCCAAACTTTTGAATTAGAAATAGAAGCGAAATCTGGATAAACAATAATGTTTTTAAATTCTTCAAACGTTGTTGGCACTGGTAAACTTACTAAATGCTCTTTTGCGATAGTTAAATTACTTCCCGATTGAATAAAAAACTCATTTAGTAAAATACTAACAATTACAGCAACCAATGCAGGTGGAACTAACTTTATTTTCTTTAAAAAATCTACTTTATTCCATAAAATTAATATTGCTAAAGAAATTAAAGCAATTACAATCGAACCAATTTGTACATGATCAAAAACATGAAAAATTTCTGAAAAAGTATTTTGTCCATCAGGTTGAAAAAAAGATTCATCACCTTCAAAATCTGGATCATAACCGAATGCGTGAGGAATTTGTTTAAGAATAATGATAACACCAATTCCAGCTAGCATTCCTTCGATAACGTTGTTAGGGAAATAATTAGAAATTGTTCCTGCTTTAACAAATCCCAAAATTAATTGAATTATACCTGCAATTAGAACTGCTAATAAAAACGCATTAAAAGAACCTAAATCGGTTATAGCAGTTAAAACAATTGCTGTTAAACCAGCAGCTGGACCAGAAACACTTAAATGTGATTGGCTTAAATACCCAACTACAATTCCTCCAACAACACCCGAAATAATTCCTGAAAATAATGGTGCTCCACTTGCTAATGCAATTCCGAGACACAATGGCAATGCCACCAAAAAAACCACTAAACCTGCAGCGAAATCAGATTTAAGGTTCGAAAAAAGGTTGATTTTTTTTGTCATACCAATAAAATTTTAATACATGAATGCTTTCAAACAATTTGAAAACGAAAAGTCGAGATGTACTAAACCAATTCTGGCGGTGGTGAGAATATTTCTTCAGCAACATTATCATGATGTGACAAGTTTTCAGAAACAATTTCAGAATTCAACTTGATTTTTGAATCTAAAGAAGGATAAACAAATTGTTGTTTTAAATCAGCTTTAATTTCTTTTAAATCTTTATGGATTTCCTCTTCAGCAAAGCTATAAAAGAAAGACACGTCAGTATTCTTTTCAATCAATGTTACTATTGTTGGCATTGATAGAAAAGCTATAAAAAGAACCATCAAAATTCTAGCTACTGACTTCATATTGCAAAAATAGCTTTTCAATCAGAATAAAAAAGTTATTGTTCAAAATTAACTAAAAATTATTAACATTTACATCCATAACTTAAATTGATAGTTTTTATATTTGCATCAAATTTTATTATACAATGACAATTACCCAACTCCAATACGTATTAGCAGTAGCTGAATACAAAAATTTTACCCTTGCAGCCGAAAAATGTTTTGTTACACAACCTACTTTGAGTATGCAAATTCAAAAAGTGGAAGACGAACTTGATATTCAAATATTTGATAGAAGTAAAAAACCAATTCAATTGACCGAAATTGGTCAAAAAATTGTCAATCAAGCTAAGAACATTGTTAATGAAGCTGATAGAATTCAAGACATTGTTCATCAACAAAAAGGATTTATTGGTGGTGAATTTAGGTTAGGAATTATTCCAACAATTATGCCCACTCTTTTACCGATGTTTTTAAAGAATTTCATAAAAAAATACCCAAAAGTAAAACTGATTATTGAAGAATTAAACACCGATGAAATAATTTTCAAATTGAATAATGGTCATCTTGATGCTGCCATCGCTGCAACGCCATTAAACGAAGAAAAAATTAAAGAAGTTGTGCTTTATTTTGAGCCATTTGTAGCTTATATTCCTGAAAATCATGAAAGCTTTTCTAAGAAGGAAATTGAAATTTCAGATTTGAATTTAGATGAAATTTTACTTCTTCAAGACGGACATTGCTTTAGAGATAGCGTTTTAAATTTATGTAAAAACAATACTAATTCTGAACACAATCATTTTCAAATTGAAAGTGGAAGTTTTGAAACTCTAATTAAACTTGCTGATGAGGGCTTAGGAACAACATTGCTTCCTTATCTTCATACTTTGGATTTAAAGGAAAAAGATCAAGTAAAATTACGTCAATTTAAAGAACCAAAACCCGCAAGAGAAGTAAGTTTAATTTATCCGAAAAACGAATTAAAAATTCATATAATTGATGCTTTAAGATCTTCAATAAGTGGCGTTGTAAAAGGCGCAATCGCTTTTCAAAATGTTGAAATTGTAAGTCCTAAATCAAATAAATAAAATAAAAAAAAGGAGTTAACAAACTCCTTTTTTATTTTTTATTGTTTCGGTTATACATTCTTGCAAATGAGGCTTGTTTATGGTAAAATAAGACAACCAATTTTGCAATAAGTCAATCTCATAAGGTAACAAGCTATTCACAGCTTTTTTTAACTTCCTTCTAAAAAGGTTAGGATCAATACTTACACTCTCTAATTCTGACTTAGTGTAATCGTAAATCATTCTTGGCATAAGAAAAAAAATTAGTAGGTTAATATTCTATGATAGATTTGGGAATCATAATGTAAACTTAAAAAGTATATTTTGATTAAACAAATAAAATTGTAGTTTTTTATCGATTAAATACATTTTATTGCGATTAAATACATTTTTTATATTTTTTAAAAGTTAAATCTTACAAAAATATTACCTTTTACTATTTTAAAACAAGTAAAAAAGTAGTAACCCTATTTTGTAAAACAAAAAAAGGAACCGTTTAAGTTCCTTTTAGTTTTATTTGTTCATAATCAGTAAACATTGCCTTAACTCTGGCTTTTCTTTAGTGAAATTGAGCAACCATTCTGTTAGTTGTTCGATTTCATAAGGTAAAAGCACTCTGACTGCCTTATCTAATTCTTTACAGAAAAGTATCGCATCAAAGCTAACTCTTTCCAATACAGATTTAGTGTAGTCATAAATCAATCTTGACATAATTAGTGGTTAAATTGTTAGACTTTTAAATCACAGATTTAATAAGAACGTAAATATTGGGATTTTATTATTATCAAAATTAAATTATTTTTAAATACAAAATAAAAATAATACGTTAAATTTTAATTGCGCGAAGCATTTCTCTCTTGCCAGGTGCTCCAGGAAGCTTTTCTACTTTAAAACCACATTCTAACATAGCGTTTTTAATAGAGGAACGACATGCATAAGTCACCAAAACACCATTAGGTTTTAGAGCAAGATACATTTTTTTAAAAATTTCTAACGACCATAATTCTGGTTGCACTCTAAATCCGAAAGCATCAAAATAAATCAAATCGAAAGCATTTTCATCGGTAATATCTTGAAAGAATTGCTTTCTTTTGGTTAGAGAAAAATTGCTTGAAATTGTATACTTTTCTTCCCAAGAAATTTGATGCATTTTATCGAAAACATCCTTTTCATTAGATGCATTTAATTCGGAAACATAATTCATTTGCAAAGCTTCTTCTACTTGAACAGGATAAGCTTCTACTCCAACATAATCAATAGTTTGATTGACTTTTTTTGCTTCTAAATAGGTTATAAAAGCATTCAAACCAGTTCCGAAACCAATCTCTAAAATTGAAACAGACTTTCTGTCGAATAAAGAAAGTCCGCTTTTGATGAAAACATGATAAGCTTCTTGAATTGCACCATGCTTAGAATGATAACTTTCATCCCAATCAGGTAAATGAATGGTTGTAGAACCATCGTTAGTGGTTAGGATTTCTCTTTTCAAGATTACTTAATATACAATTTCTTAATTCTCGGAATTGGTCCACCACATTTACCTTTATGGCAAGTAACACAAGCATCAACTCCTTTATTAAAGTTCTCTTTTACATTTTCAGTTTCCGAATAAATCAATTTTTGAGCTGCAATGTATTTATCTGCGTTTTCTTTAAAAAAAGCATCGTTATCACTAGGAGTTGTTAATTCTGCAGAATAAATTTTGTTGAAAAATTCTGGGAACTTTCCAACAGTATCTCCTTTTATAATTCTTAATCTCAATTGTTGATTGTGAGCATACATTTGTTCCATAAGCGAAGCCATCTCTGACATTTCGTACATTTCAAATTTCTTTTCTTTTACAGAATCATTTGCACAAGCTTCTTTATCTTCTGCTTTTTCTGTTTGCTTATTCTGACAAGAAATTAATAGCAAAACAGAAAACGATAGTATTAAAAATTTCTTCATTTTATATTATTTCTTTATAAATACTCCAGTTGCAGTAAAGGAATAAGTAATTTCTGGTTTTTTAATTTTATTAATTTCTGCTTGAGATTTCCCAGCATCTTTTGCATAATGCTTCAATTCATCAACCGATACTACATCAATAAAAGCTACACCATTCACAACAACTTCACTTCCATCTGCATTAAGTGGTACAAAAAAGCCATAATCTTTAAATTTTACAAATGCAGATTCTCCGTTACCTAAATCTAGTTTCATCCAACATCCTTTCTTTTTACAAACTGAGTTGATTTTAGTAACAAATTTTACAGTAATAGAATCACCTTTTTTCAATGATTTATATTTCTTGAACATTTGCTCTTTGGTAATTACTTTATTCAATTCAAATTTATCTCCAAAAGAAACAAAATCATTTGAATTTAAAGTTGTTTGTGTTTTTGCTTTTTTTGCTGCTTGTTGTGCATTTACGTTTAAACCAATTGAAACGAAAGCAACTAATAATAGTAGTTTGAAATTTTTCATTTTATAAATTTATTTTTTAATTAAAACACCATCTGCCATGAAAGAATACTTTTTTTCTGGTGCAACAATGCTATCAATTGCTGCACGTGATTTTCCTGCATCTTTTGCATATTCTTTCAAATCTTCAATTGAAGTTAGCTCTACAAAAGCTTTTCCGTTTACAACAACTTCACTTCCAGCTGCATTGAATGGCATGAAAAATCCGTAATCTTTAAATTTTACAAAGGCAGACTCGTCATTTCCTAAATCTAAATTCATCCAACAACCTTTCTTTTGGCAAACATCAACAATTTTAGATGCTACTTTTACTTGAAGTGTATCAGTTTCTTTCATTGTTTTATATTTCTCAAGAAGCTCTTCAGAGGAAATGGCCTTATCAGCTGTAATTTTATCACCAAATTCAGCATAAGAAACTGGCTTTGCATCAACTTTTACTTCTTCATTTTTTTTACAACTTATTAATGCTAATACAACAAATGCTGCGATAACTATTTTTCTCATCTTGATTTAAATTTTAATTAGAACAAAATTAAGGAGTTTATTGTGATTTTTCATACTATTTTATGGATAAAATTCATTAGTTGATAACATCAATAAATAGTGAATAAATAAATTTTGAAGGCAACTATTTCAATCTATTTTTTTATTAGTTTAGCAAAAACTAAATAACATTTAATTGCTTTTTATAAATAACTGAAAAACAATTATTTATAAATTTGATTAAAAAAATAAACTTACATTAAATGACTTTAAACAACACTATCGAAATCGATATAGTTAAAGCTTCATCGTCAAAAATTGCATCAGTAGATTTTGAAAACTTAACCTTTGGAAATATTTTCACAGACCACATGCTAATTTGTGATTTCAAAGATGGCGCGTGGCAAAAACCAATTATCACACCTTATGAACCTTTTTTAATAGATCCTTCTGCTAAAGTTTTTCATTATGGTCAAGCCATATTTGAGGGTATGAAGGCTTATAAAGATGACAATGAAGATGTTTGGTTGTTTCGTCCTGACGAAAATTTTAAACGTTTCAATAAATCTGCAAAAAGAATGGCAATGCCAGAAGTTCCTGAAAATATTTTCATGGAAGGTTTGAAAACTGTTGTAGATTTAGATAGAGAATGGGTTAAAAAAGGACTTGGAAACACGTTATATTTGCGACCATTTATGATAGCTACCGGTCATGGAGTAATTGCACAACCGTCGAGCGAATATCGCTTTATGATAATTCTTTCTCCAGCTAAATCATATTATTCTGGAGAAGTAAAAGTGATTATTGCGGAACACTACAGTCGTGCTGCAAATGGTGGAATTGGAGCTGCAAAAGCTGCTGGAAACTATTCGGCACAATTCTATCCAACGAAATTAGCTAACGAAAAAGGATACCAACAAATCATTTGGACTGATGATGCAACACATACCAAACTTGAAGAAGCTGGAACTATGAATGTTTTCATTAGAATAAATGATACTTTATATACGGCTCCAACAAGTGAAAGAATTTTGGATGGTGTAACTAGAAAAAGTTTAATCGAATTGGCTCAACGCGACGGATTGAATGTAGAAGTGCGTTCCGTATTAGTTGAAGAACTAGTAAATGCTGCCAAAGACGGAAGTTTGAAAGAAATTTTCGGTGCAGGAACGGCTGCTGTTGTAAGCCCAATTGTAGCATTCGCCTACCAAGGAACAGAATATCAATTGCCAAAAATTGAAAATTCTTTTGCTTCTCAATTAAAAGAAGATTTAACTAAAATTCAGTATAAATTAGCAGAAGATACTTTTGGTTGGACTGTGAAGATATAGTGTTCAGTGTTCAGTGTTCAAAATAAAATATCTATTATAAAAAAAGCGATTTTCATTTGAAAATCGCTTTTTTGTTTTACTATATTTTAAACCAATTGTGAACCATTTCTTTTTCTAAATGAGAGGCATTTTTGTGTACAAACTCATTGCTTTTTCCGTTGTAAACATAATCTTTTTCCCATTCTTTGTGATTTTTTGCTAACTCTTTTATACTATCACAAACAAACTTAATCTCTTCTGAAGTTGTTGTTGGATGTATAGACATTCTAATCCATCCTGGTTTTCTAATTAAATCACCAGAAGTTATCAAACAAACCAAATCACTTGAAGTTTCTTTATCAACATGGAGCAAATAATGACCATAAGTTCCGGCACAACTGCAACCACCACGAGTTTGAATTCCGAATCTATCATTCAATAATTTTACTCCTAAATTATAGTGTAAGTCGTCAATATAAAACGAAATTACTCCTAACCTATCTTGATGTTCTTTAGCTAAAATCTTGATATTTTCAATAGCTCCAAGTTCTTCAAATACATAATCAACAATTTCATGCTCTCTATCCAAAATATTTTGAATGCCCATTTTTTCTTTCAATTGAATGGCCAAAGCTGTTTTGATCACTTGAAGAAATCCTGGCGTTCCACCGTCTTCTCTATCTTCAATATTGTCAATATATTTATGTTCACCCCAAGGATTTGTCCAACTTACAGTTCCGCCACCAGGACAATCAGGAACACTATTTTTGTAAAGATTTTTATTAAAAACTAAAACACCAGATGTTCCAGGACCACCAAGAAACTTGTGTGGAGAAAAGAAAATAGCATCCAAATAACTTTCTGAATCTTCTGGATGCATATTGATTTCAACATAAGGTCCAGAGCAAGCAAAATCTACAAAACAAACACCATTATTCTGATGCATAACCTTTGCAACTTGATGATAAGGCGTTTTAATTCCGGTAACATTTGAGCAAGAAGTTATTGAAGCAATTTTGAAATTTCTGTCTTTATATTTATCCAAAAGGAGTTTCAAATTTTCAATTGAAAATAATCCGTCTTCTTTTGCAGGAATAATTTCAACATCAGCAATTGTTTCCAACCAAGAAGTTTGGTTAGAATGATGCTCCATATGAGAAATAAAAACTACAGGTTTCAATTCTTTTGGAATGGTAGTAAATTCTCTAATATTTTCAGGAAGTTTTAAACCCAAAATACGTTGAAACTTATTTACAACTCCAGTCATTCCTGTGCCAGTATTGATTAAGATATCATCTTCTGTAGCATTTACATGGTGCTTTATGATACTTTTTGCTTCATGATAAGCCATCGTCATCGCTGTACCTGAAATTGTAGTTTCTGTATGTGTGTTGGCAACAAAAGGTCCAAAATCATTCATCAACTTTTCTTCAATAGGTCGATATAATCTTCCGCTTGCTGTCCAATCAGTGTATATAATTTTTTTCTTTCCAAAAGCAGATTCAAACTCTTGATCAATTCCGATGATATTATCTCGAAACTGTTGAAAATAAAGTTCTAGTGCTGTTGTAGTTTCCGTTGAAATCATTGCGTTTAATTTGTGTTCAAATATACGGATTTTTGACAATTATTCAGTAAACTAAAAATTGATGAAACTAGTTGTTTTTCAATTTGATATCATTTAAAATCCATTCCATTTCTGGATCTTTATTTTCAATTTTATCTTTCAATGTTGGAATAATTTCTTGGTCTGGAAAAACACCTCTACCAAAAACAGTAGTTTTGTTAGTAGTTCCAATATCCATAAGACCAACTCTAAGGTATAAATTTGAATTTGGTAGCTTCAAAACTGGCATTAATCCGGCAACAGTTGAATTGAAAGCACCTCCAGTTTCCTCTCCAACAAAAGTGATATCCTTGTTTTCTTTCAAAGCTGCCGAAACCAAACAAGCTGCCGAAAAGCTATTTCCATTAATCAAAACATAAATCTTACCCGAAAAATGATTGGTTTTATTTTGCTGTTTTTTAGAACCAACCAATGAATAAGTATAAGTTCCGTCATTATTTTTCTTAGTTCTCAAAGAAGAAAACGCCATATAAAATGGATATCCAATTGCCGCAAATGGATAAGTGATTTTTGGAATTTTATAAAACATTCCCGATTTCCACAAACTTGTTTTAGAAACTACTTGAGCTGGTTCAAGCATTTGAAAATCTTTATTTGTTAAATAGGAATATAAATCGACAGCATCAGCAACTCTTCCTCCAGGATTATTTCTTAAATCTAAAACTAAAGTTTTTACATTTTTCTGCTTAAGATTTTCAAAAACTATATCGTAAGCTTTTCTAAATTTACCTTTAGAAAAATCTTTAATCTTCAGAACAGCAATACTACTATCTGTAGCAACAAATGATAATTTTTTACTGAAACTTTTAGTGGTTTCATCATATCCAAAAATTCGCTTATCCTTCTTACTATCAACGACTTTCTTTTCTATTTTTGGATTTGTTTCAGTTACTTTCGGATTTGCTTCTGCTTTTTTAACCTTCTCTTTTTTTTCTGCCTTTAAACGACTTACAACTACTTCTTTCAAGGAATCATTTTGCCTAAAAACATAGTATAAACTATCATTGATTCCTATTTCGTTGGTTAAATAATTTGTAAAACGTTTTGAAAATGCTCTTTTTAAATAAGTTTTATTTAAACCATCAGAAGCATATGTTTTTCTATATTTATTATGAAGTTGTTGCGGCGTAATGGAATTTATACTTACAACTTCTGCACCAGAAACAATACCTTTTTGTTTAGATTTATTTTTCAAAACATACAATTTATCATTCATCCATTCAAAGTCAAATTGTGATAATGGACCTGTTCCAGATTTAGCTAAACGCTTTTGTTGCTTTTTACTAATTCTCTTTGATGGTGATGACATACTCATGTGTCCTTGCTTAACCGAAGCAACAACTGGACTGATAAGTAAGAAAAAATCTTGGCTTGAAATTGGTTTGTTTAATACATTTCTAATACTATCAAACTTTCTATTCAATTCTTCTTTAGAAATGTAGGTGTATAAATTAGGGTGGTACTTTTCTAATTTTCTTTGAACGAAATTTACATCTTTTATTAAATCCTTTTCAGAGATTGGTTGTGCTAATTTTTTATTGTACTCTTCGACAGAAACACAACTAAAAAATAGTAAAGAAACTACAATTGTAAAAAATAAACGAAAACACAAATTATTCAATGTTCTAAATTTCATAAAAATAACAACTTTTAATATCCAACTTTCAAATATACATTTATTTGTTGTTTCATGTGATTTTCATTAATATATTAACTTAATTCTAATAATAATTTGACAAAAATTAAGTAAATTTGTAATACAAACATACTATTAATGCAATTAAAAATTAATAATAGATTTAGTTCTGAATTATCTGCCGATGTTAATGAAACTAATATCACCAGACAAGTACTAAATGC
The DNA here is from genome assembly GCF_044341265.1 of Flavobacterium sp. GTDB lineage: Bacteria > Bacteroidota > Bacteroidia > Flavobacteriales > Flavobacteriaceae > Flavobacterium. Next base: position 38,286 of record NZ_JBIISA010000030.1, read on the forward strand.
TTCTTTCTCTTATGTTACTCCAAGAATTCCTTCGAATCCAAAACTAATTCATGCAACGAAAGAAGTTGCTCAAATGGTTGGAATAACTGAAGATGAAATCACGTCTGTAGATTTTTTAGACCTATTTTCAGGAAAAAAAACTTTACCAAATTCTCGTTCTTATGCTATGAATTATGCAGGACATCAATTTGGAAATTGGGCTGGACAATTAGGTGATGGAAGAGCTATTGTTTTAGGCGAAGTTAAATACAACAATCAAAATTGGATGTTGCAATTAAAAGGCGCCGGAAGTACTCCTTACTCTCGTCGTGCTGATGGATTGGCTGTTTTGCGTTCTTCTATTAGGGAACATTTATGTAGCGAAGCAATGAATTATTTGGGTGTACCAACTACGCGTTCACTTTCTCTAATCTCGACAGGCGATGAAGTTTTGAGAGATATGATGTATGATGGAAATGCTGATTATGAAAAAGGCGCTGTAGTTTGTAGAGTTGCTCCTACTTTCATACGATTTGGAAATTTTGAATTGTTTTCAGCACAAAACGATTTAGAAAATTTAAAAAAATTAGCCGATTTTACTATAAAATATTATTATCCAGAAATTACAACTGATGGTGTTGAAAAATACATTCAGTTTTTTCATAAAGTAGCCAATAAAACTCGTGAAATGATTGTTCATTGGCAAAGAGTTGGATTTGTTCACGGAGTGATGAATACTGATAATATGTCTATTTTAGGGCTCACAATTGACTATGGACCATATGGTTGGCTAGAAGATTATAATTCCGATTGGACTCCAAATACAACCGACAGAGAACATAGAAGATATCGATTTGGCAATCAAGGAGATGTTGCTCTTTGGAATTTATTTCAATTAGCAAATGCACTTTATCCATTAATTGAAATAGCTGTTCCTTTAGAAAATGTTTTGAATGATTTTCAAACCAAATTCACGAAAGATTATATTCAGATGATGCGAGATAAATTGGGTTTAAAAATTGTCTCAAAAGAGGATATCAAATTAATAGAAGAATTAGAAAATGTTTTAATATTATCTGAAACTGATATGACTATTTTCTTTAGAGAGTTAAGTAGAGTTAAAAAAGCGCACACGCCAGGTTGTGGAATTGCTATTATTGATGATGCCTTTTACAAACCGGAAGAAATCAAAAAAAATATTCTAGAAGATTGGGAGAAATGGTTTAAAAAATACATCAAAAGATTAAAAAGAGAAAGTAGTTCAGACGAAGATCGTAAACTAAAAATGGATGCTGTGAATCCGAAATATGTATTAAGAAATTATATGGCTCAAATGGCTATTGATGCAGCTAACAAAGATGATTTTAGTATTATCAAAGAATTGCACGAGTTATTAAAAAACCCATATCACGATCAACCAAATTCAGAAAAATGGTATGCAAAAAGACCTGATTGGGCAAGAGAAAAAATTGGATGTTCTATGTTGTCTTGTAGTTCTTAAAAAACAAAACCCTGAACTATTTCAGGGTTTTGTTTTTTAAATTATTAAGCAATTATTTAATCTTTTCAATTTTACTGTAAATGAAAACTTTTCCTAACTCTAATTTTCCTTTTGATGAGTAATCTTTTGGAACTCCGAGTTGCTTTTTAAAATAACCTTTTACTTTAAATTTTAAAGGTAAAGTTTCTCCATCCCAAACTTTATTAGCATCTAAAATTTTATCATCTGCTCTTTCAAGATAAATATTCTCATCTACATTATTGTTTTCTATTTTCCATTGCGCGCAACTACATGCAATTACTGAATAAGAAACTATCAAATTTTGTTCTTTATTAGTTTCAGAACCAAAAATAAAAAATAATGCAGATAAAAAAATATAAACTCTAATCATGGGTTTATTCTAATTTCAATTTTACTGAATTTTATTAACTTTTATATTCCAGCAACTGCCTTAATCTCATCAATAATTCTAAAAGCTAATGTATCAGCTTCAGCTTGCGTTGGAGCTTCTGTATAAATTCTTATAATCGGTTCAGTATTTGATTTTCTTAAATGAACCCACTCAGTAGCGAAATCAATTTTTACTCCATCAATTGTAGTAATATCTTCTGATTTATACTTTTCGGTCATTGCAACTAAAATGGCATCAACATCTATTTGTGGTGTCAATTCAATTTTGTTTTTGCTCATATAATATTGCGGATAACTTGCTCTTAATTCAGCAACCGTTTTCTCTTGGTTTGCTAGATAAGTCAAAAACAACGCCACACCTACCAAACTATCTCTTCCGTAGTGTAATTCAGGATGAATGATTCCACCATTTCCTTCACCACCAATGATAGCATTTGTAGCTTTCATTAATTCCACCACATTTACTTCACCAACAGCACTTGCTTGATAACTTCCATTGTGTTTGTTAGTAATATCTCTCAAAGCACGAGACGAACTCATGTTAGAAACTGTATTTCCGGGTGTTTTACTCAAAACGTAGTCGGCAATGGCTACCAAAGTATATTCCTCGCCAAACATTTCGCCATCATTAGATATAAAAGCCAATCTATCAACATCTGGGTCAACCACGATTCCGAAATCGGCTTTTTCTTCAACTACCAATTTACAAATATCTCCCAAATGTTCTTTCAAAGGTTCAGGATTGTGCGGAAAATGACCATTTGGTTCGCAGTATAACTTTACCACTTCAACGCCCATTTGTTCCAATAAATTCGGAATCACAATTCCACCAGTAGAATTTACTGCATCTACAACCACTTTATATTTCTTAGTTTTTACCAAATCAGCATCCACTAAAGGTAAATCTAGAACTTCATCAATGTGAATATCCATATAAGAATCGTTGGTAGTGATTTCGCCTAACGAATCTACATCAACAAAATCAAAAGCTTCTGCTTCTGCAATTTCTAAAATTTTCGCACCATCAGCACCATTCAAAAATTCGCCTTTTTCATTCAATAATTTCAAAGCATTCCATTGTTTTGGATTATGAGAAGCAGTTAAAATGATTCCGCCATCTGCTTTTTCCAATGGAACTGCAACTTCAACTGTTGGTGTTGTAGAAAGTCCTAAATCGATAACATTTATTCCTAATCCGATTAATGTATTTTGAACCAAATTATGAATCATTGATCCTGAAATTCTTGCATCACGACCAATTACAACAGTTAGTTTTTCTTTTGAACTATTATTTTTCAGAAACGTTCCATAAGCAGAAGCAAATTTTACAGCATCAACTGGCGTTAAATTATCACCTACTTTTCCACCGATGGTTCCACGAATTCCTGATATTGATTTTATTAAAGTCATTTGTAAAGGTTTTAGGTTATGGGTTGTAGGTTTTAGGTTACCTACTTTTAAATTTAGACAAATATAACAAGTTGAAAGCAATAAAAAAATTTGAATTAATTTAGTACATTTACCTAGTTACAAACTACTAAACCAAAAAAAACCTAAAACCCAAAACCTACAACCCACAACCTATAATGAATTTCCTAGCTCACATATACCTTTCTGGAAACAACGATTTGCTTAAAATTGGAAATTTTATGGCTGATAGTGTACGCGGGCATCATTATTTGGATTATCCTGATGAAATTCGAAAAGGTATTCTTTTGCATCGTTATATTGACACTTTTACTGATGCTCATCCAATCTATAGAAAAAGTAAACATCGTTTACACGAAAAATACGGTCATTATTCTGGTGTGATTATGGATATTGTTTATGATCATTTTTTAGCTAAAAATTGGAACAACTATTCTGATGAAAAATTAGAAGATTATGCAGATGAATTCTACAAATTACTTCAAGATAATTACGACATTCTAACAGAAAAAACGAAAGGAATGTTACCTTATATGATTGCACGAAATTGGTTAGTAAGTTACGCGTCATTAGCTGGCTTAGAAATGATTTTGTTCCAAATGGATTATCGAACGAAACATCGTGCCAATATGCAAGAATCAATTGTTGAAGTTCAAGAGTTTTATTCCGAATTTGAAGAAGAATTTACTTTGTTTTTTGAAGAGTTACGTAATCATTGTGAAGAGAAATTGAAAGAATTAGAATGAACTTTATACAAAATTTAGAACAAGATTTACATCCAAAAGCCAATCGAGAATTAGCTATTCCGATGGAGAATTATATGAAAAATAATTTTTCTTTTTTGGGAATTAAAACCGAGGAAAGAAGAGCAATTTTTAAAGAGAATTACGAAAAATCCAAATCTGAAATAAAAGCAAATTTCAGAACAATTGCTTGGGAATTATTCAATAAAAACGAACGAGAATTTCATCAATGCGCTATAGATTTATTGGTGAAAGAATTCAAGAAAAACTATGTTCTAGAAGATATTGAGTTAATTGAAAACTTAATTATTACAAACTCTTGGTGGGATTCGGTTGATGTTGTTGCCAAATATTTATTGGGTGGCTATTTGCAACTATTTCCAAATGAAACTTATGACGTTATTGAAAGCTTTTCGAATTCAAATAATATGTGGTTGAATCGAAGTGCCATTATTTTTCAGTTGAGTTATAAAGAAAAGACCAATTTCGATTTACTAAAATCAGAATGTGAAAAACATAAAGAATCTAAAGAATTTTTTATTCAAAAAGCAATTGGTTGGGCTTTGAGAGATTACAGTCGTTTTAATACAAGTGGAGTTTCAGAATATGTAAATTCAACCAATTTAAAACCTTTAAGTCAGCGTGAAGCATTGAGAAATATAAAGTAACGTGAGTTAAATATTAAAGCCAAATAAACAATCATCTTTTACACGAATTACACTAATTTACACAAATTGAAAATGGAAAATTACACTAATGGAATCTGATAAATCAGATAATGATTCGTGAAATATATAAAGTAAAATTAAATTAGTGTCAATTAGTGTAATTCGTGTCAAATCTTATAAAAACAGTTATTTCAAAATCTAATTGAACAATTACATTTCACCTAGAAGCGTAGAAAAAACAACTTTAGTTTCTTCACCAAACATTTTTGGAGTTTCAAAAAAATATACTTTTTGAACAATTTTAGTTTTCGAAACTATTCCTGATTTTGTTCTTGAAACAGTGTATCCTGTTTTCCAACTTTGATATTCAACAGAATCATACCTACTTTCATCTGAAACTGAAAATAAAATGGGTTCCGAAATTAAAAGCTTCTGAATGAACTGTTGTAACGTAATTTTATCAAAAGAATCTGAAGTAAAATCAATAACCAATGTATTGGGATTTTGAAATAATAAATTGATGTTTTTGACTACTTCATTTTTCAAATCATCATTCAATGAAGCATCAGTAAGCATCTGAAAATAGGAAAACAAATCTTCTACTTTAGTTTTAGAATTTTCTTGATAAGCATTCAAAACTTTGGCAGAAAATCTTTTATTTAAAGACATTGTTGAAGCAGCTTTCTTTTCTGAAACACTCTCTTTCACAACATCTTGAGCATTAACAAAAAAGCTACACAATAAAATAACGATAAATAAAAATTTCTTATTCATTCTATTCTTGTTTAATTCTAATGAACTGGATTTTATCATTAGCATCGTTTTTAATTTCAACAATCTTCATCTTTTTTAATGATGCCGTTGGTACAATCAACTTTTGTGAAAACTCGCTTTTATTGAAATATTCTGCTCCCAAATCGTCTTTCAACATCACAATTACTTCCAAATTATCGGATAATATTTTATTCAATTGCTCTTTTCTAGTTTGCCAATCTTTAATATCTGATAACATAAATGCTTTAAGCATCATAGCATAATCATCTGGTTTTAAATCAATTCGTTTTGGAGGTTCAGTTACACTTCCGTTGGAATTTATAACAATAGTTTTAGGTTCGTAAAACGGACTTTGAATGACCAACTTTGATTTCTCATTACCATTATTTGAAACTTGAACTTTACCTTCTTTTATCTCTAATTCTCGTTTGACCGAATCTTTTACTTCAAAAACTTTGACTTCTTCTGCATTTACTTTTTCATTCGTATATTCGTTATTTAGCTGAATTGTTTTGGGTTTAGATTCTTCTTTTTTGCTAAAAAAAACAACAATCAAAGCCAATGGAATAAATAATAGTAAAAGCCATTTTTTAGATATTTTCGATTTTTCTGATTGACTTCCTTGAATTGTTTGAACACTTTTCTCTTCAAATGTAAACTCATCCCAACCTGAAAAACCTACAAATTCCGATAGAATATTCAGCATATCTTTTCGTGGAATCTTGTTGTTGGTTTCGGGTTTTAAATGCGTGTAAATCCATTTTTCACTAATTGTTTGCTTACACCTTTCTTCGATTAAACCAATCAAATTTTGAATATCCTGAGAACTAAATGTCTTCCAAGTTCCTTGAAAAAAAGGATGATGCTCTTGATATTTCAAAAGCACTTTTTGTTTCAATTCCTGAAATTTTTCAAGTTCTGTCATTCTAATTATTCGGTTCAAAAGTAAAGCTACAATTCGATATTTCTACTGAAAACCAACTGTAAAAGTGCTGTAAATGTAATTAAAAAACTTTACAGTTAGTTGAAAGTAGTTTTACCAAACCAACTTTGAAAAACGAGAGTATCATTGCATCATTAATTTTAAAAACTTAAAAAAAATGAAGACAAATTTAATTACAACAATCGCTCTTACAATTGCATTAAACTTTGCTAATGCGCAAGACATGGGAAATGCTCAATACGAAAAAAAAGGAAACGCTGATTATGGAAATGGCGCTTACGGAAATGGTGGTTATACTATAAATAGAGTAAACACCATTCAAACCACTTCAAGCAGTCAAGACGAAATGGTTTTAACTATTAAAGGAATTTATAACGAACGTGCTACTGCTCAAATTGCAACATTTGCCGTGCTTCAATTAGGAAAAACTGCCGAAGAAGCAACTAACTTAATTGACGAACGAATTGGAAATGTTATGAAAGAATTAGCACTTTTCAATAAAGAAATTGTGGTTGAAACCGATATGATTTCATTTGTTCCAACTTATGATTATGCTGTTGATAAAAAGATTTTTAATCCAAAAACGTATAACGAAAAACCATCTGGATTTGAATTGAAAAAGAACATCTTAATCAAATTTAGAAATAACAATGACTTTGATAAAATTCTTTCCATTTGTGGGAAAAACGAAATTTATGATATTGCAAAAGTAGATTATGTAACTACCAATTTCGACCAAGTTAGAAGCGCAATGCAAAGAAAAGCTTTGGAAGTTTTTAAAGACCAAATGGCAAATTATTCACTTATTATGAATACCGATTTGAACAAAAAAGAAAAAATACTTCAAGAAGGTTTTAATGTAACCTATCCAATGGAAAGCTATAGAAGCTATCAGGCTTATTCTCAAGCTGATGCCAATTTTGACCCAAAAGGAGAAATTCATAATATTAAGAAAAACACAACACAATATTACAACCAAGCTTTAGTGAAAGATCACAATTTTGTTATGAATCCTGATATTACTGAACCAACTATTCAAGCGTTTTACGATATCACAATTCGAATCAAACTTAAAGAAGACCAATTGCCTAAAAACACTATAATTAGAAACAATCGCTACTATATCATCACTGCAGCTGGAGACATTAAATTGTTGAATTTATAATAACTGATATGAAAAAAATACTAATCTTTTTATTTTTTTTGGTATCAAATGTAATTAACGCACAACATTGTCCATATGATTTTTCAGATATAATAGTTTTAAAAGTTCACACAATTGAAAATCAGAATACGATTCCAAATTTGAAAGTAACTTTAGTCAAGAAGAAAAAAGATAAAGTAGTGAATAATAAAGTCTACATTTTAACTCAAAATAATAGATTCCCATTTTTATCTGACGAATATAGCGTAATCATTCCAAGTAGACTTGACATTGAAAATTACTATTTAAAAATTGAAAGTTTTTGCGAATATGGAAACAATGACTGGACTTTTTATGGAACAAAAGAAATTAAACTTACTGAAATTGATAAATTTCCATTGTGTGGAAATTATGATTCGAATGATTATTATGATTCTACCTTTGGTGAAAGAGTTTACAAACCAATAGAAGTTATACTCAGCAAAAAAAGTTGCGAAATAAATTAAATTCAAAATCCGATGAAGAAATATCCTTCATCGGATTTTTTTATGTAAAATTTTAAAACACTACTTTTGTCTTTCGCAGTGAATAAATCAAAATGCCAAACAGAAAGTCAGTAATCATTCAATTATTTTTTAGAAAAATTGCTCGCCGATTAGAATCCTTATTCTTCTTGGCAAAAACAATTTTGTCTGAACGTAATTTTATATACTTATCGGCTGTTGCTGTTGCTATTTCATGTGCTTTGGCTGTTATTATTCTTAAAAGTTTTGCGCATAATGTTTTCATTTTTGCCAATTATGCTAATAAATATTTAAAGCTACCTTATGCCAATAGTATTTTTCCAATTATAGGTATTTTGCTGACTGTTTTTGTTATCAAAAAATTCCTTGATGGTTCAATAGAAAAAGGTAGTTCGCGAATACTATATGCCGTTGCTAAAAAAGGAGGAATCATTCCAAAAAAACAAATGTATGCCCAAATCATAACAAGCTCCTTAACCGTTGGATTAGGTGGTTCTGCTGGATTGGAAAGTCCGATTACAATTACTGGAGCTGCTTTTGGTTCTAATTTTGCTCAAAAATATAAACTTTCTCAAAAAGATAGAATTTTACTACTGGCTTGCGGAGTTGCTGCCGGAATTGGTGCGGCTTTTAATGCTCCAATCGCTGGAGTTTTATTTGCAATTGAAGTCGTTTTGACTGATGTGAGCATATCTGCTTTTATTCCGATTATCATTTCTGCTGCAACTGGTGCGTTAGTTTCTAAAGTGCTTTTGAGTCAGGATGTTTTATTGAGTTTTGAACAAGAACAAAATTTTGATTTTCACAATACACCTTACTACATTTTACTTGGAATTTTAGCTGGTTTAGTTTCTGTTTATCATGCCCGAAATTTCAGAAAAGTAGAACATTTTTTTAGTCGATTTAAAAACAACACCTACAAAAAAGCTTTATTTGGTGCGACTATTTTAGCCGTTTTAATATTCTTTTTTCCAACTCTTTTTGGTGAAGGTTATGAAAGCATGAAAACACTTTCAACAGCTCATCCAGAAAGTTTACTAGAAAATACTTTATTAGAAAATCATAAAAGTAACGAATGGATTTTATTAGGATTTGTTGGTTTGATTGTCTTATTAAAATCCTTTGCGACAGGTTTAACATTAGGTTCTGGCGGAAATGGTGGTAACTTCGCTCCTTCTCTATTTGTAGGTTCTTATCTTGGTTTTTTTGTAGCAAAATTTATGGATTTGACCAATATCAATTCGCATCTTCCTGTAACTAATTTTACCATTGTAGGAATGGCTGGAATTTTATCCGGTTTATTTCATGCGCCTTTAACCGCAATTTTCTTAATTGGTGAAATTACTGGAGGTTATGATTTAATGGTTCCATTGATGATTGTTTCTTCAATAAGTTTTGCGGTTTCCAAACAAATGGAACCTCATTCAATGGATGTTAAAGCATTGGCTGATAAAGGTGACGTTTTTACAAGTGATAAAGATAAAAATATCTTGCAAAGTATTGATTTCCTTGGATTAGTTGAAACTGATGTGAAAACAATTTCTCTCGACAAATCTTTAGAAAATCTTATCGAACATTTATCAAATGTAAACCAACAAATCATTCCTGTTTTAGACGAAAGGAATAAACTTCTTGGAATTGTTGATTTTGAAAATATTCGTTCAATCGTTTTTAATCCATATCGAATAAAATTCACCGAAATCAAAGAAATCCTTAGTCAGCCAAAAGAAATCATCAACCACGATGACGGAATGGAAACCATCATGGAGAAATTTGAAACTTCAAATCAACCTATACTTCCTGTTACCAAAAATGGAAAATTCTTTGGACTGATTTCTAAAGTTGCCATTCTTGAAGCTTATCGCGAGCAATTGAAGGAAATGGTAATTGAGTAAATATTTAAATTCCAAAAATTAAATTCCAAATTCCAAACTTAAAATGTTGATTAAATCAATTGCAATTGAATTTTGTCATTGATATTGAATTTTGAAAAATTTTAATATCGGATAGATTTTAAATTTGCTTTATCCGATATTAAGAAATATCTTTGCGTTGTTATGTGGAACATTGATATTAAATATAGAGAAGAATTACAATCAACATTCGATAGATTGTACGATAAAATGGCTGTTTTAAAAAGAAGCAGGCCATTGCCAAATATTGCTTTGCAAAAAATTAAAGAATCATTATCTATAGAATGGACTTATAATTCCAACAGTATTGAAGGAAATACATTGACGCTTCAAGAAACGCAAATGGTTTTGCAAGAAGGAATTACCGTAAAAGGAAAATCACTTCGCGAACATTTTGAGGCAAAAAATCACGAGAAAGCCATCAATTATTTGTTTTCTATTGTTGATGATAGTTATGAAATTCGAGCAATCGATATACTATATATTCATAGTTTAGTTCTAAACATGATAGAAGAGGATTTTGCAGGAAGAATTAGAAATGGCGGCGTTAGAATTTCTGGAGCCAATTTTATTCCACCAAATGCCAATAAAGTTTCCGATTTATTAGATGAATTGATTGATTTTGTAAATACCAATCCATTGCAATTAAACGATATTGAATTGGCTACAATCTTTCACCATAAATTTGTTTGGATTCATCCATTCTTTGATGGAAATGGAAGAACAGTTCGTCTAGCAATGAATTTACTTTTAATGCGAAAAGGTTTTCCGCCTGCCATTATTTTATCTACTGATAGAAAAAAATATTATGAAGCATTAAACCAAGCCAATAATGGAAATTATCAAAAATTAATGGTGCTAATGTGTCAGGCTCAAGAAAGAACATTAAATATTTATCTAAGTTCGTTACCCGATAATGATTATGATTTTCAAGAAATTTCTAATATCGTTAGTGAACCTAATTCTCCATACAGCCAAGAATATGTAAGTCTGTTAGCGCGTCAAGGAAAAATTGACGCTCATAAAGAAGGTAGAAATTGGTACACTACCAAAAAAGCCATTGAAGATTATATTGAAAATCGTCAAAGGAAGAGAAATATCAGTTAGCAGTGTTCAGTTGGCAGTTCGCAAACTGAACACTGACTACTGATTACTGAACACTATTTCGTCTTCTCACCAACAAAATAATCATTAGTACTCTTAAACAAAACATTAAAAGTCGTCAAACTTCCATAACATCTAGTAATATATTGTTGCAATTCAACTTTTTCAGCATTATCTAAATTACTTGAATTAATCTTTTGTTCCATAACACGAAGTCGATCTCTAACCATAATAATTTTATTGAAAAAAGTATCGATTGGCACTTCTTTATTTTGAGTTGGTGTTCCTGGTTCCATTACCAATTTTCCACCTTTCCATTTGTCTGCTATGGGAACAATTTGAGTTACATCACTCCATTTTTGAAGAATGTTTTTCAAAGTTTTCTCCACTTCATAAAAACTTACTGAATCTACTTCATCTTCCACAGCTTCAATTACTTCAAATTCATTGTCTACATCGATAGTTTCCAATCCATTTTCGATAAAAGTTACCCAATAATGTTTAGAAGTTACATTGGTTACAACTCCTAATCCAAATTCTGAATGCTTTATACGTGATCCTATTCCTAATATTTTCATTTTCTTTTTTTTTGATGCCCAAATATAAAATGTTTAATTGAATTATTATTTCAAGTTAATCA
>NZ_JBIISA010000043.1:0-21858 GCF_044341265.1 Flavobacterium sp.
AAAAACCAATAACTATTTTATGTACATTTACATCACAATACTTTCAGTATAAATAGAAGTCTAATTATTTTAAAATGAAAATCATGAAAAATAGATTGTTTTTATTGGTAATGTTTATAATGACAAATCTATTAAATGGACAGTCATATATTCTTGATAACACTTATGGTACTCAAGGTTATGTATTTAATGCTAATAACTTTTTAAATCCTATCGGGGTTTTAAAATTAAATCAATCTTATTATTATTATTCTAATAATAAAATTTCTAAAACTAACTATAATGGAAGTTTAGATATGTCTTTTGGTGTTAATAGTGAGATATCATTAAATAATTCAAACGAAACATATACAATTAATGGAGGAAAAATCATTAATAACTCGATTTATCTATTTGGTAAAATTGTAAACATAAATAATAGTTCAGAAGACGGTTTTATTTTAAAGATTTTAGATAGTGGTACTTATGATGTAGGCTTTGGTTTGAATGGTATAAGTAAAGTTAATTTAGGACAGAACGAAAATATTTTTGATTTTTGTGTCGATAATTCAGGTAAATTATTTTGTGCAGCAATACAGGCAAATAGCAGTTCCTCTAAGGTAATTACTTTTAAATTACTTTCTAATGGTAGTACCGATATTGGTTTTGGAACAAATTCTGTTAAAGAATATGTTTTTAATCCATTAGCTTTATCAAATCAGAATATTAATAAAATAATCAAAGTAAGTGATGGTTATTTATTAATTGGACTAACATCGAATATGGAATCACCACAATCAACAGGTTATAATAAAAATATTGTCATTGCAAAAGTTGATGAAAGCGGAGATTATATTAATAGTTTTGGAACTAATGGAATAAAGTTAATTCCTCTTTCAACAAATACTCTTATAGGATATACTATTAAAGACGCCCAATTATTTAATTCAAATTTATATATTCAAATATTTGAATCACACTCGTTTAGTACTATGTTTACATCCTTAAGAAAAATAAACCTTAATGATTTTCAAACAAATTTTAATGTTATGATCTATTATGAATCTAATTTTAAATTAGATGCAGATGAAAATATTTATGTAGTAGGTAGTAATAGATGTGATATTGGCCCATGTTTGAGAGATTTTATGTTGAGGAAATATAATTCCTCTGGAGTTATAGATTTAAATTTTGCACAAAATGGAACTTATACATATCGTTTTCAAGGATTATCAGCACAAGATTATAAATCTTCCGTTGTGAATTTAGATGAAGACGGAAAAATAGTGATTGGAGGACGAGTTTTTATGAACTATTTTGATTCAAATAATGTTTATGTACCTCCTACAAATGGATTTAGTTCTATAAGAATTAATCAAGGAGCATTAAACAATGAATTATTTGATTTGGATGAAGATGTAACTATTTTTCCAAATCCAGTTACAGATATTTTAAGTTTAATTTGCAAAGATGAAATTAAAGAAATAAAGATATTTGATATGCAAAAAAAATTAATTTTATTGACAAATAAATTAAATAATAACAATTTAAATTTGAGTGGATTAGATGCTGGATTATACATTGTAGAGATAAGAACGGACAATAATACTAGCATAAAAAAAATAATAAAAAAATAATAAACCTAGCTTACAATTCCATATGGTACGTGTGTTTTTTATAAAAGTTAAATGGTGTTAGTTTTTTTTTATGGTTTAAGTTAAATTTTTCAAAATAAAAATAGTGAATTTATTTTTTTAGTTGTTCCAACCTTTTTGAAAAAAACAACCTCTATACTTAAAGTTAATCACACATATTATTTACTATGAAATACTTTTACCTAATAACAGCATTTGTAATTTCAATACTTTCAAATGCTCAAAATACCATTACTATTGAAAAGAAAATATTCTTTGAACACAATCAATTTTTACTTACAACAAATGCTACATCAACATTAGACAGCTTAATCACAGTGGCTAATAAGTATGCCAATTATTCTATCCAAATTATTGGATATACTGACCCAAGTGGCTCTTTAAAATACAATCAAAAACTATCCAGCGATAGAGCAAAAACAGTTTTCGACTACTTTATTGATAAAAAACTAAATCAGTCATTACTTTCTTATAAAGGATTTGGCATCGATAACAAGTCTGAAAACGAAACAATCCAAAGAAATACAACCGTGACATTTACAGCAAAATCGGAAGATTGCTATTACAAATTAAATTCGCTTACTGGAAAAAATGGAACAGAGGTTTCTTTTAAATTAAAAAATGAATCGAATGCCGAATTTACCTTAGAAGAATATTTTTCGACACTAAGCATGATTCAGAATGAAAAGTTTGCTTTGGACATCAATGATGAAGTTTTAGAAACCGCAGGAATGATTGATATCGATTTGAAAGATATTAATCCGAATGATATTGAAGATGGGATAATTCAAGTCGCTATTCCTACAATTTCAAATGCCGTTTATGATGAAGAAATGACTGTTTGGGTTGAAGAAACCGATAAAGATGGAAGAAAACGTTGGAGAAATTTAAAATTAAAACCAAAATGGAATAATAACACAAAACGTTACGAATTCAATCTTAATGTATCAAATTTTAAAGGAAATAAAATTTCAATTAATCTTGATAAAAATATTTATCGCGAGCAAGTTACAAATGTTTCAACAGGAAAAAATAAGAAGGTAATCGTTGTGGCTACCGAAAGAGAAGAATTCTTTTATGACGTCTATCTAAGTTATAGTTCAGAAAAACAAAATGATTTAAGATTTTCTGCTCGAATGGATAAAACAGGTTTTGCCTTTGTAATTCCTAAAAATGTAAATCCAAAAAAACTTTATTTCACTGGAATTAATAGCTCTGGAAAAGTAACTTTTGGACTTACCGTCTGCAAAGTTTCAAAATACAATAAAAAATATCCACTTTATAAATATATTCCAATATCAAGTGAGGATGCAAAAGATAAAGAAAAAGCTAAAAAGAAAGGTTTTTGGGAATGGTTAAAACGAATTTTTAATTAAAATCTTTAACAAATTCTTCTGTTCTGACTAACTGAATTTTGCTCATAAAATCGTATTTTTGCGTTTTGACTAAAAACATGCTAGAAAACGAAAATACAATTGAAGTAATTGGTGCAAGAGTTCACAACCTCAAAAACATTGATATTTCTATTCCAAGAGAACAACTTGTGGTAATTACTGGACTTTCGGGTTCGGGAAAATCATCTTTGGCTTTTGATACCATTTATGCTGAAGGACAACGCCGTTATATAGAAACTTTTTCTGCATACGCACGACAATTTCTTGGTGGCTTAGAACGTCCTGATGTAGATAAAATCGACGGACTTTCTCCTGTAATTGCTATCGAACAAAAAACTACAAGTAAATCTCCGCGTTCAACTGTAGGAACTATTACCGAAATATACGATTTTCTTAGATTATTATTTGCTCGTGCTGGTGATGCTTTTAGTTATAATACTGGCGAAAAAATGGTTTCCTATTCTGATGAGCAAATCAAGGAATTGATTAAGGAAAACTTCAAAGGAAAGCGTATTAATGTTTTAGCTCCAATCATTCGTGCAAGAAAAGGTCATTATGCCGAATTGTTCCAACAAATTGCCAAACAAGGTTTTGTAAAAGTTCGTGTCAATGGAAAAATTACCGACATCACAACCGGAATGAAACTCGACCGTTACAAAACTCACGATATAGAAATTGTAATTGATAGATTGCAAGTGGACAATGATGATGATACTGACAAAAGATTGGCAGAAAGCATCAAAACCGCAATGTATCATGGTGAAGATGTGATGATGGTGATTGAACATGAAAGTGATGAAGTACGTTTTTTCAGTAGAACTTTGATGTGTCCGACGACTGGGATTTCGTATCAAAATCCGGAACCCAATTTGTTTTCATTCAACTCTCCAAAAGGTGCTTGCGAACATTGTAATGGATTGGGAATCGTAAACGAAATCAACATAAAAAAGATTATTCCAAATCCGAAATTATCTATCAACAAAGGTGGATTTGCGCCACTTGGAGAATACAAAAATTCTTGGATGTTCAAACAATTAGAAATTATTGGTGAAAAATATAATTTCAAATTGACTGATGCCATCGAAACCATTTCTGAAGAAGCAATGGAAATGATTTTGAACGGCGGAAATGAAAAATTCTCAGTGGTTTCAAAAGCCGCTGGTGTTACCAAAGAATACAAAATTGATTTTGAAGGAATTGCTAAATTTATAAAAAGTCAGCACGATGATAGCAATTCAACTTCCATAAAACGTTGGGCAAAAGACTTTATGGATGAAATCAATTGTCCTGAATGCAATGGCTCTCGATTGAAAAAAGAATCACTTTTCTTCAAAATAAACGATAAAAATATAGCTGAATTATCAGCGATGGATATTTCAGAGTTGACTATTTGGTTTCAAAATTTACCAAAAGAATTGTCTGAAAAACAAAAAACAATCGCCACTGAAATTCTAAAAGAAATCAATGATAGATTGAAGTTTTTAATGGATGTTGGTTTGAATTATCTCTCCTTAAGCCGAAGTTCTAAATCGCTTTCTGGTGGTGAAGCACAACGTATTCGTTTGGCTACACAAATTGGTTCGCAATTGGTAGGCGTGCTTTATATTTTGGACGAACCTAGTATCGGTTTGCACCAACGCGATAACGAACGATTGATTAATTCTTTGAAAAATCTTCGTGATATTGGAAATTCTGTTCTGGTTGTAGAACACGACAAAGACATGATTGAATGTGCCGATTATGTTATTGACATTGGTCCAAAAGCAGGAAAATTTGGTGGAAACATCATCAGTAAAGGAACTCCAAAAGAATTGCTGAAAGAAAATACCATTACAGCTCAATATCTGAATGGAAAAATGCAAATTGAAGTTCCGAAAAAGCGTCGTGAAGGCAATGGAAAATCCATAAAATTAACTGGCGCCAACGGAAATAATCTTAAAAATGTTACCGTTGAATTTCCTTTAGGAAAACTAATTTGCGTTACAGGAGTTTCAGGAAGTGGAAAATCAACATTGATTAATGAAACGCTCTACCCTATTTTGAACGCTCATATTTTTAATGGAGTCAAAAAACCAATGCCTTACAAGAAAATTGAAGGTTTAGAACATATCGACAAAGTAATTGATATCGATCAAAGTCCGATTGGTAGAACTCCTAGAAGTAATCCTGCCACTTACACCGATGTTTTTTCAGAAATTAGAAGTTTATACACAATGACTCCTGAAGCAATGATTCGCGGATATAAAGCAGGTCGTTTCAGTTTTAATGTGGCTGGTGGAAGATGCGAAACATGCGAAGGTTCTGGAGTTAGAACTATCGAAATGAGTTTCTTACCTGATGTATATGTGGAATGTGAAACGTGTATGGGAAAACGTTTCAACAGAGAAACTTTGGAAATTCGTTACAAAGGAAAATCAATTTCTGATGTATTGAATATGACGGTTGACGAAGCGGTTGATTTCTTTGAATTAATTCCTAAAATATATAGAAAAGTCAAAACCATTCAAGATGTTGGATTAGGTTATATAACACTTGGTCAACAAAGTACAACACTTTCTGGCGGTGAAGCACAACGTATAAAACTAGCAACTGAATTGTCTAAAAAAGATACCGGAAATACCTTCTACATCATGGACGAACCTACAACAGGTTTGCATTTTGAAGACATTCGAGTATTAATGGATGTTATTCAAAAATTGGTTGATAAAGGAAATTCAGTTCTGATTATCGAACACAATTTAGATGTTATAAAACTAGCCGATTACATCATTGACGTTGGTATGGAAGGCGGAAAAGGTGGTGGAGAAATTTTATGCACAGGAACGCCTGAGGAAATTATAAAAAATAAGAAAAGTTACACTGCGCAGTTTTTGAAAAAAGAATTAGCTTAAAATGAATCAGATTGAATTACATACCGAACGATTAATTCTTAAAAGCATTACTCCTGCTATTATTCATGAATTATTTGAAACCAAATCTAAAGAAGAAATTATAAACTACTTTGGATTTGATGATTCAGGATTTGAGCATTACAAAAACATGCATGTAAAAGGAATGGAAACACACCGTTTATCGTTATTCTTATTCTTGTTGATTGACAAACAAACTGATCTACCAATAGGAGAATGTGGTTTTCACACTTGGAATGCCTCTCACAATCGTGCAGAAGTTTTTTACAACATGCGTAACGAAATCTTTAAACAAAAAGGTTTGATGAAAGAAGCATTAAAAAAAGTTTTAGAATATGGTTTTAACGACTTAAAGTTACATAGAATTGAAGCTTTAATTGATGCAAATAATACTCCATCATTAAAATTATTAAAACATTACAGTTTTACAAAAGAAGGAACGATGAGAGAAGATTATGTAGTTGATGGAAAAAATCAAGACTCTGATTGCTATTCTTTATTAAAATGGGAATGGGAAAATATCAAAAATTCCACACAAATTTAAACCGTACAAACAAAAAGAACTATTTTAGCAAGCTTTTTAAAAAATAAAACTATGTCAATTAACAATTACGAAAACGAAGACGAAAAAATACACGATAAATTAAAACAAAAAACTTGGAACGAAATAAGAAGCAACGACTCATGGGCGATTTTTAAAATCATGTCAGAGTTTGTTAATGGTTATGAGTCAATGGCTAGAATTGGTCCTTGCGTTTCTATTTTTGGTTCGGCAAGAACAAAACCTGAAGATAAATATTATTTATTAGCGGAACGAATTGCCTACAAAATCAGTAAAGCTGGTTATGGTGTAATCACTGGTGGTGGTCCTGGAATCATGGAAGCCGGAAATAAAGGCGCGCATCGTGGTGAAGGAACTTCAGTAGGTTTAAACATCGAATTACCTTTCGAACAACATTTCAATCCTTATATCGATAAAGACAAAAATTTAAACTTTGATTATTTCTTTGTTCGTAAAGTAATGTTTGTAAAATACTCTCAAGGTTTCGTGGTAATGCCTGGTGGTTTTGGAACTCTTGACGAATTATTTGAAGCAGTAACTTTAATTCAAACTAAGAAAATTGGTAAATTCCCAATCATTTTGGTGGGAAGCGAATTTTGGTCTGGACTTTTAGATTGGATTAAAAATGTGATGATTGACAAGCAAAAAAATGCCAATCCAGAAGATATGAATCTAATAAAAGTTGTTGATACCGAAGATGAAGTAGTTGAAGCTTTGGATAACTTCTACAAAAAATACAATTTAAGCCCGAATTTTTAAGCTATCAGCTTTCAGCGATTAGTTTTTAACATCCAATAAATAGACTAACCGCTAATTGCTATCCGCTAATTGCTTTGCTATGTTTTTCAACTCGTTACATTTTGCCATTTTCCTCCCAATCGTTTTTATAATGTATTGGTTTGTTGGGCATAAATCTAAAATCAATCAGAATTATATTTTGATTTTGGCGAGTTATTATTTCTATTCTTGTTGGGATTGGAGATTCCTGTTTCTTTTGGTTTTTTCAACATTATTGGATTATGTATCCGCAATGAAAATTGAACAAAGTAAGACGCAATCTGAACGAAAAATGTGGCTTTGGCTTTGCATTTCAATCAATTTAGGATTTCTAGGAATATTCAAATATTATAACTTTTTTGCTACTTCATTTGCCGAATTATTACAAGGCTTTGGATTGACAGCAAGTCCAATTTTATTAAAACTGATTCTTCCCGTTGGAATTTCATTTTACACCTTTCATGGCTTATCCTACATTATTGATATTTATTATAAACGAATAAAATCTGAAAAGAACTTTGTTGATTATTCCTTATTTGTAAGCTACTTTCCACTTTTAGTTGCAGGTCCAATTGAACGAGCTACTCACCTTTTACCACAAATAAAAGTGAGAAGAAAATTCAAATTTGAAAAAGCCAAAGAAGGAATTTATCAAATCGTTTGGGGTTTAGTAAAGAAAGTTGTTATAGCCGATTCTTGCGCGATTTATGCCAATGAAATTTTTGATAATTATTCAACAATGAATTCCTTATCATTAATTTTAGGAGCGATTTATTTTTCTTTTCAAATTTATGGTGACTTTTCAGGCTATTCCGATATTGCTTTAGGAACCTCAAAATTATTTGGAATTGACTTATTGAAAAACTTCAATTATCCTTATTTTTCTAGAGATATAGCTGAGTTTTGGCGTCGTTGGCACATTTCACTTTCGTCATGGTTTAGAGATTATTTATACATTCCTCTTGGCGGAAGTAAAGGCAATAAACTTTTTCAAGTTAGAAATACTTTCATCATCTTTTTAGTAAGTGGTTTTTGGCATGGCGCGAATTGGACTTTCATCGTTTGGGGTTTGATAAACGCTTTGTACTTTCTACCACTTTTATTATTAAATAGAAACCGAAAAAATGTTGATGCATTTACTTTAGGATTTAATATTGAATCGATTAGAATATTGTTCAATATTACTACAACATTTGCAATTACAGCGTTGGCATGGATATTTTTTAGATCCAAAACCATAACAGATGCGTATAATTATATAATCAGAATGTTTAGCGATTTACATTTCTCTGAACAATATTTCCGAATCGAACGTTATAGTCACAATATAATAGCTTTAATTTTAGTTTTTATTTTAGTAGAATGGAATAACCGAAATAGAATCGAACCTATTTCTGGAAAGTATAGTTGGTTAAAATTAGGTTTATGCCTAGCTGCAATTGTAGCATTAGGTGTTTTTTCAGATTACAAAGAATTCATTTATTTTCAGTTCTAATGAAATCGCAACATAAAACAGGTTTGCATAAGCAAACACCTATTTATAAAAATGCGATTGCATATGTGACTGCTTTAAAATATTATCCACACATATGAAACAGTTTATACAATTTCTTTTAAAAGGTTTGGCAATTCTCATTCTTACAATGATATTGCTTGACGTGTTGTATACAACCGTTTACATGCAATCTAAATCTAGAAACAAAATCAGCTACATTTTTAGCTCTAAAGACAAAGATTTTGATGTCGTTTTTTTAGGTTCTTCTAGAGTAAACAATCATTTTGTTCCAAAAATTTTTAATGATCAAGGTTACAAAACTTTTAATTTTGGAATTACACGCTCAAGATTAGAAGAATCGGCATTGATGCTAAAGTTGATGGTTGAAAATAACTATAAAATTGAAAATCTTATCCTTCAAGTTGATTTAAACATCAATACAAATGATCATTCAGAGGCTATTCGCTCCTTGTTTATGCCTTATTTTCATACTTCAAAAACCATTAGAAATCACTATAAAAATATTCCAGAATACAATAAATTACTCTATATACCATTTTACCGATACCTTCATTATGATGCTCGTGTTGGTTTTAGAGAGTTTTATCAAACTGCCATTCAAAAACCCACCAATTCCTTAGATAGAGATGGTTTTTATCCTTTAATGACCGATAAAAGACCAATGGTAGCTGCTGATTTATCTAAATATTACCCAAAGAAAAACAAAGCTTACGAAGAAATTAAAGCCATTTGTAAAGCAAATAATATCAACTTGATTGCCATGACCACTCCAATGTGCAAGGAAACTATCAATAGAGATTATTTCAATCATATTAATAAGGTTTATCCAGAAATTCGTAGATTTGAAAATCTCGTAACAGAGGATAAGTATTTTTCTACTTGTGGACACATGAATAAAGGTGGTGCAGAAAAATTTACAAAAGAAGTCTTTAATCTATTATTTAAACCCAAATCTAAACCTTGAAAAAAGTAACCTATATACTCTTTTTATTAAGCTTTTTTGCATCAGCTCAACATCATTCTAAATTTGTTGTAACTGTTGATAATGAAAAAAAGATGCTTAGCGTCTATCAAGAGTTGACCTATTTCAACCAATCTGCAGACACCATTAAATCCATCATATTAAACGACTGGAATAATGCTTACTCCGATAGAAATAGTCCTTTAGGAAAACGATTTTCGGATGAATTTGTTAGAAGCTTTCATTTAGCGTCCGAGAAAGAACGTGGTGAAACCAAAAATCTTACCATTATTGATGAATCAAAATCACTTCTAACATGGAACAGACCTGAAAATCATCCAGATTTAGTGGATGTTACCTTAAATAACAACATCTTACCCAATCAAAAAAGAACATTTGTACTCTCCTATTTTTTGAAAATTCCTGATGATAAATTCACTCGCTACGGATTTAATTCACAAGAAGGAATGGTGCTTAAAAATTGTTTTATTACTCCAGCAGTTTATGAAAACAAATCGTTTAAAAAATATAGCAATCTAAATATTGATGATGCCTCAAATGCAATTTCTGATATTGATTTGCAAATTAATACTAATGACTATCAAGTAGTAAGTGATTTACCACTAGAAAAGAAAGAGAACAATTCGTTTTACTTTTCGGGAAAAAAATATTCGTATTTCAATTTATATATCGAGAAGAACACCAGCTTTATGAGTTTTAAAAATGGTGATTTAGATATAGTTACAAATATTGAAGACAAAAAAGTAAGCGATATCAACAAAGCCATTATTGTTGATAAAGTGTTAACCCATGTAGAAGCAAATTTAGGAAAATATCAAAAATCTAAAATCACCGTTTCTCAAGTAGATTACGATACCAATCCTTTTTATGGATTAAATCAATTGCCTTCATTTATTAGTCCTTTTCCAGACGAATTTATCTATGAATTAAAGTTCTTAAAGACATTTTTGAACAATTATTTAAAATCTACTTTAAGATTAGACGCTAGAAAAGACAATTGGATTTATGATGCCATCCAAATTCATTACATGATGAAGTACATCGATGAGCATTATCCAGATGCCAAAATGATGGGCTCGGTGGCAAAATTGAAATTGGTAAAAGGTTATCGATTAGTTTCTTTAGATTTCAACGAACAATACAGCTATTTCTATATGTTAATGGCGCGTAAAAATCTAGACCAACCTCTTGGTGATCCAAAAAATACATTGATAAAATTTAATGAAAAAATTGCTTCAAAATATAGAGCTGGATTGAGTTTTAGATACCTATCTGATTATATTGGTGAGGAAAATTTGAAAAAAAGTATTAGTGAATTTGTTGCTTATGCTGAAAAAAACCAAACAGATAGTGGCAAATTTGAAAGCATTATCAAAAACAATAGCCTAAAAAATACCGATTGGTTTTTTAATACTATTATCAATTCTAGAAAAATTGTCGATTATAAATTCGATAATGTTACTAAAACAACTGATAGTGTTTCTTTTACATTAAAAAACAAAACAGATGTAAACGTTCCGATTCCTGTTTATGGTATTAAAAATAAACAAATAGTTTTTAAAGAATGGATTGATAATCCAAGTGTTGATTCAATCTATACTTTTAAAAGAAACAACGCCGATAAAATTGTAATCAACTACAAAAATATAGTACCCGAATTCAATCAGAGAAACAATTGGAAATCGTTAAAACCATTCCGACTTAGCAATCGTCCAATCAAGTTTAACTTGATGAAAGACTTGGAAGACCCTAATTACAATCAAGTTTTGTATGTTCCAACTTTGGAATATAATTACTATGATGGTTTCATTCCAGGGCTTAATTTTCATAACAAAACTATTTTAGATAGACCTTTTACTTTCGATGTAAATCCTTCTTTTTCAACCAAAACCAAAGACATTTCCGGTAGTTTTTCTTTTGTTGTAAATCAGTTCAATCGCGATAGTAACTTATTCTTGATGCGCTATGGTTTCAGCGGAAGCACTTTTCATTATGCTCCTGATGCCTATTATCAAAAAGTAAATCCATTCGTGATTTTTCGCTTTAGAGAGGATGATTTAAGAAACAACCAAGGTAGAAGTATTGTTTTAAGACAAGTGTATGTTAATAGAGAGCCAAGCCAGTTTGTAAAAAACACTTTTGAAGGCAACTACTCTATTTTCAATGCGCGTTTTAATAGCAGCAAAATAGAAATCACTAAAGCATTCGCTTATTCTACCGATTTGCAATTGGGTTCTCAATTTGGAAAAACATCGGCAAGTATTACTTTTAGAAGACTTTTTGATAATAACAGACAAGTAAATTTGCGACTTTATGGCGGACTTTTCTTGTACAATAAATCAGAAAGTAATTATTTCAATTTTGCTCTTGATAGACCAACAGATTATTTATTCGACTATAACTATTTAGGACGTTCAGAAAGTACCGGTTTGTTCAGTCAACAATTTATTGAAGCTGAAGGTGGATTCAAATCCAGACTCTCCAACCCATTTTCAAATCAATGGATTACAACTCTTAACGGAAGTTTTAATGTATGGAATTGGGTAGAAATTTATGGTGATTTAGGATTTCTAAAAAACAAACAACAAGACGCACGATTTGTCTATGATAGTGGAATTCGCTTGAATCTAGTTACCGATTTCTTCGAACTATACTTTCCAGTCTATTCTAACAATGGTTGGGAAGTTTCTCAGCCAAGATATTCTGAAAAAATACGTTTTATTGTAGCTTTCAGTCCAAAATCTTTGGTTGGTTTATTTACTCGAAAATGGTTTTAATTCTTAAAATTTAAATTCATTTTTTAATAATTTACTTTAAAATTTAACATTTTTATAAATATTTCCCATTCAAACGCTATTATCAAGCATTTTAATTATCAATAATTAAATTATATTTTTTTCACAGAATTACAATTATTACTACTTTTTCATTAAATTTGTTTCAAATGTTTAAATTTTATTTTTTATAAGTAACATATGGTATCGCCTTTTTAATCATTGGTGTTTGTTTGCAACAAACTTCTTGTTAGTGGCGATTTCATAAGAAATTCCTTTTCAGTTATGACCGAAACACAAAACAAAGTCGAAATTACTTTTGAAGATTTTAAAACCGAAGTTTTAAACGATTATAAAATTGCCACTATTAGTAGAGAGTGTAGTCTATTAGGTAGACGTGAAGTCCTAACTGGAAAAGCCAAATTTGGTATTTTCGGTGACGGAAAAGAAGTCCCACAATTAGCCTTAGCCAAAGCGTTTAAAAATGGTGATTTCCGTTCAGGATATTATCGTGACCAAACTTTTATGATGGCAATTGGAGCCATGAATATCGAACAATTCTTTGCCGGATTGTATGGTCATACCGACATCAATTTCGATCCTATGAGCGCTGGTCGTCAAATGGGTGGACACTTTGCAACACATTCTTTAGATGGCAAAGGAAATTGGAATAATCTTACGCAACAAAAAAACTCAAGTGCCGATATTTCTCCAACTGCTGGGCAAATGCCAAGATTATTGGGATTAGCTCAAGCTTCTAAAATTTTCAGAAATGTAAAAGGATTAGAAGACAAAACTAATTTTTCAATCAACGGAAATGAAGTAGCTTGGGGTACCATTGGAAATGCATCAACTTCTGAAGGTTTATTTTTTGAAACTATTAATGCTGCTGGTGTTTTACAAGTACCAATGGTAATGAGTGTTTGGGACGATGAATACGGAATTTCAGTTCATGCAAGACATCAAACAACTAAAGAAAATATATCTGAAATTCTTAAAGGATTTCAACGTGATGAAGATAATAATGGTTATGAAATTCTTACTGTAAAAGGTTGGGATTATCCTGCTTTAGTAGCCACTTACGAAAAAGCTGCTGTTATTGCTCGTGAAGAACATGTGCCAGTTTTAATTCACGTTCAAGAATTGACACAACCACAAGGACATTCAACTTCTGGTAGTCACGAACGTTATAAAAATGCTGAAAGATTAGCTTGGGAAGCTCAGTTTGATTGTTTAGCTCAAATGCGCAATTGGTTAGTCGATAATAATCTTGCAACTACAGAAGAATTAGACGAAATCGACAATCAAGCTAAAAAAGACGTTCTTGAAGGTAAAAAAGCAGCTTGGACAGCATTTGTAACTCCAATGAAAGAGGAACAAAAAGAATTGGTTAATATACTAAATACTATTGCTTCTTCAAGCGAAAATAAAATCTTTATTGAAAAAATTGCTTCTGATTTAGCTGCAATTAAAGAACCAATTCGCAAAGATATTCTTACAACAGCACGAAAAGTTTTAAGAATGATTTTATCTGAAAGTGGTCAACCGCAATTAGCTTCTTGGATTACAAATTATATTGCAAAAATTCAACCTAAATTCAGTTCGCATTTATTTTCTGAATCTGATAGCAATGTTTTAAGTGCTAAAGAAGTGGTTCCTACTTTTGATGATACAGCCGAAGAAGTTGATGCTCGTTTGGTTTTGAGAGATAATTTTGATGCTATTTTCTCTAAATATCCTGAGAGTCTAATTTTTGGAGAAGATGCCGGAAACATTGGTGACGTTAATCAAGGTTTGGAAGGAATGCAAGAAAAATACGGTGAACTTCGTGTGGCCGATGTAGGAATTCGTGAAGCAACAATTCTTGGACAAGGAATTGGAATGGCTATGCGTGGTTTGCGTCCTATTGCTGAAATTCAATATTTAGATTATTTGTTGTATGCCATTCAAATCATGAGTGATGATTTAGCAACACTACAATACAGAACTGCTGGAAGACAAAAAGCTCCATTAATCATCAGAACTCGTGGACACCGTTTAGAAGGTGTTTGGCATTCAGGTTCACCAATGGGAATGATTATCAATGCAATCCGTGGAATTCATGTTTTAGTACCTAGAAATATGACTAAAGCTGCAGGATTTTACAATACTTTACTTGAAAAAGACGAACCAGCTTTAGTAGTAGAATGTCTAAATGGTTACCGTTTGAAAGAAAAAATGCCAACCAATTTAGGTGAATTCAAAACTCCTATTGGTGTTGTTGAAACCATAAAAGAAGGAAGTGACATTACCTTAGTGTCTTATGGTTCAACTTTAAGATTAGTAGAACAAGCTGCGAAAGAATTAGAAACTGTTGGAATAAGTGCAGAAATCATTGATATTCAATCGTTATTACCATTTGATATCAATCACGATATTGTAAAAAGTGTTGCCAAAACGAATCGTTTGTTAGTAATTGATGAAGACGTTCCTGGTGGAGCAAGTGCTTATATCTTACAAGAAATTGTAGAAGTTCAAAATGCTTATCAACATTTAGATAGTGCACCTCAAACATTAGCGTCAAAACCACATCGTCCTGCTTATGGAACTGATGGCGATTATTTCTCTAAACCTTCGGTTGAAGATATTTTTGAAAAAGTTTATGCTATTATGAGTGAAGCAAATCCATCAAAATATAATAGTTTGTACTAATAAAAAAGCCAGTTTTTAAATTAAACTGGCTTTTTTTATTTCTATTTCAATACTCTAAATTCACATCTTCGATTTATAGAATGCTCGGCTTCTGTGCATTTATCGCCACATTTTACTAATGGAACGCTTTCGCCATAGCCTTTGAAGCGAAGTCTTTTTCGATCAATTCCTTTATTAACAAGATATTCTAATGTTGATGCCGCTCTATTATTAGACAAAATCAAATTATACATTTCAGAAGCTCTTGAATCGGTATGCGCACCAATTTGAACTTCCATCAATGGATATTTATTTAATAATCCAACTAATACATCTAGAATATTAGCGGCTTGTTCTTTAATATTCCATTTATTCAAATCGAAGTAGATGTTTTCCAATTCGATGTAAACATATCCGTCGTTTTTAGTAACAACTATATCTTCGGCATCGTCATAAGACTCAACTTCCAACTCAATTGTAAATCTTGCTTTTCCTGCGTCGTTTGTAGTAAATTCAACATGACTTGGTATGTAAAAATCTCTAATTGCTTCTACTCTATATTTTTTATTCGGACGCGTATTAAAGAAATATTCAGCTTTGGAACCTACTACCATTTGTCCGACCAATTTATTATCTTCATCATAAAGTGAAACCGTAGTTCCTGGCAATAAATCTTTAGTTGTTTTATCTTTTACATCGCCTTCAACTAGGATTCGTCTTTCATTTTCTTTTCTGATAAAACTGTATAAATTATCAGAACCTTTTCTATTGGATGACAAATATCCTTTGTTGTCTTTTTCATTTAAAACATACCCAAAATCATCAAGATTACTATTTATTGTTTGTCCTAAATTCAATGGTTTTACAAAAACATAATTATACATTTTACTCATAAAAATATCCAATCCTCCCATACCTTCGTGCCCATCGGAAGCGAAATATAATGTTGCATCTTCTGTTAAAAAAGGAAATTGTTCTCTATGAGTGGTATTGATTACATCACCTAAATTCTTAGGTAAACCGTAAGTTCCATCAGAATTTACATCTACATAATAAATATCCATAGAGCCCAATGTACCAGGCATATCACTTGCAAAATATAACTTTTTTCCATCTTTAGTCAAAAATGGATGTTCTGTAGAATACAAATCATTTGAAAATGGCATTTCAACTACATTAGCCCACTCATTATTGATAAATTCAGCTTTAAATATTTTAACTGTAGCTACTTTTTCTTCACCAATTTTAACCCGTTTGGAATTGGTTCTACTGAAATACATTGTTTTTCCATCTGCCGAAAACGTTGCATCACTTTCATGGGTTTTGGTATTAATTTTATCCGAAAAAGGTTTTATATTTTCTAATAATCCATCTTTAGAAATTGTGGCTTCATATAAATCTAAATAAGGCTTCTGATTCCAATTAAATATAGGTTTATCACTACTTCTTAATGATGCAAAAACAACTTTATCACCAAAAAATGAGATACCAAAATCACCATTAGTAGTACTTTTGGCCATCAATTGAATTTCATAATCATAAGGCACAATGTTGTCTAAATTTTCAATAAACTTTTTTGTATCGACTTGATATTTAAGATATTCACTCATTATTAAATCTGCCTTTTCATAATCTTTAATACCTTTTAAAGCATGAGCATACCTGAAATAAGATTCTGGTTTCAAACTGTCTTTGAAAGAAAAAAATAATTGTCCGTAATTTTTAACAGCAAAATCCATTTGAGAATTGAAATAATAACAATCACCTAAATTTTGGAGAACTTGTTGATTAGGCTTTAATGTTTCATACATTTTTGCTGCATCAATATAGGAACGATTGACAAAAAGATGATTGGCATTTTTTAGCGAAGGTTTTTGTTGTGCAAAACTACTCAAGCTCAAAAACAAAATAAAGATATATAGTTTTAAATTTTTCATGTGCTTTATATTAGAAAAATCTTGGTGATTTGTCATATCCGTTAGTATTTGAATTTCTAGATTTACTCAAATCAAATAGTATCATGATTTCATGAGAACCCGAATTGAAACGACCTAAATTTGAAATTGTTCTATCGTAAGCATACCCAACTCTTAATATTGGACTAACTTTAAAATTTACTAATCCGCTAAAAGAATCTCCTAAACGATATCCTAAGCCAGCTTCAAAAGTAGAATTGATTAAAAAGTTAGCAGTAACATCTACTGACAACGGTGCACCGTAAACTCCTTTAGTCATAAAAGCTGGTTTGAATTTTAATTTATCATTTAAGTTAAAAACATATCCACCAGTTACAAAGTAATGCAGTTCCTCAGAACCAGTTCGGACAATTCCATCTTGACGTTCAAGATGCTTAGTTGTAAGTAAATTGGGTACTGAAAGTCCAAAATAATAGTTCTCACCAAAATAGTAAGTTCCAATACCTATGTTCGGAAAAGTTCTGCTTAAATTATTTGCAAATGCTTGGTCTGGCAATGGATCAGAATATATGAATCCATTAAAATTTGTACTGAAAAATGTAGCTCCAGCTTTTAATCCAAAAGAAAGTTTATTGTTTTCACTAATAGGTAACACATAAGCAAAATCTGCATAAAAATTTGTTTCCTTAACAACATCTCCAATTTGATCATGAATAATTGAAAGACCTCCTTCTACCCTTTTCCCAAAAGCGGCATGTCCGAAAAATGTTCCTGTAGTTGGACCTCCAACGGAACCAACCCATTGTGCTCTATACAAAGTTCCAAAATTGATTGCATCAGGATTATCTGTTGAATAAGCTGGATTTAAAACACTCATATTATACATATATTGTGTATATTGAGGATCTTGTTGTGCTGAACTAATAAGACATGTTAACAATGTATATATTAGAATCAGAGGTTTTATATTACTATTTTTCATAATCATATTTTCAAATTACCTACTTAAATAGACTCTTCCTTGTAATGGTTTTTTTGTACCATCATTGAAATTAACAATATAGAAATATACTCCTGTCGGAAGTAATCCATCACCAATTGTCAATTTCTCTGTCGATTTTCCGTTCCAATTTGGGGTATTTCTATTTCCTTCATATAATACACTTCCATATCTATTAAATATTTCTAAAGAAAAGTTCGGATATAATGTTATTAAATTTTCTATTACGAACTCATCATTTATTCCATCACCATTTGGAGAAAATCCGTCTGGAATAATAATATCAGTTATCGGACAATCATTAATTATTAAAGTAACACTTGCTGATGTAGAAGTACATAATGATGTAACCGTATAAGTATAAACGCCTGCTGCATCAACAGCTGGATTGAAAACTCCAGTGCCACTTGCTAGTGCTGGTGACCAAACTCCTCCTGTTTGTGGTGTGCCTCCTAAACTTGTAAATAAATCTTGACTTGGACTATTAGCGCAAAATGTTACTGTTCCATTTGTTCCTGCATTTGGTGCTGGTGTTATGTTAACTGTTACACTCGCTGCAATACTTCCACATGGTGCTGTGCCTGTTACGGTATAAGTATATACTCCTGCTGCATCAACTGATGGATTGAAAATTCCGGTTCCACTTGCAAGTGCTGGTGACCAAACGCCTCCTGTTTGTGGTGTACCGCCTAAACTTGTGAATAAATCTTGTGGTATACCATTACTACAAATAGTTAAACTTCCATTACTTCCTGCGTTGGGAAGTGGATTGACTGTTACTGTAGCACTTGCAGTTCCATTAGCACATGGTGAAGTTCCTGTAACTGTATAAGTATAAACACCTGCTGCATCAACAGCTGGATTGAAAACTCCTGTGCCACTTGCTAGTGCTGGTGACCATACTCCTCCTGTTTGTGGTGTGCCTCCTAAGCTTGTGAATAAATCTTGACTTGGACTATTAGCACATAATGTTACTGTTCCATTTGTTCCTGCATTTGGTGCTGGTGTAATACTTACTGTTACACTCGCTGATATACTTCCACATGGCGCTGTGCCTGTTACGGTATAAGTGTAAACTCCTGCTGCATCAACTGATGGATTGAAAACTCCTGTTCCACTTGCCAGTGCTGGTGACCAAACACCTCCTGTTTGTGGTGTACCGCCTAAACTTGTAAATAAATCTTGTGGCGAGCCGTTACTACAAATAGTTAAACTTCCATTACTTCCTGAGTTGGGAAGTGGATTGACTGTTACTGTAGCACTTGCAGTTCCATTAGCACATGGCGAAGTTCCTGTAACCGTATAAGTATAAACGCCTGCTGCATCAACAGCTGGATGGAAAACTCCAGTACCACTTGCTAGTGCTGGTGACCAAACTCCTCCTGTTTGCGGTGTACCTCCTAAGCTTGTAAATAAATCTTGACTTGGACTATTAGCACATAATGTTACCGTTCCATTTGTTCCTGCATTTGGTGCTGGTGTTATGCTAACTGTTACACTCGCTGATATACTTCCACATGGTGCTGTGCCTGTAACCGTGTAAGTGTAAACTCCTGCTGCATCAACTGATGGATTGAAAACTCCGGTTCCACTTGCTAGTGCTGGTGACCAAACTCCTCCTGTTTGTGGTGTACCGCCTAAACTTGTGAATAAATCTTGTGGTGTACCGTTACTACAAATTACTAAACTTCCATTACTTCCTGCGTTGGGAAGTGGATTGACTGTTACTGTAGCACTTGCAGTTCCATTAGCACATGGCGAAGTTCCTGTAACCGTATAAGTATAAACGCCTGCTGCATCAACAGCTGGATTGAAAACTCCAGTGCCACTTGCTAGTGCTGGTGACCAAACTCCTCCTGTTTGTGGTATACCTCCTAAACTAGTGAATAAATCTTGACTTGGACTATTAGCACATAATGTTACTGTTCCATTTGTTCCTGCATTTGGTGCTGGTGTTATGCTAACTGTTACACTCGCTGCAATACTTCCACATGGTGCTGTGCCTGTTATGGTGTAAGTGTAAACTCCTGCTACATCAACTGATGGATTGAAAACTCCGGTTCCACTTGCCAGTGCTGGTGACCAAACGCCTCCTGTTTGTGGTGTACCGCCTAAACTTGTGAATAAATCTTGTGGTGTACCGTTACTACAAATTACTAAACTTCCATTACTTCCTGCGTTGGGAAGTGGATTGACTGTTACTGTAGCACTTGCAGTTCCATTAGCACATGGCGAAATTCCTGTAACTGTATAAGTATAAACACCTGCTGCATCAACAGCTGGATTGAAAACTCCTGTGCCACTTGCTAGTGCTGGTGACCAAACACCTCCTGTTTGTGGTGTGCCTCCTAAACTTGTAAATAAATCTTGACTTGGACTATTAGCGCATAATGTTACTGTTCCATTTGTTCCTGCATTTGGTGCTGGTGTTATGCTTACTGTTATAGTGGCTGTTATACTTCCACATGGTGCTGTGCCTGTTACGGTATAAGTATATACTCCTGCTGCATCAACAGCTGGATTGAAAACTCCTGTTCCACTTGCCAGTGCTGGTGACCAAACGCCTCCTGTTTGTGGTGTACCGCCTAAACTTGTGAATAAATCTTGTGGTGTACCATTACTACAAATGGTTAAATTTCCATTACTTCCTGCGTTTGGAAGTGGATTGACAGTAATAGTTAGTGTTGTCGGATTAGCACATTGATTTGCTGAAGGCGTAAACGTGTAAGTTATAGTTGCTGTGTTATTAAGTGCTGGTGACCAACTTCCAGTAATTCCATTATTAGATGTTGTTGGTAGTGCTGCTAAAGTATCGCCTGAACATATTGGAGTAACAGCTGTAAAAGTTGGGGTAACTTTTGGATTTACCGTAATAGTTAACGTTGTTGGATTAGCACATTGATTCGCTGAAGGTGTAAACGTATAAGTTGTAGTTGTTGTATTATTCAGTGCTGGTGTCCAACTTCCAGTAATTCCATTGTTTGATGTTGTTGGAAGTGCTGTTAAAGTATCGCCTGAACATATTGGAGTAACAGGTGTAAAAGTTGGTGTTACTTTTGGATTTACCGTTATGGTTAGTGTTGTTGGATTAGCACATTGATTCGCTGATGGTGTAAAAGTATAAGTTGTAGTAGTTGTATTATTCAGTGCTGGAGTCCAACTTCCAGTAATTCCATTATTAGATGTTGTTGGTAGTGCTGCTAAAGTATCGCCTGAACATATTGGAGTAACAGGAGTAAAAGTTGGTGTTACTTTTGGATTAACCGTAATAGTTAACGTTGTTGGATTAGCACATTGATTTGCTGAAGGCGTAAACGTGTAAGTTGTAGTTGCTGTATTATTAAGTGCTGGTGACCAACTTCCTGTAATTCCATTGTTTGATGTCGTTGGAAGTGCCGCTAAAGTATCGCCTGAACATATTGGAGTAATAAGTGTAAAAGTTGGTGTTACTTTTGGATTTACCGTTATGGTTAGTGTTGTTGGATTAGCACATTGATTCGCTGAAGGTGTAAAAGTATAAGTTGTAGTCGTTGTGTTATTAAGTGCTGGTGACCAACTTCCAGTAATTCCATTGTTTGATGTTGTTGGAAGTGCTGCTAAAGTATCACCTGAACATATTGGAGTAACAGGAGTAAAAGTTGGTGTTACTTTTGGATTAACCGTAATAGTTAACGTTGTTGGATTAGCACATTGATTCGCTGAAGGTGTAAAAGTATAAGTTGTA
>NZ_JBIISA010000003.1:0-161730 GCF_044341265.1 Flavobacterium sp.
CAATAAAAAACAGTTGCAAAAAGTAAAACGCTTATAACGGATGTATAAAATCCTACTATAAGCGTTTTTTTATTCTCTAAAAAACGGTGCTAATCAAAATAAACGATGTTTTTCAGTGCCCTCCTATATAGTTCATCTTTTTTTATGTTTAAAGCTTTTAAATCTAATAAAATGATAAAAAATGAGACCTCGTGTATCAGAGTTAGTGATACAGGAATTTGTCCAAAATGCAAGTCTAAAGAAATAATAAAAAATGGTTTTACAAAAAATAAAAAGCAACAATTTGTTTGTAATTCTTGCAAAAGTAGATTTATTGATTTTTATAGTTACAAAGCATGTAATACATGGGTAAACAAAAGAATTATTCAATTTACAAAAGAAGGTTTAGGCATTAGAAGTACGGCTAGAATATTAAAAATTTCAACTACAACCTTATTAAAAAGGATAATTGCCATTGCAAAGAAAATTCCAAATCAAATCATTTATAAAAACAAAATCTATGAAGTAGATGAAATGAGAACCTTTATAAAAAATAAAGAAAAACCAATTTGGATAGTTTATGCTCTCGAAAGAAAAACAAGGCAAGTTGTAAACTTTACTATAGGTAAAAGAACAAAAAGAACACTTCAATATGTGACCAATACATTACTTTTATCCAACCCTAAAAGAATTTTTACAGATAAATTAATTCACTATAAATCATTGTTAAACGAAACAATTCATAATACAAAACCTTTTGGCACTAATCACATTGAAAGAAAAAACCTTTCGTTGAGAACACATTTAAAACGGTTGAATAGAAAGACAATATGTTATTCAAAAAGTTTTATCATTTTACAATGTATTTTAAGAATTTATTTTTGGGGATAACTACTCACAATCTCCAACATACTTATCAACAATATACTGAGTAACTTTTTTAATCTCAGCACCATTCTCGGGATTCTCACCATCCATATTAAAAAATTGAACCTCATTGTTTTTCTTACTGTACCAAACTAGAGGTTTATCTCCATTAAAAAACTTTGTAGTATCGCAAACTGTTAACTCTTTTCTACTAAATTCAATTTCATTGTAAGGCTTTATGATTTTTGTATTTGCAAATCCAACTTCTTCACTTTGGCAATCAACCAATTCATAATGATCTTCCTTCCATTCCATGCATTCTTTTTCTTTGAAAAACATACTTTTCGCACCAAACAATCCCAAAACTACTAGTGAGCTAATTCCAACTTTCTTCTTTAAATTACTTTTAGAAGCAACAATTATTTCATCTTTAAAAAAAACAGGTTTTTCTTCCTTTTTGATAATATCATTCGATTTATTTTTATCAAAATTTTTTTCTTTTACATCTTCTACAAAATCATCAGAATTTAACTTAGCAAACTTCTTAAATGGTCTTGGCTCAAAATCCAATAAAATAGCCGACATATTTATCCCTTCAATATCTGCTAAATCACTCTCTCCTTTTAAAAAATTTTCTATTGGTCGAAACCTATCTGTAGCAGCTTGCAATTTATTTTTATTGCCAGACTCAAACGGAAATCCAAAAAAAATCTCAAAGCTTTTTAAATCATCATTACTTTCATTATTCTTAAATCTTTCAATGCAAAGCTGACGAAGTTTCGCTCTAGATGGAACTAACAAAAAACTGGAATATTCTTTTGTTTTTTCTTTTTCAAATTTTGCTCTTATGGCTTTCTTATAGGCTTCAAGAGAATCATGTGTTGTAGTCATAGTAGGATTTTTTAGGAATAGTAGGATTTTCAGGAATTCCTTATAAACACTCAAACAAAAACCACATTCCTTTGCCTCAGAATTAGTTCTTGCTCTATTTCGCGATAGGAACAAATGTACAAAACTAGTTCAAAAAAGTGATGCTATACAGAACTGATTTTTTATTCAGGGAAGTATAACTAAAAGGTTCTGTAGTAGCTCACTTCACTTCCCAAAAAAATAAATCCGAGTACTCAAATCTGATACAGTTTTTCTGTTTCAAAACGCTTTCGAGAAAGTCTCGAACAGCCACAACCATGTCAAAATTTAAAACATCATGAAAAAAATATTTTTCGCGGCTATTGCTGCATTGTCAATTTCATTTACTTCTTGCACAAATGATGCAATTGAAGAAAACACAAATACAGAAAACATTTCAATTCAACACAGCGAAATGTTGTTAACTAAAGCAATAGTAGATACCACAGGTGGACAAGGTGGAAACACTCCTCCGCCACCACCACCTGTAACACCACAATTAAAATAGAAATATTTTTCTATTCTAATTAAAATCAATAATTTCGGGAAATGATATTTAAAAAAGTATATTTCCCGATTTTTATTGTAATAGCATTCTCTATTTTTATTTCATGTAATAAAAAGATAGAGAATCCAAAAAATGAAAAATATAGTTTAAATGTAAAGAAAGCATTCTCGTTTTATGATAAACAAGAATATGATAGTGCTTACTATTATTTTTATAAAGCTAATGATGCTTGTTCAGATCAGGAAAAAGAAAGAAGGGTATATGCTTTATATTATCTTGCAGAAATACAACAAAAACGATGTGATTTTTCAGGAAGTGAAGCAACTGCAACAAGCATAATTTCTATTTTACCTGAATATAAAAGTATAAATACAACTTATAATCTAATTGGAATATCGCACTTGGAACAGTATAATTATGAAAGTGCCCACAAATATTTCAATCTTGCAAAAAGTACTGCCTTAACTGAAGAAGATAAATTTGTTCATATAAATAATATAGCTTATACTTTTTTAGAATCGAAAGAATATAATAAAGCGGAACAATTACTGCTAAATCTTTCTAAAGATATTTCACTCATTCAAGACAAACCCAATTATGCCAAAGTTCTTGATAATCTTGGATATACTTATTTTAAATTAAACAATCCTAAAGCAATTGATTATTTAAATCAATCTTTAAAAATCCGTGATAGTATTAATAATAATTCTGAGCTTATTGCTTCTTACATGCATATGGCGGAATATTATCAAAAATCGAATTTGAAATTATCTAATGATTTTGCACAAAAAGCCTATAATGCTGCATCAGCAATCAACAGTCCAGATGATAGAATTGAAGCTATTAAGTTTCTTATTGCCTCATCCAATACTAATGAGGTAAAGTCTCTTGCTTTAACGCAAATGAATATTTCGGATAGCATTAATAAAGTAAGACAAAACTCAAAGACACAATTTGCTAAAATAAAGTACGATGCCAACATAGCTTTAAAAGAAAGTGAAAAGCAAAAAAGTCAAAAACAACTCTACCTTTCATTGTTCATTTTTGTATCCACAATATCTTTATTTGTGTTTTTTACAATTCGTTCAAAAAACAGAAGAAAGCTCCAAAAAGCAACTTACGATACCGAAACTAGAATTTCCAAAAAGCTTCATGATGAATTAGCTAATGATGTTTTTAACGCTATGACTTATGCAGATACACAAGATTTGAACAATCCAACCAATAAAGAATTTCTTCTTGAAAACTTAGATAAGATTTATACACAATCAAGAAACATTTCAAAAGAAAACAGCCAAATTGATACTGGTGATAATTTTGAAGCTGTTCTTAAAGCTATGCTTTCAAGTTATAACAGCAACAATATTAATGTTATTATAAAAAATAATACTTCTTCAACGGATTGGCTAAAACTCAAGAAAGAATCCAAAATAGTTATCTACAGAACTTTGCAAGAATTGATGGTGAACATGAGAAAACACAGTAGCTGTAGCTTGGTAGTGATTGGATTTGAAACCTATAAAAAAGGTGTCGAAATCAACTATTCTGATAACGGAATTGGATGTTCAGATTTGTTAAATTTAAAAAAAGGTTTGCAAAATGCGGAAAACCGTATTTTATCCATAAATGGAACTATTACTTTTGAAACGGAAACTAATAAAGGATTCAAAGCAAAATTGAAAATACCTAAATAATTACAAAGTCATGTTTAAGAAAGTAATAATAGCAGAAGATTTTGATAGCATTAACTTAGCAGTGATGCAAGTACTAAGTGAGCTTGGTGTTACAGAAATTCACCATGCAAAATACTGTGATGATGCACAATTAAAAATTAAGAAAGCAATTCTTGACAACGAGCCATTTGATTTATTGATAAGTGATTTGTCTTTTAGAGCTGATCATAGAAAAGTACAATTAGTTAGCGGAGATGATTTGATAAAATGGGTAAGAGAAGCACAACCCGATTTAAAAATAATAGTGCACTCTGTTGAAGATAAAACCTTTCATATAAAATCACTTTTTGAAAATCAAAATATTGATGGTTTTGTGATTAAAGGACGTAGAAGTATTCATGAATTGAAAACGGCAATCAAAAACCTTTTTCAAACCAATGAAAAGTATATTTCACCTGAAATGGAACATTTACTTCAGGACAAAACAATAAATGAAATTGATAATTTTGATATTGAACTTATAAAACAATTATCATTAGGTGTTCCACAAGAAAAAATGGACATCAAATTCAAAGAATTAGGCATTACACCTAGTAGTAAAAGCACTATTGAAAAAAGAATTGGCAAACTCAAAGATTACTTTAAAGCCAACAATACCGTTCATTTAATCTCTATTGCTAAAGATTTAGGAATAGCCTAAAAACTCTCTTTTTTATTTTTTTATTCTCTTTACGGTTTCCCGTAAGGAATACTCTTTTATTGGTTATACTTTTGTAAAAATCATTCAAAATAAATAACAATTATGAAAACTAAAATTTTTATAACACTGCTACTACTTCTTTCATTTAGTAACATTTATTCTCAAAATGAAGAATTTACATATGTTACCTCTAGCAAAAACGGTGAAGATTATTCTGTTTTAATAAAAAAAATTGATGATTACTCAACTGAGTTATGGGTAAAAAAAACAGAACCAATAAAGTATAAAAAAAATAAAAGCGGTAAAACAATAAAAACAGGAGGTGGTTATATTCTAACTTTTATGACTATTAAATGTGGTGAATCAACATATGATCTTGGAGAATCTATAACTTATTACGAAAATGGAAATGTAAAAAGTAATATTGATATATCAAGTTATGAAAATAGAGTGGTCCCAGGATCAGTAATGTCTGCTATCTATGATTTTGTATGTAGTGATTAAAATACGAAAATAAACGTATTTCATTAAAATTCGCCAAACCTATTTTTACATTATTATTCAATACTATTTTTTTAGCAAAATCATCAGATGAAACAGATATACTTTATAGCCATATTTTTTCTTAATCTAACAACAGGATTTAGTTTTAATAAAACTCTAGTCCCTTCTGCAACAATCTCTGGTGGAACAACCCTGTGCCAAAATGCTACTGGAAGTGTTATTACTTTCACTGGAAGTGGTGGAACTGCGCCGTATACTTTTACCTACACAATTAATAACGGTACACAAACTCAGATTGTAACAACTGGAACTAATAATACGGTTACACTTCCTATAGTTACAACAACTGCTGGTAATTTTACTTATACTTTGGTTAGTGTTTCGGATAGTACTACGCCAACAGTTGTAATTCCTCAGAATGACACTGAAGTTGTTATCATAAATGCATTACCAATTGTAAACTTTAGTTTTACCAATAATAACTCTTGTTCAGGAACGGCAATTCAATTCACTCCATCAGTAACTGGTTCCGGTTCTTATACTTATTTATGGGATTTTGGTGACGGAACCCCAACATCAACATCTCAAAATCCTAGTCATATTTTTAATTCTTTAGGATGTGGAACAACAACATTCAATGTGGTATTAACAGTTACAAGTAATGGTTGTTCTGTTTCTAGAACCAACCAAGTTATTGTTTTACAAAGGCCTGATATAAATTTTTCTGATGTTACAAATCCTTTTGACCCATTTAGTAATTGTTCAAACGCATCATCAAATCCAATTTTTACAATCAATGTTGGAAATACTTCAACTTCTACATGCATTTCTTCTTTTTCAATAAATTGGGGAGATGGTAATATTGAATCTAATGTAGTATTTCCAATTTCTCATACTTATAATTCTATTGGAGCATATTCCATGATTGTAACAGCTGTTGGAAATAATGGATGTGTAAATACAAAAACTTATATAATAAAAAACGTATCCAATCCATTGGGTGGTTTAAATAGTCCTGGCTCTACTCAAAATTTATGCGCTCCTACTGCAAATTTACAGTTCTCTATTTCAAATTGGGGTTCTAATTCTCTTGATACAACGTATAACATTAATTATGGAGATGGTTCTCCTCCTTTAATATTAAATCAAAATCAATTAAATAGTTCAACTTATTATAATTCGACTAATCCAGCATCTTCATTAAATTATCCAATTCCACATACTTATTTATCTAGTAGTTGTCCTGCTACCAGTTTTATAGTAACTCTTGATGTCACAAATGCTTGTGGTACAACTCCTTTTACATTAGGAAATATTTCCATATTAACAAAACCAACTGCAAATTTTACTTCTCCACCAAGTGGGTGCGTTAATTCTAGCATTACATTTAATAATACAACAATTAGTGGTTATGGTCAAGGTTGTGTTCAAAGTTCGATTTACACATGGAATTTTGGTGATGGAACACCAATAATTACCACTCCACTTTCACCTCCAACGAATATTAATCATACTTTTTCAACACCAGGAACATATACAGTCACATTAACGGCTCAAAATTTTTGTGGAATAACTACAATTTCCAAAACCATCTGCATTGAACCACCATTAACACCAACATTCACTTTAAACACTACAACTGGATGTGCTCCTTTGGCTGTTACAACAACAAACACTACAAATACAACTAATTCGTGCAATCCACCAACTTATCTTTGGCAAGTAGCTTATACTCCTGCCTTTTGTGGAACTACAATAACTCAAATTCCAAATCAAACTACAGCCAATGCCAACTTTAATTTTGTAGAATCAGGCACATATACCATAACATTATCAATGACAAACTCGTGTGGTACATTTACATCCCAACAAACAGTCACTGTCAAAAAACCGCCGACAGTTTCAATAGCTGCATTAACTTCTTATTGCGGAAGCGCCACAATAAATCCAGTTACAACAGTTACTAATTGCGCGCCATCTAGTTCAACACTCACTTATGCTTGGAGTTTTCCTGGAGGAAATCCTTCAACGGCTAATACATTAAATCCTGGAGCGATAAACTATACAACGCCAGGAAATTATACTGTTTCACTAGTTGTTACTAATGAATGTGGTGCATCAAACACCGCATCACAAGCACTTGTAATAAATCAATCACCAGTAATTACTAACACCAACTTAAGTCAAACTATTTGCTCCGGAACAGCAACAACTCCTGTAAATATAACAACTAATCCAGCCACTGCAACATTCACTTGGACTGCAACTGCAACGTCAGGAATTTCTGGATTTACTCCATCAGGAACTACAAATACAATTCCAGCACAAACAATTTCTACCTCTAATACCAATCCTGGAACAGTTACTTATGTTATAACGCCAACAATTGGAACTTGTACCGGAACAATTGTAAATTATATTGTAACTGTAAATCCTGCCGCGCAAGTAAATCAACCACTAGCACTATCGGTATGTAATGACAATTTAATTACTCCTCCAATATTCACAACGAGCAATACTTCAACAGGAACAACTTATAGTTGGACGAACTCAAATACCGCAATTGGTTTAGCCGCTTCTGGCAATGGAAATCTTCCAACATTTACGGCAGTGAACACAACCAACACACCAATTACTGCAACAATTACTGTTACTCCTTCGTTTTCTGGTGGAAGTACTGTTTGTAGTGGTGTGGCAAAAACATTCACAATTACTGTAAATCCAATAGGGCAAGTAAATCAGCCAAATAATATTACAAATTGTAATAGTAGTAATGTCATAGTAAATTTTTCTAGCTCCAATTCAGGTGGTACAACGATTTATAATTGGACAAATGACACTATTGCTGTAGGATTACCCGCTTCGGGAACCGGAAATTTAAATTTTACCGCTACTAATACAACTAACAATCCTTTAACAGCAACCATTACGGTTACGCCAACTTACACTGTTGGAACTTTAAGTTGTGTTGGAACACCCAAAACATTTACAATTACAATTAATTCTTCAGCTCAGGTAAATCAACCTACAGCAGTATCCGTTTGTAATGGAAATAGCATTCCAACTACCATTTTTTCTACACAAAACACAACTGGAACTACGACTTATACTTGGACAAATTCCAATCCTTCAATTGGATTAGCCGCTTCTGGAACTGGTGATTTACCCTCTTTTACAGCAATAAATAATGGCACAACTATAGTTAACGCAACGATAATTGTAACTCCATCAATTTTAACAGGCACTACTTCTTGCAGTGGAACAACAAAACAATTTGTAATTTCGGTTTTACCAAATGCGAGTTTAGTTGCAACACCAAATAAAACAATCTGTAACGGAAGTCCTTCATCAGCTATAAATTTTTCAAATACAACGACTGGTGGAACTACCTCATATAGTTGGGCAAATGACACTCCGAGTATTGGTTTATCAGCATCTGGAACTGGAAATATTCCAAACTTTACAGCTGTTAACAATGGATTATCTCCCATTACCGCTACTATTTCAGTAACACCATCATTTACAAGCGGTAGTTTAACTTGCTCAGGTTTAACGCAAACTTTTACTATTACTGTAAATCCATCAGCGCAAGTAAATAGTACAACCAATATTGAAGTTTGTAATGGGAATACTATTCCTTCAACTGTATTTTCAACCACTAATTTAGTTGGAACTACAACCTTTTCTTGGACTAATTCTAACCCAGCTATTGGATTAGCAGCAAATGGAAACGGAGCAATTCCGAGTTTTACAGCAAATAATAGTACTGCGACAACAATAACTTCAACCATTACAGTTACACCGACTTTCACCTTTCAAGGAGTAAATTGTAACGGACCAAATCAAATTTTTACAATAAAAGTTAACCCTAGTCCAATTGCGACTATTTCTGGAACAACTAGTGTATGTTTAAATGCAACTAATCCTCAGATAACTTTCACAGGATCGTCTGGAAATGCGCCTTATACTTTTACCTATAATTTAAATGGCGGAACCAATCAAACAATTACAACGACATCAGGAAATAGTG
The DNA here is from genome assembly GCF_044341265.1 of Flavobacterium sp. Lineage (GTDB taxonomy): Bacteria > Bacteroidota > Bacteroidia > Flavobacteriales > Flavobacteriaceae > Flavobacterium. The sequence goes on from NZ_JBIISA010000003.1 coordinate 9,171, forward strand.
CCTCAATAAATGCACCTACAAATGTAGTCGGGACATTTACTTATAATTTAGTTAATATCCAAGATTCTAATGCTACTTCTTGTATAAATACTCTTACACAGTCAGCAATTATTACCGTAAATAATTCGCCAACTATCGATACGCAACCATCACCAAGTCAAAGTATTTGCGTAGGCGGAACAATAGCAAATCCTTTATCAGTTACCTTTCTTAACGGAACTGGATCTGCAAGTTACCAATGGTATTCCAATACTACCAATTCTAATTCAGGTGGAACTTTAATTTCAGGAGCAACGAACGCAGCTTATACTCCATTAGCTTTCAATACAGCAGGAACATTTTACTACTATGTTGTAATCAGTTTTACTGGAAATGGTTGCGGAAATATTTCAAGCACTGTAGCAAGCGTGGATGTACTTCCTGATCCTATTTTATCAACACAACCTTTATTAACACAAACGCTTTGCCAAAACGAAACGCCTACAACCCTAACCGTAACGGCAATTGGTGGAACTGGAACTTTCAACTACCAATGGTTCAGCACAACAACTGCTACTACAACTGGTGGAAATGCAGTTGGAACAAATACTGCAAGTTTTACTCCTCCAACAAATGCTGTTGGAACTTTTTATTACTATTGTGCAATCACGCAAACAGGTATTGGATGTTCGGTAACAAGTAATTCAGCAACAGTTATTGTAAACACATCACCAACAATTGCAAACCAACCCATTTCAAGTACGGTTTGCCAAAACGGAACACCAACAACATTAACATATTCCTACATCAACGGAGTTGGAACTCCAACCTATCAATGGTATTCAAACACCACAAATTCACCAATTGGAGGAACTTTGATCCCAGGAGAAACTAATGCAACATTTAATCCACCTTCAAATACCATTGGAACTTTTTATTATTATGGAATTATTACATTTCCATCTTTAGTTGGAAGTTGTTCTAGCGTATCTACAAATGTTGCCGTTGTAACTATAAATCCACAAAGTACAATTGACACGCAACCATTATCAACACAGAACATTTGCGTAGGCGGAACAATTGCAAACCCATTATCTGTTACCTATTTAAACGGAACAGGAACTCCAAGTTACCAATGGTATTCAAATACAAATAATTCAACAACTGGCGGAACTCCTGTAGGAACAAATTTACCAACCTATTTACCTCCAGTTTTTAATTCAGCAGGAACATTTTATTATTATGTAGTCATAAGTTTCACAGGAAATGGTTGCGGAAATGTAACTAGTGATGTGTCAAGTGTCGTAGTTCTTCCAGATCCAATTGTTTCAACTCAGCCAATTGCATCTCAAACGCTTTGTCAAAATGCAACTCCAAATATATTACAAGTAATCGCAACTGGTGGTATTGGAACATTTAATTATCAGTGGTATTCTAATAGTTCAAATTCAAATTCTGGCGGCACAATCTTAATTGGAGAGACGAATGCAACATTTACGCCACCAACACTAAACAATGGAACTGTTTACTATTATTGTGAAATTACCCAACCTAATGGAATTGGATGTAATGTTACAAGCGCAACTTCAGAGATAAATGTAAATTTAGCACCAGCAATTTCTACAAATCCAGTTTCTGAAACAGTTTGTTTAGGAGATGCAATTGCGCCTTTAACTGTAAATTATATAAACGGCGTTGGAACACCAAATTATCAATGGTACAGTAATACTTCCAATTCCAATAGTGGTGGTTCTGTTATTTTAAATGGAACTAATGCATCATTTTCACCACCAGCATCAGCTTCCGGAACATTTTATTATTACTGTGTGATCACATTTCCATCATTGAATGGTGGTTGCGAAATAATTACATCTTCAGTAGCAACGATTATTATTAATCAAGTTCCAGTAATTTCATCTCAGAATCAAACCATTTGTAGTAGTGCAACATTTACAATAATTCCAGTTTCCACTTCGTCTGATATAGTTCCAACAGGAACATTATATACTTGGTCTGCTCCAATAATAAATCCTATTGGTACAATTACTGGATCATCAGCACAACCAGTAGGTCAAACTGAAATTAGTCAAACGTTGATAAACACTTCAACTGCACCAGCAACTGCAACTTATACAATAACACCAATATCTGGAAATTGTGTTGGGGCTACTTTTACAATCACAATTACTATAAATCCAGCTATGAATCCGAATGCTGTGGTAACAAATAGTACTTGTTTTGGAATTAATAATGGAAGTATAACAACCAACACAACTGGTGGAATTCCTTTTACAACTGGTGCTCCTTATAGTATTCAATGGACTGGACCAAATGGTTTTTCATCATCAAATGCAAATATTTCTAATTTAGTGCCTGGAACTTATAATCTATCAATAACAGACGCTGGTGGATGTCCAATTGCTAATTCATATACAATAACAGAGCCTTCAGATATAGTATTATCAACAGATTCAAATACCAACATTACCTGTTTTGGAAGTAGTAATGGATCCATTGCAATTTCAGTTATTGGTGGAACTGGAGCCTATTCATATTCTTGGACACAAAATAGTAATCCGTATGCAACAACCGAAGATATTTCAAATTTGAGTTCAGGAACTTACGTTGTAACAGTTTCTGATGCCAATAATTGCGGACCAAAAACAGCCACTTTTGTAATTACAGAACCGCCTTTGTTGCAGGTAAATTTGGTAAGTCAAACCAATATTAATTGTTATGGTTTTGCAACTGGCGCCATAAATAGTTCTGTTATTGGAGGAACTCCAATAGAGATAACTCCGGGTGTTTTTAATTATAACTATTCTTGGACAGGCCCAAATGGTTATACAAGTTCCAATCAAAATATCTCAAACCTAATTGCAGGAAATTATAATCTTACAGTAACAGATGCTCAAGGGTGTGTAGATACATTATCAGTAAATTTGACACAATCTCCAGAAATAATAATAAATGCTACAACAACTCCAATAGTATGTTATGGTGACAATAATGCAACTATTACTGTAACATTATCTGGCGGTAATGCTCCTTATCAGGTGCAATGGAGTAATTTAGCGGTTGGATTAAATCAAAATAATCTTTCGCCCGGAAATTATACAATTACTGTTACAGACGCTCTTGGATGCCAAAAATCTTCTACCATAAACATTCCAAGTCCACCATTATTTGACGTAAGTCCAGTTGCGACTAACATCTCTTGTTTTGGAGCCAATGACGGAAGTATTGTTTTGAACTTTGTTGGAGGAATAGCACCAGTTAATTTAGTTTGGAGTGATGGAAGTACAGCAGGAACAACAAGAAATAATCTTGGACCAGGAACCTATTCAGTTGTTATTACAGATTCTAAACCATGCACTATTACAAGAACCTTTACAATTTTAGAGCCTCAACTTTTAGTTTTGTCAGCAAATACTGTTAATGCTCTTGATTGTAATGACGCTAATTCAGGGCAAATAAATCTTTTGGTTTCAGGAGGTACGCCACCATTTTCATATCTATGGAATAATGGTGCTACAACTGAAGATTTGAATAGTATTCCAGCAGGAAATTACCAAGTTACAGTGACTGATGCAAGAAGTTGTGTAAAAACAGCTCAATATTCAATTACTAGACCTAATCCATTATCACTATCGGTTAATACAACTACAAATGCAACTTGCAGCACTTTTACAGTGACTCAAGATTTTACTGCTGTTGCTTCTGGAGGAGTTCCACCATACACTTATAATTGGTCAAGCGGAACTGTTTCTGGAACTAATAATCAGTCAATGACAACGACAACAAATGGACTTGTTACACTTACAGTCACAGATGCAATTGGTTGCTCTACAAATTATTCACTAAATGTTGCAATACCTACTTTAGGGAATCCTTCATTTAATACAAATTCAATAGGTTATACTTCCTATGGAATTTATTCCATTTTGGATCCAATTCAATTTACTAGTGTAATAACTGGAGATTATATTTCTGTACTTTGGGATTTTGGTGATGGAACATTTTCAAATGAAGTAAATCCAATTCATACTTATTCTTCACCAAACGATTATGTAGTCACTCAAACGGTTACTTATCCTTTTGGATGTGTTTACAGTCAAATTATAACTTTGAAAGTTGAAAAAGGATATTTGCTAGTTGTACCAACTGCATTCACACCAACCAATAATGATGGCATCAATGACACCTTTAGACCCGTCACTAAAGGATTAAAAAATGTTCGTCTTGATATTTACGATACTTGGGGATCATTAATTTACTCCGAAGTTGGAGAAGTTTTGGTAGGATGGAATGGAAAAATAAAAGAAGTAAATTCTGAAAATGGGAACTACTATGCTAAAGTAAGTGGTGAAACTTTCTATGGAACTATCATAAATGAAAATCAAACTTTTGTACTAATAAAATAAACACGAAATGAAAACCAAATTAAATTATGTTTTGTTTATTGTACTGAGTTTTTTCACTCTTCAAAGCAATGCTCAAGATCCAATATTCACTCAATTTACCTTAATGCCTGAAACCTTGAATCCAGGATTTACTGGTTTTCAATACAATTGGAGAGCAGGACTTTTACACAGAAGGCAATGGCCAGATGGCAATAGAGTAGTAGATACAGACTTTGGTTTTGTAAATAAAATGGTAGGTGAGCACGCAGCAGTTGGAATGACAATTTTGAACAACAGAGAGGCATTTACTAATTACAATTTTCTTCAAGTAAATATGGCCTATTCCTATAAAGTCGAGATAGATTATAGATGGAGTTTTAGACCTGGACTTGAAGTTGGTTATGGCAGAAAAAGTTACAACTTCAAAAATTTATTGCTAGAAGATCAAATAAATATCAATACTGGAGTAATTAGTAGTGGTAGTGTAGATTTAGGAGTATTAAATCAAAAGGATAATATCAATTTTTTTGATGTTTCTGCTGGTTTTGTAATTGATAATCAAGATGGTTGGTTTGGATTAAGTGTTAAACATCTTACTCGACCAAATATTTCTTTTTTAAACGATAATCATGTACCACTAGATTTATTTTTGTCACTTCACGCTGGATATGCATTTGATATGGATGGAACACCATCTGGTTTATTTCCTGAAGAAACAAAATTATTAGTCAATGCTAACTATATGAGACAATCACAGTTTAATCGATTGGATATTGGAACGGCATTAAAATTTCAAGCATTAACAGTTGGTGCTAATCTAGCAACTAATCCTGAGGGTAAAAGCAAAAACAGTCATTTAATTACTTCAATCAATCCTTATATTTCTGTTCACTTTAGTGATTTTAACTTTGGGTATTCATATGATTTTAGCACGTCAAAAATCGGAAGAACACAAGGAATACATGAGCTTTCTTTAACATGGCAATTGCGTTTTTGCGAATCTTGCATAGCCAAAGTTAACAAATACTACGACTACAATAAGTAATCGAAAATCTTATTACTTAAACTATTTAATTTAAAAAAAAGTATTCTTTACGGTTTCCCGTAAGGAATGCTCTTTTATTGGTTTTAAGTTTGAAAAATTATTTAAAAATAAGATTTCATTCATGAGAACAATATGTATAATATGCGCTGCTATTGCTTTGATAGCTTGCTTTGATATGCCCATAGCCTACTATACTTTTTTAAGAATAGCAATTACAATCGGATCCATTTTGGTGCTATTCAAAGAGGTTCAAAAAGACGTAAACCTTTTTGGGATAATCTTCATTTGTTTAGCAATTCTCTTCAATCCCATAATCCCTATTTATCTCTACAAAAAATCAATTTGGATGCCCATAGACATCTTTACCGGATTTATGTTTTTGATATATGGATTTAAAGAAAAGAACAAATAAGTATAGAAAACATGTCAAAATACCCAATAAACGCCACAAACATCCTTGCTGTAGGATATGACGAAATCAACCAAATTTTAGAAATAGAGTTCAGACTCAATGTAATTCACCACTATTTTGAAGTGCCACTAGACGAGTTTGTGGCTTTTATGAAAGCCGACGACGTCGAAGAATTTTATTTCGATTTCATACAGTGCAAATATCATTTTGATGTTATTTAGAAATAAAAAAGTCCCACCGAAGCAGGACTAAAGATTTTCATCTACGGCATATAGCCTTATTGTGATAAGATTAAAGATTAGAATTGTTTTAATCTGTTACAAATATATACAAAAACTTTTTTAATTGGTTTACGGGAAACCGTAAAATAGTAAATTATTTTTTATTTATCTTTAAAAATTGATTTAAAAGCAGATAATTATGGCAAAAATATTAGGATTAGATTTAGGAACAAACTCGATCGGTTGGGCTTTAATTGATGATGTTAAGAGTGAAATTTTAGGAGTTGGAAGTAGAATATTTCCAATGGGAGTTGAGAATTTAGGAGATGGAGATGGAGAAATATCTAAAAATGCAAGCCGTACTGGAGCAAGAGGAGTAAGAAGACAATTCTTTAGAAGAAGATTGCGAAAAAAAATATTACTAAAAGCATTATCTGAAAACAGTATGTGTCCCATGGTTGCTAAAGATTTTGAAGATTGGAAAAAAACAAAAGAATTTCCATCTGAAAAATTAGCTAATTGGTTTGCTTTAAATCCTTATGAGTTGCGTCAAAAAGCATTGTTCGAAAAATTATCTCTAGAGGAAATTGGTAGAATATTTTACCATTTAATTCAAAGAAGAGGATTTTTAAGTAATAGTAGAAAAGGAGGATCTGATGATGGAGCTATTTTTAAAGGAAATCCAAAAGAAGGGAAAATTGGAATTACAGAAACACAAAATAATATTCAAGATAAAACCTTAGGATCTTATCTGTTTGAAATTTATCCAAAAGAGAATCAACCTTATCAAGATGGTATAGAAAGAATTCGCAATAGATATACAACAAGAAAAATGTATGTTGATGAGTTCGAATTGATTTGGAATAAGCAATCTCAATTTCATTCTAATTTAAATGAAGATTTAAAATCCTTACTGGGAGGAAGAAAATTAGATGGTTATAAAGAAGATGGGATTTTGTTTTATCAGAGACCTTTGCGTTCACAAAAACATTTAGTTGGCAATTGCTCTTTTGAACCAACTAAAACAAAGTGTCCTTTAAGCAACATTACTTTTGAGCAATTTAGAGTTTGGCAATGGGTAAATACAGTTGAATATAATGGAAAGAAAATTTCACAAGCAGAAAAAGAAAAAATAGTTGAGTTTCTGTATGCAAATGAAAAGCCTGATTTCAAAAAGATTAAAAAAGTAATTGGGAAAGAAAGTGCAGAGTTCAAGTTCAATTATAAAGATGATGATAAAATTGTAGGAACTTATACAATTTCAAATTTATCAAATAAAAAATATTTTGGGAAAAAATGGTTTGAGTTTTCAGAGAAAGAACAAGAAGATATTTGGCATGTATTATATTTCTTTGACAGTAAATCTAACCTAAAAGATTATGCAATTAAGAATTGGAATTTTTCAGATGAGCAAGCTACTTCTATCTCAAAATTTAATGTTAAAGATGGATATTCAAGTTTAAGTAGAAAAGCAATATCTAATATATTACCATATTTAAAATTAGGATTTACCTATGATGTAGCGGTTGTACTTGGTGGAATCAAAAATGTTTTTGGTTCTGATTGGGAAAAATTATCTGATGATAAAAGAAATTTTTTGATAGATAATGTAGAAGGAATTGTTCGTTCTAAAACTAAAGGAGGATTTATTGATGTTATAAAAGATATTTTACGAAATGATTATGGTGTTTCAGATAATCAAATGAGGAAATTATATCATCACTCTGCCACAATTGATTTAACAGACTTATCAGAAAAATTGCCTTTAGGCAAAGATGCTGATAAAGAAATTCAAGCTATTAGAAATCCAATTGTGATAACTGCGTTATTCGAATTACGTAAGTTAGTTAATGAGTTAATTGACGTACATGGGAGAATAGATGAAATAAAAGTCGAGATGGCTCGAGACTTAAAAATTTCTAAATCGCAACGTAATAAAATAAGAAGAGATCAAAAAAGATTAGAACGTGAAAATGATAGGGTAAAAGAAAGATTAAATGAAGAGGGAATTAGAATTACTCATGATAACATTTTACTCTATAAATTATGGGAAGAATGTAAAAAGACTTGTCCGTATACAGGAAAACCTATTTCTGTTACACAATTATTTTCAGGAGAAATTCAAATTGAACATATTCATCCTTGGAGTCGTTCTTTAAATGATAGTTTTTCAAATAAAACGCTTTGTTATGCCGATGAAAATCGTAAAAAAGGAAATAAAACACCTTTTGAATTTTATGGAAATGACGAATCAAATTGGTCAGCCTTAAAAGAAAGAGCCTTAAAATTATTTTCAGACACCAAAGAATATCCAAATGCCTATCAAAAATTCAAACGTTTTGTACAACAAAAATTTGATGACGATTTTTCTTCTAGACAGTTAAATGATACTCGATTTATAAGTAAAGAAGCAAAAAATTATCTTTCTAAAATTTGTAAAAATGTTATAGTTTCTCCTGGTCAAGCAACTTCAAATTTGAGACAAAAATGGGGAATGAATAATATCTTGAATGATGAAAACGAAAAAACAAGAGAAGACCATCGTCATCATGCTGTTGATGCTTTGGTCATGGCTTGTACAAAAGTTTCCTATGTTCAAGAATTAGCAAAATGGAATAGATATAATAGAAATTCAGAATTAAAAAATTTTCCATTACCGTGGGAGACATTTAGAAAAGATGCAGAGGTTGCTGTTGAAAAAATATTAATTTCTCACAAAAAAGTTTCAAACGATATTACGGTTCGTTTTAAAACTGTTGAAAAAAATGGCAAAAAGCACACCAACAAAGGAGTTGCTGCTCGCGGACAATTGCACAAAGAAACTGTATTTGGCAAAAGAAGTTTTAATGGCGAAGAAGCTTACCATGTTAGAAAACCAATTGAAAGTTTAGAAACTGCAAAACAAATTGATAAAGTTGTTGATGAAACAACAAGATTATTAATTTTAAAAAGAGTTAACGAATTAGGTGGATTTGTAAAAGATAAAGTTCCTGCCAATACTTTTTTTGTTGTTGATGAAAACGGAATAAAACAACCACAAATATTTTTACCCAATAAAAATGGAGATCCAGTTCCAATCATAAAAGTTAGAGTAAAAGAAAATATTGGTGGTGCAGAAAAACTGAAAGACAATGTAAATCAATGGGTAAATCCAAGAAACAACCATCATGTTTTAATATATAAAGATGAAAAAGGAAATCTTAAAGAAGATGTAGTTACATTTTGGACTGTTGTCGAAAGGAAAAGTAAAGGATTTCCAGCATACCAATTACCACCAGACGGAAAAGAAATTGTGACCACATTACATATAAATGATATGTTTTTAATGGGACTAAGCGAAGATGAAATCAATTGGGAAAATCCTGATTATGATGTTTTAAAAGAAAAGTTGTATAGAGTTCAGAAATTATCTTCCAAGTTTTATGAATTTAGACAAAGTTCACAAGCTTCAATTCAAAATAATTTCCAGCCATTTTACAGAAGAATTACAGGCTATGGAGAAGGAATTGGTGGTTGGTTAACTCATAATCCAATCAAAGTAAAAATTTCAGTTTCTGGAAAAATTCAAAAGTTATGAACCGTTCCGATTTTTTAAAAGTACTTGGCTTAGGAACAACAGGATTAATAATTCCTAATACAACTTGGTCTCAAAGACCTGTAAAGATTTATGATAATTACGTAAAAGGATTAGCGCATTATCAATTTGAAAAAATAAGAAGCCAATTAGCAATTGGTCAACAACTTTTTCTAAAAAGAGAAATTGAAAATAGTTATGATCATTTTGCCGTTGAAGTTTATTGTGAAAAACATAAATTAGGATATTTAGCAGCTTATGAAAACATTGCTATAGCCAATATGTTAGAACAAGGAGTGGAGTTTTCTGCTTTCATAAGTAAAATAGATACAAAAGAAGTTTTGTTTGACGCGTTAGCAATTGAAATCTATACTACTATTGTAATACAAAACCCAAAAGTTATTCAAACAGATTTACTGAATAAAAGAGCAGATGATACTTTAGACCAGTATCGAGCAGGATTTAAATTGTAAAAATAGAAAGTTCTTTGACATAAATTTTTCATAGTCTTAAACAACCAAAGCACAACGGAAAATCTTGCGATTTTCTGCTTACGGATTTTCCGTTGTGGTTTGATTAAAGATTAGAAAACACGATATTTAACTCTTTCATATCTGCACCGCTTTATAAGTTGTGGTTTGATTAAAGATTAGAAAACACGATATTAGAAAACAACTAATAAAAAAAGTAAAAAATGTTGTGGTTTGATTAAAGATTAGAAAACACGATATTAATAGATAAACATAGGTTTTAAGTATGTAGTTGTGGTTTGATTAAAGATTAGAAAACACGATATTCTGATTTAGCAGATTTTGTTAAGACTAATTGTTGTGGTTTGATTAAAGATTAGAAAACACGATATTTTCAGACGCAATAGTTAACCCACAAAGAGCGTTGTGGTTTGATTAAAGATTAGAAAACACGATATTACTTACTTATTTTAGTAATTTTACCGATAAGTTATGGTTTGATTAAAGATTAGAAAACACGATATTAAAGCAGTAGAAATTTTTAACCAATTAAATGTTGTGGTTTGATTAAAGATTAGAAAACATGATATTCAACAATATTTTAAAGAGAATGTTTACAACGTTGTGGTTTGATTAAAGATTAGAAAACACGATATTATTGTTAGAGTTTGATTCAACGCTTAGCTTGTTGTGGTTTGATTAAAGATTAGAAAACACGATATTTGAGGAATTTTTACAGGATCTTAATTTAGTGTTGTGGTTTGATTAAAGATTAGAAAACAAGATATTAGTGGTTACTGCTTTTGGTAAGCCACAATAGTTGTGGTTTGATTAAAGATTAGAAAACACGATATTACCACCAGTATTTAATTGGAAGTCTGCACCGTTGTGGTTTGATTAAAGATTAGAAAACACGATATTAGCAAACAACATCGAAGTAGTAGAACCACGTTGTGGTTTGATTAAAGATTAGAAAACACGATATTTCGTTAATGTAGATGTTACAGATGCAAACGGTTGTGGTTTGATTAAAGATTAGAAAACACGATATTTTTCAATCGTTAAAACTCTTTGCACCTCTTGTTGTGGTTTGATTAAAGATTAGAAAACACGATATTATTTACAACCAACCTTACAAAGGTTTTTAAGTTGTGGTTTGATTAAAGATTAGAAAACACGATATTTTTGGTATGGTATGTTACTTTGATTACCAAGTTGTGGTTTGATTAAAGATTAGAAAACACGATATTGAGTATTTGTAACACCAAGTGAAAAAACCGGTTGTGGTTTGATTAAAGATTAGAAAACACGATATTTTTCACCATGATAACAGTTTTAAACTTACAGTTGTGGTTTGATTAAAGATTAGAAAACACGATATTTTTCTGATTAGGAATTAAAACAGGTGTAACGTTGTGGTTTGATTAAAGATTAGAAAACACGATATTTAAACGAGTGGGAATGTATTGACGAAACCGGTTGTGGTTTGATTAAAGATTAGAAAACACGATATTTCTTTTCATTTCTGAAGTAGGATGCATATCGTTGTGGTTTGATTAAAGATTAGAAAACACGATATTAAGATGCAGCCATTATGTAATCGTAATCGTGTTGTGGTTTGATTAAAGATTAGAAAACACGATATTTGCAAATGCTTTGACAATTAGATTTTATATGTTGTGGTTTGATTAAAGATTAGAAAACACGATATTCTTTGTGTCTTTAGTATAAGCACCATCGATGTTGTGGTTTGATTAAAGATTAGAAAACACGATATTTTCTCCTGCAATATCTTTTACTGGCTCTAAGTTGTGGTTTGATTAAAGATTAGAAAACACGATATTATGTTGGGATGAATTGAAGCATTATGATACGTTGTGGTTTGATTAAAGATTAGAAAACACGATATTCAAAACGGATATGTTGACGTGCAAGTGGCGTTGTGGTTTGATTAAAGATTAGAAAACACGATATTTTATTTTTTATAAAGAATTGTTTCATACTTGTTGTGGTTTGATTAAAGATTAGAAAACACGATATTAAATAGAGTGCGACATTTTAGGCACACACGGTTGTGGTTTGATTAAAGATTAGAAAACACGATATTACATCGACCTTTCAAAACTAACACCCGAGTGTTGTGGTTTGATTAAAGATTAGAAAACACGATATTATCAATATAAAAACTTACAATGTATGGGTCGTTGTGGTTTGATTAAAGATTAGAAAACACGATATTAAAAAGAAAGCATAAAGATAAGTTAAACCTGTTGTGGTTTGATTAAAGATTAGAAAACACGATATTTTTTACCTGTAACACTTGGTTGAAGGTATGGTTGTGGTTTGATTAAAGATTAGAAAACACGATATTTTACAACGAAATTAGCGTTATAATTAACGTGTTGTGGTTTGATTAAAGATTAGAAAACACGATATTAACACAACAAAAGATTTAAAAACTAAAAACGTTGTGGTTTGATTAAAGATTAGAAAACACGATATTTATCTGTATTGAAGATATAGCGCATGGATTGTTGTGGTTTGATTAAAGATTAGAAAACACGATATTGTAGATATCTGGAAGCAAAAATCCTTGCCAGTTGTGGTTTGATTAAAGATTAGAAAACACGATATTGTAATCCATTATGTCTTTTCCTGCATAGTAGTTGTGGTTTGATTAAAGATTAGAAAACACGATATTATAAATGTAATAGTCCTTTCTTTATCATTGGTTGTGGTTTGATTAAAGATTAGAAAACACGATATTGTACCATTTTGTATTTATTATTGTTAAACAGTTGTGGTTTGATTAAAGATTAGAAAACACGATATTCTCATACTATTGTAAATGTTATTCCATTAGGTTGTGGTTTGATTAAAGATTAGAAAACACGATATTGCATCTGTAAAATCTAATCCTTGAGGGCGTGTTGTGGTTTGATTAAAGATTAGAAAACACGATATTTGGAATAAAAACACTTCTACGACTATCATTGTTGTGGTTTGATTAAAGATTAGAAAACACGATATTTTTAATTTCGTAACTCGAACTCTCGTTACTGTTGTGGTTTGATTAAAGATTAGAAAACACGATATTTGATTTTAATGTTATTGGTGAAACTGGTGGGTTGTGGTTTGATTAAAGATTAGAAAACACGATATTTTGTGAAATCAAGTGAATCAAGACCCGCATGTTGTGGTTTGATTAAAGATTAGAAAACACGATATTCTACGATTGAGCAAATAAAACAACGTTATAGTTGTGGTTTGATTAAAGATTAGAAAACACGATATTAAGACATTTATAGATTAACATTGACGTATCGTTGTGGTTTGATTAAAGATTAGAAAACACGATATTGTTAATTGTTTTTATATTTGTTCCAGATACGTTGTGGTTTGATTAAAGATTAGAAAACACGATATTACTGTTGTTTATCTTAGTTCTATTTAGGTTGTTGTGGTTTGATTAAAGATTAGAAAACACGATATTATAAACCTTTAGACAATTTTGAAAAATACTGTTGTGGTTTGATTAAAGATTAGAAAACACGATATTGTAATCCATTATGTCTTTTCCTGCATAGTAGTTGTGGTTTGATTAAAGATTAGAAAACACGATATTATTAACTAATGCTTTTTGAGCAACATCATCGTTGTGGTTTGATTAAAGATTAGAAAACACGATATTTTCAAATTTCTCTTGAAGCTCCTCTGACCAGTTGTGGTTTGATTAAAGATTAGAAAACACGATATTTTCAGTACAAACATTATTTACTAATCCTGCGTTGTGGTTTGATTAAAGATTAGAAAACACGATATTCGATTTAAAACAAAATAAAACCTATGCCAGGTTGTGGTTTGATTAAAGATTAGAAAACACGATATTCCATTGCATTGCAACGCTTTCATTCATATTGTTGTGGTTTGATTAAAGATTAGAAAACACGATATTCATTCCTTTTGACCCGATAACGTTTAACGTGTTGTGGTTTGATTAAAGATTAGAAAACACGATATTATTTGAAGATGCTAAGAGAATAAACAGAACGTTGTGGTTTGATTAAAGATTAGAAAACACGATATTACAGACTATAATACTGATTTTGTATGGACAGTTGTGGTTTGATTAAAGATTAGAAAACACGATATTACTATTTCACGCACCCAATCTGTTAGGCAGTTGTGGTTTGATTAAAGATTAGAAAACACGATATTAGTACAACGCAATGGTTCAAATATTCCTTTGTTGTGGTTTGATTAAAGATTAGAAAACACGATATTAAGAAGAAACCTACATTAAAATACCTTTGTGTTGTGGTTTGATTAAAGATTAGAAAACACGATATTAACCAGAAAGTAATTTAATACCGCCACCATGTTGTGGTTTGATTAAAGATTAGAAAACACGATATTCAAGTATTAAAACACTTATTAAAACAACTGGTTGTGGTTTGATTAAAGATTAGAAAACACGATATTTTTGTCCTATATAAACTTCTCCTATTGGATGTTGTGGTTTGATTAAAGATTAGAAAACACGATATTATTATCTAACCAATTTTCAAAATCGTTACCGTTGTGGTTTGATTAAAGATTAGAAAACACGATATTTATCAGTACATTTCATAAACGCATCACGCTGTTGTGGTTTGATTAAAGATTAGAAAACACGATATTCAATCTTGAATTCAATGGTGCTTTCGTGTGGTTGTGGTTTGATTAAAGATTAGAAAACACGATATTCTATTCCTATTTTGGCACCCATTTTCATCAGTTGTGGTTTGATTAAAGATTAGAAAACACGATATTTATATGAGAATTGTGAAGACGATATGCGAAGTTGTGGTTTGATTAAAGATTAGAAAACACGATATTTAGAAAGTATCAGAATAAACGAACCTGATGGTTGTGGTTTGATTAAAGATTAGAAAACACGATATTTTTTGAATAATGGGTAAACTTTTACCGCTAGTTGTGGTTTGATTAAAGATTAGAAAACACGATATTTAAATCAAGTTATTCCAACATTAATGCCAGGTTGTGGTTTGATTAAAGATTAGAAAACACGATATTTACACCACTTTGAGTAATAGGAGTATCAAAGTTGTG
The DNA here is from genome assembly GCF_044341265.1 of Flavobacterium sp. Classification (GTDB taxonomy): domain Bacteria; phylum Bacteroidota; class Bacteroidia; order Flavobacteriales; family Flavobacteriaceae; genus Flavobacterium. The sequence goes on from NZ_JBIISA010000003.1 coordinate 24,387, forward strand.
GTTTGATTAAAGATTAGAAAACACGATATTACTCACGTGTTAAGTTATTGTATTGACCCCGTTGTGGTTTGATTAAAGATTAGAAAACACGATATTCATTCAATGAATCGCTAGAACCTGCAGTTAGTTGTGGTTTGATTAAAGATTAGAAAACACGATATTCAATAATGCTAAAAAAGCAATGCTAAACCGTTGTGGTTTGATTAAAGATTAGAAAACACGATATTATTAATTCAATTTTTAATTGATAGCTTCCTGTTGTGGTTTGATTAAAGATTAGAAAACACGATATTATATGCTCATCGGTTAAACTTCAGTATGTCGTTGTGGTTTGATTAAAGATTAGAAAACACGATATTTAATTTTTTTCATTGTATTAATTATAACGTGTTGTGGTTTGATTAAAGATTAGAAAACACGATATTTGCACTTTACTTTTATCGTAAACCCTTGTAGTTGTGGTTTGATTAAAGATTAGAAAACACGATATTTTCTACGTGTTTTAGTTGGTGGTGGAATTGGTTGTGGTTTGATTAAAGATTAGAAAACACGATATTAGTAAATAGAATCTACATTATTGATTACTGGTTGTGGTTTGATTAAAGATTAGAAAACACGATATTTACTGAAGTTTAACCGATGAGCATATAGCAGTTGTGGTTTGATTAAAGATTAGAAAACACGATATTTTTTGATGATTTGAAAAAAGAGCAAATTTCGTTGTGGTTTGATTAAAGATTAGAAAACACGATATTACTTCAACGAGTATGAGGACTATGCAGTAAGTTGTGGTTTGATTAAAGATTAGAAAACACGATATTATTGCTGCCAACTCTATACGTCCTCTTCTAGTTGTGGTTTGATTAAAGATTAGAAAACACGATATTAAACTTTGTGGATGCTTTTAATTTAGACATGTTGTGGTTTGATTAAAGATTAGAAAACACGATATTTACTTCCGATAAAGACCAATCGCAGGCATTGTTGTGGTTTGATTAAAGATTAGAAAACACGATATTCTCCTTGCGCAATCTAATCCTAGCGATTGGTTGTGGTTTGATTAAAGATTAGAAAACACGATATTTTTCAATAAATAATAGTTGTTTCGTTGGTAGTTGTGGTTTGATTAAAGATTAGAAAACACGATATTAGTTGGCTTGTTACCTTCTAATAATCAAGTAAATAAAGTGTTGTGTCGTGAAAAAAAATGTTTCTTTTTGCAGTGATAAGGCAAGACTGAAGCATTTTTTTATTTCAAAATAATTCCAATTGCGTGGGTTCAGGTTCTTTAGGTACTTCTGCTTTACCCCAAAAATTTAAAATATTTCCAAATTGTTTATCGGTTATACGCAAAACACTAACCTTTCCCATCGGAGGTAAAAGTCTGTGAATTCTTTTTTCGTGTACATCGGTACTTTCACTACTAGCACAATGACGTACATATACAGAATATTGCATCATACTAAAACCATCTTTTAGTAAATTGTTTCTAAAACCAGAGGCATTTTTGCGATCTTTTTTAGTTTCGGTCGGTAAGTCAAAAAATACAAATAGCCACATAATTCGGTATCCGTTTAGTTCCATAATTTTGGATATTTTATCTTTTTTCTGTCGCCAGTGTAGCACTGTTGCAATGAACTTGCTGTTTTTTGCAAAGCAACCATCAAAGGGCTTTTTTCCTCTTTAAAATAAACAGTTCGAGTAAGAATCTGCAATAATTCTGATTTGAGTAAAGTATTCAGTTCTTGCTCATCATAATTTCGCATAAGTTCATAAACTTTCTCATCTACAATTGGTCTGAAAGGTTCCATAATGTCATCTGCTAAAGCAAAAGCATTGTACTTACTTTTGTGATGAATTCCTAAAGTATTTAGCAAACCACTTCCAGACAATGCTCTAGCAGTTGCAGCTCTCAAAATGGCGTATCCATAATTCAAAAAATTATTAGGATAATCGCCAAAACGTTCTCGTTTAAATTTTATTTCAAAAAATGATTTCCAGTATTGACTTGCTGCAACGCCTTCCATGTTAGAACTATCACCACTTAAAACTTTACTTGCTAAAAAATCAAAACTGTTTTTAGTTCCAGTTATCTTTTCTAACAAAATTCCTTGATTAGTAATTTTATCAACAATGGTTTGTTGCCACAATTGTTTTTTCAAAGGTATACTTGCATTGATTTGATTTTTAAAAATTTCTTGTTGAATGTGATGACTGTTGAGGTTTAAAAACATTCCATTTGGCAAATGATTTGAATTGCAAACAATAACTGAGGTGTTGTTTTCAATTAATAAATTCATTGCTGGAATACTTAAATAAATTTCAGGATTATCAAGTACTAAAAACCCAATATCCTCTATAGGAATAGAACTTTCACGAATTTCAGATTTAATAACTAATTGAAGATTTTTAGCTGTTAATGAAGCTTTATTTTCTAGTAAAATAGTTTTTTTTAGCATAATAAATCAGTTTTTATGCTAAATTTATTAATAACCAAAATTTTAATTTTACGGAAAACCGTAATTTAATAGATAAATAATGAACTATTTTTGAAAAAAAATCAATGCGCCCAATTTTCCTCTTCCTTCTCCTAACCACAACAACTTTCTCCCAAGTAAAACTCCTATCTTGGAATGTAGAAAACCTAGGCAGTTCAAAGTCAGACAGTACTATAACTTACATTGCAAATACTATTAAAAATTATGATGTTGTGGCTTTGCAGGAAGTAGTTGCAGGTGATGGCGGCGCACAAGCTGTAGCCAAGTTAGCAGATGAACTTAATAGAAAAGGAGCAAAATGGGATTATGTCGTTAGCGATCCAACTAGCAGTAGTGCCTACAAAACAGAGCGTTATGCATTTCTATGGAAAACATCAAAAGTCAAGAAAATTGGCAAAGCTTGGTTAGAAAAAAAGTACCATCTAGAAATAGACCGAGAACCTTTTTATGCCACTTTTGAATACAACAAAAAACAATTTACCCTAGTTAATTTTCACGCCATCACAAAAAGCAAACAACCCGAAACTGAGATAAAATATTTCAAGTTTTTACCTGCACAATATCCAAATCTAAATTTGTTATTTGTAGGAGATTTTAATTGTCCGCAATCGCATACCGTTTTTAATCCATTAAAGAAAATGGGTTACGTAAGTGCTTTTCAAAATCAAAAAACATCCCTCAAAAAAGAATGTAAAGAAAATAATTGTCTCGCTTCAGAATTTGACAACATTTGGTTCAAATCATCTAAAATTGTACTTATTAAAGCAGAGGTACTTCATTTTTACAAAAATTTTACTTCATTAAAAGACGCTAGAGAAATATCAGATCATATACCAACTGCAATAAATTTTTCTATTAATTAACACAAATTACGGTTTTCCGTAAAATAGTAAAAGACAGTAAAGATATTTTTGTAAAAGCAATAGTAAACTTAATACGTTACCTATGAAAACCATTACAAAAACAATTCTTTTAAGTTTTGTATTACTTCTATTGAATTGTAAAGAAAGTCCAATAGAAAAGAAAAATGAAACTTCTATACAAAATGCTGTTTCTACTATAGAAGATACTAGTAATTATCATATTGACACGACGTATCAATATGAAAACAGAACAGGCACCTCTGGCAACTATAAATACAACTATGATGTAATAGGTTTTGATAGTAAAGGAAACGAAGTAACTGGTAACATTTCAATAGAAGGAAAAGAAGGAATTGGTTATCTATTTGATACAAATCAAAACAAAATAAAAGTGACCGTTGAATGGACAGGTCACGGAAAACTGAAAGCTATAGATAATCATAGTAATCAATACGAACTTGAAGTAGAATAATACATTATATTTGTTTTACAAAATAAACATATCCTAATATGAAAAAAATGCTTTTACTATTGAGTTTGTATTGTCTTACATCGTTTAACGTATTAAAACAGGATGTTTATATTTGTTACTAATGGTGCTAAAAAATACCACCTAAAAGAAGATTGTAGAGGTCTTAATGCATGTAAGCATCAAGTAGTAAAAAAGACCTTAAAAGAAGCCAAAGACTTAGGATTAGAACTTTGTGGTTGGGAAGATTGATTATAATCGATAATCATCAATTTTCACTGATTTTCACTGATTTTCATTTTTTGTATTTAATACATAATTTCATTTTCATTTTTTTTGAACTTACTTTTTTCAAAAGCGTTTAATACTATAACAAACCCTAATGTAATAATAGAACCTATTAGTAAATACCTATACATTTTCATGTTGCTATTTGCTATTACTAAGTCTTTTTCAATAAATCCTAGATCGATACTTTGATCTAAAGGAGATAGCAATCTCTGGTGCGGTGTTAATAAAATTTCTTCCATGGTTATTGTTTTATTATGGTTATTATTTCTTTTGTTTTATTATAATAGAATTGTATCTCTTTAATAGAATAAACAGATGTAACTTCATTATCTATTTTATAGAGTTTAGGATTTGTTAGATAATTGATGTCAAACCCAAGTATGTTTAAAGTTTTAAAGTCTACCTCAAAAGCGCTTTTTTCAATACATTTTTCTAAGGCTTGATAATTTAATTTAGTATGCTTTTTCACTAAATCAAATTCTTTGTTTTCGACAAGACGTTTTAAATAACCTGCTCTATTTCGACAACTATCATTACAATAAATTCGTTTAGAACTTTTGTAATCAATAATATCGTCTTTACATTCAGGATTCTTACATTGTTTAGTATTTTTTTTCATAAAAATTAATTTATAAGTACAAAGATAAATATTTTTATTACTTTTGGGTAATAAAAATAGAAAGCTAATGAACTTATTTGAGTTTTTTCCTAATTTAATAGAAAAAAAGATTCCTCTCTCAAAGTTGAATATCAGTCCAAGAGTATTTCATAAATGGAAAAAAGAGGGAGTTATAGATTATGATGATTCAGTTAATGAGGATGATATTGGTGTAAAAGGAGAACAAAAGAAAAGGAAATGGGTTATTTTAAATGCTTTTGAAGCTATTTGGCTTTTAATGGTCAAAGATTTAAGGAGTTTGAATGTTGATATAAAGACAATAATTGAATTAAAAAAGTTTCTTAAAAAGGGACAGTTTGATGATGTCGGTATTGAAAATGTTGATTTTGATTTTATGGTGGAAACCGGTCAAATTATATTGCCAAAGGAGATAAAAGACTTAATAGATGGAAATTTATTGACAAAGGAACAAGTTTTTAAGATGTTGGAAACTCAATCTAAAGAGATCAATTATTTTACTTCGAATTTTGGATTCCTTTTTTTTGGTATTTTAATATTGAATGAAAGACCATCAATTGTTATACTAAAATCAGAGGAAGGTTTGAATTTTATGATACTTAATAAAGAAGGGCATATAAAATTATTTGGAGAAAATGATTTTTATAACATGATTATGCATCAGTTTTCAAACCATTATTTTACTAATATTCCAGTAATAGATTCTTTTGTTAAATTGTTTGAAAATGAAAATCTTGAAAAGTATAATAGAGAATACAAGTTGTTTTCAAAAGAGGAGGAACAAATACTTGAGATATTCAGAAATGATGATTTTAAAGAGATTACTATATACAGAGAAAATGAAAATAATTATACAATTACGACAACGCACTCTAAGGAATTAAAAGGAGAACAAACTAATGAACTGAGAAGAATACTTGGTTTAAAACAATATCAAAAAGCAGAAATAGTAAATAGAAAAGGTGAACTTGTTACATTTTATAACATGAGAAAAGAGAAAAATCAAGACTAAGTAGAATTTAGTACTTGACTAACAAACATTAAAAAATTATTTAAAGTAAGATAAAATGGAATTTAAATAACGATACAAAGTATACATCATGAAATCTAACATATTTAATCAACTTGGTGAAATAATTTCCTTTAAGCAATATTCAGACAGTGATCTTTTGACAACTTCTGAAACAATGAATTATTGGAGGACCAATGATGTATTCCCATTTCTCAAAAAAAATAGAATGGCACTTATGACGTTGCCAGAAGCATTATGGGTGTCGATAATTAATGAATTATCAAATGTTGGAATTCCTGCTGACAAAATTGAAGCATTAACTAATAAAATTTGGATTGAACCATTATTCAGTCGATATGCTGACGAAGCACTAAAAAGCGCCATTGAAAATAAAAAAGGAGAACATTCACAAGAAGATGTTGAATGGTTTAAAAACTTGCTGAATGATGAGATTGCTATGCATTCTGTATTTAGAAGAGATATTACTCCTTACATGGATTCTATAAAATCATGTTTGCGATTGGAAAGACAGATTGTGACATTTATCTACTGTCCGAGAACTGAGGAATATTTGTTTTCCTATTACAATAAAGCCATAACATCTGAAATGAATAATCTTTTTTATGGTGAAACTCTAATATCCATTCCATATTTACCACATTTGGCAAAGTTAATTGGATTGGATATGGAACGACACAAGGAGGATTTGCAATATTTATCCGATATAGAAAATCAAATAAGAAGAACTATAATTTTTGATAAACCAAAACTAATGGAGGTTGTGGTAAATGAAAATGGAAAATCAAAGATTCATTCCATAACTGAAAGTCATAAGAATCAAGAAGAACTAGCAAAGTTCTTTTAAAATACAAAACTGCCTACAGGATCAAGCGCATTAGTTGAAAAAAGATCTCAAGGAAATTATAAAGTAACGATAAAATCATAATTTATGAAACATGTAAAATCCATTCGGTTCCTGATAATTCAGCCCGTATTATCTATATCAAGATATGGGCCAGAAGGAAAGGGTTTCAAACAAAGAACATTTACTAAGCTATGATGAAATAATTGCAATTGCACCTAACTTATCACAGCAACTAAATGAAGAAAGCGCATTTGAGTTTTCAAAACAATTATATGAATTTACTAATCTAATTTTTGAGCAATACCAAGATGAAAAAGAAAAATCCAACATTAAGTGATTTCAATGGAGCAAACGTATGGTCATACACAAGAGTTTCTACTAAAGAACAATTTGTAAATAATGGAAGTATTGAAACACAAGTAAAAAGAATCAAATCATTTGCCAAAGATCATGGTTTGATTATTACTGAAGAGTTTGATGCAGAATATGAAAGCTCAAAAAGAATAAATACCCAAAATACTCTTAGAGAACTTATTGATAAGCTAAAGAAAACCTCCGTCAATAAAAGACCTAAAATTATATTGATTTGGTCACCAAGTAGATTTGGTAGAGCAGGTTCAGAACATATTCAATTGTTTGTAAAACTTAGAAAAGAGTTCAATGTGTTTCTTTACTCAATAAGCACAGAACACAATACTTTTAACGAAAGAGCGGAAAATGAATTTTCAACGCAGCTTCTTTATGCGCAAAAAGAAAACTTCAACAGACAAGACACTATAATCCCTGGACTAATAAATGCTTTAAACAATGGTAAATCATTTGGTAGAAGTCCACGAGGTTACGATCATTATGGACCAAGAGTTACAGACCCTGCGAAAGTTCAAGCATTCCAAGAAATTAAATTAAACGAAGAAGGAAAGCTATTGAAAGAGGCTTTTAAAATGAAGATATATAAGTCATACAATGACAAAGAAATAATAACGTGGTTAAAAACAAAAGGTATAAACATATCTTACAGCTCAATTTCATCCATGTGGAGAACAGAATTTTACTCAGGAAAAGTAAATAATTCACTCTTAGAAGATACTTATGTGAAAGGTAATTGGGAACCAATAATCACAAGAAAAGAATTTATTGAGCTTCAAAAAATATTAGAGGGCAAATCATTAAAAACAGCTATTCATCTTGAAGGCAAAGAAGAAACACCTCTTGCACCGAAATTTGTAATTTGTCATGAATGTCAAGTTAACATGACCTCCTATTTAAATAAGAAGAAAAATCTGTTTTATTATAAATGCACAAAATGCAACAAAACATTGAATGCAAATTCAACAGAAAAAACATTGAACAAAGGTTTACATGAAGCGTTTTTAGAAAAGTTAGACAATTTTCAGTTATCAGATGAACTCCTAAAACTATTCTCCGAACAGTTGAAAAGAATTTTAAATGATTCTATGTCTAATGTTTCAGAAAGTAAAAGATTACTAACAACTGAAATAAATGAGTTAAAGAATATCCTTGATAAAATGGAATATAAGTATGCAATTGGAGAAATATCAAAAGATATTTTTGAAAGACAAAGTAAAAAGGTAAACGAGTCGATTCTAGAAAAAATCAAAGAATCTGAAAATTTGCCTTCAAAAATGTCGAACCATGAAAAAGTACTAAAATATTTTTTACAAATTGCTGAAAACCCTAGTAAATTCTATACCTCTTTAGATTACAACAAAAAAAGAAAGTTCCAAACTATGCTATTTCCTGAAGGTATCTCCTACTCTATTAAAAAAAGAGAATATCGAACCGCAAAAACCAATAAACTTTTTAAGTTAACTAACTCATTTAATGAAGGTTACAATGGTAAAAAACAAAAAACTCACCACTTAAAAAGTGATGAGTTTCTATCAGTACCCGGAGCCGGAGTCGAACCGGCACGGTTTCCCACAGGTGTTTGAGACCAGCGCGTCTACCAATTCCGCCATCCGGGCTTAGCAGACAGAAATAACAACAGTCATTTCATCGCATTAAAATCGATTAAAAAAATCAATTTGTTTTAACACGTTGCAAATGTAAATAAATTTTAAACACATTTTCAAGAAAATAGTTAAAAATATCCTTTCAGACTCGGATTTTATTTCTAAATTTGCACCTCGTTAAAACGACACACAACTAACTAACTACATTCGAGGCATTTAAATTCTCTCTGCTCTTATAAAATTGAGGACAAATTAGAATTAAAATAGTTCGAATTAAAACAACAAATTATAATGTCACATTTAGAACCAGAAGCAAAAATATTTGCCTGTTCACAAAGTGTTCATTTAGCAGAAGAAATAGCTAAAAACTATGGTATTCCGCTAGGCAAAGTAACGTTCTCAAAATTTAGTGATGGAGAATTCCAACCTTCGTTTGAAGAATCTATAAGAGGATTACGCGTCTTTATTGTTTGCTCAACATTTCCAACAGCAGACAATTTGATGGAGTTATTATTAATGATTGATGCTGCAAAAAGAGCTTCAGCAAGACATATAACACCAGTAATTCCTTACTTTGGATACGCAAGACAAGATAGAAAAGACAAACCAAGAGTGCCAATTGGAGCAAAACTAGTAGCAAAATTGCTAGAAACTGCTGGAGCAACTCGAATCATGACCATGGATTTACACGCCGATCAGATTCAAGGTTTCTTTGAAAAACCAGTTGATCATTTATTTGCTTCAACTATTTTCTTGCCTTATGTGAAAAGTTTAAATTTAGAAAATTTGACTATAGCATCACCAGATATGGGTGGTTCAAAAAGAGCTTATGCCTATTCTAAATTTTTAGAATCAGACGTAGTTATTTGTTACAAACAAAGAAAAGCCGCTAATGAAATTGGCTCAATGGAATTGATTGGCGATGTAAAAGGAAGAAATATTGTTCTTGTTGATGACATGATTGACACAGGAGGAACATTAGCAAAAGCAGCTGATTTAATGATAGAAAAAGGCGCTTTAAGTGTAAGAGCAATTTGTACACACGCAATTCTTTCAGGTGACGCATACGAAAAGATTGAAAATTCTAAATTATTAGAATTAATAGTTACCGATTCTATTCCGTTAAAGAAAGAATCAAATAAAATAAAAGTGGTGAGTTGTGCGCCTCTTTTTGCAGAAGTTATGCACATGGTGCAACACAACAATTCCATCAGTGGAAAATTTTTAATGTAATTTATTATTTATTAACTATATATTTTTACAATGAAATCAATTTCGATTAAAGGATCAGAAAGAGAAAGCGTGGGCAAGGTAGCAACCAAAGCGGTACGTAATGCTGGAATGGTTCCTTGCGTAATTTACGGAGGAAGTCAACCAGTACATTTTCAAGCAGAAGCAAAAGCTTTCAAAAGTTTGGTTTACACTCCAAATGCGCACACAGTTGCCATTGATTTAGGAGGTAAAAAATTTGATGCTATTTTACAAGACATCCAATTTCACCCAGTAAGTGATGCAATTTTACACATTGACTTTTTCCAATTGTCAGATGATAAAGAAATCATCATGGAAGTACCAGTAAAAATCACAGGAACTTCTCCAGGTGTACTTTTAGGTGGTGTTTTAAATTTAAATCAAAGAAGATTAAAAGTGAAAGCTTTACCAAAAAATCTTCCTGATTTCGTAGAAGCTAACATTTCTGAATTACAAATGGGTAATAAATTGTATGTAACTAAATTAGCTACAAACAATTTCAAATTAATGCATCCAGACAATACTGTAGTTTGTCAAGTGAAGATTTCACGTGCTGCTATGAAAGCTGCTCAAGAAGCTGCAAAAGCAGAAAAAACAGCTGCAAAAGGAAAGAAAAAATAATTTTTCCAAAACCTTTTATATCAAAGCATCAGTATTTATTTACTGGTGCTTTTTTTTATTTGGAACGAATCAGTAGGAATTCTTGCAAACCTTATTCCTGCTGTACATTACAATAAAAAATGGCGATTTCGAGAGCCTCAACCACCATTTTTTTATTTCCATTCCCATCAAGGTTAGTTAGTAATCCATTTACATAAAATTCCATTTTCAAAACAATTATACTATTTTTACCACATGAATTGGTTTTCAAATATTTTCAAAAATAACAACAAACAAGAAGAAACCCCAATGAAGAAATTCCTTATCGTTGGCCTAGGTAATATTGGTGCCGAATATGTAAACACACGACACAATATTGGATTTAAAATATTAGATTATTTTGCCAGAAAAGAATCCATTTCATTTCAAACAGCAAAACTTGGTGATGTAGCAGAGTTTAAAACAAAAGGTCGTACTCTAATTTTACTAAAACCAAATACATACATGAATTTAAGTGGTAAGGCAGTAAAATATTGGATGGAAAAAGAAAACATTGAAAAAGAAAATATTTTAGTTATTACTGATGATTTAAACTTGTCTTTTGGAACAATCAGAATAAAATCTAAAGGAAGTGACGGTGGTCATAATGGTTTAAAAAACATACAACTTTTATTAAATTCAACTGAATATCCTAGATTTAGATTTGGTATCAGTGACGAATTTAAAAAAGGAAGGCAAGTAGATTACGTACTTGGCGAATGGAATGAAGAAGAAAAAACAAAACTACCTGAACGACTTGAATTGGGTAGCGAAATTATATCCTCTTTTGCTTTGGCAGGATTGGCAAACACTATGAATATTTATAATGGTAAATAATGGTATTCTTTTTGATTATCTTTATCTAATTAAATAAGTTAACAATGAAAAAACTATTCATAATCCCAACAGCAATTCTCTTTTCTTTCTGTTGCACAAACAAAGAAATAATGAAAAAAGAAGAAGAAAATAAAGTCGTTACAAAGACAGAATCTCCTTGTCCTTCTGACGGAGTTTGCACCACAGAAATACTGAAGAACAAAAGTTTAGTTATTAAAACTGACGAATTTGGATCAACGTATACACAAATTATTGATAGTGAAACTACTTCTGTAATAGTTTATCAGTACAATAGAATCGTAAAAGGTGATTTGCAAGACGCTGGTTACAGAGAAGAAATAATTTTTGAAATAAACAATAACGATACAGAACTGAATTTAACTAATAAGGAACTTCAACAAACAAAAATGCTTTTTGGAAGATTTTGTTTCTGCAGAGGACAAACAGGTTATTATAAAGTAGAAGAAGGTAAATTAAATCTAAAAAAAATAAACGAAAATATTAATTTAAATTTAGATTTTACTATTACTAAAGTTCCTCAAATAATTAAAACCATTACAACTTCTATAAACTAAAAAAGTCCCGATTAAATCGGGACTTTTTATTTATAATAGAATAATTATTCTACTACTATTTTCTTAACAATCTTTTTATCGCCATCTTGAATATTAACAAGATAAATTCCAGATTGTACATTGTCTAATTGAAGTGTTTGTTCAAACACACCATTATTTTGATATACATTATTGAAGATAGATCTTCCTCTCATATCATAAACTTCAACATTAATATCATTTCCTGTATTAGAATTAAACTTAACTGTAAAAGTTCCATCATTAGGATTTGGATATAATGAGAAGTTATCAAACCCAAAGCTTTCTGTTAATAATGTAACCGTTTGGGTACACACTTCAATACCCCAAGAATTCAATGTTCCATTATCTCCAGTATAAATATCATATACTCTCAATGTCCAATTACCTTGTGGATTTTGTCCTACGAAAGGAGCAAAACTCTCTCCTGGAGCAACATTTTGTAATGTAGTACCTCCAGCACCACAATCTAATGTTCCAGCACCGTCAAAAAATTTCATATTTAACGACGCATTACTATTTCCACAAAATCTATTAAAAACTTTTACGAAAGTAGTAGGATTTTGAGGACTACTGATGTCTGTAACAACATCTGATAAATAGGCATGAGTAATGTTATTGAAAACAGATACTGAACTAATTGAACCAGTTATAGGTACATTTACAGTCCCTATTTGATTAGCAGGAATACCAGCTGCAGTTACAATTGGCAAAGAAGTACCATTATAAGTATTACAAGAATTTACAACGGCATAACCAATAGCAATATTTTTAGAAACTGCATAAAAAATATTTCCAACTGCTTCAATTAAAATTCTACCTGTTGTTGAAGCTGGCCCAGGAACAACTATAGCTTGTGTTCCATCATTAGGAGTATTAGCAACTAATGTTGTAAAAGTAACACCTCCATCATTAGAAATTAAAATGTTTACATTAGCCGTATTAATTCCATTAGCAGTTGTACCTGCAACATCCCATGTAATTGTTTGAGAAGAACCGATAGGCCATGAAACATCAGGAACACTTGGGCTAGTAATTGTAAAAGGTCCAACACTTGCAGTTGTAACTGTCATATCATCTCTATTTGTCATACCACCGCCAGATCTATTATCCCTTACTGTTAAAGCAAAGTTCATAGTTCTTGCAACATTAGGTACTACTTCCCAAGTTGGTGCTAAATTACCATTTAAAACATCAGCAAATCTTGGCATATAACGATTTGGAGAAGTACTTGGAGAAACTGATCTGAAATTTGGTCCAGTTGTTGCAGTTTGAGTTGGTGGTTGTGTGCTTACTTGATTATTATATTGTTCCCAGCAGTATGTTAATGCATCACCGTTTGCATCAGTACTAGTTCCTTTTAAAATAAATGCAGTTCCTCTTGGTATAATATAACTTGGTCCTGCTTCAACTACTGGTGCAATATTACCATTTGAAGTTGCAATACCACATGAGGTTGAACCAACAACAAATGTTGTCATCTGTAAAATGCTTCTTGCATGGAAATAATCATTAGAATTTGTTTGAACATCTGGAGCACAAATACCTGCATAACCCATGATTGTGCTTCCGCTTCCTGGCTCAAAAGAAGAGTCAGTAGAACGATTACAATTATTATTTTGTGTGTGAGATCCACCCCACTGATGACCCATTTCATGTGCTGTATAATCAATATCAAAAGGATCACCAACTGGACTAAGCTGACCTGTAATCCCTCTAGCCTTTCCTGAACCACAAACCGATGCAAGTTGAGCAATACCTGAATCTGTGGTACAAAATCCATGCCCCATATCATAATTTGCAGAACCTATTGCTGCATCTACAATTGGTTGAATTTCATTAATCATAGCTGGTGAATTAGTGAAAGAATCAGAATCAATAAAAATAATTAAATCATTGTTCGCTACTAAATTCATTCTTAATGACATTTCTCTTTCGTAAACACCATTCAATCTTGTCATACTCACTACCATTGCAGATAATACAACCCCTTTTTTAACTGCTAAAGTTGCACTTGCTGGTGTTCCTGCTGCAGTTAAATGAAAAGCAGCATATTCTATAGTACACGCAATAGCTAAACGATATTGTCTAAACATTCCATCATTTACTCTATTACTTAAAACAGCTGCATCTATAGGAGAATTCCCATCATCACTCACCAAACATCCAAAATCTCTCGTCTTTTCGATATTCCTTTTACTATAAACGATATAATTATTTAAATCTTTAGTATAGGTATCAATATAGAATGTCCCAGACTTGCCTGAAAAAGACATTACATGAAGACCAAAATCAGTAATACTAAAGCGAATTGAAGAAGTTCCATCTTCACTTACTCCAGAATAAGACTTAATATTTGGATATTTATTTGCTAAACCTGCTTCCATCACTGGAGCATCAAAAATTTTATAACTAGCAAATTCTCCATTTTGATTTGGAAAGTCAACAATTACATTTGAAGTTCTTGCATTTTCAGAAGGAGCTTGTTGTAATTGTGCTTTTAAAGCATTGAAGTCAAGAGAAAATAATTGATATTCTCTTGGCATTGAAGCACGATCCATTTTGCTTAAATTTTTTACTCTTTCCTCTGTGGTTTTATTCCATAGAGAACCTTGACCAAAACTCGAAACAAAAATTAAAACCGCACTAAAAGTAAATAGTAAGTTTTTTTTCATAATGTTTTTATTATTAATTGTTCAAATTTATTAAAAAAATTGATAATTTCTCAATTTAGAATCAAAAAAAAAGAAGCCTCAAATGTTTATTAACATTTGAGGCAAAATATTTTAGCAAAAAAATATTACTTTTTAATTATCTTATCTGATTTCAAAAAGCTTTCTCCATTGTATATTCTTAAGTAATAAACTCCAGATTCTAAATCTTCGATATATACTTTATTATTAACTTCTTCAAGTTTTTGTGATTTTACCAACTGGCCATTTACATTATAAACCTCAACAAAATCAATAGAGGTGTGAGGAGATGTAATGATAAAATACTGAGAAACTGGATTAGGATAAACCGCAATAGCTTCAATTGCTCCAACTTCATCAAGACCAAGTGATGCACAACCATTTGAAGTTAACAAACTTGCTCTAGGTCCGTTCAATGCATTTCGCATTATTGTTTTTTGACCAGTTGTAAAAAATGCCATACAAGCATCATTAACATAATCCATATAGTTCATAAACATTGATCCATCTGATGTTGAAGTACAGGCATTAGTATTATCAGGAAAAGTAGGACATCCAAAATAAGGATTGTTTGTTTCATCCGTATCTGCAACTCCATCACTGTTTTCTGCTGTTCCACAAGCACTGCCATCATCTCCCCATGGATGTAACAAGCCAAAATAATGTCCTATCTCATGAGTTGCAGTTCTGCCTTTGTTAAAAGGAGCTGTCGCTGTACCTGTATTTCCAAAAAACTGATCTCCAATACATAAACCATCAAAAGCTTGACCTGCAGCTGATGGTAAATATGCAAAGCCTAACAACTGATTATTAGAAAATCTTCCTATCCAGATGTTTAAATATTTTGTTGGATCCCATGCGGTAAAACCGGCTGTTGTATAATAGCTGTTTTCAAAAACAAAAGACGAAGGAACTTGTTTTCTTTCAATACCAGTAGATGAATCTCCTGCAGGCGTTCTTGTTGCTTTGCAAAACAATATTTCTGTATCTGCACCCAGACCTTGAAAAGCGGCTGGTACAACTGAAGAAAAATCTGAATTTAATTTTCTAAAATCATTGTTCAAAATCGTTAATTGCGAATTGATTTGAGCATCACTAATATTCTGAATCGATGTTTTATACAAAACATGAAATACAACTGGAATTGTAACAACTACGTTAGCATTTTTATTAGATTGCGTTGTGTTGGGATTTTGTAAATAATCCATTGTTTCTTGATGATGAATAGCAAAAGAAGGATTATTTGCTTTAAGCTCGTTCATTTTTTCTGTAGTAGCACATGTTCGTTGCGAAAACGCATTTAACGAACTAATTGCTAATAAAATAAGAATAGTCTTTTTCATTTTTAAAATTTTTAAGATTCCAAAAGTAAATAAAAAAGGGAAGTAATTACTTCCCTTTAAAAAATATTTTTAATAATCGTTATTCAACTACTATTTTTTTAGTGATTTTCTTATCACCATCTTGAATATTAATTAGATAAACTCCAGATTGAAGATTGTCTAGCTGTAATTTTTCATTGAAAAATCCATTGTTTTGATAAGCTTTAGAAAACACTTCTCTTCCTCTAATATCGTGAATTCCAATTAAAATAGAATTGTTAGATGATGAATTAAATTGAATAGTGAATGTTCCATTATTTGGGTTTGGATACAATGCAAAATTTTCAAATATATTTTGATTAAGTGCCAATGCTGGTGCTGTATTACATAAATTTAAGCTCCAAGCATTAATTGATCCACCATCTTGTGCAAAAGAATCTAGTACTCTTAAAGTCCAAGTACCATTCATAGGCTCGCCATTAAATGCTGATAATGCTTGAGTAGGAATAACTACACCAGAAATTGCTGGATTGTTTCCGCAAACTATTGGAACACCTGCATCATCAAAAGTAGCTGTTATTCCAGCCAACGCTGCAACTGCACATGGTTGAGCTACCAATTGTACTTGCGTTCCTGATGGGCTTATTAATGTAATTGTCATATCATTTACCCAACTATGGGTAATATCAATTGTAACGTTTGCATCAGATATTGTATTGGTTTGTCCAGTAATATTCAATGTTGAATTAACTGTTGCATTTGCTGTTGTTGGTATTGTAACAGGAACATTTGTAGATGTAGCCGTTACACATGTAATAATACCTGTAACAAACTTATATTCTGAACTAAAATTACCTGTGCATGATGCACTTACTGGAGCAACTCTCCAAAAATAAGCTACACCTTGTACTAATCCATTTAAGTTGTAAACATTTGTAGTAACATTTGCAGAACTAATAATTGTATTAAAACCAGCGTCTGTAGCTACTTGAACATTATAAGAAGATGCACTAGGATTCACAGACCAAGTCAATGCAAGTGATGTATTTTGTGCTACTGCATTATTTGCTGGAGTCGATAATGTAACATCAGGTAAACCTAAATATAAGTGAAAAGGAACGGTTTTTACAACAGACCCAGAAGTTGCATTAACATTTATGTTATAAACTCCTGCTGGTGCAGTTAAAAGATTATCTATTGTCATTACAACAGTTCCATTTGAAGAACTTAAAGATGCTGGGCTAAAAGTCACATTTGTTCCAGCTGGATTTCCAGTTGCGCTAAAAGTTGTTGTTCCAGTAAAACCAGCTAACGCAACATAGTCAAAATTATAAGTTATTGATGATACAGAACAAACTAATCTACTTTGTTCGCTCGATTGAGTTACAGCAAATGTTGACGGTGCCGCAGTAATTGTAAAGTTTGCATTTGAAATATCAAAGAAAATATGTTGAAATCCTTTTACCATTATTCTATTACTATTTCCAACATTATTTGGAACAGTTACCACAGTACTTCCATTATTTGGAACTTTATTAGCTAATTGAATTGGGTAAGTTAAACCACCGTCTGTAGATAAATAAACATCTACGAATGGAGAGTTAACTCCATTTCCTGTTGTCCCTGCCACATCCCAAGTAACCGTTTGGTTTGTACCTACATTCCATGAAACTGCTGTGTTAGGTGCATTTACAACGAATGGTCCTGCTGCGGCATTAACAGTAACTGTCATATCGGTAAAGGCTGTTTGACCAACTTTTATTGGAGCTGTTGAACTATATGGTGAATTATCTCTTACAGTCAATCTGAAATTTAATGTTCTAGAAACCGAACTTAAAGCTTCAATTAAGACTCCAGCGTCTCCAGTGGTAGTTTCTGTAGTAGCAGAATTATCTATAACAGATGATAATGTAGGGAAATATCTAGTTGGACTTGATGTAGGTAAAAAAGAAAGGAAATTTGGTCCTATAGTTTTTGTAGTACTTGCCACACTATTTGCACCTGTAGAAGAGGCTCCGTCGTCATTTTGTTCCCAGCAATAAGTTAAAGCATCATTTACATTTGCATCTGTTGCGCTTCCTGTTAAAACAAAAGGAGTACTTCTTGGTATAGTGAAGTTTTGAAAAGGAGCAACGACTGGTGTTGCATTTGTTCCTGTTAATGATGTAGTAATCGGACACAACCTCGTTGCTAAATTATTCTGAATTTGCTCAATTGTAGTTTGATGAAAAATATCTATAGAATGATTTGCAGCATCTTGAGCTGTGATTCCTGCATAACCCATAATTGTTATACCAGAACCAACTTCTTTATTAACTCCTGCGCCTTCGTTACTATTGGAAAAAGTATGGTTTCCTCCTAATTGGTGGCCAATTTCGTGAGCAACGTAATCAATATCAAAAGTATCTCCTTGTGGAACACCATCAGATGGAGAGGTAATTCCTCTTCCTTTAGTTGCGCCTGTTCCTGCTGCAGTTCCATTAACGCAAACACAACCTATACAACCTGCGTTTCCACCACCACCACTTGCGCCAAACATATGCCCAATGTCATAAGCTGCATTATTAACTGCCAACGACGTACCTGTTCCTGTTAATGTAGTATTCAGAGCAATTTGTAATTGTGTATTCCAGTTTCCCATTGTTGTATATGGATCTGTAGCAGGATTGTAATAAATTACATTGGTTGAACTAGCTACTAAATTAAGATGAAGCGCTAAATCATTTTCGTAAATACCATTACATCTTGTTAAAGTTGCATTGAATGCGGCAAGAACTAAACCTACTTGAGCAGCACTATTTGCACCAAAAAAATTTGAGTATTCTGCGTTACATGATTGAGCTAAACGCATTGTTTTTAATTGTCCTGCGTTTGACAAAATCGTTGGATTTGTTGAAATTCTGTGATTTAAATCTTGAACTAATTTTTGTTCTTCAGTAGAGCAAGTCCAAGCTAATCCACCTTTTTGTCTTTGTGATTTAAAAACTGCATAAGTTGTATGATCTTGAGAATAAGCTTCAATGAATTCACTTTCTTTATCAGCTCTAAAAACCATTGTTTGAATTCCTTGAGGAGAAATACTTAGTTTTAAAGTTGCATATCTATCTGTAATACCTTTTCCTGAATAGGCTCTAATTTCTGGAAATTGTGCTTGCAAATCTGGTTCAAAATTAGAAGCTTCATAAACTTCAAATTCTTCAATACCTCCATCAGCATTTGGAAGAGATATTATAGTTGAGCGAGTGGTTGCTCCATTCGCAATAATTGAAAACAATTGTTGTCTTAATGGTGTAATATTTAAATCAAATAATTTAAAATCTTTAGGGAAAGATAGCCTTTCAGCAGCTTTATCTTTATTGATTATTCTATCGTTAGGATTATGAGAAATCCAAAAGCGGTTAGATTGTGAATACCCTATTGTACTAAGTATAAGAGTAATCAAGGTTAATAGTGTAGTTTTTTTCATAAATTGAGTTAGTTTAATAAGGCGGTAAATATATAAAAGGTTGTTTAATAAAAAAACTAAAAAACTAGATTTCATATATTTATGAATTAAAAAAAATTCAAAAAACACTATAGTAGCCTATTCACTTAATTTTTTAGTATCAATATAAATAAATTACCTTTGCAGCTAAAATTTATTTTTCTTGAAAACCTTTAGCAATATTAAAGAATATAATAGTAAAAAATCGGTTGTTACCATTGGTACTTTTGATGGTGTTCATATCGGGCATAAAAAAATTCTTGAAAGAATAATTTTTAACGCTAAAGAACTTAATTGTGAAAGTGTTGTTTTAACCTTTTTTCCTCATCCAAGAATGGTGCTACAAGATAATTCTGTTGTACAACTTCTAAATACTGTAGATGAAAAAACACTACTTTTAGAAAAAACAGGAATTGATAATTTAATCATTCATCCATTTAATCAAGAATTTTCAAGACTTACAGCCGAAGAATTTGTTAAAGAAATCTTGGTCAATCAGCTTAATATTAGAAAAATAATTATTGGATACGATCATCGTTTTGGAAGAAACAGAACTGCTAATATCAATGATTTAATAGTTTTTGGTAAAGAATACGGATTTGAAGTAGAGCAAATTTCAGCTCAAGAAATAAATGATAATGCGGTAAGTTCTACCAAAATTAGAAATGCCATTTTAGAAGGAAACATAACTTTGGCTAATAACTACCTTGGTTACAATTATTTCTTTTCAGGAATTGTTGTAAAAGGAAAACAACTCGGTCGCACTATCGGATTTCCAACTGCTAACATTAAAATTAACGAAGATTATAAGTTGATTCCGAAAAACGGTGTTTATATTGTAAAAAGTAATTACGATAAAAAAACAATTTTCGGATTAATGAATATTGGCACAAGACCAACAGTTGATGGAACAAATCAAACTATTGAAGTCTTTTTTCTGGATTTTGATAAAACTATTTATGACGAAACCTTAACTATTGAAATTATTGAATTTATTAGAGAGGAACAAAAATTTGATTCTTTAAACGACTTAAAAAATCAAATAAATGAAGATAAAATTTTTGCTGTAAATTATATAAATACCCACTTTTAAATCATTGTTTGTTACAAAGTAATTAACTACTTTTGAAACATCATTAAATATCCTTATCAATGAGCATTACAAAACATAATTGGACTAAAGAAGAAATTATAGCGATATACAACAAACCATTAATGGATTTAATGTATGAAGCAGCTACTATTCACAGAGAACATCATGATCCAAATGTAGTTCAAGTTTCTACATTATTATCTATAAAAACTGGTGGCTGTCCAGAAGATTGTGGTTATTGTCCACAAGCAGCTAGATATCATACAGACATAGAAGGCAACGATTTAATGTCGGTTAGCCAAGTAAAAGCGCAAGCTCTAAGAGCAAAATCGAGTGGTTCATCAAGAGTTTGTATGGGTGCCGCTTGGAGAAATGTAAAAGACGGACCAGAATTTGACCAAGTTTTAGAAATGGTTCGTACCATTAATAAACTAGAAATGGAAGTGTGTTGCACTCTTGGAATGTTAACTGAAAATCAAGCGCAACGTTTGGCAGAAGCTGGTTTGTATGCTTATAATCACAACTTAGATACTTCTGAAGAATATTATAAAGAGGTAATTTCAACTCGTGGATTTGAAGATAGATTACAAACAATAGACAACGTTCGTAAAACTAATGTTACGGTTTGTAGTGGTGGAATTATTGGAATGGGAGAATCTATAGAAGACAGAGCCGGAATGCTTGTGGCGCTATCGACTTTAAATCCTCAACCAGAATCGGTGCCTATTAATGCACTTGTAGCTGTTGAAGGAACGCCAATGGAAAATGAAAAACCAGTTGAAATTTGGGAAATGATTCGAATGGTTGCCACTACAAGAATTATAATGCCAGAAACTCAAGTTAGACTTTCTGCTGGTAGAACTGAAATGTCTCGTGAAGGTCAAGCTATGTGTTTCTTTGCTGGCGCTAATTCAATTTTTGCTGGTGACAAACTTCTTACAACACCAAATCCTGATGTGAATGAAGACATGAAAATGTTTGAAACTCTTGGATTACAACCTCAAAAACCTTTCATCAAATTGATGCAACCAACAACTGTTGAGGCGGAAGATTCGCAATTTCAAGCTTTGGGAGAAAAACCTAAATGGTCTCGTCCGGAACACAAAATTGAAAGAAATTTAGAAGCTTCTGGAAAAGGAAAATAAAAAATCTAAAGCATAAAAAAAGTCCCAACCTTTAATAAGATTGGGACTTTTTAGTTTTAAGAAACTAACTAAAGAATTACTTTTCTAGTAACAACTTCACCATTTTCTAATTTTATTTTCACAATCAAAGCTTGATTTGTAGCTGTAATATTATTTAGTATTAAATCGTTTGAAGCAATATTAGTTTTCTTTAAAATTTCTCTTCCTAAAACATCATAAACTAATACTTCACTCAATGATTCATTTATAGATTTAATTTTAATTTGTCCATCATTTGCAGATACAAGAACTGAACTATCAATAGATTCGAAATCTTGATTACTCAATGCTGCTGTTGTATATCTTAAAACAAATCTATCATTGAAAGTTCCAACTGATGATGTAAAGTTATAAGGCGCTTGTCTTAAATCATGAATGATATTTAACTGCTTATCTTCTAGATAAATATCTTGATTTTGCTCAAATAAACCATCTACTTTCTTAATAGCAATAGTATGATTTCCTGCAGCAACAATTCTGATTCCCATTGGAACAAGATCAAAATTATTGAAAGGTAATGGTCGTCCTTGAATAATAAACGGCTCTGAATTGATGATGGAAAACATACTTAGTTCTGATGTTGGTCTAAAAATACAATCATACAAATGGTCAACACCTAGGGTTGAACTTGTTGAATATCCTAACAATGTTCTGTCCATTTGTCCAGAAGTAGTATTGATAATATCCAACCAAATTCTGTGTTTTTCCTCAACAGGACCAACAGTATTTGTTGAAACACCTCTAAAGAAATCGGTATTATCATACTGAACCATTGAAGCATCACTTCTCATATTATTAGTAAAAGTTATGGTATTTGGAGTTGCAGTTGTATGAAGCATGTTCACCATAAATCCTTGTCCAGAAGCTATTTTTCCTGCAAAAGTATCTGGATCTGTTGAACCTAAACCATTGTATTTGATATAGTCTGAAGACGAATAATTGTACTGATAATTATTATAAAAAGGACTAACATTTGAAGTAGGATTCAAACCGTGTGTCCAAATCCATACAGCACCTTCTATTTTCGTTTGATTTTGAACCAAGAACTCTTCAGCATCAATTGCTGATGGATATGGATTTCCAACCAAATTCCAATTGTCATCAAATCTTGTTGTCAATACGTTATTTGGATTGGTTAAATCAGCATCATAGTCTGCTCCATTATAATTTCCTCTATAAATATCAAAATTGAATTGACCATTATGAGGTTTTCCTGTAAAGATTGTACTTAATCCAACTGGTGTTGCAGAACCATTAGAAGCTCTAGCAATATATCCTTTTCCTTTTGTCATATTTCCAGATGCTGTTGCCCAATTTCCTAAAGTTCCGTTAGCATTTGCAAATAAAGTATTCCATTCGTAACGATTATTAGTTGGAACGCCAGTAACTGCAAAATTTTCTGTTGGTGCACTCCAATAAACATAATCAAAATTCTTAGCTTGTGCAGTTCTTGTTAGTTGAAATTTGGTTCCTGTAAATACACCTGTATTGTTATCTGTTTCGTCAACTTGAATAAATTGTCCGTTATTAGCAATTGACAAATCTCCATTGTGATTTAATCTTCTATAGGCAAATACAAATCCATTTGAATCAATATTTAAAGCTCTTGTTGCGTTAATTGTTAAATCACCTTGAGCAATTAAATCATTAGAAATAGCAGTGTTAAAGTCATTATCTAAAACTACATTGTAGAATAATTCTGTTCCTCTTGGAGCAACATTATTTATTACTTGTGCAACGCTTCCTCTAAAATGAATAGTGCTTTCGCCTTGATCAAAATTAGTTTCTGTACCATTATTATTCCAATTTCCATACAAATAAAGTTGCCCATCTGGCGTTCCGTTAGAACCATCATTCATGTCTAAAGTTCCAGAAGCTCCGATAGTAACATTTCCGTAAACTTCCAACTCATTATTAGGATTTCCTTGAATAGTTAATCTTCTTCCGTTGATGTTAAGATTGTTACAAACCGCCAAATCAGCATAAAAATCTGAATAGGTTGCTGTGTAATCTATTACTGAATTATTAATAGAAGTTACATTATCTATAATTACATCAACAGTTTCATCTGGAACAGTTAATCTACCCCAATTGGCACAATTGAACCAGTTGGTATCAAAATCACCAATCCATTGACCAGCAGTTTCACTAGCTCCAATGATAAAGGTTTTCCCTGCTCTTGTAGCCAAATTACTTGTTGCATCAATCGTATATCTGCTATTGCTTATTGTCCAATTAGTGGTAACATTTGCAATTCCTTGAATAATGTTTCTTACTGAAGTGGAACCATGTTGTGCTGAGTTTTCATAATAACCCACAACATTATTAGAGGTACTTTCAACATTAAAGCACGTTAATGCCGCTGGTAATCGAGATTGCCTTTGAAAAGTTGATCCAACTGAACCATCGCATGCAGTTGTTAAGGGAATCCAACCAATTTTTAACGTAAAACCATGTAACAATGTTCCAGATAATATATAGTTAGCTTCTGTGGGCTCTGTAGTACCATCATACACAAAATTACCTTGAACTAAGTATATTTGTTCTCCAGCATTTGCGCCTGTCGATATATTTGGGGCAGAAATTGCTGTTACAAAAGGTAATGTCCTTGTAAAATCGTTAATTCTATTTGCGCTAACTGTTGTTCCTGTAATTACTAAAATTGAGCTAAAAACTCCTGTAGTCCCATCTGTTCTAAAAACTAATACAGAACCTGCTGGAATTAATGGTTGACCTGTATTGTAAGTTATATTTACAACTCCAGGCGTAGAACTCGCATCGTCTCCTGATCCACCCCATTTGTCAGTTCTTACATTTGCGGCCGCACCAGCTTCGTATCTTGAATTTACTATAGAGAACGTTGTACCAGCAATTATATCTACCATCGTAGCTACCATATACTCATCGTTTTGACCAGAACCTTCTACCTGTCCATCAAATCCGACAAACATTAATTCACCTGGTTTAAAAACGGTTGCTAAATTAGGCGTAAGACTTACCTCTACACCACTGCTCCACTCTAATCCATTTCTAACAAATATCTCAAAATAATAGGTAACGCCATTGGTCAATCCTGTAACAGTTACAAAGTTTCCTGCATTGTTGAAAACAATACTGTTATTTCCTGCATAAACAGTATTGGGCATATAAGCACTTCCGTTTCCAGATGGAGTAAATGTTATCCCTGGTGCTGTTGTTGCAACTACTAAAATCTCATTATAACATAGTGCGTTAGGAGAACTCCAAGTAATTGTACCAGAAGCATTTGCTGGAGAACTTCCTGCTCCTGAAACATTAGGTAAGTTTATGGTTTGATTTGTTGTCGTAGCTGAAGTTGAATAAATTGATGTTGCACCATCGTTTTTGTATGCATATACTGCAAAAGTATAATTTACACCTTGGGTTAAACCAGTTATTGTTGCAGTTGTAGCGGTACCAATATATAAAACTCTTGACAAAACAGCAGTTGAACCATAGGTTGGCGCTAAAGTATAATTAGAATTAAATGTTTGAGAAGATGCTATTAGCGATGTTACTGCGTGAGGTGTTGCTGCTTCTCTAACAACTAACATATAACCATCAAAAGTGCCAGTTGCAGGTGGCGACCACGATAAAGATTGTGTGGTATTAGTTGTACATATTTCGGTTAAAGCAATTGGAGTATTTGGAGCAATTGGTCTAATGGTTTGGAGACCTCCAACAGTTGTTGAACCAGATTTTATTGTTGCTGGAGTTGAAATAAAAGTAACATTACCATTAACTAATGTATTAACTCCTATTGTATTTCCTATTGTTGCAGTAGCAGAAATATCAGCTGTTATAAATATATATCCTGTTGTGCCAGCTGTTATAATTTGAGACGTAAAACCTGAGAAAGCTTTTGGCCCAGCGACAGTTGGAGCTAGAATAGTACTTAAAGTTGCGTCGCCAGCATCTAGTACATTGTCTGTTGAATATCTTGCTTTTAAATTAGTAATATCTGTGGTTAAATAGGTACCTGTGGTTGTGCATGTCAATCCTGCTAAAGTAGTATTTGCAAGTGTAATTGATAACTGAAATTTATATAAAACATGATCTGTAACACCTTGAGAGACATTTGCAGCCGTTACTTGAGTTCCATTATTTGCCATTAAGGAAGCTGGACTAATTGCTGTTGTTGTAAAGCTTCCAAGTAGTTGTGTTAAATTATAACAAGTTCCTAAAGTATTATATTCATAGATTGCAAAATGATAAGTTGTACCAGAAGCCAAAGAAGTAAGATTAACGGTTGCTAAAGGACCATTGTATACTACAAAATTTCCTGATCCAATTTGAGAACCTGATCCAAATGCTGCGTTAGCTGTGTAAGTTGTTCCACTTACTGGATCAGCATTAACAGCGCTACCAGCTCTTGCTACTACTAAAACATTATTACCATTACCTCTTGTCCAACCTATAGTTGCAGTGGTAGTGGTTATTGCAGGACTTGTAAAAGTTGATGCTTGGGTTGTTGGAGAGGTACAAGCAGCTGTTACTGTGCCATTGAATGTAAAATCATTAATGCTAAAAGTTGTAGTTGCTGCAGTTAATCCAAATGAGTAAATTCTAAATGTGATAGATGAAGTTATATTTTGATAAGTACCTGCTGACAAAGAAATGGTTGTTCCTGTGGTAGTGGGTGTACCAATATTAGTAGTAAAACCATCTACGCTTGATCTAAAAACATGACTAGCGGTTCCTGATGAAATTTGAGAAGTATAAACAAAACTCACAAAATTCATTTGATAACCTGCATTTGGGGTTAATGTAAACTCAAAATAATCATTGGAATCTAGAGTCGTAGTACTCCATCCGTCTGCATTATATCTATTTGATGCTGCAGTACCATTGATTCCAGAACCTCTTCCTATTCCTGAAACAGTTATATTAGGATCAATAGTTTGACCAATTATATATGGGTTGTTAGTATTTGGATCAACGCCGGTAATTGGATTTGTAAAAATTGATTGCCCAAAAGAAAAACAACTAAACAAAAGCGCAACAATAAGTAATTTAAATTTCATAAAAATGAATTTAGTTTTTTTTTAATTTTTCAATAACAATTTGGGACTACAAAATTACTTCTAATCCACACAATTTCAATACTTTTGCGTTATTAAATTATTAACAAATTTCATGCCTTTTTAACGTTTTGAGCTCAAAATCAACTAGTTCTGTAGAGGATATTCTACAAAAGATGGAATATTACTGTTCTTACCAAGAAAGATGCCATATTGAAGTGTCCGAAAAGTTGCGCAGTTTTGTTTTAAATCAAGACGAAAAAGACCGAATAATTGTTCATTTAATTGAAAGTAATTTCCTAAACGAAGAACGTTTTGCGTCGATTTTTTCAATAAGTAAATTTCATCAGAAAAAATGGGGTAAAATTCGAATCAAAAACGAATTGAAGGCGAGAAAAATTTCAGATTATTTGGTTACCAAAGCGCTGAAGGAAATCCCATCGGAAGAATATGAAATGACTTTCGAAACTTTAGCAGAAAAACATTGGGAATCCATTACCGAAAAAAACGATTTGAAAAAACGTAAAAAATTCTGCGATTACTTACTTCGTAAAGGATGGGAAAGCGAAAGGATTTATGAAAAAGTTAAGGAGTTGGAGAAATAGTTTTCAGTGTTCAGTGTTCAGTGTTCAGTGTTCAGTGTTCAGTGAAATTTACGGAATCTGATTTTATTTTTTGTGTTTTTTTGTGTTTTTTGAATTTTGAATATTCAACTTGGAATTTTGAATTTTGAAGTTTTAGAAATCTTTTGACAACAAAATGCTTACTGCATTTCCTCCAAAACCTACTGCATTAATTAGTACTTTTTTAATTTCTTTTCTTATGGTTTGCTTTTCAGCAAATGGTACTTCGATGAATTGATTGTGCTGCATCATCATAATTGCCATTTCCATGTTTAACATTCCTGATGCGCCAAAGGTGTGGCCTACTTTCCATTTGTTTGTGGTAAGCATTGGATGATTTGCTTGTGCTGAGCCTGTCGAAGTGCCAAAAACTTTTAGAATTGCTTTATACTCAGAAGTATCACCTTTCAAAGTTCCTGGTGCGTGCATTACTATAGCGTCAACATCTTCTAATTTTGTGTTTTGTAACGCCATTTTCATGGATTTTTGAAAACAATTAGCTTCGTCTGAAATTGAAATATTGTGTTCAATATCGTCTGTTGCATAACCAATTCCTTCTATGTAAGCTAATGCATTTTGGTTTTCTCCAACTTCTAAACAAGCAACAGCCGCACCTTCACCAAGAACCATAGTATTTTTAGTTTTTGTAAAATCGAAAGCTCTACATGGATATTCGGAAGTTTGCTTCGCCAGTTCGCTATTGCTCGAGTCTTTAGAATAAATTTTTAAAGCGTGCATCTGAGCAATAGTGAAATCGGTCAATGGTGCTTCGCTTCCGCCTACTAAAAATTTGTTTGCCATTCCTGATTGTAACCAAGCTACAGCATTTAAAACTGCGTGTAAAGCTGTTGAACACGTTATAGAATGGGATATTTCTGGTCCGTTGTTTTTTAAATCGTGTGCTACCCAAGAAGAAATATTTCCAAGAGTTGTTGTTGGTGATGCTAAGGTTGACGTTTTTCCGGTTTCGAGAAATTCTTTGTGGTGTTTTTCAAATAATTGTGTAGCGCCACGAGAAGAACCAATGTTGATTCCGAAGTCGTCACCTTTTTTCCAACCTGCATTTTTTATTGCTTGTCTTGAAACTAAAATAGCAAGTAAAACGGTTTCGTCTAAAGCTTTGTACTTAATTTCACTTTTTTTTAATTCTTCAATTTCTTGTCTGATTTCTTCTGGAATTGTGGCTACAAATTGTGGCGTTCCATTAAAGTCTTTGGTTGAAATTAAGGTTTCATTTGAAAGATAATTGCGCCAAATAGCCTCAGGATTTTTTCCTAATGGTGAAATGGATGCTAAGGATGTTATGGCAATTTTTTCTTTCATGTTAAATAACACAGAGATTCACAGAGGAATCACAGAGTTTTAAGTAAAAATAAAGTCTTTGATTTTTGCTTTGAATATTTGTTTAACGAATGCAAATTTAAACTATTTCCAAAGCATTTTCGATGGTTTGATAGACTTTTTGCAATTGATTTTCGGTGATGATGTATGGTGGCAAAATATAAACTATGTTTCCAACAGGTCGTAAAATTACTCCGTTTTCGATGAAGAAATTGTAGAGTTTGTTGCGCATAGTTCCGTAGTAACTTTCTTGGGTTTCGGTTTTGATTTCTAGGGCGAAAATTACTCCGAGCACTCGAGTAGTTTTTATTTTTGGATGGTTTTTTATTTTGGATTGAAATGCTAAATGCGATTGATGAACCGTTTGAATATTTTGCTGGATTTCATCGGTTTGTAATAGTGAAATACTGGCTAAAGCTGCAGCGCAACCTGTAGGATTTGCTGTAAAAGTGTGTCCGTGAAATAGCGCTTTGTCGGTGTCATCATGGTAAAATCCTTCGAAGATTTCTTGAGAGAATGTCGTGATTGCCATTGGAATTGTTCCGCCAGTTAATGCTTTAGACAAGCACATCATATCGGGCTTATTTTCTAGATAATCACTAGCGAAAGTTTTTCCTGTTTTGCCAAAACCTGTCATAACTTCGTCAGCAATAGTGAAGACGTTATTTTGGTTACAAATAGCAATTAATTTATCTAAAACTTCTGCTGAATACATTACCATTCCTGCAGCTCCAAGCACTAATGGTTCAAAAATAAACGCTGCAAATTCATTGGTTTTTACAAGATTTTCTAACGTTTTTATAGTTTGGTCTTCGTTGCCTTGAGTTGGAACCGGAATGCGAACAACTTCTAAAAGCGAACCTTTGAAAGCTTCTGTAAAAAAAGTAATTCCGCTGGCAGCCATAGCTCCGAAAGTATCACCGTGAAAAGCATCTTCGAAAGCGATGACTTTAGTTTTTACTATTCCTTTATTATGATTGTATTGCAAAGCGACTTTGATACCTACTTCAACAGCAGTGGAACCATTGTCTGAATAGAAAATTTTCTGTTGATTGGAAGGTAGAATTTCCATTAGTTTTTCAGATAATTCTACGGCTTTATTATGAGTAAAACCTCCAAACAACACATGTTCTAAAGTAGTTAATTGCTCATAAATAGCATCCGCCATAACTTTGTTGGAATGTCCGAAAGGATTCACCCACCAAGAAGCGATGGCATCGATATATTCTTTACCGTTTTCATCCCACAACAATGCGTCTTTTCCTTTAACGATTGCAGGAAAATCGGCTACTGTTTTGTGTTGTGTGTATGGATGCCAATTGTGTTTTTTGTCTCTTTCAGATAAATTCATAGGGTAAAAATATTACACAAAGATACACAGAGAATAGCACAGGGTTTCACAAAGACTTTATAAATTTTGGAGATTTTCTCGAAACAAATCAGCGTAATATTGAATTACATTTTGATCGAAATAAGGTTCGTTGTCAATTCTTCCAATGAATTTGGCTTTGGTTTTATTCAGAATAATTTCTTCGGTAGCTTTGTTTTCATCACCTGAAAAAATGATTCCTGCTACTTTCAAATTTCGGCTTTTTAAAGCTTCAAAAGATAGTAATGTGTGGTTGATGCTACCAAGATAATGGCGTGAAACCAATATTATTTTGTAATCGGGTTGGATTAAATCGATAATGGTATCGTTGTCGTTTAGCGGAACTAATAATCCGCCTGCGCCTTCTACAATAAGATAGTTTTTAGTTTTGGGTTCGACGATTTTTTTTAAATCTATTGTAATTCCGTCTATTGCAGCTGCTAAATGTGGACTTGCTGGTGTATTTAGTTTATAGCTGTTTTCGTGAATGATGGTTTTATCATTACAAATATAACGCTGAATTTTATGACTATCAGAATTGTCTAAATCGCCTGCTTGAATAGGTTTCCAATAATCGGCTTCTAATGCTTGAGTTACTATGGCTGATGTTATGGTCTTACCAACATCTGTTCCGATTCCTGTGATGAATAGTTTCATAGTTTTTTTCACTGAGATTCACAGAGAAAAGGAGATTTAGGAGCTAAAAAAACTCTGTGTAAATGCTCTGTGAATCTCTGTGTAAAATTAAAACACAAAAGTACTCAACAATTTCAATACTTCCGAGATTTCTTTTTCAGAATTGTAGGAATGTAAACAAAAACGAAGTCGTTCTTGACCTTCTGGAACGGTTGGCGAAAGAATGGCTTTTACATCAAATCCGTTTGCTTGTAATTGATTGGCGATTGATTTTACCTTTTCGTTTCCTGGAATTATAGCACATTGAATAGCTGATTTACTATAAACAAACATTGGCTTCAAACCCATTTGCAATTTCTCTTGATTGAAAAATTGAATGTTGTTTTTAAGTTTTTGAATCTCTTCTTTTTCAG
This sequence comes from Flavobacterium sp., assembly GCF_044341265.1. Taxonomy (GTDB): domain Bacteria; phylum Bacteroidota; class Bacteroidia; order Flavobacteriales; family Flavobacteriaceae; genus Flavobacterium. The sequence goes on from NZ_JBIISA010000003.1 coordinate 55,512, forward strand.
ATTTTAAATACTGATAAGCAATCAAAATTGTGGCAACTGAATGCGGAGAAAGTCCAGTTGTGTAAATAAAACTTCGTGCAAAATTGACTAAATACGATTTCAATTCTTGACTGCCTAAAATGGCTGCGCCGTGACAACCTAATCCTTTTCCGAAAGTCATAATTCTTGCAAAAACTTTATCTTGCAATCCTTGATATTGAATTAAACCTTCGCCTGAATTTCCGAAAACGCCTAGTGCATGTGCTTCGTCAATGACCAAATAGCAATTGTATTTTTCGCATAGAGTTACTAGTTCTTCTGCATTTGGAGCATCACCATCCATGGAAAAAACCGATTCGGTAACGATATACACTTCAATAAGTTCAGTTTGACAACGTTTAATAATAGTTTCTAAATCATCAAAATCATTATGCTTAAATTTATAAGATTTTGCATTACTCATCTGGATTCCATCTCGAATTGATGCATGACATAATTCGTCGTAAAGAATGATATCATTGCGTTGTGGAACCGAACTAAAGAAACCCAAATTAGCATCGTAACCCGAATTGAAAATTAATGCGGTTTCTGATTGATGGAAATTGGCAATAAAATCTTCTGTCTTTTGATATAAATTGTGGTTTCCTGAAATTAATCGAGAACCTGTAGCGCCGTTTATTTTGATGTTATTCTCTAAAAGAAAATCATGTGTTTGATTGAAAATTTCCTCAGAATTTGCAAAACCTAAATAATCATTGGAAGCAAAATCGATTAAATTATTAGAAACTGGCAATTTTCGCAAGGCATTGTTTTGCTCGCGTAATTGCAGTTTTTGGATTAATGATTTTGGGAAGTTTTTCATGATTTAGTTTTGTCAATCCATTTGAAATTACCTTTTTCGGTTGCGTCTAATAAATCTATATTTAATTTATTAGAGAATAATAAACCAAAACTCATTGCTTCATTAATGTTTTCATAATTATAAACGTTGAAATGTTTATTTTTGCCGTACCATAAATTAACTTCGATAAAATCACTATTCGGATTTTTAAAAACAGAAACATATTTTAACTCAGGAACTTCTGAGTGGTAATTAACCTTAATGTTTCCAACAGAAAACTGTGTTTTTAATTTTTGCTTTTCAGTATTAATAAAAATAGTCTTGTAAACTGAAAAGTGTAAACCTCCTAAAAATGCATAAATTGATAATGAAAAAAAACTAACGTTTCCTTTAATTACTTTAGTGTTCGCTTCATGCAAACCCATTAGATAAAATTTATAAAACCCATAAAAAAGGAAAAAAAAAGATAAAGTAAATAATAATGATGCTATAATTATTTGCCAAAAAGGTCTTTTACCTTGACTAACGACTATTTCTTTTTTATCTAAATCCATTCTCCAAAAATAAAAAAAGCCAAACAAAAATGCTTGGCTTTCTTACTTTATTTTAAATTGTCTTAGTCGGCTAAAACAATTACTTTATTATCTTTCATTTCAATAGTTCCTGAAGAGATTTCAAGAGTGTAGTTTTGATCGTTTACTTTTGTAAATTTATCTTCTACTTCTTTTTCAAATTTAAAGCTTGTTGCAGTAACTTTTACTGTTCCTTGTTTTAAAATAGAAACTATTGGAGCGTGATTGTTCAATATTTGAAATGAACCATCTACACCTGGCAAAGAAACCGAAGTAACTTCTCCTTTAAATAATGTAGCTTCTGGTGATACTATTTCTAAAATCATAATTATTTAGTGTTCAGTGTTCAGTGCTCAGTGTTCAGACTGAATACTGAACACTGATTACTGATTACTATTTTTTATGCTTCTGCTAACATTTTTTGTCCTGCTTCGATAGCGTCTTCGATTGTTCCTTTAAGGTTGAAAGCTGCTTCTGGCAAGTGGTCTAATTCACCATCAATAATCATGTTGAATCCTTTGATAGTATCTTTAATATCAACCAAAACTCCAGGAATACCTGTAAATTGCTCTGCAACGTGGAATGGTTGAGACAAGAAACGTTGAACTCTACGAGCTCTTGATACCGATAATTTATCTTCTTCTGACAACTCTTCCATACCAAGGATAGCGATGATATCTTGAAGTTGTTTGTATTTTTGAAGAATTTCTTTTACTCTTTGAGCACAGTTATAGTGATCATCACCTAAAATAAGTGGAGTTAAGATACGAGATGTTGAATCTAGTGGGTCTACCGCTGGATAAATACCAAGCTCAGCAATTTTACGAGACAATACTGTTGTTGCATCTAAGTGAGCAAACGTTGTTGCTGGTGCCGGGTCAGTTAAGTCATCCGCAGGAACGTAAACCGCTTGTACCGATGTAATAGAACCTTTTTTAGTAGATGTAATTCTTTCTTGCATCGCACCCATTTCTGTTGCTAAAGTTGGTTGGTAACCTACCGCAGATGGCATACGTCCTAAAAGTGCTGATACCTCTGAACCTGCTTGTGTAAAACGGAAGATGTTATCGACGAAGAAAAGTACGTCTTTACCTTGGTCTGAACCTGCTCCATCACGGAAATATTCTGCGATAGACAATCCTGATAAAGCAACACGTGCTCTAGCTCCAGGTGGCTCATTCATTTGTCCGAAAACGAAAGTTGCTTTTGAATCTCTCATTCCTGGTTTATCAACTTTAGTTAAATCCCAACCTCCATTTTCCATAGAGTGCATGAAATCGTCACCATATTTTATAATTCCAGACTCTAACATCTCACGAAGTAAGTCGTTTCCTTCACGAGTTCTTTCACCTACTCCTGCGAATACAGAAAGACCACCGTGACCTTTTGCAATATTGTTAATCAACTCCTGAATTAATACTGTTTTACCAACTCCAGCACCACCGAACAATCCAATTTTACCTCCTTTTGCATAAGGCTCGATAAGATCGATTACTTTGATACCTGTAAATAAAACTTCAGAAGATGTAGATAAATCTTCAAATCTTGGTGCTTGACGGTGAATTGACATACCGTTTTCACCTGTTTTTGGTAAATTTCCTAAACCATCAATTGCATCACCAATTACGTTGAACAAACGTCCGTAAACATCTGCACCGATTGGCATTTGAATTGGATTTCCAGTAGAAACTACATCTGTACCTCTACTTAAACCATCTGTAGAATCCATAGAGATAGTACGAACAGTATCTTCTCCAATATGAGATTGTACTTCAAGTACTAATAAAGTACCATCTTTTTTAGTGATTTCTAATGAATCGTAAATTTTTGGTAATTCAGCATCTTTAGTGTTGAATACTACGTCAACTACTGGTCCGATGATTTGAGAAACTTTTCCTATTGCTTTTGACATTGCTTATGTATTTATTTAATAGCGTTTTAGAAATGAAAAAATGATGTCTTTTTTCAGAGTGCAAAGATAATTTTTCTAAATAGAAAATCAATAGCAAAATGCTATTTTTTTATGCATTTTTTGATTTTTTTTCTATTTGAAGATTGAATCATAGAGAAATCAATATTCAATAAACAAAAAAACCACCAACCGAAGTTGATGGTTTTAATCTAATTTGAATTCAAATTAAAAATTTGCAGGATTTGGAGGGAATAAAATTCTATATTTTCCTAAATCTACATTTTTAAAGTTTGAACCGTATTTTGCATTTATTGCTTCTAAAAATTTGTTTGCAATTAAAGCATATCCTCTTGGACTTGGGTGAACACCATCTAATGAGAATGCACCACCCGTTACATAGGTTGATGTTACCGTAAATCCGTTAGCAGAAATTCCAGCCGTAGTAACTAATTGATCCATTATAGCTTTTGCATCAACAAAAGCTAAATTATTTGTTGTTGCCGCATTTTGAATAACAGCATTGTATGAGTCTGTAGCCGTTTTAATTTCGGCAACTTCTGAAGGCAACAAAACATATCTATCTGGCAGAGGAAAAGTAATACCTAATTGTCCTAAAGTTGGTGTTGGTGAAGCAATTCCGTCAGCAGCAACAGTTGGCGTTTGACCAATTCTTGAAGAAGCGCTTAAGCAAATTAAATCCGTCGGTAAAGTTTGTCTTGCTCTACCAAAAACTTGTCCAAATAAAGCTCCTTGGGCACTAGCTTGGGCAGCTGGAACACCTTGTAAAATTAAACCTTGAGTAATAACTTGTGCTAACGGCGTAGTTAAATCTGTAAGATTTTCATCAACCATAAGCATTGGATTGTTTCCTGTAGTTGATAAAAGATTAATTCTATTTCCTTCTCCCAAAAAGGTAAGTGCATTTTTTAAAGGACCATATAATTGTGTATTCAAATTATTAACTTGATTAACTCCGCCAACTGTTAGATTTGCTTGTGTTAATTGATTATGTTTTATTACATAAAAATAAGGTAATGTTGTTACATATGGTAGATTAGCAATTACGCCTTTTCTTCCTCCTGCAGTTAATTGGGTTACTAAAGTATTATATGAACTTTCAAAAGTTGCTGGAGGTGTTAAAGGATTAACACTTGCATCCCCACCAGCTGTAGCATATCCTAATTCATCATTTCCGCCAATCCATAAAGAAAAGAACGTTGGTGATTGAGCAATTGCATCTGCAATAACTGTTGTGCCAGCATTCGTTGCAAAACGAGCAAAGTATGGATTTCCAGCAGCACTTCCATAACCAGGAGCTAGCAAATGAAAACTTTTTGCTCCAGGAATCCCCATATTATTATAAGTTGAACCTAAAGATGCAAAAGTTGTCGAAGATGTTTGATTGTAAGGAGGCAAAGCAACAGAAGATGGTGTAGGAGAACCTCCAGGTGTTGTTGGTGGTGCTAAATATAATCTCGGCGTGTAAATAGTACTTCCTAAAAAACCACCAACATTATCCGCCATAAAGGGTGTTGTAAAAGCACCACCACCAGCTAAAGCAAATTGTTGAGCTAAAATATTAGGATATGCTCCTTTTTGACCTTCAATAAATAAAGCACCATCAGAAAATCCTGCAGCAAATGAATCACCAAGAGCCACATATTTTGAAAAATTTGCTGAACCAGAAGTTAATGGTAATCCGTCTGATGTATTGTTTACTACTGTTTCATCATCATTATTACAAGCTATAAAGGTTAACGAAACCAAGAATAGCCATTTGAAATTTTTTATCATAATCTTATAGTATTATAAATTTTATTAAAAATAAATTATGGAGTTATTGTCCAAGAAGCAAAATATTGTTGACCTATTAATCCCGCTCCAAGAACTTGTCGGTATTCTTGACCACCAATATTTGCAGCACCAAGTTTAATTATAGATTTTAATTTTGGAATACTATAATTGATTTGCGCATCAATAACTGTTGCAGCATCAATCATACCATCAGCAAATGTAGATTCCCATTTGTACTCATCGTTCCATCTTGCGCTTAAATTGAAACCAAAATTTTTGAATAATTTATCATTACTAATAGAACCTTTAACTCTGTGTTTAGGTGTATTGAAACTAGCTTCAAAACTTGGGTCTAGAGATTGATCAAAATCGAATTGTGCATAGTTATAGTTTGCACTGATTTCAAAATTTCTAGGCAATTTGTATGCAAGACCTGCTCCGAAACCTATCGATTTAATTTCGATATTAGTATTTGTATAAAGTTGGAAGGCTCTTGTATTTCCAGTCGATATTGCATCTACAGATTGAACTCCAGCGTTTGTTGGCCCTAATAAAAGATTTGGTGCGTCTTGAGCTGTACCATATGTTGGAGCAACAACTGTTATATTTCCAATAAAGTCATTGTAGATGTTATAGTATCCATTTAAATCATAAGATAACTTTTGAACTTGTCCTCTGTATCCTAATTCAAATGCTTTAACAGTTTCTGGTTTAACAAGTCCAACATTTGTTTTCCTTAATAAACCTGCAGCAGCCACTGGGTTAGTTCCTGCTAATGCAGCAAATTGTTGAACTGAAGCAGCTGTATATGAGTTATAGTATGCATTATTACCATTAATAGTAGTTGAAGTACCTCCTACTACAGCTTGACCTAATGGAGAAGTTACTGGTAAAGTTTCAGAATATCTTATTAAGTTATCTGGTGCAGAACCAAGTAAAACAGCATTACCAACATTAAAACCAATATATTGATCTTGAGTAGTAGGATTACGGAAACCTGTTTGGAATGAACCTCTAAAAGTATGTGCTTTTTGAGCACCAGCTGAATATACAGCAGAAATTCTTGGAGAGAAATTACCATCAAAGTTTTTAGCTTTATCATAACGAATAGAACCTGTTAACTTCAATCTATCATCCATTAATTTCTTTTGAATTTGAGTATATGCTCCGTATTCGTTATAGTTAATTTGACTTGTGTAATCTGTGTAGATTCTTCCGAAAGAATTTAGTTCATATAATCTAAATGAACCTCCAACTTGAATTTCAGCAAATTTTATTAAGTCTTTGAAGTTGTAATTTGCATCTGAATGATACATATAAGAGTTGTCAACTAATTTTGAACCTGTAAGTACATTTGGATCAGCAATTACTCTATTGAAAGCATTTTTGAAAGCATCTGTACCAAGAACTAATCTACCTGTATCAGCAGTATTTCTTGCAATAGCATGTGCTTGAGCTGGCGTCGCTCCACCTAATAAAGTCGATTGAATGTAGGCTCCAGCGTATTCTCCAAACCACTGATTGTCAGATTTCCATTGTCTATTGATATTTAATCCTGTAAACAACATGTCATAAGAATTTCCACCATCTTCAGTTGTGAAATAACCTCTAACGAAGAAATTTTTACCTTTCAACTCTAGTTTGTGTTGTTGCATAAAGAATCCGTTCAAATAATATCTATTGGCTCCTTGATAAACAGTATTACCAAAACCAAATTTACTTTGCCAAATAATTTCTGTGTCATTTGCCCAAGGCTTGAAATGTAACGAGAAATCAATTTTAGCATTTTGTACTTTATTATCTGTTAAATCAACTTCATTATAACCTGTTCTACTAACATTGTAGTTAGGTAAAACTGATGCTTGAGCCGGTGAAATAACTCCCAACCCTACAAGTGCGTTACCTACACCTCTTAGATTAGTAGAAGCCTCATCACCATAAACATTCATACCATTATAATTATGGAAGCTTCTGTCTAATCCTACATTGTTTACTAAATCTTTGTCTCTGTAATCTGTAGCAAACCAATCTGTTCCATTCATAAATGTGAAATTGGCTTTGGCAGCAAAATGTTTAGTAAAAGCATGTGCAACTCTAACTCCATAATCATAATACAAATTGTTACCAGCAGCCACTTGACTTGTCATACCGTATTTTGCATATGCTGTTACTCCTTGCTTATCAAAAGGACTTTGACTGGTCATGAATAAAATACCATTAAAAGCATTTGCTCCATATAATGCAGAAGATGCTCCAGGAAGTAACTCAACACTTTGAACATCAATTTCAGAAATACCAATAAGGTTTCCTAGAACAAAGTTTAATAATGGTGAAGAGTTATCCATACCATCAACTAATTGCATAAATCTTGTGTTAGCTACAGTAGCAAAACCTCTTGTGTTGATAGACTTAAATGACATACTACTTGTATTCATTTGAACCTCTTTTAGATTTTCAAGACCGTCATAGAAAGAAGGCGAAGCCGTTTTCTTGATGTCTTTAATGGTCATCCTTTCAATTGTAACTGGAGATTCTTTAATTCTCTCAGGAGCTCTAGAAGCTGCAACTACAATTTCATCTAATTGTGTGTCTTGATTTTCCAATTTTACTTCAACTTTTTGGGATGCTGAAGTAACTTCAATTTTTTGAGTTGCAAATCCAATACTTGATACCTCAATTGTAAAAGGTGGTTTTTTTGTGACTTTGACAATAAACTTACCGTCTCCATCTGTAACAGTTCCTGATGGCTCGCCAACAACTTTAACGTTTGCGCCAGGAATTGGTTCGTTTTTACTGTCTTTTACCGAACCTGAAATTGTGCTTTGAGCAAATGAAATGCTGCAAAAAAACAACGTCAAAATAAAATAATAAATCTTCATTAGGTTTGATTTTTGTTGGTTTAAGTAGCCAAAATACAAATAATTTTTATATTATTAAAAAAAGTAAAGATTATTTTAATAATTGTCATTTTTTTTAACTCTTTTCGATTAATCCGCAATCAAAAATCTTTATGCTTTTATTAACTTATTGTGAATATTACTAAAAAAATAGTATGCGCACATAGTAAAGAGCCTTCTTTTTTAAATTAATCATAAAAATGTTAAAACAAAAAAGCGAGAAAAATATTTTTCTCGCTTTTTAATCAAATTCATATTTTATTTATTCAACCGTTACCGATTTTGCTAAATTTCTAGGTTGATCAACATTACATCCTCTTAATACCGCAATGTGATAAGAAAGAAGTTGTAATGGAATTGTAGTTAAAAGCGGTGAAAGTGCATCTGAAGTTTCAGGAATTTCAATTACATGGTCTGCTAGACCTTTTACTTGAACGTCACCTTTAGTAACAATGGCAATAATTTTACCACTTCTTGACTTGATTTCCTGAATATTACTTACCACTTTATCGTAATGTCCTTGCTTAGGAGCAATTACAACTACTGGCATTTTTTCGTCAATTAATGCAATCGGTCCGTGTTTCATTTCTGCAGCCGGATAGCCTTCTGCGTGAATATAAGAAATCTCTTTTAACTTTAAAGCTCCTTCTAAAGCAACTGGAAAATTATATCCTCTACCTAAGTATAAACAATTTGGAGCATCTTTATATATAGAAGCAATTTCTTTAGCAATTTCATTTGTAGAAGACAAGGCTTCAGCTACCTTTTCTGGAATCACTTCTAATTCTTGTAAATATCTATGGAAGTCAGAATTTGACATCGTTCCTTTAGCTTTTGCAAGTCGTAAGGCAATCATTGTTAAAACTGTAATTTGTGTCGTAAATGCTTTTGTTGATGCAACACCAATTTCAGGTCCAGCATGAGTATAAGCACCTGCGTGAGTCTCTCTAGATATTGAAGATCCAACAACGTTACAAACACCAAAAACAAATGCGCCTTTTTCTTTTGCTAATTTGATTGCTGCTAAAGTATCGGCAGTTTCTCCAGATTGTGAAATTGCAATAATCACATCTTTACTTGTAATAATTGGATTTCTATATCTAAATTCTGAGGCATATTCTACTTCTACTGGAATTCTTGCAAATTCTTCAATAACATATTCAGCAACTAAACCTGCATGCCATGAAGTTCCACAAGCAATAATTATTATTCTATCGGCATGAAGAAATTTTTCGATATTATCTTCAACACCTGCCATTTGAATTAATCCGCTATTTGCGTGAAGTCTTCCTCTATAAGTGTCTTTAATTACATTTGGTTGCTCGTAAATTTCTTTAAGCATAAAGTGATCGTAACCACCTTTTTCTATTTGCTCTAAGTTCATTTGCAGTTCTTGAACATAAGGATCTACCAAAGAGTCGTCTTTAATTTTTCTTATTTTCAATGGTTTGTGCAAACGTACAATAGCCATTTCTTCATCTTCTAAATAGATTGCATTAGAAGTATATTCAATAAAAGGTGATGCATCAGAAGCTATAAAAAATTCATCCTCACCAACTCCAATTGCCAATGGACTACCTAATCTTGCAACAACCATTTCATCTGGTTTTTTCTTATCAAAAACACAAATTGCATAAGCTCCGACAACTTGATTTAAAGCAATTTGAACTGCTTTTCCAAGTTTTAGATTGTCTTTTTTCTGAACATCTTCTATCAAATTTATCAATACCTCAGTATCAGTATCCGATTTGAAAGTATATCCTCTTTTTATTAATTCCTTCTTTAATGGTTCATAGTTTTCTATAATCCCATTGTGAATTATTGCTAAGTCTCCAGAATTTGATAAATGTGGATGTGAATTTACATCGTTAGGAACACCATGTGTTGCCCAACGTGTGTGTCCCATACCTATAGTTCCATTAGTTGTAATTTCTTTGGATGATTTTTCTTCTAAATCGGAAACTTTTCCTTTTGTTTTAGAAACTTTTAAATCTGTTCCGTCATAAAGCATAACACCAGCACTATCATAGCCACGGTATTCTAATCGCTTTAATCCTTTTATAACAATAGGATATGCTTCACGATATCCAATATAACCTACAATTCCACACATATTATTATAGTTATTTAGTTAGTCAGGTTTGGTATAATAAACTTCTAATTTTAATCTTTGATTACTAGGAACGCTTGGATTTGATCCAAATAAAATGGTTCCTAATGGATTTACAACAGACATAGCTGGAACAAACTTTGTTGTAACAGAACCATTGTTGAATGGTGTAAACAAGTTAACATTCGAAGGATTATTGATTGATTCTGTAACCACTAATCCTAGTTTTACATTAGTAGAATCTTTCAAAATTAAATTTCTAATATGATTAGTAATCCTAATTTTATAAGTAGTTCCTCTTTTACTTGGGTCTTTTTGAATAATTCCACTATAAATAAACTTATTGTATTTTGATGAATTAGCTGTAGTTAAATCTGCAAAATAGTCTATCAATGGTCTTTTGTTATTCAAATCATATAAATAAATTCTGTTTGGCTCTGGAGCAGCAAAACCAAAAGAATTTATCAAAGCATCTTTATCAATAGTAAAAGTTAAATTAGCTTCATTGACTAACCAATTATTATCTTTAATATCTTGTAATTTTGCAGCTCCTGCTGTTCCTGCAAATAAATCAATGACTGTCATTGAACCACCCATCCCTTTAAGATATAATTTATCGTCACCAACAGTTGTATTTGGTGAAGTTACAGGGTTTGACCAATCGCTAGTAATTAAGTTTACTGTATTGCCGCCTAATTTAATATCTAATGTTCTTCTAACTAATGCGTTATCTGCATCAGATTTATTGTCTCTGTAAATAATTCTTATGTATCCATTTGCAAAGTTTAATTTTGCTAAAGAACCTTGATTTGGTGAAGTAGTTGCATTATTTACTTTAAAATATAGTCCTCTGAAGTAGTTAACAAAAGCATTGTTGTTAAACAAAACTCCTGTTGGAGCATTGAATATTTTTTGTCTAAAAAATTCTTTATTTAAACTAAGTAACATTCCTGGAGCTAGACGTTCTTTAAGAGCAACAGTTGGTTTACCAATATTTTTATACAATTTAATTTGCTTATTACTAAACTTAAACTTGCTGTTTTGGGAATTATCTGGTGTTGCCGTACTATCTTGTATATTTCTATTATCTGTATTTAAAGGAGCTGACAAATCTAATGTAGCCTCTATTTCGTTTTCCTGATTGTTATAATAATGTTGCGGCTCTTGAAAACCTGTAGCAGGATCGTTATCTCTTAAATAATATTTAGACTCATAAACTTTAAGGTCTATTTCTTTATCCCCAAAAATAGAATCTTGACTTAGTTTATAAGTTGTATCACCTGAAGTTGCATCAGTGCTTTCAACAGAACTAAAGTAAGGCACATAAAGATATACTGAATCGATAATAATATTTGAGGCAGTTCTGTAAAATTTTGGACTATTGGTAACTAACTGAACCTGTGAAACAAAATTTGCTGTAGTTTTTCCAAAAACAGGATTGGTATAAGTGCCCAAAGAATTTATAGGTAGATTACTTGATCTGTATACACCAATATTTTGATTGTAGGCTACAACATCTATTGCTTCTTTGTTTAAACTGTAGTTTTCATTGCCTACAATTTCGGAACCCAATTCATTAAAATCCTTATCGCAAGACGCGAAAAAAAGAATTGATAATCCGATAATAAATGTTTTGAATAAGAAATTAAATTTCATGTTTTGTAAATTATATTATAGCATCTTTTTGTAAAAAGAAGTGTACGCTTCTGCGAATCCTTCTTTGGGAGCGAAAGGTAAAAAAGGTTTGCCTGAAGATTCTATAAATTTTGTTAAACTTGGCGAAAGATTTTCAGAAGCAATAATTACTGCGTCTGAGTGCATTACAGAAGCTTTTATAAGATTTTCATAATTTGGCGTTTCCAAATCAGCAACCGCTTCTTCTGGAACACCATCAAATTTAATCTTATTAATCATTTCTAAATCTAAATTTCCATCAAAGGATTGGCTATAAACTGAACTTACAATCTTAGTTTCAGAAAATAATGCTTCGTCTTTGTAAAAATGTTTCATATAAACAGGAAGCATTGAAGCCATCCATCCATGAACATGAATAATATCTGGAACCCAATTTAATTTCTTAACGGTTTCTACAACGCCTTTCGCAAAGAAAATAGCACGTTCGTCATTATCTGGATATAAAACACCATCTTCATCAGAAAAGGTAGCTTTTCTTTTGAAATATTCGTCATTATCTATAAAATAAACTTGAATTCGTTCTTTAGGTATTGATGCTACTTTGATAATCAAAGGCATGTCGACATCATTTACAACTAAATTCATTCCAGATAGACGAATTACTTCGTGCAATTGGTGTCTTCTTTCATTTATATTTCCATATCTAGGCATGAAAATTCTGATTTGTCCGCCTTGATCATTAATCATTTTTGGCACGTCATATGACATTAGAGAAACTTCATTCTCTGCTAAATAAGGCACCACTTCAGATGATACATATAATATCCTCTTATCTTCCATTATGTTATGTATGTATTTATTGGCAATAAAAAACATGCAAAATTACAAAAATTTATGCAGATAATTACTAAAGTAGTAAGTTTGTACCCTATTTAATAAAAAAACACATGCACATTTTCAGTAAAAAGGCAGATTTAATCAATCATCTGAAAGAGAATAACCTCGATAAATCCACAGTAGGATTTGTCCCAACTATGGGAGCATTACACGCAGGACATCTCTCTCTGCTTAAAAAATCTATTGAAAATAATGCAACAACAGTAATAAGTATTTTTGTAAACCCAACTCAATTTAATAATCCCGAAGATTTAAAAAAATATCCTAGAACATTAGAAAGTGATGTAGAAAAAATTAAAACAATTTCTGAAAAAATTCTCATCTATGCTCCAACTGTTGAAGATATTTATGATGGAAATACAAAATCACAACATTACAATTTTGATGGTTTAGAAAATCAAATGGAAGGTAAATTTCGTCCAGGACATTTTGACGGAGTTGGAACTGTTGTAAAAAGATTATTTGAAATTGTAAATCCAACTAACGCCTATTTTGGTGAAAAAGATTTTCAACAACTACAAATTGTAAAAAAACTAGTTGAAAAAGAAAAACTTTCAGTAACCATAATCGGATGTCCAATTTTTAGAGAGCAAAACGGATTAGCGATGAGTTCTCGAAATGAACGCCTTTCTGAAAACGAAAAAAAGGAAGCCTCAATTATTTTTAAAACATTAAATGAAGTAAAACATCTTTTTGGCACGAAATCTGCTAAAGAGGTTGCTGAGTATGTAACAAAAACCTTTTTAAATCATCCAATATTTGAATTGGAATATTTTGAAATTGCGGATGAAGCTAGCCTGTTAACTTGTAAAAGAAAAAACAAAAAGAAAAAATATAGAGCTTTTATTGCAGTTTTTGTTAACAAAATAAGATTAATAGATACTATTTCACTAAATTAATTTAACTTTGCCCCATGCAAATTCAAGTTGTAAAATCAAAAATTCATCGCGTCAAAGTAACTGGCGCAGATTTGAACTATATCGGTAGTATTACTATCGATGAAGCTTTAATGGATGCCTCAAACTTAATTGAAGGCGAAAAAGTTTCTATTGTCAATATCAATAATGGAGAGCGTTTTGAAACCTACGCTATTAAAGGCGCAAGAAATTCTGGTGAAATCACTTTGAATGGTCCTGCTGCAAGAAAAGTACATGCTGGCGATATTATCATTATTATTTCTTATGCTACTTTAGATTTTGAAGAAGCAAAAACATTCAAACCTTGGCTTGTTTTCCCAAACGAAAACGATAACACTTTGAAATAGTCTTTTGAAAAATCAAGTAAGTAAATGGTTGTCGATAGTAATTCCAATACTTTTAGGAGTTGGAATAATCGTATATCAATACTCAAAATTTACTGATGCTCAAATCAATGAAATAGTTGGTTACTTCAAAAATGCCGATTATTTTTATGTTTGCCTAGCTGTTTTTGTTGGATTTATAGGAAATGCCATTCGAGCTTACCGATGGAAATACATGTTAGACCATTTGGGTTATGACTCTTCTTTCCAAAACAATTTCATGGCAGTAAATATTGGTTACTTACTAAACTTGACCGTCCCAAAATCAGGAGAAATTTCAAGAGCTCTAATTGTAAAAAAATATAACAACATCCCTTTCGACAAAGGATTTGGAACCATTGTCGCCGAAAGATTGATAGATATGATTTTTCTATTATTCTTTATGTTACTATCTGTTGTCCTTCAGTTTAAAATAGTAAAAGCCTTTATTTTAGACAAAATTCCGTTACAACTAATGACGCTTCTCTCCATTTTTGGAATCTTGTTTTTAATTGTATTTGTTTTAATTTACAAGTATTCAAAATTGAAAATAGTAGCTGTTTTTAAAGAAAAAATTTCAGGATTGAAAGAAGGATTATTGAGTATTATCCACATGAAAGAAAAATGGAAGTACTTCTTTCAAACCATCTTAATTTGGATATCCTATTTAATCACCTATTATATAGCTACTAAAGTAATTCCTGAAACTTCAACCCTAACATTTGAAGCCATTATAACTTGCTTTGTTGTAGGAAGTATCGCGATTGCTTTTACCAATAGCGGGTTTGGCGCTTATCCGTTTCTAACATCTAAAGTGCTGTTATTTTATGCTATTGCAGAACCAGCAGGAACAGCCTTTGGTTGGATTATTTGGACTTCTCAAATGTTATTAGTTTTACTTTTGGGATTGTTATCATTTTTATTACTACCTATCTTAAATAGAAAATAATTTATTATATTGCTTGTTTTTAAAACTTACTTTAAGTCAATCAAAACAACCAAAATATGAAAAAAATTATTTTATTCTTATTAATGACACTTAGCTTTAGCGGTTTTGGTCAAAAATTAAAAGATAGTATCCTTTCAAAAAAATTAGATACTTATAGATATTTAACAGTATCTCTACCTCCTTCTTATGATAGAGAAACTAAAAAAGTATATCCTCTACTTTTTTTATTAGATGGTGATTATTTATTTGATCCTTTTCAAGGCGCTATAAGTTATGGAAATTATTGGGATGATTTGCCAGAAGTAATCATTGTAGGCTTAGCTCAAAATAGAGATAATGAGCGTGACTCCGATTGTACATTTGATGACAGCACAGGTTTACCTGAAGGAAAAGGTGAAAGCTTTTTCGAATTTATTGGTGGTGAACTTTTACCATTTCTTCAAAATAAATACAGAATTTCTCCTTTCAAAATAATTGCTGGTCATGACGTAACTGCTGGTTATATGAACTTATTTCTATACAAAGACAATCCTTTATTCAACGCATACATTTCATTAAGCCCAGAACTTGCTACAGAAATGGAGGTAAGAGTTGCTGAACGATTAGGAACTTTCAAACAAAATATGTTCTATTATCAATCTTCAGCCGATGGAGATATTAAGAAAATGAGAACCAAAATTGCTACTTTAGACGAAAATATAAAAGCAGCTAATAATACTAGTCTAAACTACAAATACGACGATTTTAAAGGAGCTTCTCACTATTCACTTGTTTTATATTCTATTCCAAGTGCTCTATATCAGTTTTTTGCAGCTTACCAACCAATTTCAACTTCTGAATTTCAAGAAAAAATTGTCAAATTGGAATCGGGTTATGTAGATTATCTTAAAAATAAATATGAGATTTTAGAAAAAGCATTAGGTATTAAAATGCCAATACGTCTTAACGATTTCAAAGCAATTGAAGCAGCAATTCTTAAAAACAAAGCCTACAATGAATTTGAACTACTAGCACAACTTTCTAAAAAAATGTATCCAAAATCAATGCTTGGAGATTATCATATGGCAATGTTTTACGAAAATACTGGTGATATTAAGAATGCTGTTAGACATTATCAAAATGGTTTTCAAATGCAAGAAATTGGTGATTTAACCAAAGACATGATGCTTGGTAAAGCAGATGAATTAAGAGTGCAAATTAAAAAGAAATAACAAATATTCAGATTCAGAAATTAACTAATGGCTAAGCTTAAAACTTCTTTCTTTTGTCAAAATTGTGGTACTCAATATGCTAAATGGCAAGGACAATGCAATGCTTGCAAAGAATGGAATACTATTGTTGAAGAAGTAATTCAAAAAGAAGAAAAATCAAGTTGGAAGCCAACATCTGAAGTTAAAAAAGCGCCAAAACCATTAAAAGTTACAGAAATTGATTCGTCTGAAGAAGTTCGAATGAACACGCTTGATGGCGAATTAAACAGAGTTCTTGGTGGTGGAATTGTGCCAGGTTCATTAATTCTTCTTGGTGGTGAACCAGGAATTGGAAAAAGCACTTTGTTACTTCAAATATCTTTAAAATTACCTTATAAAACATTATACGTTTCCGGTGAAGAAAGTCAGAAGCAGATAAAAATGCGTGCCGAAAGAATTACTCCAAATGGAGACAATTGCTATATCTTAACAGAAACTAAAACTCAAAATATCTTTCGTCAAATCCAAGAAATTGAACCCGAAATTGTAATTATAGATTCCATTCAAACACTTCATACCGATTATATTGAATCGACTGCAGGAAGCATTTCGCAGATTAGAGAATGTACTGCAGAATTGATAAAATTTGCTAAAGAAACCAATGTTCCAGTAATTTTAATTGGACATATTACCAAAGATGGAACTATCGCTGGACCAAAAATATTGGAACACATGGTCGATACTGTTTTACAATTTGAAGGCGACAGAAATCACGTTTACCGAATTTTACGCAGTTTGAAAAACCGATTTGGTTCCACAGCTGAACTCGGAATTTATGAAATGCAAGGTTCCGGATTGAGAGAAGTTTCCAATCCATCTGAAATATTGCTTTCGCATCGTGAAGAAGAACTTTCTGGAACAGCCATTGCCTCAACACTTGAAGGAATGCGTCCGTTGATGATTGAAATTCAAGCATTAGTTTCAACCGCAGTTTATGGAACACCTCAAAGAAGTACAACAGGTTATAATGCCAAAAGACTAAACATGCTTTTAGCAGTTTTAGAAAAACGCGCTGGTTTCAGACTAGGGACAAAAGATGTTTTTTTGAACGTTACTGGTGGAATATCTGTTGATGACCCAGCAATTGATTTGGCTGTTGTGGCTTCAATTCTATCTTCAAATGAAGATATCGCCGTTGGAAAAGATGTTTGCTTTGCTGGCGAAGTTGGTCTTTCGGGTGAAATTCGTCCTGTAAACCGTGTGGAACAACGCATTCAAGAAGCAGAAAAACTTGGTTTTGCAACTATTTTTGTTTCAAAATACAATAAACTTTCTACAAAATTTCCTGGAATAAAAGTGATTTTAGTATCTAAAATTGAAGAAGTTGTAGAACATTTGTTTGGATAATAATTTAGTTATCAATCACGTTATCTAAAAAACCAAACCATGAAACCAAAATTTATTTTCCCAATCTTCGCTATTTTCTTACTAATTTCTTGTTCAGAAAAAACAGACTATAAAAAATTTATCAAACTTCCTGAAGACCACAGATGGCTAAAATCAGATTCCAAAATTTTTGAATTTACCATTGACGATGACACAAAGTTATATGATGTTACCTTTGAGTTTAGTCATATTTATGATTATCAATTTGCAAGTGTTCCCATAAAAATTGATGTTAAAAATCCATCAGGTGAAGAAGAATTTCACAACATTGATTTCAACATAAAAGACAGTAAAGGCAAACCATTAGCCGATTGTGGTGGCGATATTTGTGATATGTCGATGAACGTGATTGAAAAAACTAAACTCCTAAAAGGAAAATATCAAATAAAAGTAGGTCACGATTTTGATGGACCTTACCTTCCGAATGTTATTGGAGTAGGAATTAAAGTAACACAATCGAAATAATTTGCATTGCTTCCCAACCTTTTCATAAAAATAGTACTCTTTATATTTATAACTAAATACTAAATGTTATGAAAAAGAAATTTTCATTAGAAATAAAAACACCTTGCAGCGAAAACTTCGATAAAATGATTCCAAATTCGAATGGTTCATTTTGTAGTTCTTGTGCTAAAAACGTAATTGATTTGAGCACAAAAACCAATTCGGAAGTAGCAAGATTTATAGCTGAAAATAAAAACAAAAGCATTTGTGCCCGATTGAAAACTTCGCAACTTGAAGAAGAATTTGAAATAAACGAAATTTCTAAAAGCAATAATTTTAAATATGCTGTTGCAGTTGCCGCTTCAGTTTTATTAACTTCTACTGTTGTTGGTCAAGAAAAACAATCTGTAAAAACAGAACTTGGTTGTTCCGAACCTACGGGTTTTAAACATGGAAAAATTGCTTATCAAGAAGGAAAAATGGTATCCTTTGTTTTGAGTGGGAAAATTTTAGAAAAATCAACTAAAAAACCTTTGTCAAATAAAAAATATCGTGAGCTAACCATTTTTGTTTCGGGTTCGAATGTTTCTGTAAAAGTAGATCCAAAAACTGGAGCCTATTCAATTCCTGTTTTACTAGACAAGAAAACTACAGAACTATTTATTACAATAAACTCAAGTGATTCAAGTTATTCTAAAAGTATGAAAATTGATTTATCAAAAATCAGAAATAATAGCCTAACTTTAAACCTATCAATTGATTCAGAAAGCGAAATGCAAAATCACCAAATTATGGGTGGTTTGGGTGTGAATTATATTGACAGTAAAAAAATGAAAAACTCATAAAATGAAAAAAATACTCTTACTAACCTTACTAATTTCAACAATTTCTTTTGCTCAGAAACCTATTTTTACTTCGGCAAAAGTAAAATCAGCAACCGTATATTTTAACGCTGCCGAATTGCAACAAACCACAACAGTAAATCTTCCTGTGGGAACAAGCGAAATCGTAATTAAAAATGTTGCTGATTACTTGAATGAAAATACGATTCAAATTGGAGCACCAAGTTCAGTGACGGTTTTGTCGGTGCAATTCACTCAAAATTATATTTCAGAATATGAAATTGACGAAAGCAATCCTGCGATAAAAAAAGTGCGTGATAGTATTACTTTGGTTCAAAAAGAGATTAAGAAAATTCAAATTGAAACCTATTCGCATCAACAAACTATTGGTTTATTAGACAATAATCAAACGGTAGCAGGAGCAAATTCGGGATTAAGTGTAACCGAATTAATAAAATTGGTTGACTATTATAAAGCCAAAAGAACAGAATTGGACAACGCTATAGTTTCATTACAAGAAAAAGAATCCAATTGGAACAAAAAACTTAAAGCTTTAAACGATAAATTAGTCATCAATACCCAAAAAGAAGACAAAACTTCTAAAGGAAAATTGGTGCTTCAAGTAATGAACGAAATTGCAGGAAACGTAAATCTTGACATCAACTACATCACCAATTCCGCAACATGGAATCCGTTTTATGATTTACGTGTGGACAACGTAAAAGATCCAATAAACATAATGTATAAAGCACAAGTAACCCAAAATTCTGGAATCGATTGGAAAAAAGTGAAACTAACTTTATCAAGCGGAAATCCTAATCAAAATAATCAAGCTCCATTATTACAAGCTTGGTTTTTGAGGTATGGAAATCCTTATAAAAAAGTTGGTTATTCTTATCGAGATGGTGATTCACAATCAAATGTTTTTAATTCATTACAAGGACAACTTGCAGGTGTAAATATTAGAGATGCAGATGGAGCTCCAGGAAGTGATGATAAAATTCGTATTAGAGGGTACAGTACTATGTCAGGAGATAAAAATCCTTTATATATTGTTAATGGTGTTCCATATGAAGGCGATATAAGCTCTATAAATCCTCAAAGTATTAAGAGTACTACTGTTTTGAAAGATGCAGCAGCTACTTCTATATATGGTTCACGTGGTTCAAATGGAGTCATCGTCATTACTACAAAACAAATGGATGATTACACTTCCATCAACGAAAACCAACTCAACGTTTCTTTCGATATTGATATTCCTTATGATATTTTATCAAACGGAAAAGCACATTCTGTAGCGTTGAAAGAAATTAAATTACCCGCAACTTATAAATATTATGCTGCGCCAAGAGTAGATAAAGAAGCGTTTTTATTGGCAGAAATCAATGATTATTCTAAATATAATTTGTTGCCTGGCGAAGCCAATATCATATTTGAAGGTTTGTATGTTGGAAAAACAACTATCAATCCTAATCAAACGGCCGATACTTTAAATTTAAGTATGGGAAGAGATAAAAAAATCAACATCAAACGCGAAAAAGTAGTTGATAAAAGCGGTACTAAATTTTTATCTTCTTACAAAGAACAAACGTTTACCTATGATTTAACTGTGAGAAACAACAAAAAAGAAGAGATTTTCATGTTGTTGAAAGACCAATATCCGTTGAGTACAGATAAAGAAGTTACAATAGAATTATTGGAAGACGGAAAAGCAAAAGTAAACACCGAAACCGGAATTCTAACATGGGAACTGAAACTCGCTCCAAACGAAACCAAGAAAATCAGAATCAGTTATAAAGTGAAATATCCAAAGGATAAAGTAATCGACAATTTATAGCATAACTAACTCAAGCAGAGGAAAAGCGTAAAGAATTTAAAACTCTTTGCGCTTTTTTGTTTTTGTAAATCACTATGAATGAAATACTTTAGAAAAATTTTATTAAATTTACGATTGCTAAACTCACTGATATGAAAAAGATTTTACTTTTAGGTATAACATTATTATCCTTTTTAGGATACGCACAAACAATTGGCTTACAGTCATTCGCAACCGGTTTCAGTAGTCCTGTAGAAATTGCACACGCAGGAGATTCAAGATTATTTGTAGTACAAAAAGATGGATTGATTCGCATTTTGAATTCAAATGGAACTATAAATGCAACCCCATTTTTAAATTTATCTTCCTTAATTAGTTCTGGAGGCGAACGTGGATTACTTGGTCTAGCCTTTCATCCAAACTATGCTACAAATGGATTTTTCTTTGTTAACTACACAAATACGGCTGGAAATACTGTAATTGCAAGATATTCTGTAAATTCTGGTAATCCAAATATTGCCAACACAACTGGAACTATTTTAATGACCATAAATCAACCTTATACAAATCACAATGGTGGAAGTATAAAATTTGGTTCTGATGGATTTCTATATATCGGTATGGGAGATGGTGGAAGTGGTGGCGATCCTCAAGGTTATTCTCAAAATTTAAGTTTAACGAATTCAAATGTTGTGTCAAATCCGTCTAGAATTTATTTAGGAAAAATGCTTCGCATTGATGTTAATACAACAGCTCCTGGATTAAATTATGGATTTCCTTCTACCAATCCGTATGTTAACGAAGCTGGAAAACAAGAAATTTGGGCAATAGGTTTAAGAAATCCATGGAAATTTTCATTCAACAGATTAAACGGCGATTTATGGATTGCCGATGTAGGACAAAATGCTTTTGAAGAACTTAATAGAATACAGAGTCCGTTACCTAATACCGGAATTAATTTTGGTTGGAAATGTTATGAAGGAAATGCAACCTACAATACTACAGGCTGTGCAGCAGCAAGCACTATGACTTTTCCATTTTATCAATATCCTTTATATAGTAATGGTACTTGTTCTATAACTGGAGGATATGCATACACAGGATCTACTTATCCAAATTTACAAAACAAATATGTTTTTAGTGATTATTGTGATAATAGAATTAGAATAATTGATAATAATGGTGTAGTATCAACTTCTGTTGTTTTTCCAGATAATGATTTTGCAACTTTTGGTGAAGATTATTTAGGCGAATTATACATCGCTGGAATTTCGTCTGGAACAATTTTTAAAATAATCGATACATCGTTAAGTACTTCTGAATTTTATAAAATGGGATTTTCTTTGTATCCAAATCCGGCAAAAGGATTGTTTACAATTAAAAGTTCTGATGAAAATTTAGCAACAAAAGTCGATTTATTCGACCTTACTGGGAAATTACTTTTGACAAAAAAATTAGAAAATAATCCTGAAAATACTATTGCCACAACTTCACTTTCTAAAGGAATGTATTTGGTTACTTTGGAAACTAAAAATGGAACGAGTTATACCACAAAATTGATTATCGAATAATATGCTCGAACCATTTATCGTAACAACAATTACAACAAACGAAACCGGAATTTCTGTTTTTACTGAAACTGATTTTGAGGTGAATCAACGAGGCGGAATGTTTTTAACGGAACAAATTGCCTCCAAGAATTTGAGAATTCGGAAAAGTGATGTGGGTTACGAAACCGATTTTCATTTAAGTGGTGACCCAACTTTAATAATTATCTTAAAAGGAACTTTGAAGATTGAATTGCAAAATGGTGAATTCAAAACATTTTCTGCAGGAAATTCATTCATTGCAAAAGACAATTTACCTGAAGATGTACTTTTCGACAACAAAATTCACGGACACAAAGCAAGTGTAATTGGTAATGAAACGCTAGAAGCAATTCATGTTAAGTTGTAATCAAACTGAACACTGAACACTGAACACTGAACACTGAACACTGATCACTGATCACTGAATACTGAATCAAGGTGCTGGATTAGGATGAATCTCTTGAACTCTTTCAATTTCAGATAAAATTTCTTTAGATAAAACTACTTCGAACGCATCAATATTTTCCTTTAATTGTTCCAATGAGGTTGCTCCGATAATCGTTGACATCACTAAACGCTGTTGGTTTACAAAAGACAATGCCATTTGAGTAATTGTTAATCCATTAGCTTCGGCTAAGTCTTTGTATAATTTTGTTGCTTTAAAGCAATTTTCGTTATTGTATCTAGTGAAATTTGGAAACAATTTCAAACGTGAATTTTCAGGATATCCATTCAAATATTTGCCTGATAAAAATCCGAAAGCAAGAGGAGAATACGCTAATAATCCAACATTTTCTCGCATACAAATTTCAGAAAGTCCAACTTCAAAAAGACGATTCAACAATGAATATGGATTTTGAATGGTTGCAATTCTTGGTAAATTATGCTTTTCGCTTTCGTTTAAAAACTTCATCACACCATATGGGTTTTCGTTAGAAACTCCAATATGTTTTATCTTTCCTTCTTTAATCAATCCATCATAAACCGATAAAACTTCGAAGAAATTGTCTTGCCATTTGGTATCCAATTCGGTAACGCCACGTTTTCCAAACATATTCATTACACGTTCTGGCCAATGCATTTGATACAAATCGATGTAATCAGTTTGAAGATTTTTCAAACTCAACTCTACCGCTTCGTGAATGCTTTTTTTGGAAAAATCTAACGGTTGACGAATGTATTCCATGCCACGATTTGGTCCTGCAATTTTAGTTGCTACAACCAATTTTTCTCTTTCAGAAGCGCCAATTTTGTGCAACCAACTTCCAATATGTCGTTCCGTACTTCCAAAGATTTCGGCATTGCCACCAATAGGATACATCTCGGCAGTATCAAGAAAATTTATTCCTCTTTCAACGGCATAATCCAATTGTGAATGAGCTTCGGCTTCAGAATTTTGATTGCCAAAAGTCATTGTACCTAAACAGATCTTGCTGATTTTTATATCGGAATTTGGAAGTGTAGTATAGTTCATTTTTATATTTTGAAAGTCCAAAGATACAAAGACAAAAAGCGATATAAAAAGAAAAAAGTTCAAAGAAATCTCTGAACTTTTACTTTTAACTTTTAAACATTAATAAACTTTTAAATCATTTTAAAGTTCATTCAACATTTTAGAAATTTCGTCTAATTTTGGAGTCAAAATAATTTCGATTCTTCTGTTTTTTGCTTTTCCTTCTGGTGTGTCGTTGCTCATTAATGGTGCAAATTCACCTCTTCCGGCAGCAGTTAAATTATCTTTTTTAACACCTTTATTTTCTGAAAGAATATTTACAATTGCTGTAGCTCTTTTGGTAGATAAATCCCAATTGTTTTCAATTCCGCCACCAATATTTCCAAGAATTTTGTCGTCGTCTGTATGACCTTCAATCAATACAGAAATATCAGGATTATCAGCAAGTACTTTCCCAACAGCTACAACTGCAGTTTTCCCTTCTGCTCCAACTGCCCAACTTCCTGTTCCAAAAAGTAATTTATTTTCCATTGAAACATATACTTTTCCGTTGCGTTGTTCTACAGTTAATCCTTTTCCTTCGAATGCTTTCAACGATTTAGAAAGTGTTTCTTTCAATTTTTTCATGCTTGCATCTTTAGCCGCAATGTAGGCTTCTAATTCGCTCAAGCGTTTTGAACTTGCGTCTAATTCAGCTTTCAATTTATTCAAACGTTCTTGTTCAGCAGCCATCGATTTTTCTTTAGCTTCCAATTTTGCAAGTAACTCTCTGTTTTTATTGATGTTAGCCGTTAACGCTTCGTTACTATCTTTTTCTAAAGCATTGTAAGAAGCTTGAAGTGTTTTCAAGTTTTTATCTGATGCTGTAAAATCAGCAAGAAGTTTATCACGTTCTGCTTTCAACTTATCATATTCCGATTGTAATTTAGATTTATCGGCTTCCAACTGGTTTTTGGATTTAGTTAAATCTTCGTTACTATCAGCTAAAGTTCTGTTTTCTTTTTTTAATTCGGCAAACTTGTTTTCCAAATCGTTGTATATTTTTTTAGAAACACACGATGTTGAAAGTGCCACAATCAATAATCCTAAGGAAATTCTTTTAATCATTTTAAATTTATTTTTTTGAATCGAATCAAAATTAAAGCATCAAATTGGTTTTTGGTCTATTGATTTTATTTGTTATTGACATTGTTATTGACAATTTATTATAGGTTTTCGAACTATGCTTTTTTAATTAAAGAAAATAAATTTTAGCGAGAATATTTTTTTGTTATTTTTTTATTTTCTCTATTTTCAATTTCCACTATGACATAATCTTTAGTAGCCTTTTTTATTTTTAAAAATTGATTCAGTTCACTAACCATACAATCAATTTCTTTTGATTTACTTATTTTTTCAATATAATGGTCTCTATCTTTTTCAATATCATAAAGCATTAAAGAATCATATCCTTTTGAGTATAAAAGAAGTTCAGGATTTTTAAAATTATCTACAATAAAACCTGATTTGATAACTTCTCCATTTGATTTTCTGATTAATTTAAACTCATGCGGATTTCCACTACCAAATGAGTTTACAAAAGCAAAATACTCATTGAAATCCGCACCAATATAACCTAAATTTTTATGTGGTGCTCCATATCCCATAATGTTTAAAGTATCAATAATTACATCATCTTTTCTCAAATTTAAACACATTTCAATATAACTATTACTATTCTTTTTAAAATATTTAAATTCTAAGTTGTAACCATTACTCAATTTAGTTTCATAGTCGTAGGAATTAGATTTATTCAAATATTCTATTGATATTGTATCTTCTTCTCGAACAACATTTTTCACTTTTAATTGAGAAGTGTCTTTTAATTTTTTCGTATATGTTTGTTTTTCAACCTTGTCACTTTTTTTATAACAAGACAAAATAAGAATACAAATAAAAGACAAAGTAAAAAACTTTAAAATAATGTGTTTCATTTGTGTTATTTTCTGATAATTAAAACTATATGATATTATTGATTTTTGAAATTGCTATCAAACCCTTAATCAATCTCCACCACAATTGGGCAATGATCAGAATGTTTGGCTTCAGGTAAAATTACTGCTCTTGTCATTCTTTCTTTTAAAGTTTCAGAAACTAAATTATAATCGATTCTCCATCCTTTATTATTTCCTCTTGCTCCTGCACGATAACTCCACCACGAATAATTATGTGGTTCTTTATTGAAATGACGAAAACTATCCACAAATCCTGATTTCATAAAACCATCCAACCATTTTCTTTCTGATGGCAAAAATCCTGAAACCGTTGCATTTCTTATCGGATCATGAATATCAATGGCTTCGTGACAAATATTGTAATCACCACAAATAATCAAATTTGGAACTTCTTTTTTCAAATGATTGATGTAATTTTGAAACTCATCCATATATTGAAATTTGAAATCCAATCTATCAATATTGGTTCCTGAAGGCAAGTATAAACTCATAATGGAAACATCATCAAAATCTACTCTAAGGTTTCTTCCTTCAAAATCCATGTGTTGAATTCCGGTTCCGTAAACTATATTTTTAGGTTCTGTTTTACACAAAATAGCAACGCCAGAATATCCTTTTTTCTCAGCTGGAAAATAATATTGAAAAGGATAACCTGCTTCTGCAATTTCAAGAACAGGAATTTGATCTTCTTGAGCTTTAATTTCTTGTAAACAAATTACATCGGGATTTGCTTGTTGCAACCAATCTAAAAAACCTTTTGTTATTGCGGCTCGAATGCCATTTACATTATAGGATATGATTCTCATAATTGAATTTTATAGTTTTTCAAAAATAACCAAAAACCTGAAATCTATCTATAGATAAATCTAAATTATAAGTTTTGTTTAACCTTTTTTTGATTTCTGCATTTTTTCAAAAATCCATTCAAATAGAATTACTATCTTTGTTTCTTGCTCAATAAACAAATAACTGAATGGGTTTAGTCACTGCTAAAGAAGTTGCAAAAGCAATAAACGCTGATAAGTACGGAGTTTTCGGTACTTTTTCGGGTTGGTTGCTGATGAAAATTTTAAAAATTTCTACCTTAAATAAAATTTATGATAGAAATAAGCACATAAAAGACGTTGAGTTTTTGAATGCAATTCTAAACGATTTAGAGATTAAATTTGAAATCCCTGAAGAAGATTTTAAACGTCTTCCAAAAGATGGTGCCTACATTACTATTTCCAATCATCCACTTGGCGGAATCGATGGTATTTTATTATTGAAATTGATGTTGGAAAAAGAACCCAATTTCAAAATTATTGCCAATTTTTTATTGCACAGAATTGAGCCAATGAAGCAATACATAATGCCGGTAAATCCTTTTGAAAATCATAAAGATGCTAAATCTAGCGTTATCGGAATTAAAGAAACGTTACGTCATTTGAGTGATGGAAAACCTTTAGGAATGTTTCCTGCTGGTGAAGTTTCTACATACAAAGATGGCAAATTAGTAGTTGACAAAGCTTGGGAAGAAGGTGCTATCAAAGTAATTAGAAAAGCGCAAGTTCCTGTTGTTCCAATATATTTTCATGCGAAGAATAGTAGATTATTTTATTTTCTTTCCAAAATTGGCGGCACACTTAGAACTGCAAAATTACCTTCAGAATTATTTTCTCAAAAAGATAGAATTATTAAAGTTCGAATTGGGAAACCAATTTCTGTTGCCGAACAAAACGAATACCAATCAATTGATGAATATTCTGAATTCTTGAGAAAGAAGACCTATATGTTAGCAAATTCTTTTAATGAAGAAAGTAAATTGTTGACGGTTCCAAATTTAAAAACACCAAAAAGTCCAAAGAAAATCGTTACGCCTGCAAGTCAGGAAAAAATGATTGCTGAAGTGGAAGAATTGCGTAAAACCGATTCAAGATTTTTTCAAAGCAAGAACTATGAAGTGTTTTTTACAGAAGCCAATAAAATTCCAAATATTCTTCATGAAATTGGACGTTTGAGAGAAATTACCTTCCGTGAAGTTGGTGAAGGAACAAACGAATCTATCGATTTAGATAAGTACGACAAATACTATCATCACATGTTTTTGTGGGATGAAGAGGCAAAAAAAGTTGCTGGTGCTTATAGAATGGGATTGGGTTCAGAAATTTTTCCTAAATATGGAATGGATGGTTTTTATTTGAATGATTTGTTCAGATTTGAAACTGAACTGCATGATATGATGAGAAGTTCTATCGAAATGGGACGTGCTTTTATCGTAAAAGAATACCAACAAAAACCGATGCCTTTGTTCTTACTTTGGCGCGGAATTATCCATACCACTTTGCGTTATCCTGAACATAAATTTTTACTTGGTGGCGTGAGTATCAGTAATCAATTTACCGATTTCTCAAAGTCGTTGATGATTGAGTTCATGAAATCCAATTACTACGATCCTTACATTGCGCAATATGTGCATCCTAAAAAGGAATTTAAAGTAAAATTAAAAGATGCCGATAAGGATTTCATTTTCGATGAAGCAGAAGCCGATTTGAATAAATTTGATAAAATCATTGACGAATTAGAACCTGGAAATTTAAGATTACCTGTTTTAATCAAAAAATACATCAAGCAAAATGCACGTTTAGTTGCCTTCAATGTTGATCCTTTATTCAATAACGCCATCGATGGTTTAATGTATATTCGAATTGCCGATATTCCTGAAAGTACCATGAAACCTGTAATGGAAGAATTTCAAGCAGAATTGGAGAGAAAATTGAGTGAAAAACACGAGTAGTGTTCAGTGTTCAGTGTTCAGTGTTCAAAATTATAAAAAAAGCTAAACTTTTCAGTTTAGCTTTTTTGTTTATTCCACATTATTCTTAATCAAAACCATGTAATCTTCCCACTCTTTTTGAGTCAAGGTTTGTGTCTTTTTGTATTTCTTTCCTTTTAGATAATCTAAAATATATTTTGCTCTTGCTTCAGAATCGGGATGTGTTGAAATCCATTCTAGTGCATTTGGCATATCTTGAGCTTGGGCTAATTCATACATAAAATCGGCCATTGGCTCTGGATTGATGTCAGCTTCCAATAGATATTTTACACTTTCCATATCGGCTTCTTTTTCTAACGTTCTGTCGTATGCTGTAGAAGACAAAGTATTCAAAATCTCTTTTAAAATTGCTCCTCCTTTTCCACCTGTTGCAGCAGAAAGAATAACTGATAATCCAATTTCTTTAGAAAGTTTTTTCATCACATGATTGTTTTGAATATGCGCAATTTCGTGACCTAAAACACCTTGCAATGCTTCTTGTTTTTTGCAATCTTCAATCAATCCAGTATAAACTACTAAGTGATTATTAGGTAAAGCAAATGCGTTTACTTCGTCTTTATCAATAATGTGAACTTTCAATGAATCGCGTTCAATATCGTTGGCTTTACAAATTGGCAAAATCAATTTATCTAATGTTTTTATTATAGAATCATTCAGAATTACATCTTCCGTATCTTGAATTTGATCCCAAATTAAATCGCCAATATTATTTTCAGCAGAAGCCGTTCTTTTTTCAATTTCGAATAAAGAAACAAAGTCAATTCTTGATAATCCGAAGAACATTCCGAAGAATAAAACTAGAATAACTATTCCTTGAACTAAAGTTTTATTTATCATTTGGCTTACAAATTAAATTAGTTAAACTTCCAAAAAACCATTGTTGCACATGAATTCCTTTTCGTGTTTGAACTGCACTATAAATAGTAGAAACAAACTCTAATAAATTGAAAAAAATTACCGTAAACAAATATGCAAAATAATAATTGGTAGGTTTTTCTCCTCTAAAAATAATTGAAACTGTCCACCAAAAACCAAAACTATTCATGCAAAGCAATGCCATTTGTGAAAACAAAGCTTGAAGACAATGCCAACGTACAAAGTAAGTGCCTTTTCTGTTAGCTAAATAGAAGAAAAAAGTTGCAAACAAATTGATTATTGGCAACGGCAAACCAGCAACTAAAGCTACCAAAGACATCAAATAACTATTAGATGCTTTTTCAGATTCGTGCTCTGATGGTTTGTAGGGAAAAGTAGTATCGTATATCATAATCCTTTATATATATTCCAAATCCAATTGAGTAGTACTAAAATAATTAAAGTAATCGCTATCCATTTTGTTCGAATGATTTCTTCTGTTTTTTTATACCAAAAATAGAAGGTGTCCTTTTTTGCAATTATATCAAATAAAATCCAAATTGGTGAAATCACCATGAGTATAGCAACAATTATTCCGAAAGGATTCATTTTAAGTGAAGCAGCAAAATTTCCTTGAAGAAAAAGCTGAACCGCACGTGTTGTACCACAAGAAGGACAAGCATAACCTGTCACATTTTTGATAATACAAACAGTTAAATGAGAACTTTCGGAATAATTTATTTTATAAAAAAGATAGGCTAAGCCAAAAAAACAAGCTATAAAAACAATAGCATATAACTTGTTTTTGGTCATGGTTTAGTATAGCGAATTTTGGAAAGTTTCCATATTTTTTTCACGAGTTGCACCCATGATTAAAAACCAATCGATAATTGCCCAAATTCCTAATCCACCACAAGTTAATAATTTTCCAATTCCCATTCCTGTATCACCAATCATGAATCTGTCAATTCCTAATTGACCTCCAAGTAATGAAACAATGATACTTGTTGTTGGATCTTTAAATTGCATAGTTTGAACCATTCCCCATTTTGAATCATCAAGAGTTAATAATTTTTCTCTTACTGCCATTAAATGATGTGCTTCAAAAAATTTTGAATTGGTCATCATGAACATATCTACTTTACTTGATTCCATAATTTTGTTTTGTTGGTTAGTGATTTTTAATTTTACTAAAATATAAAATTTTAATAATAAGACGAACAATTACTACAAAAGTTACTAAAAAAGTTA
This sequence comes from Flavobacterium sp., assembly GCF_044341265.1. GTDB lineage: Bacteria > Bacteroidota > Bacteroidia > Flavobacteriales > Flavobacteriaceae > Flavobacterium. The sequence goes on from NZ_JBIISA010000003.1 coordinate 86,072, forward strand.
TCCTTTATAATAATTGATGATTTTATCGACAATAACTTGTGCTAATTTTTGATGACTTTCAAAGGTCCAACCAGCAATATGTGGCGTAAGAAGAACTTTATCTGAATCTAATAAATACTGAAAAGCTGCTGGTTTTTCAGTGTCGATGAATAAGTTTTCAAACGAAAGTTTTTCATATTCTAAAACATCTAAACCTGCGCCAAGAATTTTTTCTGATGCTAAAGCTTCTACTAAATCGGCTGTTACAACATTTTTCCCTCTTGATGTATTGATGAACCAAAAAGGTTTTGCAAATGAATTTATAAATTCAGTATTTACCATTTTATCGGTTTCTGGTGTCCATGGAAGGTGCAAACTCAAAACATCAGCTTGTTTTTGAAGTTCTTGCAATGAAACTTGGGTAGCGTTTTCATCGGAAACATGTTCTAAAATATCGTGACAAAGTACTTTTACATCAAATCCACGAAGTTTTTTGGCAAATGATTTTCCCATATTTCCATAACCAATTATTCCAACCATTTTACCTTCTAGTTCATAACCGCGATTGCCTTCGCGAATCCATTTTCCTTCGCGAACTAACTTGTCGGCACGATTTAATTTATTCATTAAAGACAATAACATTCCGAGTGCGTGTTCGCCAACGGCATTGCTATTTCCTTCTGGAGCTGCAATTAAGTGAACGCCTTTTTCGATAGCATAATCACAATCGATGCTTTCTAAACCTGCGCCAACTCGTGCAATAAATTGCAAATTGGTTGCTTTATCGAGAAACGTTTTATCGATTTTAAAACGTGAACGAATTACAATTCCGTTATAGTTTTGGATTTTTGCTTCGACTTCTTCTTTGGTGGAAGTGAAATCTTCTTCGTTAGTGAAACCTGCTTGTTCAAGTTGATTCCATAATAACGGATGATTGCTGTCGATGTGGAGGATTTTTACAGTTTCGGGTTTCAAGGTTTCGGGTTTCGGGTTAATGCAAATTTGTTGGTTAAAGATAAACATTTTTTGAAAACCGAAACAAAAGGAAAAGACAAATACAATCTAGCCCTGATTGCAATGGAAATCCTTTTATTTTGTTGCCTTCGAGAACCTCAGGCAACAAAATAAAAGATTGCAATGGAAAGCAGGAAAATGGAAACCAAATAAATCCCATGCCATTCGCTTTAAAACCCTAAAATTAACTTAGCGATTGAAAAGTAAATTAGGATTCCACAAATGTCGTTGCTTGTAGTGATAAACGGACCAGTTGCAAGTGCTGGATCAATACCGAATTTATCTAAAATAAGTGGAATAGATGTTCCGATTAATGAAGCAATTATAATTACAGAAATTAACGCAATAGTTACTGTTATACCAATTTTAATATCGGCATCGAGTAAATAATGGCTTCCTAAGAATAGGATTATGGCTAGAATTGTTCCGTTTAAAAGACTTAATGAAATTTCTTTTAATAATCTATTAAAAATAGAACCACTAATGGAGTGATTTGCTAAACCTTGAACAATAATTGCTGATGATTGAACGCCAACGTTTCCTGCCATTGCGGCAATAAGTGGTGTGAAGAAAAAGAGTGAACCGTGTTCTTTCATTGCTGGTTCAAACAATCCTAACATTTTTACACTTACAAATCCGCCAAGAAGTGCTAAAACCAACCAAGGTAAACGCGCTTTTGTAAGTTCAAGAATGCTATCATCGGCTTCAACGTCTTGCGAGATACCGGCAGCAAGTTGGTAATCTTTGTCGGCTTCTTCCTTAATTACGTCAACGATGTCATCGATGGTAATTCGACCAACCAATCGTCCCATTTCGTCAACAACTGGAATGGCTTCCAAATCATATTTTTGCATGATTCGCGCTACCTCAACATTAGATGCGTTAACACGAACCGAATCAACTTTTTTGATATAAACTTCGCTAATTGGTGTTTTAGTGGAAGTAGTCAATAAATCTTTTAAAGACAATCTTCCTTTCAAACGATTTTCATCATCAACAACATAAATAGAATGAACTCTTGTAACGTTTTCGGCTTGAATTCGCATTTCTTTTACGCAAGTTAGTACGTTCCAATTTTCATTGACTTTTACTAACTCTTTTCCCATCAAACCTCCGGCTGTATCTTCGTCGTAGCGTAATAAATCAACAATATCTTTAGCATGCTCAACGTCTTCAAGCTCAGAAATTACTTCTTCTTTTTTACTTTGCGATAGTTCGGCGATAATATCGGCAGCGTCATCGGTGTCAAGTTCATCAAGCTCTTCGGCAATTTCTTTGGCAGAAAGTCCACGAAGTATTTTTTCACGAACGTCGTCTTCAAGTTCAGTTAGAATTTCGGCAGTAATTTCACTATCTAAAATTTTGAAAATATAGATGGCTTCATTGGTTTCTAACTCATCAAAAATTTCGGCAATATCAGCATGGTGCAAGTCGTTCAACAAAATTTCCAACTCTTGGTCGTTCTTTTGATGAATTAATTGCTCTATTTGAACTAAAAGTTCTTTGCTGATTTTAAACTGCATTGGCCTCTATTTTTTGGGTAAGTTCAATAAATTGTTCTACCGATAATTGCTCTGGTCGAAGATCAAAAATAGTATCTTCTCTTAAATTATCGGACAAATTTAGTGATTTTAAACTGTTTCGCATAGTTTTTCTTCGCTGTTGAAAAGCAGTTTTAACTACTGTAAACAGTAATTTTTCGCTACAAGGCAGGGAATAATTTTCTTTTCTACGCATACGCATCACGCCCGATTTTACTTTTGGTGGTGGATCAAAAACGGTTTCATCAACAGTAAAAAGATATTCAACATCATAAAATGCTTGAGCTAAAACCGATAGAATTCCATAGACTTTACTTCCTTTTTTGGAGCAAATTCGCTCAGCAACTTCTTTTTGAAACATGCCTGAGAACTCTGGAATTTGATTGCGATATTCTAAAGTTCTAAAAACTATTTGAGTAGAAATATTGTACGGAAAGTTACCAATGATTGCGAATTGCTTTCCGTCAAAAACCTCGTTGATATTGTATTTCAAGAAATCTTTAGAAATGATTTTATCTTTAAGTTTTGGATAATTGGCATCAAGATACGCTACCGATTCTGTATCGATTTCAATAACATAAGTCGTAATTGGTTTTTCCAATAAATATTTGGTCAAAACACCCATTCCTGGACCAATTTCTAATACGTCATCATAACCTTCAAGATTTAAAGTATCGGCAATGGCTTTAGCGATAGATTCGTCTTTTAAGAAATGTTGTCCGAGGTGTTTTTTTGCTTTTACTTTTTCCATGTTGTTTGCCACGAAGGCGCTAAGTCGCTAAGGTTTTTTTCTCGCAAAGGCACAAAGGCGCAAAGCAAATTGTTTGTTTTAATTCGTCTGAAAAAACTCCGAAATCATTTCCAACTCCGTTCTGAAAGCTAACATTTTGTCTCCAAAAAGTCTTGCTCCTTCTTCTCTTAATCTTGGCGCATCTTCATCGTAATAGCGTTGCAAAGTTTCCTTGCTATCAGTAGTGTATTGAATGGCGTAGGTTGTTCCGCCCATTTCTTCTTCAACTAAAACTTTTACCATTCTAGCCGAAGAGAATTTTCCAGTGGCAAGAACGTCATTTATGTGTTTGGTTTGCATCCAATTCATCCATTGATTGTGGACGCTTTCATGGATGTTTACTGTTACGTTGTATAATATCATATGATAATAAATTGCTATTTTTAATTACTGCTATCTAAATACTAAATTGAATCGCCTCGAAGTTTCCTGTATTTTTTCTGCGAAGTTACATAGTGAATACTGTCTTCATGTTTAGTGATAACTTCTTCATAAAGTGGTTTTGCTTTTTCAACATCATTCAACTGATTGTAAATTTCGGCAGAATAAAATAAGGCTTCATCAATGTAGATACATTCTTTAAAATTATCTAAAATCAACTTATAATTTGCCAAAGCAGCATTTGTATCACCTAATTCCTCATAGATTTTTCCAATTCTTAATAAGGTAACTGGTTCAATAGCATCTCCTTTATTTTCTTTTAATATAGCTTGGAAAGCAGTTAGTGCATCTTGCTTTTTCTCTTGATATAATAAAAAATCGGCGCGAGCAAATTTCTTTAAAGCAACTTGTGTCGAATCTTCTACAGTGTTATCCGAAATTAAAAGAAATAAATCTAAAGCGTCATTAGCAATCAACTGGGTTGAAGCCGATTTTAAAACTTTCAATTGGTGTTCTGCCCATTTAAAGTCAGCTTTAAAATAACTAGTTTTGGCTGTTTTTAGGCTTGCTTCTTGACCAATAGGACTATTATTAGCATCATTCTCAATTTGCGAATAATAAATTAAGGCTTGATTGAATTTTTCTTCAAATAATAAAATATCTGCCAGCTCCATTTTAACTTCTGCTACTTGATCTCTATTCAATGGCATTTCTAAAACGTTCTTCAAAATGACTTTCCCGGTTTCTGCATCTTTCAAATTAAATGTCACAAAATGTGCTTTAATTTTCAAAAGAGATAATGAAAAAGGACTAACACCAAACTCCTTTATCAAATTATCCAATTCAAAATTAATTGCTGTATAATCTTTAGGAAGCGCTTTGTCAATTTTCATTTCCATTAAATAGGAATGTGATTGAATTTGTAAATCCAAATCTTTAGTGTTTTCTAATACAAATCCTAATATTTCTTTTGCCGCTTCTTGATCATTTTCTTCAATAGCTAATTGACCTAAATTTACAATGTTTGAAAAGGATTCCGGATTTCTTTTGTAAATGGCTTTTTCTTGAATAAAAGCTTTTCCATACTCCTTTTGTTGAACATAAAACCAACTCAAAAATTCATTCCAAAATATATCTTGATTTTTTTGAATTCTAACTAGTAGGGCTTTCTTTAAAGCATCGTTAAAAGTTATATCTGTTTCTTCTGTTGTAAATCGGGATAACTGATTTTGAATCATAATCAAGTTTTGAGGATTGGCATACGATTCTGTCAAAAACATGTCAATCATCTTGTCTGTTTCGCCTTTCTGACCATAAAGCAAAGCCATTTGGAAATTAAAATTGAACTTAGGTTCCAACGAAACTGCAGTTTGATAAGCCAATAAAGCATAATCCACCAAAGCCTTTCTATCAAAAACATAGGCTATTTGATACACCTCACTTGGATTCCTCTTAATTTTATCAATAGCTTGATCATAATACTTGTTGGCCTTTTCTTGATTTTTTTGGAGCTGATAATTATACCCTAATTCAACTAAGAAATTGCCTTGTTTGTATTTGTCTAATCGTTCTTGAATAGCTTTTTCTGCCTTATCAAATTGCTGTAACTGCTGATAACATTCTACTGCTTTCTGAAAATAATTGAAATTATTAGGCTGTGCTTTTAGCAGTTCTTCATAACTTACCAAAGCCTTTTCAAACTCACCTCTATCAAAGTAGTTTAGCGCCAATTGTTCGTTTTGACCATGAACAAATAGTGATAAGAATATAAATAATAAAGCAATGATTTTTTTCATTTAATAATCTATTTCTGAATCGGTAGTTAAATCTTCTAATTTTATTAGTTTTTCAATTTTAATGCTTTTCCAAGTTGTTTTTGGATTACTTTCTTCAAATTCGTTCATTCCTGTAATTAGTTCTTTCTTTTTAGATAGAAAATTAATGCTCTCCGATTCACTTTCACCCGATGATCTATGAAAACTAGTCGAATCATAACCTATTAAAACAAAACTATTGTCTTGAAATCTAAACTTGTATTTTCTATCTGTTACATACCAACTACCGCAGCTTAACCAATAATGTAAATCTATATATAGAACGCCATTTTTTATTTCAATTCCTCCATTTTCCATAAATGGATCTTCTAAACAAGGACTTTCTGCATCATCTTGCGAAGGAATAAATTTTTTATTGATACTTTTCAAAACATATTTAGAATCTGTTTTAAATAAAACCAACAAAAACCTTGGATTAACATTCAATGTGTCTTTTCCTAAACCTTCGTTTAAAATAATGTTTTCAATTGCGGTGTTTTCAATTACAAATGCAATATCAATCATTTTATCTTTATTCAAATCACCTTCTGACTTTGCAATAATCTTCCATTTTCTAGGAACAAAGTCAGTAATTAACTTTCCTTCTTTATGAATAATTGGCTGGTTATTTTGTGAATTCACAAGGGTAACTGAAGCCAAAAAGAATAAAAATAATAATTGTTTCATCAAATACCTTTAAAAAACAATGTACTAAAGTAACACATTTTGTGCCAATTTAGTACATTATTTATATAAGATTAACTTTTAGTTAATAATGTCAAATCCTGTGTATTTACGCAACACTTCTGGAACTACAATTCCTTCTGGTGTTTGGTAATTTTCTAAAATTCCAGCTAAAACTCTTGGTAAAGCTAACGAACTTCCGTTCAACGTATGTGCCAATTGGTTTTTTCCGTCTTTATCTTTAAATCTTAATTTCAAACGATTCGCTTGAAAAGTTTCAAAATTAGAAACTGATGAAATTTCTAACCATCTGTCTTGAGCCGTTGAAAAAACTTCAAAATCGTAAGTTAATGCTGAAGCAAAACTCATATCACCTCCACAAAGACGTAAAATTCTGTAAGGCAATTTCAATTCACGCATAATACTTTTTACGTGCTCTACCATTTCATCTAATGCTTCATACGATTTTTCTGGATGTTCCACACGTACTATTTCGACTTTATCAAATTGATGCAAACGATTCAAGCCACGAACGTGCGCACCATACGAACCTGCTTCTCTACGGAAACATGGTGTGTAACCTGTACATTTTACTGGCAATTCGTTTTCAGACAAAATTACATCTCTAAAAATATTAGTTACTGGAACTTCTGCTGTAGGAATTAAATACAAATCATCAGTTGCATCATGATACATCTGACCATCTTTATCAGGTAATTGTCCCGTTCCATAAGCAGACGCTTCGTTTACTAAATGAGGCACTTGATATTCAAGATAACCTGCATCAGTATTTTTATCTAAGAAATAGGTGATTAAAGCACGTTGTAATTTTGCTCCTTTTCCTTTATAAACAGGAAATCCTGCACCTGTAATTTTATTTCCTAATTCAAAATCGATGATGTCATATTTTTTTACCAATTCCCAATGTGGTAAAGCACCTTCATGCAATTTAGGAACATCGCCTTCTTCATAAACATTTAAGTTTTCTTCTTGAGTTTTTCCTTCAGGAACAATAGCTGCTGGAAGATTAGGTAATAAATATAGTTTCTGTGTGATTTCATTAGCTAAAGCATCCACTTTTTCAGACAACTCTTTTCCAAGTTCTCTCAATTGAACCGTCTTTTGCTTTAAAATTTCAGCTTTAGATTTCTCACCATTCTTCATCATTTCGCCAATATCTTTCGACAATTTATTGGATTCGGCAAGAGTATTTTCTAATTCAGCTTGAGAACTTCTTCTCAAATCATCAGTTTGAACGATTTCTTCCACTATGGCTTTGGCATCCATGTGTTTTTTGGCTAAAGCTTTTACAACTTTCTCTTGATTTTCTCTAATAAATGCTAACTGTAACATGACTAAAATTTTATAAGATTGCAAATTTAAGGAATTGATTTCTATTAATAGAATATTACAATGAGTTTCTATTATTGTATGTAAAGTCATCTGTTTTAGTAACTTAATTCTATTTTAAATGAAACTTTACAAATTGCAAAGCCAAATAATTACTATATTCGCAAAAAATTACCATTTGTCATGAAAAAAACCTACTTATTATTTTTCCTTTTTTCAATAAGCTTTTCATTTTCCCAAACCAATGAAAAAGAGTTAAATGAAATCGTTGAAGCTGAGATGAAATCGGCCTCAGGTTTAATGGAATTAGCGGTTAATCCGAATACATTAAATTATGATGTTACTTATCAAAAATTAGAATTCACTGTAAATCCAGCTGTTTATAACATTGTTGGAAAAGTCACTACAACTTATACAGCATTATCTAATATGTCAACTGTAACTTTTGACTTAACTAACGTATTAGTCGTGAGTTCGGTAAAATTAGGCACTACAAATCTTACTTTCCTGCAAAATACAAATGATGAACTTGTTATCACGCTTCCGTCGACACAATTAGCAGGAACATCGCGAACAATTGAAATAAATTATTCAGGTGCACCTGCAACTGGGGAACAAGCATTTACAGCTTCAACTCACAGTGGAACTCCAGTTATTTTTACTTTATCTGAACCTTTTGGAGCTAGAGATTGGTGGCCATGTAAACAAGATTTAAATGATAAAATAAATTCTATCGACGTTTATATTACAGCGCCTTCTCAATACGTTAGTGTATCTAATGGTCTTGAAATTAGCCAAGTAATTACTGGTTCTAATAAAATAACACATTTTCAGCACAACTATCCAATTCCTGCTTATTTAGTAGCTATTGCAGTTACTAATTATTCTGTTTTTAATCAAACTGCAGGAACCGCTCCAAATGATTTTCCCATAGTAAATTACATTTATCCTGAAACTCTTACACCTGCTGTTCAAACTCAATTAGCACAAACACCTTTAATTATGAATTTGTTTGAAACGTTATTTGAAGTATATCCTTTTCATAACGAAAAGTATGGACATGCACAATTCGGCTGGGGAGGAGGAATGGAACATACTACGGTTTCCTTTATGCAGAATTTTAGTCGTGGTTTAATTGCTCATGAACTAGCACACCAATGGTTTGGTGATAAAATTACCTGTGGGACCTGGAAAGACATTTGGTTAAATGAAGGATTTGCAACCTATTTATCATCATTAGTAATTGAAAATTTTGACGGAAATACCGCTTTTATTGCTAATAAAAACAGTTTAATTAACAATATAACCTCGCAAACAAATGGTTCTGTTTATTTAACAGATACCGAGGCTCAAAATGTAGGACGTATATTCAGTTCAAGATTATCCTACAACAAAGGCGCGATGGTTTTAAACATGTTGAGACTAAAAATGGGTGATACAATGTTCTTTCAAGCTTTAAGAAATTATCTAGCTGACACTAATTTAGCATTTAAATATGCCGTAACTAGCGATTTAAAATATCATTTAGAAGCCGTATATGGAAGTAGTTTAACCGAATTTTTTAATGATTGGGTTTTTAATCAAGGATATCCAACTTATAATATTACTGCACAAAATTGGGGTGCTGGACAAGCCAAGATTACTGTAAGCCAAACACAATCTCACAGTAGTGTTTCGTTCTTTGAAATGCCAATTCCAGTAAGATTAACTGGCGCCGGAGGGCAAACATTTGATACAATTTTAGAAAATACAACCAATAATCAAGAGTTCATCATATCGGTTCCTTTTGCTATTACTGGAGCAAATTTCGACCTTGAAAAAGATATAATCTCTAAAAACAACACGGTCACATTAGGTAATGAAAATTTCGATTTAGAAAAAGCTATTGCTCTTTACCCAAATCCTTTGTCAAATGAATTACACATACAAATACCAAGTAATATTTCTATAGAAAAAGTAATCATTTTTAATAGTTTAGGACAAAAAGTTATCGAAAATAATACTGCCAATTTTTCTGTAAGCCAATTATCATCTGGTGTCCATTTCGTTCAAATTCAAACATCTGAAGGGACATTTCATAAAAAAATTATAAAAAATTAGACATAAACAACATATTTAGTAAAAAGTAAGGTGAAAACCTTACTTTTGCTTTTTTTAGAAACATTAGATTACAAGATTAAATGATACAAGTTGCACAAATTATTTTTATACTTTCAGTATTAGTTATACTTCACGAGTTCGGTCACTACATTGCTGCAAAAATTTTTAAAGTAAGAGTTGAAAAATTCTACCTTTTTATGGATGCTGGTTTTTCACTAGTAAAGAAAAAAATTGGAGAAACAGAATGGGGTATTGGATGGTTACCAATTGGAGGATACGTGAAACTTTCAGGAATGATTGATGAAAGCATGGATACCGAGCAAATGAAACAACCAGCACAACCATGGGAATTTCGTTCGAAACCTGCTTGGCAAAGATTAATAATTATGCTTGGTGGAATTATTGTAAATATTATTCTAGCAATAACGATTTATACCATAATGTTTTCTACTGTTGGACAGAAATACACAGCAACTAATGTTGTCCAAAAAAATGGATTAAGTTTTAGCCAAGTAGGAAAAGATGTAGGTTTTAAAAATGGGGACAAAATAGTTTCTGTAGATGGCGAACTAGTTCAAAATAAATTTAATAGGTTAATTATAGACGTTCTTTTAAGTGATAAATTAATTGTAGATCGAGACGGACAAAACAAAGAAATTACTTTATCAGATGAAGATAAAGCAAAAATATTGGGTGCAGAAGGCAAAAACTTTATGGCTCCAAGAATTGAAGGATTTAAAATCGATTCTATTTTACCAAAATCAGGTGCATTCAATGCAGGTTTAAAAGTAAACGATCAAATTATATCGGTAAACAATAAAGAATTTAAATATTTTGATGAATTCTCTGAACTAATTACTAACAAAGCAAATGATTCAATTGCTTTAGCGGTTCAAAGAGACAATAAAATTGTAAATCTTAAAGCTAAACTTGATAAAAATAGTAAATTAGGTTTTCTACCTGGTCTAAGTCTTACCAATGATAAAGAAAAATATGAGGTAGTAAACAAACTATCTTTTGGTAATGCATTACCCCAAGCAATGAAAGAATCTTGGGAATTACTTGTTTATAATGTTAAACAATTCAAACTAATTTTAAAACCAAAAACTCAAGCTTACAAACAAGTAAAAAGTCCAATTGGTATTGCAAGAATGCTACCAGACGAATGGAACTGGGAATTTATTTGGAGTTTTACAGCTCTTTTTTCAATTGGTTTAGCCTTCATGAATTTACTTCCAATACCGGGATTAGATGGAGGACATGCTCTTTTCACTATTGTAGAAATGATAACAGGTAAAACTTTAAACGAAAAAACAGCAGGTTACGTTCAAACCTTTGGAATGATTATCTTACTGACTTTAATGGCTTTAACCTTTGGAAAAGACATTTATCAATTAGTAATGGATAAATTTTTTACAAATCATTAAAAAAATTATTCTTTTTTGTTTGCAAAAAATAAAAAACGCTTTATATTTGCAACCGCTTAGCAGATAAAAAATATCTTTTTATTCTTGATTAGCCACAAAAAAGTTCTTAAAAAAATTAAAATATACAGTTTCCTTCTTAGCTCAGTTGGTTAGAGCATCTGACTGTTAATCAGAGGGTCCTTGGTTCGAGCCCAAGAGAGGGAGCTTTTTAAAAATCCAGTTTATTTATTTAGACTGGATTTTTTGTTTTTATCAATATTCATTGATGTTTACAAGCTTCCTCTAAAAGAAGTACTATTTGAAATTATACCAAGATTTAAATAAAAAAGGTATCCTATTAGGTATCCCATTAAAAAACTCAGGTATCCCATTTTTTTAGTCGCATGTGTGCCATTTGTCTAATCTTAAAAACATCTGGTCATGAAAGCAGAAAACTTAAATGTTTTATTCTACACAAATAAAGCAAAAACAAATCAAAAAGGACATTGTTCCATTTATTGCAGAATAACTTTCAATAAAGTGAGAAAACAATTCTCTACAGGAAATTCCATAAATCCAAAAGATTGGAATTCTAAAAAACAACTAGCTGAATCAAAACAAATAGATTACACAGTTCTAAATGGTCAGCTATCTCTCATTAAACAAAAAATCAATAACATCTACTTCAAACTACAAATTGAAAACGTAACAATTAAAGTTGATGATATTATTGATTCCTATTTTCAAAAACCATCTAAAAAAGAAGATTCAGTTATTAGTTATCTAAATAAAGATTTAGATAAGTTAAAAAAATTAATTGGTAAAGATTTAAAACAATCCACCTGGAATAAATTTAACTACGCCTACAATGATGTTGCTTCATTTATAAAGTTTGCTTTTAAACAAAAAGACATTCCTTTAAATGAGTTAAATCTTAATTTCTTAGAGGAGCTTGAATACTATTTAAAGACAGAAAAGAACAACAAACAAGTTACTTTAAATAAAACTATTCAAAGATTTAGAAAACCAATTAAAAATGCTATTTCTGAAGGTTATCTTGATAAAGATCCTTTTCTAATGTATAAAGCTAGCCGAGTAAAAAAAGAGATTATTTTTCTAACAAGTGATGAACTAAACAAATTAGAAAACTATTCTTTTGAACAAACTAGATTAAATCAAGTTAGAGATTTATTTATTTTTTGTTGCTATACAGGTTTAGCCTACAATGAAATGGTAAACCTAAAATCTGAAAACATTTCTATTGGATTTGATAATATGGAATGGATTCAAATGAAACGTGAAAAAACATCTAAACAAATAGCTATTCCAATTTTACCAAAAGCAAAATATATTTTAAATAAATATGAAAACTCTCTCCCAAAATTAAGTAATCAAAAAGTAAACTCCTACTTAAAAGAAATAGCTGCAATTGTTGGAATTAACAAAAACATTACCCATCATATTGCTAGGAAAACTTTTGCTTCTACAGTCCTTCTATATAATAATGTACCAATGGAGATAGTATCAGAACTATTAGGACACTCTAATATGACTATTACTCAAGAAAGTTATGGGCAAATTGTAAAGGAAAAAGTTAGTGATGCAATGATCAATTTATCAAAAAAAATGAATGATTACGGGAAACCGTAAGGAATTAAAATTAAAGATCTCTAAACTTGCTACATTAAAAAATTGTAGTAAGTTTAATTGTCTTTTTGAGTAACTTCAATATCATCGAATACATCCTTAATATCTATTTCTAGGGCATTGCAAAACCTTAAAAGTAAATTTAAAGTCATTCTTTGTTTGTTTCTAAAAACTCTTCTAACAGTTGTTTCAGAACAATCTGAAGCATTTGCAAACCTAGAATTGTTCCCATTGAATTTTTCAAGGAACAATTTGTAAATTTTATTTACTACATTTTTTTCTATTTGTTCAAAATGCTCAAGCATTCTACAAAGAAAAATGAGATAAGATTTTTATTCTCGACATATAAGTCGAATTTTAATATATTTGTTTAACCTAAAATTTAAAAAAAGTTTTTATAGTATGGAAAAAAAAATTGAATTTACAATCAATCGTATGATTTTAAAAAATCTATTAATTAGTTTAATACTAGCAATAATAACAGTATATGTTTTAGAGCTAATAGTAATGGAAAAACCAAATTATGGATATATTTACGGTACTAATACATATTATGTTAATACAGCTTTTAACGAAAGTATATTTGGAAACTCTTCTAAATTACAATGTGCCTTTTTAGCACTATTTCAAGATGACGATATGTTTGTTGTGTTTATTATTTTTATAATTTACTGGGTTATATCAATAATCAATCACTTTGTTAAATTCAAAATTAAATAAATTATGAAAACATTTGATCTCATTTTGTTGTCTGGATCGGAACAAGCAAAAATGCTTGTTATGGTATTATTCTCAATTGCTTTGTTTGTTTTAGTGCCATTATTATTTGGTAAAAAGCCTAATGAAGAAATTTCATCTAAATTAGAAGAAGACAAAAAAACAAAAAATAATACAAATGGTAAAATAAGAACAGATGGCTATTATATTTCTAAATATGAAGCCTTAACTGAATTTAATGAAATTATATTAATTCATTTCTTTATAATTTTCACTAAAAATGGTCTTGTTGGATTATTAGAAATCGAAGATTATGATGAGTGGAGAATGAACAATTCTGACGAAGACATTAAAGAACTAATTTTAGAGTCCAGTAAAATTACTGAAATTAAAAATCCACAAATTTCAGCAAAGTATAAACTAAAAGATGGACAGATTAGAATGAAATTTTTTGATCCAGATGATTACTCAAATAGTGATCTTGAAAATATACTTAATTATGATAAATGGTACGGTAGCATAATTAATAATGCATTAGTATTATCTTTTGACAAGGCTTATTTCAATGATGCACTTCAAGATTATGTTGTTGAAAATCAAATAAAAAATTTAAAATTTCAGTTTAAACAATTAAATTAAAAACTATGAAAACAAAACTTTTAACTCTGTTTCTTATTTTCATTTATTCCAACATTTTTGGACAATGTGATATAAAAACAGTAAATCGCCCTGATGGTAACACAATTAAATACTTTAATCCAAAACCTATTATAATTCAAGAACAATTCGAAGTAGGAACAGCAATTTATAAAAATGTAACTACTGGAAAAATGATGATTAACTTAACTATTTTATTCAAAAGTCTACCAAACAAACCACTAAATGGAGAATTAATAATTCAAACTACTAATAAGATAGGTATTACCCTAAAATTAATAAAAAGTGAAGAAGTGGAAATGAATGGTAAAAAAGTAGCAATCGGTTTATATGAGATTGACAATAAAAGCATTGTTGAATTGAAAAAGTACCCTCTTAAAAGTATTTATTTCAGTATTGACAATAAAAAATATGGTCAATCAATATCTAAAAACAACAATATATATATTAATGAGCTGAATTGCTTTTAAATACTTTTAACAATAAACAATGCTAAAAAAATATCCAAACTTTGTTATTGCAATAGAGAGTATCAAAGCTGATACTAATTTGAAATTAATCTCAAGTGATTACAATAAAATAAAATATACTATGCCACTACTGGCGTTTAATAATAAACTCGGAGATGTTGCAATAGAATTAATAGAATTCAATAACAAATATGCAATTATTGTTTTTCATACTTTAACTGGTAAAAAAATTAAAGCAACAACTCAAAGTGAATTTATTAAAAATGATTTGACAGTCGAAAATTGGTTACAGATAATTAATGAAATAATGATTAAACACATAAGCAATCCAGACCATCAAAAAGTAGCGATGAATTTTCTTAATGGTAAATTATCAAATTCAGAAAATAAAAGTTCGGGTTGTATTATAGTTTTAGCAATAATAACAATCATATCATTAGTTGTTTATTTTTCTTGAAAAATATTTTTTTTTCTAATTTTTTTGAAAGTAAACGTAACCTAAACCAAACATAACCCCGGACCTTAATACAAGTTTGGGTGAACCCGCGCTAGTTGAAATAAGAAGTTGATTCATCAGCCCACTTTTATCAAGTTTTGCGGGATTTTCCGTTATGTCTAATCTATAAAATTTAAAAACTATGGTTACAATCGTAGGTTACAAAACATTCGAGAAAGAGAATGGAGAGAATTTTTACTGCCTTGTGGTTCAAGGTGGAATTGAGGCTGTTAAAAGTCAGCAAACAGGTAGAACTTATATTACAGCAAAAACTGTAAATGTTCCAACAACCTTCAACGAACAAACTTGTTCAGGGTTAATTGGGGAAAAAATCAGTGGTGTTGTTAAAAAAGTTAAAACAGACCCTTATGATTATACTGTTACAGAAACAGGAGAAATCATTCAACTAAATCACAGATATGAATTTGTGAATGAAGAGGACAGCATTATTGAATCTAATGTTATTGAACAAGAAATTCCAATTCACTAATTCATCACAAAATGAACATATGTAAGGAGCTTCAGAAATGAGGCTCCTTTTTTTTTATTAAAAATTAACATATGTCTTCTATTTTTTTAATTAATACTAAATAATAAAATTATGAAGCTACATAAAGCTCAAAGAAATCAAGTAAAATTAAGACTTGGTTTATCAGGCGCAAGCGGATTTGGCAAAACTTACTCAGCCTTAATCCTAGCCTATGGCATTACAGATGATTGGTCAAAAATTGCAATCATTGACACTGAAAACGGAAGTGCTTCTTTATATTCTCATTTAGGAGGTTATAATGTTTTAACACTAACAGAACCTTATACTCCTGAAAGATATATTCAAGCAATTGAAACTTGTGAATTATCAAATATTGAAGTAATTATCATTGATAGTATTACCCACGAATGGAATGGAAAGGGAGGCTGTCTGGAAATACACGAATCATTAGGAGGTAGATTTTCTGATTGGGCGAAGGTATCGCCTAGACATCAGACTTTCATTGATAAGATTTTAAATTCAAGTTGCCATATAATAACAACGGTAAGGCGAAAAATTGATTATTCTTTAGATGTTAATAGCAACGGAAAAACACAAGTAATTAAACACGGAACAAAAGAAGTCACTAGAGAAGGTTTTGAATATGAATTAACGGTCAATTTTGAATTAATCAATGATAAACATCTAGTTAAAACAAGTAAGGACAGAACAGGATTATTTTCTGAGTCACCTGAATTTATAATTTCAACTCAGACAGGCAAAAAGCTGATTGAATGGTGTAATTCAGGCATATCAATTGAAGATGTAAAACTTGAAATTAAACAAGCTGAATCTCTAGAAGATTTGAAAGTTATCTATGAGAAATACCCAAGTTTAAAGAAGTCAACACATCCATTAATAATGGAACGTAAAAACGAACTTGAAAACATCCATTCTCAAGTTTTATCAAAAGAAGAAGTCATCCAACCTATAAAAACAGAAGAAAATGGAATTAGTAATAAACAGTAGTATTAATAACCAAGTTATTGAAGAAAGTGAAGTAATTAATAAAACTTCAAGCTTTATTGAAGCCAATACACAAAAGGTTACGCTTGACCACCTAAAAAATGATTGTATTATTCCTGTATTTTCTAAAGATAATGAATCTACAATTTCACATTATCAGTTTATAAACAAAGCCTACGAAGTAGTACAGGAATTATTTCCAGATTTTACTCCTAAAGAACCTGATATTAGAGTATCTCACATTGTAAAAGGTAGGATTCCTTCAGCTATTGGGAAACCAGCTAAAGATTTATTAGACGAGGAAAAAACGCTTTATTACGAACGTTGTGCTTTCTTAATTGAATTACATCAAGCCAAAGAAGTTATTAATGGAAATACTCTTTCATTGTCAATTGGTGGCGTAAGATCCTACAATCAAGAGAATCTTTACAGTAAGAAATCGGTTGAAAAATTTAAAATCTTTATTGGTTATCAAAATAAGGTTTGTACTAATCTATGCGTTTCAACGGACGGATTTACTAATGAAGTCAGGATATCATCTGTAAATGAATTGCACACTGACATGTATAATCTATTTAGTAATTACGATAGAATTAAACATTTAAGTATGATGGAAAAGATGAATCAATTCCATCTAAATGAAAATCAGTTTGCTCACTTAATTGGTAAAATCAGAATGTATCAACATCTTGAAAAGGATGACCAAAAAAGTAAAGGAAAATTTCTTTTAAACGATGGACAAATGAATTCTGTAGTAAAAGACTATTATACTTGTTCCAACTTTTCAAGAGATGAAAACAAAAACATTTCACTTTGGAATTTATACAACATATTCACAGAGGCAAATAAAAGCAGTTATATTGATTCCAATTTAGAAAGAAATGTAAATGCATACGAGTTTATAAATATGACTGCAAATTCGTTGCAAAACAGCCAACCAAATTGGTTCTTACAATTATAATACTATAGCTTTTTTATTAGGAAACATCTAAAAAATATAGATGCAAAAAAGTAACTATCTATTGTAAAAATGAACAAAAATCAATTAGCAGAAATGCTCAAATATAGCTCTCCAAACATAATTTACGTTGTAACATGGAATAATATACTCAAACAGGTATTTTGTCCCTTTAAAGTTAGAGTAAAAAGTGATATTGGAGAGCTTTTTAGAAACCAAATTGCATGGGTGGAAGAGGTTAAAGTAACCCCAGAACTAAAGACTGTTTATATCATAAATGATAACGCATATTATTATTATCATTTTGATATTATTATATAGCTGTTTTGCTATATCGGAGTTATGTTGTATTTTGAATAACCAAGCTTTTGAGCCGTTTCTCCGTTATCAAAAAAACACTGAAAAAGTAGTTAGCTATTCATATAAGTTAAAATCAACCACATTTTTGAATTTTTTATTTAAAAAATGTGGTTATTTAGCTTATTTTTACATTTTATTCAATTATTTAACTTTAATTTTAAAAATAATGCCTAAAAAATTAGGAATTGTCATATATTTATTTGTATCTTTGCATAAAATTACATTTATGTAAATTTTAGCTACGAAAAAACTTCAAAAAAATCAAAATAAAATAAAATCAAAAAAAGCTATAACTCTTTATAGTGTAGTCTGACTAAACAGACTGGTCTGACTAAATTTCAGATAAAAATAAATCAAAAAAAAAGAGGTTTCCCATAATGTAGTTTTAAATTATTAATTTAAAATTATTTAAAATGAAAGATGCTTTAGAGCAACATGAAGATGAGTTTAATGGATTTAACTTTAAAATCACAAAGGCAAGAGATTTGATCTCTAAAATTCAGAATGAACCAGAACCTGAAATTATTTGGAATGGAATTGTAGAAGGCTCCAAAGGTCTTATTGTAGGAGTAAGTAAAACAGGCAAAACTACCTTAGCAGAAAATTTAGCAATTTCTCTCGCGGTCGGTAGAAATGAATTTTTCAACTATCCTTTAAAAGGCAAACCAGAAAAAGTACTTTTTATTAATTTAGAAGAAAGTTTTAGGGTAAGAAGCAGAAGAAATCTTAAACAAATTTCAATACTATCAGAGGATGAAAAAAATTTATTTGATGAAAACTATTACTCTACACCCGAAGATTTTCCAGAATTTTTAGTTACAGAGGATAATTGGAATTCTGTAAACAAATATATTGAAGAAGTAAATCCTAAATACGTTTTTATTGATAGCTTATCTCACATGTTTGAGGGACAAATTGAGAATAGTGAACCAGCCATTAAATTTGTAAAAAGATTTCGAACATATATTTCTTCTTTAAATAAAACAGTTATAATTGTACATCACAATACTAAAGGAAATGATAAACCGATAGACCAAGACAGTATTGCAGGAAGTAGAATTATTGCTCAAGAGTTCGAATATGCTATCGGGTTGGGGAACATACCAACAAACGCAGGTGGAAGTTATCTATGCATACTATATAATAAATATATAGAAAAAGACGATTCAACAGCTTATACTTATAAAATAGATTCTGAAAATTGGGTTCAAAATATTGGATCTGCAAATAAATATGACTTGTACAATAATACAAAAATAGATTATCGAACAGATTCAACAAATAGAAATAGAATTTTGAACTTCATTCAAAATCAGAGTAGTCAGAATAGTCAGGTTACTTATTCAGCTGATTTAAAAAAAGAATTTGTTGATAATGACTCTAAAACAATGTCAAAAGACACCCTATATAAATCATTAGAAAAATTGATTAATGAAGGTACTATTGAAAAAGTTAAGATGGGAGAATATATAATTAAAAAAAGAAAAGAAGATGAAAGAGAACAACAATAATTATATTATTTACAAGGCAGAAAACGTAATTACAAATGAAGTTTACATTGGTGCAACTACAAAAAGTATTGATGAAAGAAAATTAGACCACCTACAAAAATCTGAAAAAAAGGTTGGCAGTTATTTTCAAGAAGCGATACAGACTTATGGGATGGATTCTTTTTCTTGGGAACAAATTGACACAGCTTCATCAAATGATGAACTTGCTAAAAAAGAAGTTAAATACATACAACAATATAATGCTTTGCGAGATGGATACAACGAAGATAGAGGTGGTGGAATTAAGAAAACAGTTTATCAATTCAATTCTAAAACAGGTGAATTAATTAATTCTTATGAATCGTTATCACAAGCTGCCGAAGCAGTGGATGCAGTAAAACAAAATATTAGTGATGTTTGTTTAGGTTTCTACAATACTTGTAAAGGTTATGCATGGAGCTATGACGAGGATTACAAGCTTTTTACGGACAAAAGAAAAAAAGAAGTGATTCAATTTGATTTAAATAAAAATTTCATTGCTAAGTATGAATCTTTAGCAGAAGCTTCAAGAGTAACAAATGCATCAAAAACTTGCATTGCAAGATGTTGTAGAGGAGACAGAACAAGCACTCACGGATTTATATTTGAATATAATTAAACTTTATAAGACAGCTCTTAATGGGCTGTCTTTTTTAGGTATTTATAAGTGTAAAAAAAACAGCTTAATGTTATTTGTCTTTGAGTTGAGAAGAGCCATTTATATAATCGGATTTGATTATTAGTTTAACTCTTTATTATATTCTTTACTTTTTATTATAATAAGATTATTGGTATTCTTACTATCATTATCCCAAAATTTAACTATCACATTAAATTGATTTCTTATTCCTGACATATCAAATAAATAAAATACATCTTGACCTCTATGATGTGCTACTGCTTCTTGATTCAAATAATCATATGACAAAATTTCGTAATCATCAGAATATTCTTTTAATTCATTTATAAACAGTTTAATTTCATTTCTATCATTCTCTGTTAATGATATGTTTTCAAAATAAAATTCTCTATAAACTTTTCCATTATATTCCTTAGTAATATCTTCAAAAGTAATAAACATGTTGTCTATGAACCCTATTTGATTGTATTCATTTCTGATTTTGTACGTCTCATATTTTGGGAAAAAACTAATCACATCAACTTTTTCTCTTCCATAAACATAATAACTTTCAACAGAATTCATATTGGCTGTTGGATAAACTTGAACTCTACCCTCTGATTTTATATTAACATAGCCTACTTTGTCTATAATATTCTCAATTTCGGGTTTTGGTTTTGATTTATCAGATAAGTCTTTAAATAAATTTTTTAATCCAAAATAGCCCACAATTAATGTTAAAATAATTATAATCCAAATAAAAGAATAATTGTTATTATTTGTCTTTGTATTTGAATCTCCATTATGCGAACTAGAATAGTCATCATAATCATATGAATTTTCTAAACTACTTGAATATTCTAAAAATTCTTCGCCATCTTCTTTAAACTCATCTGTCTCACTATCTGTTAAATTAGTACGCTCATCATCAATTTCAACATGTACTATTCCTTCACCACCACAGGTTTGACATTGACCAGTTCCAGAACAAACTTTACAATCCTCATCACTATTATTATCAATCCCTAAAAAACCTAATGGGATATCCGTAAAAATTTTTGACATTTGTTTAATACCATCTTTACCAGATCCCCAACAAGCTCTACATTTTTTGTCTCCAGGGGAAAAAGAGTCTCCTGCTATCCTACATTCTCTACAATTCTTTTTATATTTAGATGCCATGTTCTTTAATAATCACTAAATCATTTTGAAATAATTTATTTAAGCTTCAATTATTATTTTTGTCAATATTGACTTTTACAAGTTTATTGTGAAAAATCATCAACATCAATTCATTTTTTTATACCTAATCAATTTAAATTTACTGAAAACATTATTTAAATAGTTGTTTTTTTAAATTTTTTATATTACTGTTTTTAAGTAAATATAAAAAAGAATGTCTTTAATACAATTAGCATTCAGATACTTTTGAAAAAAAATTCTTAAATAAAATCCAAACTATATAATCAAAAATAAAGGTTATTGCTTTTTATATAAAAAAGCGAATAAAATATCATTATATAAATACTTCATTATTTCAGAGAGAAATAAACAGCAAGTGAATCTACTTCAGAGACTATAGCATCAAGAAAAACAGGAATATCAAAAACTTGTATCACTAGATGTTGTAGAAAAGAAAGAAAACAAACGGGAAGTTACCTTTGGAAATACTCTTAAAATTGAGAAAGCCCGAGAGGGCTGTTTCTAATATTAAAATTGGACTTCGTAAATAAGAATATTAGAAATCCCTTCAGTTGTTTCTCTAGAATATTTGTTTGAAAAAGGATAAAGTATACTTGCAGGTTCAGTCAAGCACTCCGAAACATAATATAACGCCATCCCTAAAGTTTGAGCTTTTGTTGAAAGTGGACATAAATATAAATTAGTAATTGGCTTTTTCTTATGCTCCTTTGATACAAAATCACTTATCATTTCTGCTGTTACAAATGGGTCGTTTGCAGGGGCTAAAATTATATTATTATTGTCATCAATCGAAAAATCTCCTCCTGAAATCTCTTCTTGAGACTCATAAACTTTTAAAATATTTTCTTGAAACATGTCTGCTTTTAAAGATGGGAATCCAAGTATTTGAATTTTTCGAGCTTCCGCCTTTTCTTTGGCAATTTTAGAAATCATCTTATTGTCATATCCTGAGCCAATTATTAAAATATCATTAGATGTGTCAGGATTATGACTATTTAAACAACCTTTTATTGCTCTAATTTCATCAAAATCTTCAGAAAACAAAGTGTCTTCTTTTTTAATGTAATTTGATGGCTCACTATAAATAAAATTAATGTCTTTAACTCCATATTGTTGCAAAAGACGTATTAAAAAAACTAAATAAGGCCTTATAAAACCTGTCATATCAATGCAAACAGATTTTTTATTTTCAAAAAAACTTTTTGCATGATTCTCATAGTAATGAGTAATTATCTGAGCTTCATCTTCATCAGCTTTTTTTGAATAATCAAATATAGAACCACTTAGTGTAGCTAAATCAATAACATTAAAATTATATTCTGGGAAAATAATCCAATGTTTATTTTTGCTACTTACATTATCAAAGACAAAGTTTACCCTTTCAGATTCGTTATAAGCTGAGATAAACAAATCATGATTAAAAGTTGAAGCAATTAAATGCTTATCAATGTTTTCTAGTTTTGATTTAAATAAATATGAGTACTTCATGAATCAATATCAAATAAGGTTGGAGAATTATTAGTTTTAAAAGGAGTGTTATATTTCGCCTTTTCGCTTTGTAGCATTGTCTTAAATTCATTTTGGTCTTTTGGATCAAAAATAGCTTTTATAACCATACTGTTTAAATCAACGATTCCTCTTCTACTTAAAGACAACTCCCAATCTACAGCCATTAATCCATTTAATTGGTATGTTCTGTAAGTACTATTAGTGTTTTTATCTCTTCGGTCAGGAACTTCAATTATATAACTGTATTGCTCTAAAAAATCGAGCATCTCAGAAATTTCAACAGGGATATGCTTAGGTTTAATGGAAAATGACGATATCGAGCACTCTGGAGGTATGTCTGAAAACCGCAATTCCCTTAAATAATCACATAATCTTTCAATTGAGTCTTTCGCTTTAGAACCATTATTTCCTGGTATTCTAGCATCCTCGACAAACCATTTATTAGTGTCTTTAATTGCTTTTAATTGAGATTCAGCAGGTATTTTCGTGCCTAGTGATTTAAATGTCGATAGATCATAATATTCATTCCATTTGAAAATATGTTTCATGATTATTAAAAAATGCCGAGGAATACCATTTGAAATTTTTACAATATTATCAAAACCTATTGCTGTCTGAATCTTTTCTCCATTCTCTCTAGCTAGACTATCTAAAAGATCATATTTAAATTTTTGAATAATTACATAGTGCTCATTTTCAACTTTGTTTTGGTGGTATCTTGAACAGCTAACTGCTATTTGCTCAGAAGCCATAATTAAGTCAGTCCCCTTTTTCCATTCTCGATAAAATAACATAATATTTATTCTTTCCAAAAGGATGTTTTTATCAAAAATTAAGTTTTGAATAACACGATTTCGAATAGATTTATATTGATAAGATGACAATTTTCTAGATAAAAGTTGTAGATGACCTTTGTCTCCTATTTGAATCTTAGTTAAAAACTTATCCTCATCAAATATTTCAAAATATTTTGTCAATTCGCTATCAGCTATTTTAACACCAGCTTGATCAAGTCTCTTTATACAAATATCAGTAATAAACTTTTTATAAACCTTCTTGTTTTCTCTGAATATATTATCAATATCAATTGCCTCGAATTCTGAGCCAGCTTTAATTTCTTCTCCTGCACTTAAGGTTTCATATGTTCTAATGCCATATCTTCTAGCACCAATTTTAAAGCAGGTTGGATTCTTCCTTTCTCTTATTAGGGTGTTAAAATACTTTTGTTGATCGGCTGTAAAATTTTCATATTCGTCCAACAAATAGAGAAATTTTACATTCTCAAACTCTTTCACATGTGAAGTCAAAATTTCAGGAATTCCAAAGATTAGACTTCCAGGACTAGCTAATATTTCAACAGATTCAGAAACACTTTTATTTGTAAAAGCTTTATTATTAATCGTATAATCTATATGCTTTTGTAAGTCGCTGAAGTATTTAACCAAATGAGCAAAACTTTTAATATTATTTGAAATATTAGTATCTAGTAAATCCGTTATTTCTAAAGCAATAATATGTTCATTCGAAATTACTAAGTGTTTATCTTCTAATATTTTAATAATATTTTTTAAAAGCAATTGACTCAACCATAATTCTAAATAATAAGAAAAAATTGTTTGCCAATCTTCCGTGCTATCATGTTTATCTTTAAATTTAAAAGCATTTAATCCCGAACATCTAAGATAGGTTCCTAAATACCCATCATCATTAATACCGTCTATAATTTTTTCTTTCCATCTTAAAGATTGTGAAGTAAATGAAAAGTGCTTCATTATATGTGTTTTTCCACTTCCTTTACTTCCTCTTATTATCATAGGCATATCTGATGTAGGTTTAATAATTTCTTTAAATCCTGAATCTGATGGAAAATCCACCCAAAATTTATCAAGTTCTTCATCTGTATAATCTACAGCTTTTGTAATATTAAATGGATTGCTATTTTTTTTCATAACTAGTAAATCTTATGTGCTCGTTTAAAGATAGGATACCAAGGTTTAACATCTTCATTGTACCATATAATTGGTAAAGTATTGTCTGGGGTGTTATGCTGAAAAGCTATTAAAAACTGTCCGTCTTTATAGCCAAACTTATCTCTATCAGCTAGTGCGGCACGTTCCATAGAATCATATGATGCGTGTGTCCTATCATAAATAGTTTGGTAAAGATCCTTGCCATCTCTCCCAGTAAATATATTAATTTTATCAATATCAATTTCAGCGGGCTTACTCTTAAACACCCTAGAATTTGAGTCAAAAAGTTTAAAAGAGTCATCTAGTTCAAGTACAGAATCAACCACATCTATCACAGTATTGGTCCTAATGTAATCCTTACCCTCTTTAGTTCCCAACAATAAAAAATAGTATGTTTTAGCAAACGGGTAACTTGATTTTATGTGTTTTATTACAGTTCTAGAATAGCTTACCATTTGATTACCGCTTCCGCAAATATCATCTAGAAAAACAAAATTTTCAATATTCGCAGGACAACTTAGTATATCTTCTGGGCTAATGAAAAGCTCAGTTTTTAATTTATTCTCCTGTCTAAAATACATCATTAAATGAGCACTACTTTCAGAAGGATTTCCAACAGTTATAAATCTAGTTACGTTAAGAACCTTTTTATATTCAAGTTTTATAAGTTTCTCATCAAGAGAATTTGCATTTTTTCTTCGGATATTTTCAATATGCGGATATTCAAAAAAATCTCTATATATAGCTTTAAGTAATACCCTAATTTGGAACTCGTTAAAATAAATACATTGTGATAATAAAAAAAGTGCATGTAATTTTTCGTCATCATCATTGAAATTATTTAACCAAGCTTGTACTTTTGAATAAGATGCTTTACCATCCCATAATGTTTCATTCAGACGCTTAATCTTCTTATGTAATTTATCTTCTAGGCTCATTCACTTTTTTTAATATTAATACCCATTCGCAAGTTATAACACTAGCAGTTTTATTTCTTTTAGTCATTAAACCATATGATTTAATATCATCTACTAATCTACAAATTGTAGTTAACCCAGATTCTTCTGCTAAATGTCTTAAATATTCTTGAGTTTTAAATTCTCTATTACAAACCTTATTATTCGCAGCAATAAGTATAAAGTATTTGCCTTTTTTTAACACCCTTGATGCTTCTATTATAGCTTGCTTCATTTCTAAAAGATAATTTGCAGCAATATGAGCTCTCAAAGGATTAATTATAAAAATTTCTTCTAAAAGACTATCAGCTTCTTTAATGCCTGTGATTTTAAGTGTTAAATAGTCTGCTTTACTATAGTTTTCTCTTCCAATGTTTTTTTTGTCTAATACTCTTAAATTATCTTTATCTGAAAGTTCAGTCCAACCCAGATTTAAACTACATGAACGAATGTACTTTTGTGCTCCAGCATATGGTGGAGAAGTAATTATTAAATCTACACTTTCACTTTTAAGTTTTAATTCTCTTGCGTCTTCTGAAACTATTTTAGAACTATATTTTTTAGATATTAAATTTTGTTTATTCTCAAATCTTTTAATGTTACTATTAGCAATTTCAATAAATTTTGCAAAAACATTTATACTTTCAAGTTTTCTTAATTTAGTTTTAGACTCTTCAAAAAAAGGGTGATAACTAATAGTTTCTCTATTAAGTTTTGCTTTTACTGGCACGGAAACTCTTGGGTCAGCCAAGCTAACTTTTTTTACACAATTTGAAAAGCAAAGTAGAAAAAAATTCCTATAATTTTCATCCGATATTGTCTTTAGACTCGTTAAAATAGCTTGTAATTGAACCTTAATATGTGGTAAAAACCAATAATCAATATTTATGACATCAGGAAATATTACATTTTCATCTATCTCGATTTGTTCTATTTCTTCTTTCAAGCTATTGGTAAGATCATTAAGTATCTTGATATCGTATGTGGAAGTTTTGACTTTAGATATTAATCTAGCTAATGGATTTGCATCAGATCCTAACGAGTTTTTATTTGCTAAATTAGCTTCTAATAAAACTGTTCCAGATCCACAGAAAGGGTCTAAAACTAAATCTCCTTCATCTAAAAAAAAACTGTTATTAAGAAAAAAATAAGGTATATTAGGTAAAAGCTTTGCAGGATAGGAGTGAATTGAATGTGTCGCTCTATCTGTAAATTTAATTGTGTTTACTAGCTCCCTAAAATCAACAGAAATTGGCTCCTGATTTTTAGAGTATGTTTCTAAAAAATTATTAAATATTTCACTATAACTAAGTTCCTTCAATTCCAATTTAAAATTTTTAGGTAAAAATAACTTTCTATTTAAACAAAAAAAAAAAAATCATCTTTATTTTAAATATATTTGTTATTAGCAAAAAAAAACTTTAAAATAACTAAATAAGGCACACAATTCGACACCCAAAAAAATAAAACAATTTCAATATACTGGATTTAAAGGTTTAACCGTCCTTGGTTCGAGCCCAAGAGAGGGAGCTTTTAAAGCCTTTACATTTTTGTAGAGGCTTTTTTATTCCTATAAATTACCAATTTCTTTCAAATCATACCAAAAAATCAAAACCAAATTGGTAGCTATATCAAGATTTTTTGTGATATTTACTTTTTCTAACTATCAAATTCTTTTCATCATGAAGAAAATTCGTATTCCAATACTTTTGATTATTGTTGTACTTTCTTTTGTTTGTTGCAAAAAAAGTAAGCCAGAGATTGCAAATAATGAACTTATTGATGACCATCCTGCGTGGATAATGCAAAGTAATATCTATGAGGTTAATGTTAGACAATATACTCCAGAAGGCACTCTAAATGCTTTTGCTAAACATCTTGACCGACTCAAAGCAATGGGAGTTGAAACTATTTGGTTCATGCCCATAAATCCAATTAGTAAAGTAGATAGAAAAGGTTCTTTAGGAAGTTACTATGCGGTTTCCGATTTTACTTCTATTAATCCAGAATTTGGCACATTAGAAGATTTTAAAAATATAGTGAAAGCTATTCATGATAGAGGAATGAAAGTCATTATTGATTGGGTTCCTAATCATACTGGAGCAGACCATCGTTGGTTAAAACAACATCCTGATTTTTATGTAAAAGATAGTACAGGAAAAGCCGCAGTCGCTTTTGATTGGGCTGACGTTAGACAATTAGATTATAAAAATCTTGTCTTACAAGATAGTATGGTAGCTGCTATGAAATTTTGGATTAAAGATACCGATATCGATGGTTTCCGTTGTGATGTTGCTTGGAATGTTCCAGCTAATTTTTGGAAAAAATCTATTCCACAATTGAAAAAAATGAAGAATGTTTTTATGCTTGCTGAAGGTGATAGCACGTATCTTCCAAAAAGTGGTTTTGACGCAGTGTATCCTTGGCACATGTTCAAAATGATGGAAAAAGTGGCCAAAGGAAAAAGACCTGCGTTTAGTTTAGACAGTATTAATAAAGAAAATGAAACGCGTTATCCAAAGAACACCATCCAAATGTACTTCACAAGCAACCATGATGAAAACAGTTGGAATCATGCTGATTATGGCACTTTTCCAAATGATGTTCACGCACCTTTTGCAGTCTTTACTCAAACAATGAAAAACAGTGTTCCATTAATTTACAGCGGACAAGAAGAACCTACTTTAAGAGCTATAAAATTCTTTGACAAAGATCCGATGGATTTTAAAAATCTTAAAAGAGAGAAATTCTACAAAACATTACTTCATCTAAGAAAAAGAAATATAGCGCTCTCTGCAAATGCATCTTTCAAAAAAGTTGATGTAGGAGATAAAAATGTCATATATGCCTACACCAGAGAAAAAGACAATAAAAAAATCCTTGTTATTTTAAATTTTTCAGAAAAAGAGCAAAGTATCAAAATTTCTGACAAAACTCTATTAGGAAAAACTCACAACGTCTTTAGCGAAAAAGAAGAAACCTTAAGTAATAATGGGAGAAAAATAAAGCCTTGGGGCTATGAAGTTTATGAATACTAATTATAAAAAATCCAGTTTAAATAAATAAACTGGATTTCTTATTTATACTATTTTCTTATCGAGTCAACAAAAGCAACAATCGATTCTCTACTTGTTCCTTTCTCTTTTAAATGCTTAATAAAAGCACTTCCAATAATTGCTCCCGAACCAAATTCGCAAACTGTTTCAAAAGTCTTTTTATCATGAACGCCAAAACCAATTAAATGCGGATTTTGTAATTTCATACTTTGTATGCGTTTGTAATAATCCGTTTGAAAAGTAATCGCATTGGTACTTCCTGTAATGCTATTAGAAGAAACCAAATAAATAAATCCAGACGAATAACTGTCCAATTGCTTAATGCGTTCTTCCGAAGTTTCAGGCGTTATCAACAACACATTTGAAACTTGATTTATTTCACACAATTCTTTAAAATTTGAAATATAATAATGCAATGGCATATCAGGAATGATAATTCCGTCAACACCAACTTGTGCGCATTTTTCTATGAATTCTTTTTCACCAAATTGCAACACTACATTCAAATAACCCATCAAAACAATTGGCTTTTGAGTGATATTTCGATGCGATTGCAATTGTTCGAATAAAAGATTTAAAGTCATTCCGTTTTCAATCGCTTGACCACTGCTTTCTTGAATAACTGGTCCATCGGCTAAAGGATCAGAATACGGAAATCCAATCTCAATCATATCAACATCGCTTTCATCTAAATGTTTTAAAATGGTTAGCGTATCGTTCAAATTTGGAAATCCTGCCGTAAAATACAACGACAAAATGTTCTCTTTTTTAGTTTCGAATAAGGATTGGATTCTATTTTTCATCTGTTCTGTAATTTTGTAATGTTGCCAAATCTTTGTCGCCTCTTCCTGATAAATTCACGACCACAACATCGGTAGTTTTCAATTTCATTTTATGTAAATAAGCCAAAGCATGTGCCGATTCAATGGCTGGAATGATACCTTCTATTCGAGACAAATCATAAGCCGCTTGCATAGCTTCTTCATCGGTAATTGAAACTACTTCTGCTTTATTAGTGTCATGCAAATACGAGTGAATCGGACCAATTCCGGGATAATCCAAACCTGCCGAAATTGAATGTGGTTCAACAATTTGTCCATCATCGGTTTGAATCAAATAGGTTTTACTTCCGTGAATGATTCCTTTTTTACCCAAGGCAATTGTTGCTGCAGTTTTTCCAGAATGAACTCCTAAACCTCCAGCTTCCACAGCAATTAATTGTGTTTTTCCATTGTCAATAAAATGATAGAAAGCACCGATGGCATTGCTTCCGCCGCCAAGGCAAGCCACCACATAATTGGGGTTTTCATCGCCTGTTTTTTCTTTCAATTGCAGCTTGATTTCTTCACTAATCACCGATTGAAATTGCGCCACCAAATCGGGATAAGGATGCGGACCAACAACCGAACCAATAATATAATGTGTTCCAACTGGATCATTTATCCAAGCTCTGATAGCTTCATTTGTAGCGTCTTTCAAGGTTTTACTTCCACTAGTTGCAGGCTGAATTTTGGCTCCCAATAATCGCATGCGTTCTACATTTGGTTTTTGTCGTTCAATGTCAATTTCACCCATGTAAATGGTACAATCCAATCCTAATAACGCACAAGCAGTAGCTGTTGCAACGCCGTGTTGACCTGCGCCAGTTTCGGCAATAATTCGTTTTTTGTTGAGCCGTTTTGCCAATAAAACTTGTCCGATCGCATTGTTAATTTTATGTGCGCCAGTGTGATTCAAATCTTCTCTCTTCAGATAAATTTGCGCTTGGAATTGTTCCGATAAATTCTTAGAAAAATACAATGGTGTTGGTCGACCAACATAATCTTTCAGCAGCAATTTGAACTCTTTTTGAAAGTCTTCTGTTGCTATGATTTGTAAATAATTTTGTTGCAATTCCAATACGTTTGGATACAACATTTCGGGTACAAATGCACCGCCAAATTCGCCATAAAATCCGTTTTCATCAGGTTGTAAAGTCGTTTTCATCGTCTTCTTATTTTTTCTATTAATTCACTAACTTCTTCAGTAATTTTTTTAGTATTTGAATCTTCTAATCTGCTATTGAAATCCAATCCAGCTAACATCGGATACTTATTAAATTTAAGCTTACCGATAGTATGAATGCTTAATCCGCCACTTAAAATAAATGGTTTGGATAAAGTATAATTTTCTAATAATTCCCAATCAAATGTTTTTCCACTTCCACCATATTTAGGCGTTTTAGTATCAAATAAAAAGTAATCGCATACTTTTTCATAAGCCACCACTTCATTAAAATTGAAATAAGGATCTACCGAAAATACTTTAATCACATTGATATTATTTTCTTTTAAAACTTCACAATCAGCAACCGATTCATTTCCGTGTAATTGAACAAAATCAAACGAAAATTGCTTTTGAATTTCTATAATACGGTTAACCTCTTCATTTACAAAAACAGCAACCTTTTTTATATTTTCAGGTAATTTTTCTATCGATTTAGATGAAAAATCTTCACCAACATAACGCTTCGATTTTGGATAAAAAATAAATCCCATATAATCGGGTTGCAAGGCGCCGACTTCAAGTATGTTTTTCGGAAATTTCATTCCGCAAATCTTTATTTTCATAGTAATTGTTGAATTAAATTTTTACATTTTTCTGCTGGATTTTCCTCTTTCATAAAATATTCTCCCATCAAAAATCCATTAAATCCATTGGCTTGCAAAAGTTGAATGGTTTCTAAAGAATTGATTCCACTTTCAGCAATTTTAATACTCGATTTAGGTAACAATTGCGCCAATTTTATGCTGTTTTCAACGGAAACTTCAAACGAATTTAGATTGCGATTGTTGATTCCGATTAAATCAAAATTCAAATCCATGTTTTCCAAAATTTCGACTTCATTTTGGGTTTCTAGAAATACTTCCATTCCTAATTCGTGAGCTAAATTGGTATAAGATTGCATTTGTTTTTTGGTCAAAATTTTAGCAATCAACAAAATCACATCCGCGCCCATCGCTTTCGATTGAATGATTTGATATTCATCGACCATAAAATCCTTTCGCAACATCGGAATTGTGTTGTTTTTTCGAGCCAATTCAAAATCGTTAGTTCTCGCTCCAAAAAAATCTACATCAGTCAAAACCGATAATCCAGAAACTGCTACGTTAGCATAACCTTGAGTAACTTCAACCACATTGGCATCCAAATTTATATTTCCTTTAGCCGGAGATTTTCGTTTGAATTCAGCAATAATTCCGCCAGTTACCGAACTTTCAATAGCTTTTCTCAAAGAATGTGTTGCCGAATTAAACAACGGTTGCTCTTCTAAAAATGAAATAGAAAATTGCGCTTTTAAATTGGCTACTTCTTTTAATTTTTGTGCTTTTATGGTATCTAAAATGTTCATTGAATTTCTTTTAATCGGTTAAACGAATTCTTTGCTTTCAATCCGAAAAGTGATTCTTTTGCTTGATCAAATGCTTCTTCAAAATTTAGATTTGTATGATACGTTTGAATCGCCAAAGCAGCGTTTATCAAAACCACATTATTCTGTGATTCAGTTCCTTTTCCGTCAATAATTGTAGTAAAAATTGCTGCTGCTTCTTCCAAAGTTTCGCCACCATACAATTCAGAAAAAACAACGTTTTTCAAACCAAAATCTTTGGCTTCTATGAAACGTTCGCCTGTATTAGTAATCAACTTGGTTTTGTCGGTCAGCGTTACTTCGTCAAAACCATCCAAACCATAAATTACGGTGTATTGACTGTTTTCTTCTTGCAACAAATACTGGTACATTCGCGCTAATTCTAAACTAAAAACGCCTGTCATTTGTACTTTTGGAAACGCCGGATTCACTAATGGTCCAAGCATATTGAAGAAAGTTTTGATTCCTAATTCCTTACGAATCGGACCAACGGCTTTCATGGCTGGATGAAACAATGGAGCGTGCAAAAAACAAATGTTGGTTTCTTCAATTTGTTGTTTCAGAATTCTTTCATCGGTTTGAAAAACAACACCCAAAGTTTCTAAAACATTTGACGAACCCGAAATTGAAGAAACGCCATAATTTCCATGTTTCGCAACCGGAATTCCTGCACCAGCAACTACAAAAGAAGTTAGTGTTGAAATGTTAAACGTGTTTTTTCCATCGCCGCCAGTTCCACATACATCCATCGGATTGTAAGCTGACAAATCTATTTTGTGACACAAATTCAACAATGCTTCTCTGAAACCTAAAAGTTCTTCGAGAGTAATATTTCGCATGATAAAAACGGTCAAAAAAGAAGCAATCTGACTTGGGTTGTATTTCCCTAAAGCGATGTCGGTGAGCACTTGATTGGCTTCGTCTTTCGTTAGGGTTTTATGTTTGAATAAAGGTTCTAATATTGTTTTCATTTTAATTATTTATCCAATTAGTAAGTATCGTTTTTCCGTTTTCTGTGAGAATTGATTCAGGATGAAATTGCAATCCGCGAACATCGTGTTTTTTGTGTTTTATTGCCATGATATTTCCCAATTCGTCTTTGGCAAGAATTTCTAAATCATCTGAAATTTCTTCAGAAACTACCCAAGAATGATAATGTCCAATCTTAAAATGTTTCGGAAGATTTTCAAATAAATAATCCTCTTTTAGAATTTCAATTTCTGAAGCAACTCCATGAAGTGGTTCTGATAAATTGATTAAATCGGTGCCAAAATGTTCGGCAATGGCTTGATGACCTAAACAAATTCCGAGTATGCTTTTTGTGGAAGCAAATTCCGATAATAATTGCGGCATCATTCCAGCATTTTTTGGAATTCCAGGTCCAGGCGAAAGCACAATTTTATCGTACTGATTGATATACGAAAAATCGAGTTGATCGTTTTTTACGACATCAATTTCTGCAACACCGATTTCATATAGTAAATGCACAATATTGTACACAAACGAATCGTAATTATCTACTACTAATACTTTCATAACTTATATATTTTGAGCTAGTTGAATCGCTTTTCGAAGTGCCGAAAGTTTAGTTTCTACTTCATTCAATTCGCTGTTAACATTTGATTTTGTTACGATTCCGCAACCTGCTTGGTACGTTAATTGGTTATTTCTGCTGACGAACGAACGAATAAAAATAGCGTGATTAAATCCGCCATTGAGTCCGATTATGCCGACGGTTCCGCCGTAAAATCCGCGTGATTGTGGTTCGTATTGGTCAATTAATTGCATCGCTTTGTGTTTTGGCGCACCCGATAAAGTTCCGGCAGGATAAGTGTCGCCTAAAATTTGTATCGGATTGTATTCAGGTTGTAATTCGGCACTAACTTTAGAAACCATATGAATGACGTGCGAGTAATATTCGATCTTTTTAAAACTTTCAACTACCACTTTTTTACTGGATTTACTCAGGTCGTTTCTTGCCAAATCGACTAACATAATATGCTCGGCATTTTCCTTTGGATCGGCCAAAAGTGCTTCGGCTAAAAGTACATCTTGCGCATCGTCGCCAGTTCGTTTGAACGTTCCAGCAATCGGATTGATGATGGCTTTTTGGTCGTTTATAGTCAGTTGTGCTTCGGGTGAAGAACCAAATAATTTGAAATTTCCGTAATCAAAATAAAATAAATACGGTGACGGATTGATAGAACGCAATGCTCTGTAAACATTGAATTCGTCTCCTTTAAAAGCTTGTTTATATTTTCTAGAAAGTACAATTTGAAACACATCGCCAACAAAACAATGTTCTTGACCTTTTTTAATTGCTTCTAAAAAATCATCGTTGGTGAAATTAGATTCTTCTTCATTTTGAAGTGAAAATTTGAATTGCGTCACCGAACGATTGTTGATGATTTCCTGAATTTTATCCAAATTAGAAACTTCATTTTCTTGCAAATGTTCTAACAAAAATAGTTCGTTGTTGAAGTGATTGAAGACAATCGTATATCGAAATAAATGGTATTGAATTAAAGGCAAATCGAAATCGCTGTTGGTAAAAGTAATGTCTTCAAACAACGGAATTGCATCATAACTTGTGTAACCAAACAATCCCAACGTTTCAAATCCAAGGTTTAAATCGGATACCGAAAATGATTTTGAAAACTGATTTAATTCGGTTGCAATTTCAATTTCTGAAGTTGTTTTTACAACAGTTTTTTTATCAGGAAAAGTGATTGTGGTTTGATTTGCATCAGCAATAAAGGATGCAATTGGATCCAAACAAATGTAAGAATAGCTGTTTTCTTTGCTTTTATAATCTGAGCTTTCCAAGAGAAAACTATTGGAAAACTGATCGCGAAGTTTTAAATACAAACCAACTGGCGTATGCGTGTCGCTCAGGGTTTTGATTACTTTGGTTTGAAAATTATATAACATGATAATTGATTTTTTGAGAAAAATTAGACATAAAAAAAACCCACTTGGAAAAGTGGGTTTAACAATATTGTAGA
Organism: Flavobacterium sp.; assembly: GCF_044341265.1. Taxonomy (GTDB): domain Bacteria; phylum Bacteroidota; class Bacteroidia; order Flavobacteriales; family Flavobacteriaceae; genus Flavobacterium. Next base: position 121,187 of record NZ_JBIISA010000003.1, read on the forward strand.
AAAGTACAAATAGCAGTTACCAACCAATTCCAAAAACGGAGTTAGTCATGTGCCACCAATTTGTATTTTGTATCTTATTCATCATAATGGGTACAAACTTATTGAATTATTTTGTTGCAATTACATTATTTTTTAAATTTTAACATTTGTTGCACGGTATTATTTCTTCATTCTACGCATTAATTCTTGTTCGATATCATTTAATTTCAAATTTTTAGCTTGAAGCAAAATCAAATAATGAAATAACAAATCGGCTGCTTCACCAATAAACAAATCTTGATTATCGTCTTTGGCTTCAATTACTAATTCGACAGCTTCTTCACCGACTTTTTGAGCTATTTTGTTGATTCCTTTTTGAAAAAGCGACGCAACATATGATTCTGAACTTGGGTTTGCAATGCGGTTTTCAATAACGTTTTCCAATTCGTTAAGAAAAGAGATTTGTGGTTCATTAGCAAAACAAGAAGTAGTTCCGTTGTGGCAAGTTGGTCCGTTTGGAATTACTTGAATTAGCAATGCATCTTGATCGCAATCTTCTTTTATGGAAACTACTTTTAGAAAATTTCCAGAAGTTTCACCTTTCGTCCAAAGTCTATTTTTACTTCTACTAAAGAACGTTACCACATTTTCATTTTGTGTTTTTTGCAAAGCTTCTTCGTTCATATAACCCAACATTAAAACCTGTTGCGTTTCATTATTTTGGATAATTACTGGAATTAATCCGTTGTTTTTTGAGAAATCTACATTCATCTGATGGCAATATTTTGAGTTTTTAAAACGTTTTTTAATTCGGAAATCGGCACTTCATTAAAGTGGAAAATACTTGCTGCTAATCCGGCGCTGACTTCAGTTTTGGTGAATAAATCTATAAAATGCTGCGAATTTCCTGCGCCACCAGAAGCGATAACCGGAATAGAAACCACTTTACTAATTTCATTTGTAATTTCTAATGCAAATCCATCTTTGGAACCATCGTTATTCATTGAAGTTATTAGTAATTCTCCAGCGCCTAATTCTTCCACTTTTTTCGCCCAATCGATGGCTAAAATTCCTGTGGATTCTGTTCCGCCTTTTATGAAAACGTACCAATCATTTTCAATCTTTTTGATGTCAATCGCAACCACCAAACTCTGACTTCCAAAAGCATCAGAAATTTGCGTAATCAATTCTGGATTCAAAACGGCTGCCGAATTGATACTCACTTTATCAGCGCCAGATTGCAATAATAATCGCGCATCATCAACCGATTGAATTCCGCCACCAACCGTAAACGGAATGTTGATTTCTTTTGACAATTGCGTTACCATTTCGGCTAATGTTTTTCGCTTTTCCAATGTCGCGCTGATGTCTAAAAACACCAATTCGTCTGCTCCATTTTTAGAATAGAATGAAGCCAATTCCACTGGATTTCCAGCATCTTTTAGTTCTAGAAATTGAACGCCTTTAACTACGCGTCCGTCTTTAATATCCAAACACGGAATGATCCTTTTCTTTAACATAATTCGCGTAAGTTTTCGATTTTTATTGTGCCTTCATACAATGCTTTTCCAATGATGGCACCTTCGCATCCGATGGTTTTTAAAAGTTCTAAATCGGAAATCGTTGTGACTCCACCACTTGCAATTAAGTTGACTTTTGTTTTTTCTAAAATATTAGAATACAATTCATTAGAAGTTCCTTGCAGCATTCCGTCTTTTGAAATATCGGTACAAATTACAGTCGAAATTCCTTTGGAAACGTAATCAGAAATGTAATCTACAACATCCAATTCTGAAGTTTCTAACCAACCATGAGTTGCAATTTTTCGGTTCAAACAATCGGCACCCAAAATGATTTTGTCGCTTCCAAATTCAGTCAACCATTCTAAAAATTCAGTTGGATTTTTCGCCGCAATACTTCCACCAGTAATTTGGTTGGCTCCATTTTCAAAAGCGATTTCTAAATCATTTCGCTGTTTCAATCCACCACCAAAATCGATTTTCAAATTGGTTTTTGTAGCAATTTGATATAATACTTTGTGATTGACAATTTGGTTGGATTTTGCTCCATCCAAATCCACTAAATGCAAATATTGGATTCCGTTGTCTTCAAAATATTTGGCGACTTCCAACGGATTTTCGTTATATATTTTTTGCGTGGCATAATCGCCTTTGGTCAAACGGACGCATTTTCCGTTGATGATGTCTATTGCTGGAATGATTCTCATAATTTGTTTACCATTTATTTTTTTTTTTTAAACCATTAAGTGAATTAAGAAAATTAAGTATAAATCTTAATGCAACTTAATATCTTAATGGTTAACATTTTTTGCGTATTTATAATTTCAAAAAGTTTAATAATAATCGTTCGCCTACATTCGATGATTTTTCAGGATGAAATTGTGTCGCATAGAAATTATCCTTTTGCATCGATGCGCTAAACGGAACGATATAATCGCAAACGGCCGTGGTTTCTTCACTTATTTCGGCATAAAAACTGTGTACAAAATAGAAATTTTCATCGGCAGAAATTCCGTTATAAAGTTCACAATTTAACTTTGAAATGTTATTCCAACCCATGTGTGGCACTTTTAATTTGGGTTCAAATTTCTTTACTGTCGCTTCAAAAATTCCTAAACATTCTGTATTTCCTTCTTCCGAAAATTGACACATTAATTGTTGTCCAAGGCATATTCCCAAAACAGGTTGTGTGAGGTTTTTTATGACTTCATCCAAACCTTTTTCTTTGAGATAATTCATCGCCGAACTTGCTTCACCAACACCAGGAAAAATTACTTTTTCAGCTTGTTTTAAAATCGTTTCATCATCGGTTACGATGCAAGAATAACCCAATCGTTCGACCGCATTTTTAACCGAAGTAATGTTGCCAGCGTTATATTTTACTATTGCTATCATAGGATTCCTTTTGTGCTTGGTATGCCGTTTGTACCGTCTTTTTGTACTGCCATTTTTATTGCTTTTGCAAATGCTTTAAAAATGGATTCTATTTTGTGGTGTTCGTTTTCGCCTTCACTTTTGATGTTCAAATTGCATTTGGCACCATCACAAAACGATTTGAAAAAGTGCGAAAACATTTCGGTTGGCATTTCTCCGATTTTTTCTCTGCTGAATTTGGCATCCCAAACTAACCATGAACGTCCTCCAAAATCTAAGGCAACTTGCGACAAACAATCGTCCATCGGAAGTAAAAAACCGTAACGAGTAATGCCTTTTTTAGAACCCAAAGCTTGTGCAAAAACATCGCCCAAAGCAATTCCGACATCTTCGATTGTGTGGTGTTCGTCAACATATAAATCGCCTTTTACATTGATGTTCAAATCGATGTTTCCATGTTTGGCAATTTGGTCTAACATGTGATCAAAAAATCCTAAACCGGTGCTGATGTTGCTTTTTCCGCTTCCATCTAAATTGATTTCTACTGCAATTTCGGTTTCTTTAGTTTTTCTAATTAATTGAGCTACACGTGGTTGTTCCTTTAAAAATTGATAAATATTTTCCCAAGAAGTCGTCGATAAAGTAGCTCGTTCATTTGCTGTAGCAGAAATAAAAATCGCCTGACTTCCTAAATTTTCTGCTAGTTGAATATCTGTTACTCGATCACCAATTACGAACGAGTTTTTTAAATCGTAGTTACCTTTGATGAACTGTTGCAATAAAGCTGTTCCAGGTTTTCTTGTTGGCAAATTTTGCTCTGGAAACGAAACGTCAATAATAACATCCGAAAATTGAATTCCTTCGTTTTCAAACGCTTTCATCATTTTATTTTGTGCTGGCCAAAACGTGTTTTCTGGAAACGAATTGGTTCCCATTCCGTCCTGATTGGTTACCATGACCAACTCATAATCGAGTTCTTTTGCAATGCGTGATAAATATTGAAAAACTTGAGGATAAAACTCCAATTTTTCCAAACTATCGACTTGAAAATCGATTGGCGGTTCGATGATTAACGTTCCGTCTCTATCTATAAATAAAACTTTTTTCATGATGTAACTAATTGTAATGCGTAGACTAATTGTTGGTTTTCTCGTGGTGTTCCAATGGTAATTCGAATGGTGTTTTCAACGACCGAACTTCGGTTGCGTGTAATAATTTGTTGTTCGATTAAACTGTTGTAAATGGCGGTTGCATTTTCCATTTCGACCAATAAAAAATTAGCATCTGAAGGATAAATTTTAGTAACAAAATCCAATGCTAAAAGTGATTGTTTGAGTAACTCACGTTCCGATTTTATCAGTTGTACATTCGATTTAAATTCGTCATCGCTAGCTAATGATTGCACTGCTGCTTCTTGATTCAATTGACTCACATTATACGGCGGTTTGACTTTATTCATTACTGAAATTATGGTTTCATTTGCATAGGCAATTCCAACGCGAACAGCTGCCAAACCTCGTGCTTTACTGAAGGTTTGTGATACAATTAAATTCGGAAATTGTTTGATTTTGGAAACCAAAGAAGGTTGCTCACTAAAGTCAATATACGCTTCGTCCAAAAACACAATTCCTTTGAAATTTTCAATGATGTATTCTAGATTTTCCAATGAATTTCCTGTCGGATTGTTAGGCGAACACAAGTATAAAATTTTGGCATTTTGTGCTAAAATCGATTCGGCATTTAATTGAAAATCTTCGGTTAATGGAATTGAAATTATATTTAAATTATTGATGTTCGCAAACACTTCATACATGCCATAGGTTGGTGGACAAATGATGATTTTATCTTCGTTCGGTTCGCAAAAAACACGTTGCACCAAATCAATAATTTCATCACTTCCGTTACCAATTAGGATGTTTTCAATTCCGACTTTTTTCTGACTGCTTAAAATTTGCTTCAAGCGCCATTGGTACGGATCAGGATATCGATTTAATTTGCCAAACGGATTTTCATTGGCGTCCAAAAAGATGCCTTGATTGCTTTTGTACTCGTCGCGCGCACTCGAATAAGGCGTAAGCGAGAGAATGTTTTTTCGAATTAAATTAGTGATATTATCCATTTTGTAATTTTTTTAATCGGATGGAAACGGCGTTTTTGTGTGCGTCTAATTGTTCGGCAGCAGCCATAATTTCTATTGTTGGTCCAAGATTTTGAATACCTTGTGATGTTAATTTTTGAATTGTAATTTTCTTTACAAAACTGTCTAACGAAACGCCACTGTAGTTTTTAGCATAACCATTGGTTGGCAAAGTGTGATTCGTTCCGCTAGCATAATCTCCAGCACTTTCGCAACTGTAATTTCCGATGAAAATCGAACCTGCATTTTCGATGAATTCGATTTTATTTTCAGCATCTTCAATAACCAAAATCAAATGTTCTGGAGCGTAAAAATTACTGAATTCAATGGCTGTTTTAATGTCTTGAAATATCAAAGCTCGACTGTTTTCTAATGCTTTTTCTACCGTTGCTTGTCTTGGTAAAATGGCTTTCTGATTTTCGATAGCCAATGTCACTTTTGAAACAATTTCTTCTGAATTTGTAGCCAAAATCACTTGACTATCACCACCATGTTCCGCTTGCGAAAGCAAATCGGATGCCACGAATTCTGGATCACAACTTGCATCGGCAATTACTAATAATTCACTTGGTCCAGCAGGCATATCGATAGCTAAACCTAATTGTTGCGCATATTGTTTTGCAGCAGTTACGTATTGATTTCCAGGTCCGAATATTTTAGAAACTTTCGGAATTTCATCGGTTCCAAAAGTTAATGCTGCAATTGCTTGAATACCTCCAACTTTATACATTTGCGTTACGCCTGTCAGTTGTGCGGCATACAAAATCGCTGGATTGATGTTGCCGTTTTTATCTGGTGGCGAACACAAAATTATGTTTTTGCAACCTGCCAATTTTGCCGGAATTGCCAACATCAAAACTGTTGAAAAAAGCGGAGCTGTTCCGCCTGGAATGTAAATTCCGATAGTATCGATGGCACGACTTTCTCTCCAACAAAAAACTCCCGAAGTGGTTTCAATTTTAGTCGGAATTTCTTTTTGAGAACTGTGAAATTTCGAAATATTATCGGCTGCAACTTGAATGGCATTTTTTAAATCAGATGGAATTTGAGCAACCGCATTTTCAATTTCTGATGGAGTTACTGCGAAATTTTCTATCGATACGCCATCAAAATAACTTGTGTATTTTTTTACAGCTTTGCTTCCGTTTTTTTGGATGTCATTAAAAACAGCTTTCACGGTTTCGTTTAAATCGGCAGTGGCAACGGTTTTGCGTTTTGCCAATTCGTTCCATTGTTCTGCATTTGGATTTATGTAAGTTTTCATAATTGTAACGTTGAATTATCGAATCATTTTTTCTATTGGAATAATTAAAATTCCTTCGGCGCCGAGATTTTTGAGTTGTTCAATAATTTCCCAATAATCGTCTTCTTTTATAACCGAGTGCAAACTGCTCCAATCTTTGTTTACTAGCGGTAAAATAGTTGGTGATTTCATTCCGGGTAACAACGAACAAATACGTTCGATTGCTGAATTTGGTGCGTTCAACAAAATATATTTATTCTGTTTTCCTTCGCGAACGGCTTGCATTCGGAACAATAATTTATCTAAAATGGCTTGATTTTCTGGCGTTAGATTTGGATTTGAAATTAAAACGGCTTCACTTTTGGTAACGGTTGCCACTTCTTTCAATCCGTTCATTAAAAGTGTACTTCCTGTACTTACAATATCGAAAACGGCATCCGCAAGACCAATACTAGTGGCAATTTCAACGCTTCCACTAATTTCTTCTATGAAAACGGTAATGTTGTTTTTTGTAAAAAAGTCAGTTAGAATTTTAGGATAACTTGTTGCAATTCGCTTGCCTTGGAAATAGTTTAAATCGGTGTAAACTTCATCTTTTGGAATTGCCAATGACATTCTACAACCTGCAAAACCTAATTGCTGAATTATTTTTACTTCTTTGTCTTTTTCCCAAACTTCATTTTCACCAAGAATTCCGATATCGGCAACGCCTTGTTCTACATATTGTGGAATATCGTCATCGCGTAAGAATAAAATTTCGATAGGAAAGTTTTGGGCAACAGCTTTCAGTTTTCGTTCGCCATTAGAAATTTTGATGCCACATTCTTCTAGAAGTTGTAGTGATTTTTCACTCAGTCGGCCACTTTTTTGAACCGCAATTTTTAAAGTACTCATTTTTTAATTTGAAATAAAATCTGAGTATATCACGAAGTGTATAAATACAAAAAACCCGTCTTGATATACTCAGACGGGTTTTTAATTGTGTTATTTGATTAGCTACAATACATCATTAACTCGCCTGGTTGCAAGAATGATGATGATGTAATTGTGAAATAATCGTGTTCATTGTTTTATTTTGATAGGACAAAACTAGAGATAACTTTTGGATTGAAAACTACATTTTATAAAATTTAACAAATGTTCAAACGAATTCTAACAAGATAACTGTAACAAATTTTATGAAAAGACAACCAATAGTAATAATTAAAATTCCGTAAATTAGCTTTTTAACAAATTAAACTAAAATATGAAAAACATCAAAATCTCTCTTCTTGCAGCAACCGTGCTTTTGGCATCTTGTAGCAAAAAAGAAGAATTGGTATCAGGTATTACCAAAAAGAATATGGATACCTTAGTAAAACCAGGCGATAACTTCGACCGTTTCGTTAATGGAACTTGGGCTAAAAACAACAAAATTCCTGCAGATAAAGCATCTTATGGTGCTTTTGATATGCTGTATGACAAATCGCAAAAAGACGTTAAAGCTATCATTGAAGAAGCTTCTAAAGGTAGTTTTTCTGAAGGTTCAGACGAGCAAAAAATTGGAGATTACTACAGCTCTTATACAAATCGTAAAGACCGTGATGCTAAAGGCGTTACACCTATTCAATCGGAATTAAAAGCTATTGATGCTATTGCGAATTATACTGACTTAGCAACCTATTTCGGAAAAGCTAATAGAACTGGAGTATCAATTCCTTTTTCAGTTGCTGTTACTGAAGATTTTAAAGATCCAAAAAAATACACTTTAATGACTTGGCAAGGTGGTTTAGGACTTCCTGAAAGAGAATACTACCTACAGAACGATGCCAAAATGTCGGACATTCGTAAGAAATATGTAGCGCATATCGAAAAAATGTGGCAACTAGTTGGATTACCAAATGGCGCTGAAAGTGCAGCTAAAGTTATGGCTTTAGAAACTACTTTGGCAACCAACCACATGAAAAAAGAAGACACTCGTAACACAGCAGCGCTTTACAACAAATATGCTTTAACCGAATTAAAATCGTTAATGCCAGATTTTGATTGGACGGCTATGTTAAAAAATGCAGGTGTTGCAAACGAAAAAAATATTGTGATTGCTCAAGTTGCTTACACAAAAAGCTTAAACAATATCATCAAAAATACGCCTATTGATACTTGGAAAACGTATTTAAAATGGAGTTTAATTAACAACACTGCTGGTTACTTAAACACTGCTTTAGACAAACAAAACTTCGAATTCTACGGAAAAACATTATACGGAACCGAGCAACAAGAAGAAGATTGGAAAAGAGCGGTTAGCGCTGTAAATGGTGGTTTGGGAGAAATTGTTGGTAAAGTATATGTAAAAAAACACTTTACTCCAGAAGCTAAAGAACGCATGACGGCTATGGTAAAAAACCTACTTAAAGCTTACGCAGCAAGCATCAAAGAATTAGATTGGATGAGTGCTAATACTAAGAAAGAAGCTCTTGCTAAAGTAGATAAATTCATGATTAAAATTGGATATCCAGACAAATGGAGAGACTACTCAGCTTTAAAAGTTGCTAAAAACGATTTGTACGGAAATGCAACTAGAGCTACAGAATTTGAATACAACCGTATGCTAAACAAATTAGGAAAACCAGTGGATAGAGCAGAATGGGGAATGACACCTCAAACGGTGAATGCTTATTACAACCCTACGCTTAACGAAATTGTTTTTCCAGCGGCAATTCTTCAACCACCTTTCTTTAATTTAGCGGCTGATGATGCAGTAAATTATGGTGGAATTGGTGCCGTAATCGGACACGAAATCGGTCATGGATTCGACGATCAAGGAAGTACTTTTGATGGTGAAGGTGTAATGAGAAATTGGTGGACTCCACAAGATTTAACAGCTTTTCAAACCAGAACAAAAGCGCTTGTTGAACAATACAACAGCTTTAAAGCATTTCCAGATTTAAACCTTAACGGAAGTTTTACTCTTGGTGAAAACATTGGTGACTTAGGTGGATTGAGCATCGCTCTAAAAGCTTACAAAATGTCACTAAACGGAAAAGAAGCTCCTAAAATGGATGGTTACACCGGAATTCAAAGAGTATTCCTTGGTTGGGGACAAGTTTGGTTAGACAAAACTCGTGAAGAAGCCTTGAGAAATCAAGTAGCTAGTGACCCACATTCGCCTGCTAAATTTAGAATTAATGGTGTGGTTAGAAACATCCCAGAATTCTACGAAGCATTCAATGTAAAACCAACGGATTCGCTTTATTTAGCTCCAGAAAAAAGAGTTAAAATTTGGTAATCTAATTCAAATCCAATATTAATTAAAACCCAGCAGCAATGTTGGGTTTTTTTAGCTTTAATTTCTGATAAGGAAATTTAAAAAATGGTAACAAATAAATTCACTATTTTTGTTTTGCAAACACTTCAACACAATCAAAAAATGAAAAAATCAATTTTAATAATGGCTTTGGCGCTCCCAATTACACTAATGAGTCAAAACAAAATGCAATATCCAACCACCAAAAAAGGTCAAGTAACCGATACTTATTTCGATACCAAAGTAGCCGATCCTTACCGTTGGCTTGAAGACGATAGATCAGAAGAAACTGGCTCGTGGGTGAAAGAACAAAACCGTCTTACTTACGATTATCTTAGTAAAATTCCATATCGTGATGCCCTAAAATCAAGACTTGAAAAACTATGGAACTACGAAAAAATAAGTGCACCTTTCAAAGAAGGTAACTTTACGTATTACTATAAAAACAACGGACTTCAAAACCAATCAGTGCTTTACAGAAAAGATGCTAAAGGCGAAGAAAGCGTATTTCTTGACCCAAATACTTTTTCTAAAGATGGTACCTCATCACTTGGTGGTGTAAATTTTTCTGAAGATGGTTCTAAAGTAGCTTACTCTATTTCTGAAGGCGGTAGCGATTGGAGAAAAGTAATCGTTATGGATGCCGTTACCAAAAAAATATTAGAACCAACTTTGGAAGATATAAAATTCAGTGGCGTGTCTTGGAAAGGAAACGATGGCTTCTATTATTCAAGTTACGACAAACCTGATGGTAGCGAACTTTCGGCAAAAACCGACCAACACAAATTGTATTACCACAAAGTAGGAACACGTCAAAAAGACGATAAAGTGATTTTTGGCTTAGACCAAAAAAGAAGATATGTTGGTGGTTATGTAACAGAAGACAATCATTATTTAGTGATTACAGCTTCAACCTCTACCTACGGAAATGAATTGTACATTCAGGATTTAACCAAACCAAACAGTCCAATTGTAACTATTGTAGATAATTTCAATAGCGATAATTCTATCATCGACAATCAAGGTTCTAAACTGTTTATTACAACCGACTTAAATGCACCAAACACACGCGTTGTAACTGTTGATGTAAGCAATCCGAAGCCTGAAAATTGGAAAGACCTTATTCCAGAAACCGAAAACGTTCTTAATGTTTCAACAGGAAGTGGTTATCTTTTTGCCAACTACATGATTGATGCAGTTTCGGCTATCAAACAATATGATTATTCTGGAAAATTAGTAAGAAACATCCAATTGCCAGGAATTGGAACCGCTGGTGGTTTTGGCGGTAAAAAAACTGAAAAAGTCTTATATTATTCTTTTACAAATTATACTACGCCAGGTTCAACGTATTCCTTTGACCCAAAATCTGGTGATTCTAAAGTATATCAAACACCTAAAATTGATTTCAATTCCAACGATTACGAATCTAAACAAGTGTTTTATACTTCCAAAGATGGTACTAAAATCCCAATGATTATTACCCACAAAAAAGGATTGAAATTGGATGGTAAAAACCCAACTATTCTTTATGGATATGGTGGATTTAATGTGAGTTTGACACCAAGTTTTAGTATTTCAAATGCCGTTTGGATGGAAAACGGTGGTATTTATGCGGTAGCCAACCTTCGTGGTGGTGGCGAATACGGAAAAAAATGGCATGTTGCCGGAACTAAAATGCAAAAACAAAATGTATTCAACGATTTCATTGCTGCTGCAGAATATCTAATTGCTGAAAAATATACTTCTTCTGATTTCCTTGCCATTCGTGGTGGTTCTAATGGCGGATTGCTAGTAGGCGCAACCATGACGCAAAGACCAGATTTAATGAAAGTAGCACTACCAGCAGTTGGTGTAATGGACATGCTTCGTTACCATACTTTTACTGCAGGAGCAGGTTGGGCATACGATTATGGAACAGCAGAAGACAGTAAAGAAATGTTCGAATACATTAAAGGCTATTCACCAGTACACAACGTAAAACCAAACACCAAATATCCTGCAACTATGGTAACCACTGGTGACCATGATGACAGAGTAGTTCCGGCACACAGTTTCAAATTTGCTGCCGAATTACAAGAAAAACAAGCTGGTGACAACCCAACATTAATAAGAATAGACATAAATGCAGGACACGGAGCTGGAAAATCAGTAGCAGCATCCATTCAAGAAAGTGTAGATATTATGGCCTTCACACTATACAATATGGGAATAACAAAACTTCCGTAGTTAGTATTCAGTAATCAGTGCTCAGTGTTCAGTTAACATAAATACTGAACACTGAGCACTGATAAAACTAAATGTCTTTTTTAGAATTCTCCTCCTCTGGAGGAGTGGCTGAAAGCCGAGGTGGCTTTTGATTTTCTTAGATAAAGCACTAAAAATGAAATTAATTACACTAACTTAGTGCTCAACACTGAACACTGAACACTGAACACTGAACACTGAACACTCAACACTCAACACTCAACACTGAACACTGAACACTGAACACTGAACACTAAACCCTACTCCTTCTTAGGCAAAGGCGCGCCAACAGCAACAGAACAAACATGTCCTTCTTGACCGTGTGGTGGATTCATTCCTGGAGCCGTTTCTACAGGAGCTGCAATGGTTGCAGGTATGTTATTATTTGTAGTTGTAATTGTAGCACCATTTTGAGTTACTGTACCAGGTGTTGAACCTGCCGAAGTAATAGTTGCCGATTGCGTTGAAGCTGTTGTAGTTTTGGCAGGAGCCGAATTCAATGGAGCACCAACAGCAACATCACAACGATGTCCTGGCTGACCATGCGCCGGATTCATTCCTTTTCCAACTTTTACAGGTTGAGCCGTTGTTGGCGCTACCATGCCATTTGGTGTAGTCATCATAGGCGCACCAGGTTGTGCAGCAGCAGTTGATGGCGTTGTAGGCTCGGCAGTTGGTCCTTTAAAATCATCCGAAAAGGCAGAGGTTTCTGGATTAGTTGAAACTACATTAGTTTCCTCTTCCTGCTTACAAGAAACAAATCCTAAAGCCACTAAAACTATACATGATATTAACTTCTTCATAACAATTCTTTTTTTTGATAACATCAAATATACAAGTTTTATAAAACAAAACAACAAACTAGCTGTCATTTTAAAAAATTCTAATCGTTACTCCAACTAAAAAATCACTACATTTATACCACTTAAAATAATACTATGTCTGTCGCCAAATATACGCTGCTGCTTTTGTCATTACTTGTACTTACCTCAAGTTGCAACCAATCGCAATCTAAGGAAAATAAGCCATCAAAAGTCAAAGTAGATACTGTCAAAGTAGCCAAAGTCATCACTTTAGATACCGTCGATTATCAAAAAAGAATGGTAGCATTAAGCAATGGCGACACCACAGGAAAATGGCCAGTAAAAACCGTACATCCTTTGCCTGGAGCACTTTTGCCTTACAAACGCATCATCGCTTTTTACGGAAACCTCTATTCTAAACGAATGGGAATATTAGGCGAACTTCCTAAAACAGAAATGCTCAACAAACTAAAAGAAGAAGTAGCGCTTTGGAAAGCAGCCGATTCTACTATAGAAACTGTACCTGCGTTGCATTATATTGCTGTTACCGCTCAAGGCAAAAATGGTAGCGGTAGCAACTACCGACTAAGAATGCCATTCAAACAAATTGATACCGTGATGGCTTGGGCAAAAGAAATTGACGCCTTAGTTTTTCTAGATGTTCAAGTGGGACACAGCACCGTAAAAGAAGAAATTGCAACACTAACCGATTATTTAAAACTTCCCAACGTTCACTTAGGTATTGATCCTGAATTTTCTATGAAAGGTGGCGAAGTTCCTGGTGCCAAGATTGGAACCATGTCGGCAACTGATATCAATGATGCTATAGATTTTCTTACTACTTTGGTTACAGAAAACAACCTACCACCAAAAGTATTGGTAGTACACCGCTTTACCAAAAAAATGATAACCGACTACAACCAAATAAAACCAACTGCACAAGTACAAGTAGTAATTGACATGGACGGCTTTGGAAGCAAAGAACTAAAAAAAGCCACTTGGATGCGAACCATCTACCCAGAACCAGTACAATTCACTGGCTTCAAACTCTTCTACAAAAACGACAATGAAGGCAACGCAACAATGTACACACCACAAGAGTTACTTCAATTCACACCAAAACCGATTTATATTCAATATCAATAACACTCACCTCCAAAATAAACAAATTGTAAACTCCCAAACCCAAACCAACCTATTCATAACCTTTACTAAAGATTCCAACCTCAACTTTTGACAATTCTTTATTTTTAGATTAATACTACTTTAACACGTTCGATAGAGTTTTGTAGCACAATTAAAACTACACGAATATGTCAAAAAATTACACTACAAAAACCCTATTTGTTCTGATGCTTTTTGCTTCTTCCTTTTCTTGGGGACAAACGCTATTGCACTATTGGAACTTCAACAACAATGCTTCTGTTGCATCAATCACATCTCCAGCTCAAACACTTGGTGGCGCTGCATTAAATGCCATTCCTGGTGGAAGTAGCACCATTAATTTTGCTAGCGGAACGGGTCAGAATTTTAATGTCCTTAACCTGAATGCGCAAAATAGCGATGTATCTGGAACCCATTTACGTTTTGACAATCCTATTGGTGGTGCTTTAGAATTTGCACTTCCAACCTCAGGTTACGAAAATATTATTGTAAAATTTGCCACACGTCGCTCGAACAATGGTGCTGGTTCACAAACTTGGTCCTACTCTATCGACGGTACAACTTATACTTTATTTACAACAGTACTTCCTAATAACGGCGATCCAGCCTTAGTAACTTTAGATTTTTCATCAACTGCAGGTGTTACTAACAATCCAAATTTTAAATTAAAAGTGGAATTCACTCAAGGTTCAGGTGGAATTGAAGGTAACAACCGATTCGATAATTTTACGGTTCAAGGAACAACTGCTGGTGGTGGCGATACTGTTGCTCCAGTGACTACAATAACTCCTGCAAATGGAGCAACTAATGTATCAGTTACTATCAATCCAACTATCGCTTTCAACGAAGCTATTCGATTGATTGATGATTCGGCAATTACTAATACCAATGTTGATGCATTAGTAGAATTACGTTTAAACAACGCTTCAGGAACTCTAGTGCCATTTGACGCTACCATTTCTGGAAATATTATTTCAATTGTTCCAAATGCTACTTTGGCAATCAGTCAAGTTTATTATGTGGCTTTACTTCCAAATGTTGTTGAAGATGCAAGCAACAATGCTATTACTACAACAACATCAGCAAGTTTTACAACCGGAAATCCAACGGCGAGTTTGGCTTCCAATTTTGTTACAGTTAATGAAGCTGTTGGAACACTTTCATTTACTATCAATTTGACAAATCCTGCAACGAGTTCGGTTAATTTAGTGGTTAAGACAGCTCCTTTTAGTACAGCAAATGCAAGCGATTTTACACTTGCTACTCAAACATTAAACTTCACTTCTTCAAGTGCTTTGACACAAACCATCACCATTCCTATTATTGATGATGCTACTGCTGAACAACAAGCAGAATATTTCGTATTAAGTTTAGAAAATCCTGTAGGTTTATCAATTACAGGAACTTCAACAGCTACAATTTATATCATCGATAACGACAATGTGGCTCCAATTCCAAACAATCAAATCGAACTAAATTACATCGGTAGTTTTGATCCTTCTGGAACCAACACAAGTACTTGCGAAATTGTGGTTCACGATCCAGCATCACAACGTTTATTTACTACAAGTGCAGTAGCAGGATTTCTAGATATTATTAATTTCTCTAATCCTACAGCGCCAACCGTTATCAGTTCGGTGAACATGAATCCTTATGGTGGTGTTACTTCTGTAGCGGTTAAAAACGGAATTGTAGCCGTAGCTTCTCCAAATAATGACGAAACTTTAAACGGTTCAGTAGTATTTTTCGATACCAACGGAACATACCTAAATCAGGTAACCGTTGGTGCGTTACCTGATATGATTACGTTTTCGCCAGACGGAACTAAAGTAATGACTGCTAATGAAGGTCAACCAAATTCTGACTATTCTATCGACCCAGAAGGTTCAGTAAGTGTAATTAATATTGCTGGTGGAATTGCTTCGCTAACTCAAGCTAACGTAACTACTTTATTGTTCACTGCTTACAATTCGCAAGAAGCTACTTTAATCGCTTCTGGTGTTCGTAAATTGAAAGCTACAAGCACAATGTCGCAAGATTTTGAACCAGAATACATTACTATAAGTGCCGATTCTCAAAAAGCTTGGGTAACACTTCAAGAAAATAATGCTATTGTCGAAATCAATTTGGCAACAACTACCATTGCAGATATTTGGGCATTGGGTACTAAAGACGTTAGCCAACCAGGAAACGGAATGGACATTTCAGATAATAACGGACAAGTATTGATTGCCAACTGGCCAATTCAAGCGTTTTATATTCCTGATGCTGTGGCAAATTATAACGTTGCCGGAACCAATTACATCGTTACTGCCAATGAAGGTGACGAAAAAGAATACACTGGTTTTACCGAAAGAACTACCGTTGGAGCTTCAACTTACACTTTGGATGCAACCAATTTTCCAAATGCTAGTGTTTTGAAACAATCTTACAACATGGGACGTTTTAGAGTAACCAACTTAAACGGAAATACCGATGCCGATGCCGAATTTGAAACCATCAATGCTGTTGGAACACGTTCGTTTTCTATCTTCAATACTACTACAAAACAAATTGTTTATGATAGTGGCGATGCTTTCGAAAGATATACAGCTGCCAATTATCCTACGATTTTCAATGCCGACCACGAGAGCAATACTCCTAAAGGAAGAAGTCGTGCTAAAGGTCCAGAGCCAGAAGGCGTAACTGTAGCGCAAATAGGAACGGAAACTTTTGCTTTCGTTTCATTAGAGCGTGTTGGTGGCGTTATGGTATACAACATTACCAACCCAAACAACGCCGTATTTGTAGATTACAAAAACAGCCGAAGCACTTCAGCTTTCGCAGGCGACCACGGACCAGAAGGCATAACTTATGTAAGCGCAGCCAACAGCCCAACAGGAACGCCTTATATTTTAGTAGCCAACGAAATAAGCGGAACGATTACAATCTTTGAAGTTGATACGAATACCTTAGCCAACAATGAGTTTGCTAACACAACCAAAACATTTACACTTTTCCCAAACCCATCTAATGCAGATGGCATAGTTTACTTTAACCGCGCAGCCGACATCGAACTGTATGACCTTTCTGGAAAATTATTGTTCTCTCAAAAAGACGCTCAAACCCTAAACACAAAAACCTTGTCTACCGGAATTTACTTAGTAAAAACCAGCGAAGGCATCGTTAAAAAATTAATAGTAAAGTAGTGTAGTTTTTTTTATTTGTAAAAGACCTCTAACGAAAGTTGGAGGTTTTTTTTTGTTTGATTTAATCTAAAAAAAGGACGATTGTCATCAGGTCAATTGTCCTCACAAAGCTAAATTTACAAGATATGGATTTGAAAGAAAAATTTGGAAAGAAAATTAAATCTCTTAGAGAAGAAAAAAATTACTCTATAGAATACTTAGCCAACATTGCAAACATAGACAGAACCTATATTTCTGACATTGAAAAAGGAACAAGAAATGTTTCATTACTAATAATTGAAAAACTTGCTAAAGCTCTAAATGCAAGAATTCAAGATTTATTTGATTATGAATAGTAAACTAAACTTTATAGATTTATTTGCTGGTGCAGGTGGTCTCTCTGAAGGTTTTATAAGAGCTGGATTTAACCCTATTGCTCACGTTGAAATGAATAAGGATGCTTGTGATACTTTAAAAACAAGAACTGCTTACCATTTTCTTAAAGAAAACAATAGAATTAAAGAATACTACGATTATTTAAAAGGCAAAATAAATAGAGACGAATTGTGGGGAAAAGTACCTACTCACCTAATTAAGTCCGTAATAAATAAAGAAATTTCTCCTGAAACCTTACCATCAATTTTTGAAATAATTGACAATGAGCTTGGGAAAGAAAACGTGGATTTAGTTATTGGCGGACCACCTTGCCAAGCTTATTCTATTGCAGGAAGAGCAAGAGATCCTAAAGGCATGACAGATGACCCAAGAAATCATTTATATAAATATTATGTTGAATTTCTAGAAAGATATAAACCAAACATGTTTGTATTTGAAAATGTTCCTGGTATACTTTCAGCTAATAATGGTCAATATTTAGAATTGATTTTTAAAGCTGTAAAAGATGCTGGTTATGACTTGGATAAAAAAGTCCTAAATGCAAAAAACTTTGGAGTTCTTCAGGACAGAAAAAGAGTAATTATAATTGGATGGAAGCAAGAATTAAATTTGAAATATCCTGATTTTCAAGATAAAGTTAATCAATATGAAGTTTTAAAAGATTTATTTTCTGACTTGCCAAAAATCAAAAGCGGACAAGGTGAATGGAAATCAACAAAATACTCCAAGAAAACAAACAATTATCTTGAATCCACTGGAATAAGAAATGGAATAGATTTTACTACTCAACATATTTCAAGAAAAAACAACGAAAATGATTTAGAGATTTATCGCATAGCTGTTGACAAATGGGTAAATGAGGGTAAAAGGTTAAACTATGCTGAATTGCCAGAAAGATTAATAAAACACAATAATACTAAGTCTTTTACCAATAGATTTCAAGTTGTAAACCATAAAGGTCTTGCTCATACCGTAGTTGCTCACATTTGCGCAGATGGACATTATTATATTCACCCAGACATTAATCAAAATCGTTCAATAACTGTTAGAGAGGCCGCAAGAATTCAATCATTTCCTGACGATTATTTCTTTGAATCTAGCAGAACAACTGCTTTTAAGCAAATTGGTAATGCTGTCCCTGTATTGATGGCTGAAGGAATTGCAAAAAAAATAAAGGAAATGATATGAATGAAATTCAATGGCAATTCTTTCCGAAAAGTAAAATTATCCCAGAACATCTTAAAGATGTTTTAGAAGTTTTTGAAAACAATTCAAACGAAATAAGTTCTGATTTATTTACCTATTCAAGTAATGAGGTTCTTGAAAAAGTTGCTTTACCTCTTGAAAAAATTAATTACAAAGTTGAAAAGAGTAAAAAAAGTAATGATAAAATAAAAGTTCCTGTTTTATTTGGTCCTAACGGAAAACTAGAAAAATACTTTGATGCAGATGGTTATAATGAAAAATCTAAAACTGTAATTGAAGTCGAAGCAGGAAGAGGAGTTACAAACTATCAATTCTTAAAAGATCTGTTTCAAGCATGTATGATGCATGAAGTTGATTACTTAGTAATTGCTGTAAGGAAAACCTATAAAAAGAGTCAAGATTTTAAAAAGGTAATTACTTTTTTTGACACACTATACTCATCAGGCAGATTAAGATTACCACTTGAAGGAATATTAATAATTGGATATTAATATGCAACAATACAAAGCCGAAAATGCCAAGCCAAATCCAAAATCAACAATAAATTCTTATCGTAGTTTTGGTTATAACCTTTCAACTGCAATTGCAGATATTATTGATAATAGTATTTCTGCTAACGCAAATACTATTGAAATTGATTTTTTATGGAAAGGTAAAGATTCTGTTATTTCCATTCTTGATGATGGGAAAGGAATGAATTTAGATGAGTTAATTATAGCTATGACTCCTGGAAGTAAAAACCCTGAAGATACTAGAGATGAGAAAGACTTGGGTAGATTTGGTATGGGACTAAAAACGGCTTCTTTTTCGCAATGTAAAAGGCTTACAGTTATTACAAAGAAAGAAGGTTTTGCAACTATCAAACGTTGTTGGGATATTGATTTTATTAACAGTGAAGAAGAATGGACTTTATTAGATTATGTTTCTGATGAATCTTACTTAGATAAAGTTGATAAATTAAAAAGCGGAACTTTTATTGTTTGGGAATTATTAGACCGTATCGTAGGTAATTCTGAGGTTGAAAATGAAGCTGTTAAAAATGCCTTCTATCAAGAAATGACTACCGTAAATGAGCATTTAAGTTTAGTTTTTCATCGTTTTATTGAAAGTAAAAAAATTAAACTTTTTACAAATACCTATGAAATTGAACCATGGAATCCTTTCCTTTTAAATCTTACTCCGAAGCCTGAAATGGGACAATTAGAAGTGTTAATCAACAATGTTGAAGTAACATATTTTATTTTGCCTCATATGTCAAAAATTAGTAATGAAGATTATGAAAAATCAGGTGGACCTTTAGGATGGTATCAACAACAAGGTTTTTATATATATCGTGGTGACAGATTATTAGTATCTGGTGATTGGTTAGGGATTGAAAAGAAGAGAGAGTACTCAAAGTTAGCTAGGATAGCTATTAATTTTCCTAATGCAAACGATTTTGATTGGAATCTTGATATAAAAAAATCAACGGCAACACCACCAATTGAAATAAGAAAAGAATTAGCCAGAATAGCTAAGATGGCTGTAATGAAGTCTGCAAAAATATATAATTGGAGAGGACAAAAAACAGTGTCTTCAGATTATAATAGTCAATCTTTTGAGAGTTTATGGAAAGATGAAACAAACAGAGAAGGAATAAAAAAATATAAAATAAATAAGAAGCATCCTATTATTAAGCAATTGCTTGATTCTGAAAAAGAAAACAAACTTTTTTCAAAAGCTTTAAAACTTATTGAAGAAAATATCCCTTTAGAATTAATCTTATACAATCAAAATGAGAATCCATCTTTTCATGAATTAGAAAGCATTCCTGAAATCCCTAGTGATGATTTAATCAATCTAGCATTAGAATTATATAAAATTTATATTATTCAAGGTGTGCCTGAAAACTTGGCTAAACAACAAATAATGAATTCAACACCATTTAATTTATTTCCGTTAATTAACAACTACTTAGTATGAGCCAAATAATTGAACTAGCGCGTAATTTTGCGCACTCTTTTCTAAATTACTATAAATCCATTGGAGAAATAACGGAAGATACTTTATTGGAAGTTATTGAAAAAGTTTCTGCGATTGATATAATTCCGGGACAAGTATTAGACAAGAATGAGCTATTTGAAATATTAAAAGCGGATTTAAGTATAGGAAAGGGTTCAATATCAATGCTAACTGACGATATTGACCCCTGGCTATATAACTTTGAAAACAAATGGGAACTTTGGAAAAGATATAAATCTTTCTTGCAACAAAAAGACCCGTCTTTCCCAATTAATGATTTAGATGATTTTACTAACAAAATCCTTGACAAATGTGTCAATCCTAATCAAAATGGTTCTTGGGATAGAAGAGGAATGGTAGTAGGTCATGTTCAGTCAGGCAAAACATCAAATTATGTAGGTCTTATTAACAAGGCTTCTGATGCTGGATATAAAATTATAATTGTTATTGCTGGAACAATTAGCTCATTAAGAAGACAGACACAAGAAAGAATTGATGAGGGATTTATAGGGAGAAGTAGTTCTGCTTACATTAATAACAGAGGTGAAAATAAAATAATAGGAGTTGGTCATCAAAAAGTTGAAACAGATATTTATTCTTTAACTTCATCATATTATAAAACTGGTGATGAAGGAGATTTTAATCAGGCCATTGCTAATAGGCTCAATATACCTATTGGAAAAAACCCTATTGTATTTGTAATTAAGAAAAATAAAAGTATTCTTGAAAACTTAATTGATTGGTTATCTAAAGACACTAATATTGTATTTAAAGACGGACAACCAAAATTATTTGATGTACCAGCATTAATAATTGATGATGAAGCTGATGCAGCGTCAGTAAATGCATCAAGAGACATTGAAGAAATAAAAACAATAAATAGGCTAATAAGAACATTATTAAATGTTTTTGACCAAAATACATTTATTGGTTACACAGCAACACCTTATGCAAATTTATTTATTTCACAAGACTTTAATAAAGACCAAAAGACAACGGTCAAAGGAAAGGATTATTTTATCGGTGAAGACTTATTTCCAAGAGATTTTATTGTAAACATTAAAGCTCCATCTAATTATATTGGTGCTTCAAAAATATTTGGACTTGAAAATCCTATCACAGGAGAAAGCAATGAACCATTAGATATTTTTAGATCCATTAGCGATTATGATCCTCCTTTTTTTAGAACAATTAACAAAAATAATAAAGATGAATTACCCGAGTATTTACCTAAAAGTCTAGAATTAGCGTTAAAAACTTTTATACTTACTTGTACTATAAGAAGATTAAGAGGTCATGAAAAGAAGCATAATTCTATGTTAATTCATGTTGCATTATATGTGAAATGGATTGATAGAGTTGCTTATTTAGTAAATGATAAGATTAGAGAATACAAAAATTACATAATTGGAAATGATACTAAATTCATTGAGGAGTTAAAAGATATTTATTTAAATGATTTTGCACCAACAACTGAAAATGTACTTGAAAATCTAGATTACACAGATATAAGAATAAAAGTACACTCTTGGGATGAAGTTAGGACTGAACTTAAAAATGCTGTAGGTAAGATTGATGTTAGGTCTGTACACGGAACTCGTTCTACAACAAATCTTGAATATCATAACATTGAAGAAATTGACTATGGTAGATATGAAAATGGACTATCTATTATAGCTGTAGGAGGTAGTAGATTAGCTAGAGGAATTACATTAGAAGGACTCTCAATAAGTTATTATTTAAGAACTACTAAAATGTATGATTCTCTTATGCAGATGGGTAGATGGTTTGGATATAGACCTGGTTATGTAGATTTATGCAGATTGTTTACAACTGATACAATCTTTGAATGGTTTAATCATATAACGATGGCTACAGAGGAAATGCGTAACGATTTTGATATTCTTACAGCAACCTTTCAGAAACCAAAAGATTTTAGATTAAAAGTCAGAAACCATCATGGTTTATTAACAATAACAAGTGTCGCAAAATTAAATTGGGCAGAGAATATTACTGTTTCTTTTTCAGGTACAAACCCTCAAACTTATCAATTAACCAAAACCGAGAATGTAATATCAAATAATTTCGATGCTTTTCAATCTTTATTTGTAGGATTAGGATATCCAAAAGAAATTAAAAAACATAAAGTAACAGATATTATTCCAAGGTACTTAATTTATAGAAACATTAATATCGAATTGCTTTGTGAATTTTTGGATAAATTCAAAACAGAAACACCTTCTGTTAAAAATGCCAATCTTAGTGAGTATATTAAAAATCAAACAGAAATAAAAGAATGGAATGTAGTTCTTGTTTCTAATACTGATGATAAGGTATTTATTGATTGGAAAGGAAATACCCCAAGAGGCGAAAGAAGTAAAAATGAAAAGCTTTTTACTTATCTTTTGAATTGGAATCAAGAAAAAATTACATTAGGATGCAGCGTTCGTAATCAACCCAAATCAACTCGACATAATTCACACTATTTTATTTCTAAAAACCAAATCGACGATACTACAGATAGACAAGTTGATTTAACAATTCAAAATTTAAAAAGCAATCAAGAGATAAAGAACCAACGCAAACAAGAGAAAAAAGGGCTGCTATTAGTTTATGCTTTAGATAATAGAGGAACACCTAATGCAGATTTTGATAAACCTATAATAGGATTTAGTATTCACTTTCCTGAAATAGATAACGAAAAGAAAACTTCATACACTGCAACATTATTTAACGGTTTTGATGAAGAACCTATGGATGATGATGATAATCCAGAAAACGAATAGATTAATTATGGTTAATATTAAATCAATATGGGATAATCAAAAACCTGATGGTAGTTTAATTATAAAGACAAGAATTGATGAAGTTAATCAATTCAAGTGTTTTGCTGCAACAAACCATATCACAGGAAATCATATTTATATAATGGAAATTGCCCATTCAACTTTAGTCCCAGAATTTAAAAACTTTAAATTTAAAGGATTAAGGATTGAAGTTTTAGACTATAGCACTTACAAAGAATTTAATATATACCTTTTAGACAATCAACTTAAAGATGTTTTCAGCTTATTTATTGAGGATATCATTGATAGTGTTTTAATATGTACCACAGAGAATGAAGCACTTGTTGAAACTTCTAATGTTGTTTTAAAATGGAAGAAATTATTTGATAAAATAAATTTTCAAGGGCTAACAATTGAAAGACAAAAAGGATTAATTGGAGAACTTTTGTTATTCAATTCATTGCTGGATGAAGAATATTCAATTGATGCTTTATTAGAAAGTTGGACTGGTCCAGATTTTAATGATAAAGACTTTCGTTTTGGTTCATTTGGCATTGAAGTAAAGTTAACTTCATCAAAAGTTCCAAAAGTTAAAATTTCAAGTGAAAGACAGTTAGATAATGAGAATCTAACTAAGCTGTATTTAGTATTGTATGTTGTTGAAGAAGTAAAAGACAAAGGGTTTTCCCTAAACTCTATTATTGAGCAAATCAGAACTAAAATTAATAATAATCAGAATGCCTTAAAATTTTTCAATGAAAGACTTTTATTAGTTGGCTATTTTGATGAAGATTTTGAAAATTACAACCGTCAATATGCATTTAGAAAGAGAAATTTCTATGAAGTTATAAATGATTTTCCAAGATTAGTAGCTTCAGATTTACCTATTGGTTTATTTGATACAAAGTATAATATTGAATTGTCAGCAATAGAACAATTTTTAGTAAGTAATGAATCAATTCTTGAATTAATAAAATAATGGAGAGAGGATTAAAAAATTATATTGAAGCCATTCAGTCCGATGTTTCAGCATTAGTGTATTCTGATGGTGAAGGTGCAAGTTTTGAAGATAAATTTACAGAGTATTGCATTGAAATATTGGATAACATAGGCAAGTCAGAAGGCGCCAGAGTATTGTCTTATATAAATCCTGATTCTCAAGGAAGAGTTGACTGGAAAATAAACGGATATTGTCTTAAAGATGAATTCAAAGACGATTTTAACAAGGTTTACTTTGAAACGTTAGATTTATTCATAACCTATTTCAATAAAACTTCCTACGATTATAACATTACTAAAGATGACTTTAATAAAAGTATTAATCAAATTAAGAAGTTTTTAAATGCAGCTCTAAAAGGGCATATTGATTATATTGACCCAGCTCAAACAGAGTTGAATCAGTTATTAAAAATCATTTTAAAGCAGAAATCAAATTTCGATAGAATAAATATTTATTTTTTAATAAACGGAAATTCAAATCACGATTTAGAGAAAATCACAATTAAAGGATTTGATGATTTGGATATTTTTGTTCATGTTTGGGATATTCCTAGATTTTATAAATTAAGTGAATCATCAAGCAATAGAGAGCCAATTGAAATTGATTTTAAAGAATTAATATCAAATAATCAGCATGGTATTCAATGTTTGAAAATGCCTAACATTAATGAGTTGTATGAATGTTATTTGGCAATTTTACCAGGTGAAGTATTATCTAAACTTTACAAAGAATATTCAAATGAATTACTTGAAAGTAATGTTAGGGCTTTTTTAGGTCAAACTGGTAAATTTAATAAAGGGATAAGAGATACAATAAGAGAAAAACCGCAAATGTTTCTACCGTATAATAATGGTATTACTGCAACAGCAGAAAACGTAGAAACTATACTTAACGATAATCAATTATACTTAACAAAACTACTTGATTTTCAAATTGTAAATGGTGGTCAAACTACTGCATCATTGTTTCATACTCAAAAGAAGTTTAAAGATGCCGATTTGAGTAATGTTTTTGTTCAGATGAAATTAACGGTAATCAAAGATGTTGAACAAAAAAACATTGAAGTTCCAAACATTGCTAGATTTGCTAACAGTCAAAACAAAGTATCAGAATTAGATTTGTCTTCTAATAATCCATATTTTGTTCAAATTGAATCTCTATCAAGAAAAAAATATGTTATTGATCCAGTCAATAGAAACATGTCAACCTTGTGGTATTTTGAACGTGTTAATGGTCAGTACAAAGAATCTTTAAATAAATTAACTACTCCAGCTCAGCAAAGAAAATTCAAGGAACAAAATCCTACCAATCAGAAATTTGTTAAATCTGATGTTGCTAAGTATATAAATATTTGGGAATTAGAACCACATTATGTATCACAAGGTGCTCAGAAAAACTTTATTCATTACACCAAAAAGATTAATGAATTAGTTAAGAAAAATAGATTTCCTGGTGAAAATTTTTATAAAAAATTAATTGCTAATGCTATTCTTTTTAAAGTGGTAGACAAACTTTTTGGTAGAAAAAACATTGATGCCATTGGTGATACCAATTTAAAATCATTCACAGTTGCTTATACACTTTCGTATTTTTATTTTCTGACAGACAACCGAATTGATTTATGGAAAATTTATGAAGAGCAACGAGTTGACGCAAGAATAGTAAATGAATTGCAAAAATTAATTGTTTTTGTTTACCATCAATTGGTTAAATCTTCAAATAATTCACTTATTTCTGAATATGCTAAAAGAGAATCAAGTTGGAAGTTATTAAAAGATGAAAATTATAAATTCAATTTTGAACAATATTCTGATTGCTTCATAACAAAAGAACAAGTCTTAGCAAGGGAAATAGAAACAGAAGAAATTGATAACAAATCAGAAAACAATTTGATGAGTATCAATAAAATTTTAGGTTTCGGTAATAAGTTCTGGGATGGTGTTTCAAAATGGTCAATGGATATTGAAGAATTTAAAGAATATTCAACTGATATATGGGAAATTGCAAATAAAATTAAAAAAGCCAAAAATCTTAATAGTAGAGATATTTCAGTAGGCAATAAATTACTCTCTTACATAGAACAAAATAACACAGATGTTAACACCATAAAATCATTATCAAATGAAATTGAGGTTGAAGTTATTGATGTTAAAGCCATCTATGACAGATTAAAGTTAATTTCCAAAAATGATTGGTCTAAAATATTTGACTTAGGAGAGCAAACCAAAATATTTGATAATCTTGAACTAGCTAATTTAAAATCTGTTCAAAAGTCAATTTCAAAAAGTGAAACAGTAAAAGAGGTTAACGTTGTAAATGCATTAAAATCAATTAAAAAGTTAGCTAAATTTGGTGTAGACATTTGATTTAATTAATCAATATCTAACCTCTCTTCAACCAACCAGTCACACTAAACCTTCTTTCATTGGTAACTAAAACTTCATGTTGGAGTTCGTCGCTTTTAAAGAAAACGGTTTTGCCTTGCATCGGTGCAATGGCTTGGTTTTTGGGCTTTTGGTGTATAAAAAGTTCGCCACCATCTTGGGTGTTCCAATGTGGGTTTAGGTAACTCACCATCGAGAATTGGCGTTTGTTGTCGTCTTCAAATTGATCTAAATGCGCTCGGTAAAAACTTCCAATTTCATACAATGAGTAGTGAAACTCATAGCTTTTTATGTTGGTAAAACACGTCTCGTTTAGGTACTCAATAAACGCTTCAATCTTTTCTAGAAATTCTGTTTCGTGGCGGTTGTTGTGGGCTTTGTCTAGCCAATAAATCTTGTCGTTTCTAATCAAATCGTCAAAAACCATAATGCCGTCATTGCCAACGCCGCCAGTAATCAACTGTTGGTCGTTGTTCAAAGCAAGCATATTCGCTTTTAAATGATAACACAAATCGTCACTCAAAAAATGGTCGGCAATGCCCACTTTATGTTCCATATAACTCGCAATCAAGGTTTCAAAATTCGCATCCATACTACATTCCCACACTTGATTAGACAAGATGCCGAAAGGTAGTGCTATAAAAACCAGTAAAGTCTTTATTTAACGTTTAGTACAAGAATTAAAATATCACTCCATTTTAAAAATCCGTCCCAATCCGTGTTGCAAAGCATCCGTAAAATCCGCGTTCTATACAAGCGAAGCGCATCCTATGTTCAATTAAAAACCACAAAAATTATAAATTCATTCTAAAACCCAACACTCAAAACTAATACCTTAATGTATGAGTAGTGTATGGCGAGTGTATCATTTATGTATGCCGAGTGTATGCTAGAAGTATGGATGAAGTATAGAAGAGGTTACTCAGAAGTATCCATTAAGATTATTGCTACATCAATAAAATAATCCAATATAATTTTCATAATTTTAAAAAAATATAGGTTTAGCATCATAATTGATAAAAATCAAACTGCAACCCTATTTTTTCATTCAAATTAAACTCAAAATACTACTATTTTTATAATTTTACCCTATTATTTTTAGGGTATTTTGTAAAAATAAATAAAATGGGTTTAGAAAAACGTTGGATATCGGCTTTTGTAATTATTACTGTAGTTGCAGTAACAGGTTTGTTTTGGCAACACCAAGCACCAACTACGAATTTTAATGACGCCAACACCATCAACTTTGCCGATGTAGCTTGGTTGCTTACAGCATCGTGCTTGGTTTTACTAATGACACCAGGATTATCTTTTTTCTATGGCGGTATGGTAGGTAAGAAAAACGTTATTTCTACTATGCTCAAAAGTTTCATCTGTCTTGGAGTAGTAAGTTTGCTATGGGTAACCATAGGATTCAGTCTCTCCTTCGGAAGCCCAATAGGAATCAACCTCAACGGAACGTATTATGGAATTATAGGCAATCCACTAGATTTTGCCTTCTTCGATCAAGTAGAACTTTTGCCTCACAAGGCTTTAGGTTCTAGTATTCCTTTCATATTGTTTGCCCTTTTTCAAATGAAATTTGCTGTGATTACGCCTGCAATCATAACCGGCGCTTTAGCCGAGCGTATTCGCTTTATCTCTTTCCTCTTGTTTATTTGTTTGTTTACAGTTTGTATTTACGCACCGTTATGCCACATGATTTGGCATCCTCACGGCCTATTAGGTAGCTATTTCGGTGTAAAGGATTTCGCAGGAGGTACAGTGGTGCACATGAGCGCAGGTTTCGCAGCATTAGCAGGAGTCATTGTTTTGGGCAAAAGAAAAAACAGCGAACACATTCCAACCAACATTCCTTTCGTTCTTCTAGGAACAGGATTGCTATGGTTTGGCTGGTTTGGTTTCAATGCAGGTTCGGCACTTGCAGCCAACGCAACAGCAGCCATGGCATTTGCAACAACAACAATTGCCTCAGCATCAGCCATGATGACGTGGGTATTTTTTGACAGACTAAACGGAAGAAAAGTTTCCGCACTCGGAGCTTGTATTGGTGCAGTAGTTGGTTTAGTAGTAATCACACCATCAGCAGGCTTCATAACCATTCCACAAAGCATCTTCTTCGGATTCATAGGCGCCATAGTTTCCAACAAAATGGTCCATTGGAAAAAGCTAAAGCAAATAGACGACACTTTAGACGTTTTCGCCTGTCACGGCGTAGGCGGAATTATGGGTATGATTCTAACAGCCATCTTCGCTCAAGGAGAAAACGCCAGCTTACTTCACGGCGGTTGGAGTGTTTTTGGTCACCACATGATGGCATTGGTTTTAGTTTCTGCGTTCACTTTTGGCGGAGCTTATTTACTTTTCAAACTAACCAACCTCATCATCCCAATCCGCGTCACAGAAGAATCAGAAGATTTAGGGTTAGATTTGTCTCAGCATGGTGAGAAGTTTTAATTCTATATTTAAAAGATAGCAACACAGATTAAAGAAATTTTTAAAATCTTGAAGTTTAAGGGTTTCTAAACAAACTCATAATTCCCATAAGCACTAAATCCGTAACTTAAACCTGCGTCACTTCGAGTGATTTTGTGCAATGAAATGGAGCAAAATTGTATCGAGAACCTATGAAAAACTATAACTTCCTAAACTTTTTCTTTGCTAAATTTGGAAGAGCTTCATAATCGTCATTTATCAAAGCTTCTTTTTTAGCCCTTGACCATTTCTTAATTTGTTTTTCTTTCTCAATTGCTAAATTAATATCTGTAAATTCAGCATAAAAAACCAACTCTAAAGGTCTTCTTGACGCAGTGTAACAATCAGGGTAAAAAGCAGTATTGTGCTGAAACAATCTTTGTTCAAGTTTACTCGTAACTCCAGTATAATAGGAATTATCAGAACATTTTAATATATAAACGTAAGATTGTTGCATCTAACAAAAATATGAAAATTCCTTCTAAGTTCTCGATACATTTTTTACAAAATAGCTCAGTCGCAATTTTCTAAAAAACACTCGAAGTGACGATAGTTGTAGCTAAAAGTTTAAGTGTTTCTAAACAAACTCATAATTCCCAAAAGCACTAAATCCCTAACTTAAACTTCCGTCACTTCGAGTGATTTTGTGCAATGCAATGGAGCAAAATTGTATCGAGAACCTATGAAAAAACGATTTACGTAAACCAAGTTCTCGATACATTTTTTACAAAATAGCTCAGTCGCAATTTTCTAAAAAACACTCGAAGTGACGATAGTTGTAGCTAGACGTTTAAGTGTTTCTAAACAAATCTATGTTTCTATGTGGTTAAAAAAACTTTTATGCCTTTTGTGTTTAAAAATTCTTATTTTTATAAAAACAAATCCGATGAAAAAACTACTCTTCACACTAGCACTTATAACACAGTTGTCCTTTGCACAAGACAAACAAGCTATCAACACCATGCTAGACAATTGGCACAAAGCAGCGGCCGACGTTCAGTTTGACAACTACTTCAGTTACCTAACTGACGATGCCATCTACATAGGAACCGATGCCACAGAAAACTGGAATAAAAAACAATTTCAGGCTTTCGCAAAGCCTTATTTTGATAAAGGTAGCGCTTGGAGTTTCACAGCATTAGAAAGAAACATCTACTTCTCAAAAGATGGAAAAATGGCATGGTTTGACGAACTTTTAAACACCCAAATGAAAATCTGCAGAGGTTCTGGTGTATTAGTAAAAGTAAAAAACACTTGGAAAATAAAGCACTATGTTTTGTCCATGACGATTCCAAACGACAACTCAGATGAAGTCACAAAAACAAAGGCGCCAATAGAAGATGCGCTGATTGAAAAACTAAAAACTAAAGTTCCTT
This sequence comes from Flavobacterium sp., assembly GCF_044341265.1. Classification (GTDB taxonomy): domain Bacteria; phylum Bacteroidota; class Bacteroidia; order Flavobacteriales; family Flavobacteriaceae; genus Flavobacterium. The sequence continues at coordinate 151,725 of NZ_JBIISA010000003.1, forward strand.
AATTGGAACTTTTTTTATGCCCAACAAAACCAAAGCTTTTTTATTCTCGTACATGACTCTATAAACAAATCAAGAACGTCATGAAAATTAACAAGAAAGTAAAAATCGCTCTACTCAGTCTTCTGGGAATCGGACTATTATTTTTTGCAATATTAGTCTATCACATAGCTAATGCTAGACCTATTGAAAATGCAACCATCCAAATCAGTCGAATCGATTTTGACAAACCATTTGATTCCATCGGAACAGTTGAAATAAAAGAAAAACTACACGCTATTAAAGGTGTAAAAAGTGACATTATTGTTAAAAATAATGTAGTGGTCTACTTTCACGACAACACCATAGCCAACTCAGAAAAGGTGTACAACGAATTAATGAGCAAAGGAAATTATAAAGCAGAACGTTTTGTTTTACCAGCCAATCTTACCAACAAGCAAGTGTGTCCAGTAATCAAGAAAGACGGTTTGAGTTATAAGTTTACCAAATTAGTACAATCAATTTTTTAATTAATCTTTAAATATAAATGCTATGACTAAATTTTCAAAACTTGCACTTTGTGCATTGGTAATTGGAGCATCAGTGTTCACATCTTGTAGTGATGATGATGAAACACCAGCAGCTCCAGAAAAACCATCAATCTACGCTAGATTAGGTGGAACAACAATGGTAGCCGATCCAGACAATCCCGGACAAATGATTGAGCAAGGTCGTTTGAGCTACAGAAAAGTGGTAAATTCAACAGTTGGACTAATCGTTGCTGATGTTCAAAGTGGTGCTTCTGGTAACTTAGGAGCGCATTTTTCTCCAGTATTAACAGAAGTTGGTGCAGGAAACACAACTAATTTAGCCATTCTAGTAGACAACTTAACCGATTTCTTCTCGTTCAACACAGGAGGAACAAACCCAGTAAATACTTATTCAGGTCTTGACATGGTTAATGCTCATAATCCAGCAACCAATCCAAGAATGGGTGTAAAATCTACTAATGCAAACTACGACAAATTTGTTGGTTATGTAGGAGCAGCTGCCGTTGCCAACGGTGTGCCGGCTAACTCAGAATTATTCGCTGATGTTGTTGTTGTATTAGAATCTCTAAGAGCTCCGATTGTTCAACAATAGGATTTTTTTGTTTAGAGTTGAGCGCTACCTTGTTCTTGGGGTAGCGCTTTTTTTATCTATTATTTTTGCTTTTTCAAGTTTTCCAACATTTCAACTGTCATGTTCTCTATGTTGAAATCGTTACTCCAACCCCAATCTTCTCTTGCAGAAGTATCATCAATAGAAGCAGGCCAACTGTCAGCAATCTTCTGACGGAAATCTGGATTGTAATCTATAGTAAAATTTGGATAGTGTTTTTTAATCTCTTCAGCAATCTCTTTTGGAGTAAAACTCATCGCCGATAAATTATAAGAAGAACGAATTTTAATCTTTTCAGCATCGGCTTGCATAATGCTAACAGTTGCTTTAATAGCATCATCCATATACATCATAGGCAAAGCAGTATCTTCTGAAAGAAACGAAGTGAAAGAACCTTTTTCAATGGCTTTGTGATAAATATCTACCGCATAATCTGTAGTTCCACCACCTGGTTCAGTTGTCCAACTTATTAATCCTGGATAACGAATACTTCTTACATCAACGCCATATTGATGGTGGTAATATTCACACCAACGCTCGCCAGTTTGTTTAGAAATTCCGTAAACCGTTGTTGGTTCCATGATGGTATATTGTGGCGTATTATTTCTTGGAGTAGTTGGTCCGAAAACCGCAATACTTGAAGGCCAAAATATCTTCTTTATTTTTCCAGCTTTCGCCAAATTCAATACGTGAAATAGTGAGTTCATATTCAAATCCCAAGCAAAAGCAGGATTCTTCTCAGCTGTAGCAGAAAGTAAAGCCGCCATTAAATAAACATCGGTAATCTGATATTGCTCAATCAAATGCTCAATCTGATTATAATCTAAAGCATTAACAACTTCAAAAATGCCATTGTTGACAATATCATTATTCAATTTTCGAATATCCGAAGCAATCACGTTGTCATTTCCGTAAATACTTCTTAATTTGGTGGTTAACTCGGTACCTATTTGTCCACAAGCGCCGATTATTAATATTTTAGTAGTCATAGTTTGTTTGTTTGTACTACAAAGATAACGTTTTCGTTAGAATCATGAATAACATTTTATTTGAAAAACAATTACTAAACATTTATAAAACCTTTCACAAAATCTCTAAAACAAAACTCCTACTTTTGTACTTTTGTAATCAAACCCATTATTCTTCTAATGAAGTTATCATCGATATATCTAGTTTTCTTTATGTTAGTATTGGCATCGTGTCAAAACGATAACACTACACTAATTATTGAACAACAGAAAGAAGCTAAGAAAAAAGAAGTTATTTTCAACAACATCAACCGCGGATGGGTTTTCAATATTGCACCTGTAGAACCTATAACGCAAAGCCGCATCAATAGTTGGATGGAATGGCGTAACTTTCTAACAGAAATCAATCAAAAACCAAAAAGTACCATTGGCGCTTTTCAGAAAAAATCGAAAGCTCTTTCTGTAAAAGTTATGGACTTAAACAACAATATTCCATTAGAATTCAATAAGCCACAAGTTAAAGCCAGAATCGCAGTTGTAACAACCAAAATAAAATCGTTGGATTTATTCATTCACCTAAACCAAATTCCAGACGCAAAAGTTGTAAAGCTTGTTGGTGAAATAAATATGGAAGTAGAATACCTTCAATTACAAATGGAAGAAATTGTAAAAAGAAGTCTTATACCAAGAGAAGATGGCGAACCAGATATTTTGAGTATGAAAGACTCAACAAGAGCTGTTCCATCGACAAACATTGATCCCGATTTAGAATAATTTTGAGTAAAAATAACGTCATTTCTGTCTATCAAAAGTCGGCAAAAGTCCAACTTTTATCTAATGCTTTAGAGCAACGTGATTCCAAAATAAACGCAAAAGGTTTATTGGGTTCGGCGTTGTCTTTTGTAATTCAATCTACTTTTGAAAAAGCAGAATTACCTTTTCTTTTGTTATTTAGTGATAAAGAAGAAGCGGCTTATTACCTCAACGATTTAGAGCAACTCATCAACGATCGAGATGTTTTGTTTTATCCAGGTTCTTATCGTCGTCCTTATCAAATTGACGAAACTGATAATGCCAATATTCTGCTTAGAGCTGAAGTTTTAAACAGAATCAATTCGCGTAAAAAACCAGCTATAATTGTTTCCTACGCCGAAGCCATTTTTGAAAAAGTAGTTACCAAAAAAGACCTTGATAAAAACACCTTAAAAATTTCGGTAAACGATAAAATTGCAATTGATTTCATTAATGAAGTACTTTTTGAATACAATTTCAAAAGAGTAGATTTTGTCACAGAACCAGGAGAATTCTCTGTTCGTGGTGGAATTGTAGATGTTTTTTCTTTTTCAAATGATAATCCGTACAGAATAGAGTTTTTCGGAAACGAAGTAGATTCCATCAGAAGTTTTGATGTTGAAACACAATTGTCTATTGAAAAACTGAAGAAAATCTCCATTATTCCCAATGTAGAAAACAAATTCTTCGAAGAAAACAGAGAAAGTTTCTTAGACTACATCGACCAGAAAACGGTGCTTTTCATTCAGAATACTGATTTGCTTTGCCATCAATTAGACAAACTTTTTGCGAAAGCAACAGAAGTATTTGCCAAATTAGATGCAACCATAAAACATCTTGAACCTAAAGATTTATTTCTTAATCAAGAGCAATTTTTAAAGAAAGCTTTGAACTTTTCTGTAGTAGAATTGAGCAATGCGCCAACGTATAAAATTGATAAAACGATTGAATTCCATATTCAACCGCAACCTTCCTTCAATAAGCAATTTGATTTATTGATGAACAACTTGGCAGAAAATCATTTCAACGGAATTAAGAATTATTTGTTTTGTTCCAATGAAAATCAAGCCAATCGTTTTCATGATATTTTTGAAGACATTGATGAAGAAAATCATGAAAGCGTTCGCAAGCAATACAAAACCGTTGTTTTTCCATTATTTCAAGGATTTATTGATGAAGAAAACCAAATAGCATGTTACACCGACCATCAAATATTTGAACGTTACCACAAATTCAATATTAAAAATGGTTATTCTAAAAAGCAAACCATAACTCTAAAAGAACTGACTTCCTTGACGGTAGGCGATTATGTAACGCACATCGATCACGGAATTGGAAAGTTTGGTGGATTGCAAAAAATTCAGGTAGAAGGTAAAACACAAGAAGCTATAAAATTAGTTTACGCCGATAATGACATCGTTTATGTAAGTATTCATTCGCTGCATAAAATCTCTAAATACAACGGAAAAGACGGCGCACCACCAAAGATTTACAAACTAGGAAGTGGCGCTTGGAAAGCCTTAAAACAAAAAACAAAAGCACGAGTAAAACATATTGCCTTCAATTTAATTCAGCTTTATGCAAAGCGAAGATTAGAAAAAGGATTTGCTTGCGCACCAGATAGTTATTTACAAAAAGAGTTGGAAAGTTCGTTCATTTATGAAGATACACCCGACCAAATTACAGCAACTCAAGACGTAAAAGCCGACATGGAAACCGACAGACCAATGGATAGATTAGTCTGTGGTGATGTTGGTTTTGGTAAAACTGAAGTTGCCATTAGAGCTGCATTTAAGGCGGTTGACAACGGAAAACAAGTGGCTGTTTTGGTTCCAACAACAATTTTGGCTTACCAACATTATAGAACTTTTTCTGAACGATTGAAAGACATGCCGGTTTCTGTAAATTATTTAAATCGTTTTAGAACCGCCAAAGAAAGAACCGAAACCATTAAAAATCTAGGTGAAGGAAGAGTTGACATCATCATTGGAACACATCAATTGGTAAACAAAGATGTAAAATTCAAAGATTTAGGATTACTGATTATTGACGAAGAACAAAAATTTGGAGTAAACGTAAAAGATAAACTCAAAACGATTTCGGCCAATGTGGATACGTTGACTTTAACGGCGACTCCAATTCCGAGAACGTTGCAGTTTTCATTGATGGCTGCTCGTGATTTATCGGTCATTACAACGCCTCCACCAAACAGATATCCTATTGAAACGCATGTGGTTCGTTTTCACGAAGAGTTAATTCGCGATGCTATTTCGTATGAAATTCAAAGAAACGGTCAAGTGTTCTTTATCAACAACAGAATTGAAAACATCAAAGAAGTTGCCGGAATGATTCAGCGATTAGTTCCAGATGCAAGAGTTGGAATTGGTCACGGACAATTAGACGGTAAAAAACTAGAAGAATTAATGTTGGCTTTCATGAATGGCGAATTTGATGTTTTAGTAGCCACAACGATTATAGAAAGTGGATTGGATGTACCCAATGCGAATACGATTTTCATTAATAATGCGAATAATTTTGGTTTATCCGATTTGCATCAAATGCGTGGTCGTGTGGGAAGAAGTAATAAAAAAGCGTTTTGTTATTTCATCACGCCACCCTATTCTGCCATGACCGATGATGCTAGAAAACGTATTCATGCTTTAGAACAATTTTCAGAATTAGGAAGTGGATTTAACATTGCCATGAAAGATTTAGAAATTCGTGGTGCTGGAGATTTATTAGGTGGCGAACAAAGTGGATTCATCAACGACATCGGATTTGATACCTATCAAAAAATCATGAACGAAGCCATTGAGGAGTTGAAAGAAAACGAATTCAAAGATTTGTATCCAACAGAAAACGACATCGAAACCAAAGAATACGTAAAAGATTTACAAATCGACACCGATTTTGAATTGCTTTTCCCTGATGAATATATCAATAACATTACAGAACGTTTGAACTTATACAACGAATTGAGTTTGATTAAAAACGAAGAAGCATTACAAGTATTCGAACAAAAATTAATTGACCGATTTGGAGCCTTGCCAAAAGAAGCTAATGCCTTACTAAACAGCATCCGAATTAAATGGAAAGCAACTGCTATCGGAATCGAAAAATTAGTAATGAAACAAGGAAAAATGGTAGGTTATTTTGTAGGCGACCAACAAAGTGATTTCTACCAATCAAATCGTTTTATGAAAATGGTTCAGTTTGTTCAAATGAACAGCAGCCTATGCAAAATGAAAGAAAAAGAGACCAAAAACGGACTGCGTTTATTGTTGACTTTTGAAAATGTAAAAAGCATAAATAAGGCACTTGAATTAATGAATAGAATATAAAATAAAAAGCCATCTAAATTAGATGGCTTTTTATTTATTCTAAAGATATTGTTATCTTCTTAGTACTTTGAAATTAGCTTCTTTATCGCCATCAAACTTCAACTTGAAGAAATAAGTTCCTTGAGCAAAAGCTGAAATATCGACATTAGTTGTAGTTTCATTCAAGTTTTTATCTAGCAATAATTGTCCAGTAACATTATAAACTTGAATTTGATTGATAGCTGTTTTTGAATTGATTGTAACCTTTCCATTAGATGGATTTGGATAATAATTGAAATCAATATAGTTGTTGCTATTTGTATTTAAATTTGGTGAACAAGATATTGTCGCAATAAATCCTGTATCAATTACACCTTGGTCAGAATAAAACCTAACGGTTAAAGAACCATCTGTTGCAGAAGAAACAAACGGACCAGGAATAGTTGTTCCTGTAGAACCACCAGGATTCATTAATGGTGCCGCGGTTGAATTTCCATCATAAACATATAAATAATCATAATCTACCTCAAGTGAAAATGCTGAGAATGTCAGTACTATATTGTTATTAGCAACATCTGGAATAATGGTTCTAACAACAGTTTCCATATTGGTATAATTACCTGTTGGACCGCCAGAATCTGTAAATTGTATTCCATTACAGAAATTGGCAGCAGTTACAAAAATTAATCGTCTTCCTCCGATTTCAAGACCAGCTGTGCAACTTGGGCTTATTTCTGCTACATAGTATGAATTAGGGTTTAAACCATTTACTACATAATTATTTGTGGTTACAGTAATCCAACTACCTGGAGTTGCTCCAAAAGGATACACTCTAACTTTCCAGGCTGTAAAAGTTCCAGAATCAATCCAACTTATTGTTGCTGTATCCATTCCAATATTATTAATAGAAACAGATGAAATAGTGTTGATACAAGTGTTTATACAATCTGTACTTAAACAAGGACCATTATTTATAGCGTTTAAAATAGCATTTCGTGGTTGTAACCCAAATCCGTTACTAAAATTTACTCCAACGCCACTTATCAAATGGCAATAGCTCATTACAGTTCCTTTTACTGTTGTTGATGGAATAGGTGCTTGCGGACAATTGCCTTCACTAAAACCTGCTTGCTGACCGCAACCGTCGATAGCTGTATTATTTCCATTCCATGCGCAAGCATGGGTATGTCTTGAACCTAATAAGTGACCAAACTCATGACTAATTACTTGAATGGTCCAAGAGTAAGTTGGAATATTCTCAACAGTAATAGTATCTATATCTGAATAACTAAAATTATTTTGAGAACATAACCCATTTATGCCAACTGCAACTCCACCTAAACCACCTGGGTCATTTCCTAATAATTGTCCTAAATCTCCATCAAAAACTGGCCGAACTTCATTAAACTTATACAAATAATCCACTGAGGATGTACCTATTCCTTCATAAGGATCTTGAGTTGTCCAAATAAACATTGATTTCAATGATATTGTAATGTCATCTGCATTATACAACGATTGAACATTATTAAAAACCGAAGTCATCCAATTAGTAGTTGTTGCAGTATCACTACCATTTAACTGAAATAAATTGTAATCAATTTCAAAATACATGGTAACACATTTTAAACTATTTACTTCTCTATTTGCAATTGTTGGTTCATCGTTATGAAGTGATTCATCATCTTTATAGGAACATTCAAAACCACTCCCTATCTGCATTTTGGAATCGGAATAAACGATATAGTCATTAACATTATTAATTTTGTCTAGTTTTCCAATTACTAAATTATTTAATTCAATATTGGATGCAACTCCATTTAGTTCATTGGGAAAGAAATTGAAAGATGCAACAGAATTGTAATCACCTTTGACAATTCCACGATAGTGAACTCCTTTTTCATAAGCTATATTTTTTGCTTTATCGGTATCAACATGAAAACCTTCTGCAAATAAATTTACTTTGTATAAATCTAATTTTACAATTGACCCATTGTAAGGAAAAGACAATTCTATAAATTCATATTTATTAGCAACAATATCGTTAACAACAGTAGTTTTAATTGTTGCTAATGTGGCATCCGTGACAACTTTATTTATGTTTCCATCTGGCTTGTCATTTGAGGCTGTTAAAACCGTAAAAGGTCTAAAAACAACTCTAGATGCTTCTAATTCTTGAATCTTTTTTGCAACTTCATTCTGTGCAAACAAGAAAACAAAACTAAACAATGAGGCAATTGTAAAGATTTTTTTCATAGTATTTATGGTAAAGTCATATGGTAAAGTTAATAAAAATGTAATTAGTATCTAATTACGACAAAATAAATATGTGTTTTTTATAAATTGTTTAATCTTAGAAGTAAAAAAAAGCGTCTTCCAAATGTTCTATCTTCAACTCGTTGTCTTCTTTATAAACCGAAATAATATCAAATCGAACTTCTAAATCTAAATCATTGGAAATCAAATATTCATTTACGGCTTTGACCAAAAGTTGGATTTTTTTAGGCTTCACAAAATCTTGAGGCAAACCAAATTCTAGAGACGAGCGTGTTTTAACCTCAACAATGGCAAGGGTGTTTTCTTTTTGAGCAATGATGTCGATTTCGGCTTTTTGGAACGTCCAATTAGTTTCAAGAATATCGTAGCCATTCTGTTGCAGAAAGTCTACAGCTAATTCTTCTCCTAGTTTTCCTAAATCGTTGTGTTCTGCCATTTTTCAGATTGTTGGATTTTTTAGACTATTGGATTGTTGAATTTCTTTGAATGCTTTTTCTAAAAATCTAATAATCCAAAAATCTAACCATCTATTCAAAAACCACTTTACTCTCTATATCGTTCACTTCCATTGTAACTTGCTTTCCAAAAATCAGAGCACGATTATCTGCCATGTGGCCAGCAGGAAAATTATAAATGACAGGAATATTGTAATTTTTAGTCACATCCTGAATAATTTCTAGTGCATTTTTTCCCCAAGGAATTTCGTTGTCTTTCATTTTAGTCATTCCGCCAACAATGATTCCTTTCAAACTTTCTAAACAACCATTGCGTTTTAAATTCATCATCATTCTATCGATATGATATAAATATTCATCTAAATCTTCAATAAAAAGAATTTTATCAGAACAATCTATAGCCGATGGCGAACCAAATAAACTGTATAAAATAGATAGATTTCCTCCAACTAATTCACCTTTGGCTGTTCCGTATTTATTCATAAATTCACATGGGACAGTATATTCAATAGGTTCACCAAACAAAGCTTTTCTTAAAGTCTCTTTTGCTTCTTCACTCGCTTTAGAACTTACAGGCATAATTCCGTGAATTGATGCATAACCCATAGTATTCAAATGACTGTGTAAAACGGTAACATCACTAAAGCCAACTATCCATTTTGGAGATTGCTTAAATTTTGTGAAATCTAATAAATCGATCATTCTCACAGTTCCATAACCGCCACGAACACACCAAATGGCTTTGATGTTTGGATTGTCTAATTGTTCTTGAAAATCGGCCGCTCTTTGCTCATCAGTTCCAGCTAATTGGTTATTGTCTAAACCAATTGTAGAGCCAACAACCACTTCTAAACCCCAATTTTTCAACCACGAAATGGCTGGTTTTAGATTGTCTTCAATGTTTTTACGAGCTGTTGCTACAATTGCAACCGTATCGCCTTTTTTTAAATTAGGTGGAAATATCATCTTTTTTTGAGCTTGAATGTTTGAAACAAATAAAATTGTAACGATTAAAATACTAATTACTTTCTTCATTAAAGTTTAAAATCTTTAGGCA
>NZ_JBIISA010000045.1:0-20757 GCF_044341265.1 Flavobacterium sp.
TAATTACAGCTAAATATACAAAAAAAAGAGCAGAAAAACTAAGTTTTCTACTCCTTAAATTATTATACTTATTACTTAAAGGACTTTTTCAGTGCCCTCCTAATTAACTCGGTTTTTTTTTATTCTTGAAAGTATGAATTGTTTTATTTTATGAGAAAACTTTTTATTGACATGGTTTTCTGGAGTAGCATAGCGCATGCATATTATTTCATTAGATTCTGATCCTTCTGTAGTTTGGTCAAATATGTTTTTCTGACATAAATTACAAAATCTAACCTTTTCGTTTGGTGAAAGTTCTAGCCAATTTTCTTGACAAGATTTTGGCATTTTATTGTTCATCAGATTATTGATTTATTTTTATTTCAAACATTTTATCCCAATTTTTTCCAGTAACAAAAAAGGTTTTAGTCGCAGGATTATAGGCAATTCCATTAAGGACATCTCTTTCAGCAATAGGTGTAGTTTTGCTTTCTAATTCTGCCAAGTTAACAACTCCTTCTACAACACCATTTGTAGGATTTATAATTACAATGGCATTTTTTAGGTAAACATTGCTGTAAATTTTTCCATCAACCCATTCCAACTCGTTTAGCGCTTTTACTTTGGTATCTTTTGAATAAACATTCACATAATCAACAACACTCAAATCTTCTGGATTTAACTTATAAATTTTTTCAGAACCATCTGATTGATATAAATACTTACCATCATTAGTTAATCCCCAACCTTCAATTTTTTTAGCATAAGGAAGTTCTTTTAATTTTTTTAATGTTTTGGCATCATAAACAAAAGCTGTAGTTTCTTCCCAAGTAAGTTGGTAAATTTTATCGTTTAAGAAAGTAATTCCTTCACCAAAAAAGCGAGGCTCTAAATCTATTTTTAAATCAATATTTCCTGTTTTGTAATTAGTTTTTCTTAGAGTAGATTCTCCTCTTTGTCCAGTTCCTTCATATAAAACACCATTATAAAACTCTAATCCTTGTGTATAAGCTTTGTTATCATGAGGATAAGTATTTATAAGTGTAAATTTTAGAATTTTAGGTTCCAAATTTGAAATAACTTCAATTCTTGTCGAATCTAGTTCGGTAGCACCATCATAATGGATAGCAGCTTTAATATTTTGATATCCTAATTTTTGATTTTTTAAAGGAAACGAAAAACTAGAATTACTTTTGCTAGAACCCACTTTTTTATCATTAATGGTATAAACAACACTATCAATTTTTTGAGTTTTGGGATTATCAACTTCAAGATTTAATATGTCTTCGGTAGTGTATTGAGCTTTTATTTTGCTCTCATTTATGGTAAAAAAATCTTCATCAGTAGTTTTACAACTGAAAGACAATCCGGCTAATAAAATGACAGCTAATGCTTTATAATTTTTCATCTGATTTTAATTCTATTTATAGATACAAATGTATTATTTAAGATGTTAATTTCTTGCAAAAATATAAAAAGATTGTATCTTTGCACCGGCAAGTCCTACACGACCAGCTCCTGCAGAATCCTCCAGGATGGGAACATAGCAAAGGTATGTGGTTGTAGCGGTGCGATGTAGGTCGCTTGCCATCTTTTTATTCCGAACTCGTTTCGGAATTTATTTTTTATATTTGTTTGTGATTAAACAAATTAACTTCAACGCTCCTTTAATGAATTTATCTTGGCAAATAGTTCGATTAGAATTAAAGGAAACTTTCTCCATTTCTTACGGAAATTATACTTTTAGAGAAGCATTAATCGTTTCGTTGAAAAGTCACAATAAAATTGGTTATGGTGAATGTACCGCAATTGATTATTATCAAATAAACTTACAAGATTTTGTTCAAAAATTAGAAGTAATTAAAGAACAAATTGAATTTCAAAAGATAAATCATCCTATTGAATTTTATACTTTTTTATTGACTTTAGACTTACCAAGTTTCTTGCGTTCGGCATTAGATTGTGCTTATTGGGATTTATTTGGAAAACTAGAAAACAAATCGTTTTTAGAATTAAATGCGATTGAAATTAAGCAACTACCTGAATCTTCAATAACTATAAGTGTTGATTCTATAGAAAATCAAATTCAGAAAATAAAGAAATCTTCTTGGAATAAATTTAAAGTAAAGTGCAATCATTTCAGTGAAAATGAGATTACATCTTTACTTGAATTGAGTTATGATATTGCCTTAGATTCCAACGGAAGTTTTGATAAAGAAAACTGTATTTGGTTGCAAGATGAAATCGCTTCGGAGAAATTTTCTTACTTAGAACAACCCATGAAAAAAGGGCAAGAAAATTATGAAATTTTAAACGCTAATTTGCATTCCAATTGGATGGCGGATGAAGATTGTCAAGATATAACTTCGTTAGAACAATTGAAACTACATTATAAAAGCATTAATATCAAATTAGTAAAATGCGGTGGATTGACACCAGCAATAGAAATGATTCAAAAAGCTAGAAGTTTGAAGTATCAAATTATGATTGGTTGCATGACAGAATCATCTGTTGGTATTTCTGCTGGTTCGGTTTTAGCACCATTATGTGATTTTGCCGATTTAGATGGAGCCAATTTAGTAGCTAACGATATTGCAAAAGGGAGTCAAATTGTTAATGGTACAATCCAAGTTTCTGAAAAACCAGGATTAGGAATTTCTATAATCTAAATTAGAATTTCTATCTTTATACCATAATTATTTTAAGATGAAATTTCAACCAATAGTTCCAATGATTTGGACCAAAGAATTGCAAAAAACAGTAGATTTTTATTGTGATATTTTAGGATTTACTTGTGGGAATCAAAGTGAAGAATGGGGTTGGGCAGCTGTCAGTAAAGACGAATGTGAAATTATGATTGCCGAACCCAACGAACACACACCATTTGAAAGACCTTATTTTTCAGGAACATTTTATATTAAAACAGATGATGTTGATACTTTGTGGAATGATTTGAAAGACAAAGTAAAAGTAGCTTACGAAATTGAAGATTTCGATTGGGGAATGCGTGAGTTTGCTATATACGACAACAATAGTTATATGATTCAATTCGGACAAGATTTATGGAAAAAGTAGTACTAATTACAGGAGGTTCTTCAGGAATTGGAAAATCTATTGGAGAGTTTCTTCATGCTAAAGGATTTGTAGTTTATGGAACAAGTAGAAACCCTGAGCGAATTCAAGGTTCGGTTTTTCCGTTGATTGCTTTGGATGTTAGAAATGTTGAAAGTATTCAAAAAGCAGTTCAAGAAATAATTTCTAAATCGGGTAGGATAGATGTGGTTATTAATAATGCTGGAGTTGGAATTACAGGACCAATTGAAGAAATTCCGACAGAAGAAATCAAAAACAACTTCGAAACCAATCTTTTTGGACCAATTGAAGTAATGAAAGCGGTTTTGCCTCAAATGAGATTGCAAAAATCAGGTTTGATTATCAATATCACTTCCATTGCTGGATACATGGGATTGCCTTACAGAGGAATTTACTCCGCATCAAAAGGTGCTTTAGAATTAATTACAGAAGCTTTGAGAATGGAAGTAAAATCGTTCGGAATTCATATTACCAATGTTGCTCCTGGTGATTTTGCTACCAATATTGCTGCAGGACGTTTTCATGCACCATTAATCAAAGGTTCTGCTTATGAAATTCCTTATGGAAATACTCTAAAAACAATGGATGAACACGTTGATTCTGGAAGCAATCCAAATGAAATGGCAGAAGCTATTTATAGAATTATTCAGAATCCAAATCCTAAAATTCATTATAAAGTAGGCGCATTTATGCAGAAGTTTTCCATAGTTTTAAAAAGAATTTTGCCAGATAAAGTGTACGAGAAAATGTTGATGAATCATTATAAATTATAGCTCTTAGTTAATAATTGGTTTTTTAATTAAACCTTGTAATATTAAAGTAAAGTCAATTCTAAATTAATATCCTTATGGAATTACAACAAAAATATCTTGAGAAACTTCATATTGAAAAAATATTAGTTGATGTTTACACCGATTATTTCGAAGAATCAACTTATGGTTACATTGTAAAATTTAATGACGATTTCCTTTTACTGGAGCAATTTACGAGTATAGGTGAAGCAAATGGAATCTGTATAATTAGAAGAGAGAATATTACAAGATTAAGGTGGGAAGGAAATGATATTTCTACTACTGAGAGGTTTGTTTTAAAAGAAAAAAGAATTCAGAATCTTTTTGATATTAAAATTGATAATATTCACGAAGCATTAAAATCTGTTTATGAAAAATTTGGATATATTTCATTAGATATTCAAAACATAGATACAGGTATGTGTATAATTGGGCAAATTGAAGATATGGATAATGATAGTATTGTTATTTATGAATTTGGAACATATGTTTCTTTAGATAGGAAAAAATTGTTGATGAATATCAGTGATATTTCAAAGATTGAAGCTGGTGGTGATTATGAAAATAATCTAAAAGAAATTTACTCAAAAAAATAATTCTTAAAAGAAATTTTAAATTGTAATTTTGCATCTTAATAAAACACAACTTAACTATATATTATGAAATTTTTTATTGACACAGCCAATTTGAACGACATTAAAGAAGCACAATCACTTGGAATTCTTGATGGTGTTACAACAAATCCTTCGTTGATGGCTAAAGAAGGAATTACAGGAAAAAACAACATTTTGAAACACTACGTTGACATTTGCAACATTGTTGATGGAGAAGTAAGTGCTGAAGTAAATGCTGTTGACTACGACGGAATGGTAAAAGAAGGTGAAGAATTAGCCGATTTACATCCTCAAATTGTAGTAAAACTTCCAATGACTAAAGAAGGAGTTAAAGCTTGTAAATATTTTACAGATAAAGGAATTAAAACCAATGTAACTTTAGTTTTCTCTGCTGGACAAGCCTTATTGGCTGCTAAAGCTGGAGCAACTTTTGTATCGCCATTTATTGGTCGTTTAGACGATGTTTCTACAGATGGTTTGAACTTGATTCAGGAAATTAGAGAAATCTATGATAACTATGGTTATGAAACTCAAATTCTTGCTGCTTCTGTGCGTCACACAATGCATATTGTAAACTGCGCAAAAATTGGTGCTGATGTTATGACAGGACCACTTTCAGCCATTTTAGGTTTGCTAAAACATCCTTTAACAGATATCGGATTAGCTCAATTTATTGCTGATTTCGAGAAAGGAAATAAGTAAGCAGTGTTCAGTGCTCAGTAAGCAGTGCGAAAGCATAAATATAAAAGGCGATTTTCATAAGAAAATCGCCTTTTATTTATTCAATATTTCCGAAATTTGTATTATCAACTGAACACTGAACACTGAACACTGAACACTGAACACTGAACACTGAACACTGAACACTACTTCAATTCATCCTCAAAATTAACTTCAAACATATTGGTGAAACCATTCTTAATGGTCTTGTCAGCATTTACGATTATAGTTCTGTGTACTTTTGTAATCGCCCATTTTGCTCTTATATCTTCAAAATTTACACATTTTAATTCTGTTATATTTCCAAAGTTATATTTCTTTAAATCGGTTTTCCATTGCTCTGTGTTATCATCAAGATTTATGGCAATAAAATTATAATTTGGATATTTAGTTTTTAGTGTTAAAACCTTTTTATGTGCTGCAATTAAATGCGAGTTAAGCTTTTCTGACCAAAAGAAAAGTACCGTATTTTTCGTTATTAAATCATTTGAAGATATTTTGGTGCCTTTAGAATCTACTAATTGAACTTCAGGTAATGCTTTGCCATCGGTTAACAATTGTATTGCATTTCCAATTTTCAGAATTTCATTTTTCTTACTCTTATCGGTTGAATATTTGTGATAGGTTTTAAGAAATTCTGTATTATTGACAACATTTTGATCTTCCATTAAATAACGGAAAGCTATATTGTTTAAAACAATATTTTTTACTTTTTCATTTTTTATTAAGGTATCGGCAATGTTTAATTTGTTGATGTTCATTTTTAAAGCCAAATCACAATCTGACAAATGATTATGGTAATTGATAGCTCCTACATTATTTAGCATATGATCAAGATACATTACAAAAGGAGAAAATTCTGTTAAAGCTTCATTGCTGTAATCTATTTGATCTCTAAAAGCGTAATAATCTTTTGGTAATTTAGATAAAACATCCTTTACAGTTCTCATTTTATGGATTATTGGATAGATTTCTTTTTTTGTATAATGAGGAAATTTAACGATACCACTTGCATATACATCAAATTCGTCGCTCCATTTTATTTCTTCTTTTCTTGATTTGTAGAATTTTTCATTATCAGAATTCGTTTTATTGATGTAAGTGTCAAATTTTTCAAAAGGATAATCAAAAGTTTCAAACATTTTGTTCTTATCCTTTTCATTTCTTAAATACATTTCCATTAAGAAATTATTTTTTCTATCGCCTCTTCCACAAAAGATAATAGATTCGTCAAAATCTTTAGAATCAATATGAACTTTTATACTGTCATTTTTATCAAAATAAACATATTGGTATTCTGGTTCATGTTTAAACGAATATAAACCTGGTGCAAGTGAATCAAATTTTTTAAAAAAAGTATTGTCTTTGTTTAACGGAATAGTATCAATTACTTCATTGTTTTTGCAAAAAAGTACATAAGGATTGTTCGGATTTGCTACCTCTCCACCAAAATAGGCAACATAATTATCACCTGAAAATTCTTTTTTACAAGAACTCATCAGTATTAGAAGAAGTGTAGGAATTAAAAATGATTTCATTCGGGGCAAACTTTTTTCAAAAACATATTTCAAAACAAATGTAGAATGTTGTATCTAAAAACATTGTTAATCATTAGTTAAAGTTAAAAGACACTTTTATTAATAGAAACACAAGTCCCTAAACATGAGTAGAAATAATTCCATAAATTAATGTAAAGCTGTGGTTGAAACTTTTTCAATTCCTTGAAGATTAAGTTGAATATGTCTGTCGTGCGCTTTGTTTTCAAATTCACTAATAACTTCCAAAATGTCATAATCAATGAAACTTGTACTTCTGCCATCAATAGTTAAAATACTGTATTTAGGAATGTTATCTAATATTTTTCTAAATTTTACTTTGTTTAAAAAAGAAACATTATCGTTTAGAATTATGGTAAATATTTCAGTTTCATGTTGTTTAGATATGATAACTTTATAATCTGCTTGAAAATTATTTTGAATGATAAAATACAATGAAATCAACAATCCAATGGTTACCCCAATGAGCAAATCGGTAATTAAAATGAATACAATTGTAATGATGAATGGGAAAAACTGTTTCCAACCTAAACTCCAAATGTTCTTGTATAATTTTGGCTTGGTTAGATTATAACCTGTAATTAATAAAATAGCTGAAAGTGACGCATAAGGAATTTTATTCAGCAGAAAGGGTAAAAATAAAACGGCTAATAGCAAAAATAAACCATGAGTAAATGCTGAAAGTTTAGTTCGTCCGCCAGCATCAACATTGGCAGAACCTCGAACAACAACAGCTGTCATCGGAATGGCTCCAAGTAATCCGCAAGTTAAGTTTCCAATTCCTTGTGCAATTAATTCACGATTTACAGGTGTAATTCGGTTTCTTTTGTCCAATTTATCAACGGCTTCCACACAAAGTAAAGTTTCTAAGGAAGCCAATAAACCTATAAGAATTCCGGCTTTCCAAATTTCTAAATTGTTGAATAATTTTGAATAATCAGGAAAAGCAATATTTCCAAAAATGTTATCCGGAATTGCAACCAGTTGTGTTGGTTTTAATTGAAAGTTAGCTTCAAAATTGGAAAGAATAAAATTGATTGCAATTCCGACAATAACCACTAAAAGTGGCGCTGGAATTACTTTATATTTTTTTGCAAAGGGTTGATTTAAGAATATCAAAATGGCAATGGATACAATAGAAATTATGATTGTTCCACGAGTTAGATGCTGATTGAAATTTTGAAGATTTCCCGAAATATTATCTGGATTGAAAAGTTTGGTAAAACCACTCGTCCAAAAATCAGGTTGGTTGTATCCGAGTGCGATTGGAATTTGTTTTGAAATTAGCATAATTCCAATGGCAGCAAGCATTCCTTTAATTACTGCTGATGGAAAATAATTGGAAATTAATCCGAGTTTTAAAATTCCTAATACAATTTGAAACAAACCAGCGACAATAACTGCAAGTAGAAAAGTTTGAAAATCACCAAGTGAAACTATCGAAGCTGCAACCAGAGTAGTCAATCCTGCTGCTGGACCTGAAACGCCAAGTTGCGAACCACTGATTAAAGAAACCAAAACTCCACCAATAATTCCTGATAAAAGTCCCGAATATAATGGTGCACCAGAAGCTAAAGCGATTCCCAAACACAAAGGCAAAGCCACAAGAAAAACAGAAAGTCCGGCAGGTAAATCGTGTTTGAACCAAATCAGTTCGTAGTATTTTAGTTTTCTGTTCATTGAAATTTTATATCAAGCAAATGTATTGTGATTCTTATCAAAAGTATATGATAACTATCATAATTTAATGCATCGCTCCCAATGAAAAATTGGCAAAACAAGTACCAAAACCAATGATAAATCCTATTACAGAAAACAACATGACTTTTAATCCTAATTTTCTTCTACTTTCAAAAAAGATCATAACGAACCCAACAACAAATGCCATAACACTTATTATTGCTAGAATTATACCAATTGTTACTAAAGCTTCTTTCATTTTATTTTACCATTTAAAAAGTACAGCACATGCACCAAAACCAATAATTAATCCTATTACTGAATATTGTAAAATTTGCATTCCGTCTTTTTTAGATTGCTCTTTTTTGGATAAGACTAAAATAAATCCGACCAATAAACCTATTAAGCTTACGAAAGATAAAAGTCCTACTAATATTGAAATCATTTTGATAGTATTAAGTATTAATGCATTCCGCCTATGTTAAACTAGAAAAGCATGCTCCAACTCCTATAATTAAAACAATAATTATCGTCAACAACGAAAACAAAATCATTTTGATAGCAGTCGAATTCGAATCTTTGTTTTGAAATAATTTTACAACACCTGCAAAAAAAGTAATCACACAAACAAAAACTATGGCCAATGCTAAATTAAAGATGTACTCCATACTATCGATTTAACTTTTCTCTAATTTCCTCAATTTTATTATCTCTGTAAAATAAATTCATCGTTTCAAAAGGCACTAATTTATAGCGTTTATCCACAATATGAACACATGATTTCTTTACGGCTCGAACATCAAAATCACTGGCATCCATAAAATTCATAATTATGATTCGGAACAAATTATCATAATGCAAACTGTCTGATTTTACTCTAGGCAAACAACACATTAGTTCTCCAAAAGTATCTTCGGCACAATCTACAGAAATTCCGGTACTGAACATCGTTATTAAATGGTTCTTCAGATCTTCATCGTTTTCATAAACGATAGTGTTTTTGGTAGTATTTAATAAATCTTCTGGATTCAATAAATGCGTCATCGGAATTACTTGATCGTCCATTTTCAACGCATAAGCCATACACAAAGCATCTGGATTACAAGGCACAGGAATCAAATCTTGCGGTGTGAAAATTGGATATTGCTCGTAGATTTTTCTGCGAACTTCGGTCAACGTAATTCTTCCTGTTTCATCATCATAATTGTCATTTCGTCCTGCAACTTGCGTTGGTTGAAACGTTACACCACGAACACATTTTTGCTTCACAGCATATTCAAGAATTTTACCAATTTCATCATCGTTTTCGCCTTTTTGTAACGTAATTACTAAGGTTGTTGAAAGATTAAAATGATTCAAATTTTCTATTGCTTGCTTTCGCACTTCGGTTAAATCTTCTCCACGTAATTTTTCTAAAACTTCGGGTTTGAAACTATCAAATTGTAGATAGATCTCAAAATCAGGCATGTAACTTGCGAGTTTTTCGACGAATGAAATATCTTTCGCAATTCGAATTCCGTTGGTGTTTAGCATCAAATGTTTGATAGGCTTGCTTTTGGCAATATCCATAATTTCAAAAAACTGCGGATGCACCGTAGGTTCGCCACCCGAAATTTGAACCACATCAGGTTCACCTTCATTGGCAACGATTACGTCAAACATTTTTTCAATTTCTTCCAACGTTCGATGACGTCCATAATTTGGTGCAGACGAAGCGTAACACGTTGGACAAGCCAAATTACATCTGTCGGTAACTTCTACAATCGACAAACACGAATGTTGCTCATGATCGGTACACAAACCACAATCATACGGACAACCATAATGGACTTTGGTATTGAATTTTAAAGGTACTTCCGATTGCTTGTTATAGTTTCTAATTTGTTTGTAATATTCAACATCATCAGCAATCATGGAACGAGAATCACCATGCGTTTTGCAATGTTTTAGCATCCAAACTTTGTCGTCTTGAAACACAATTTTGGCATCGACCAATTCTAAACAAGTCGGACAAAGTGATTTGGTGTAATCGTAATATATGTAGGGTCTATTTGGCATAATTAAATAATCTTAAAATGAATTTGTGGTAATAAAAAAATATAAAAATCGCACTCCATTGAATACTACTCAAATGTAAGAATAAAGGTTGATACGGTTTTATAAATTCAACGGAAAATCGGTACAAAAAGTATAAAACCATAAAGAGTTTGAATCGGTCGCCGTTGATTAAATTTACATTTTTTATTTTTCTGAAAAGGAGCAAAAGCAAAATCATATACGTCATTTCATACAACGCCACAGGATGACGTAGTTTTCCATCACCAAGATTCATTCCGGTGAAAAGTGTAGTTTCAATTCCGTAGGTTGGTTCGGCGATTCCCATTGAGAAGCAACCAATTCTTCCAATAAAAAGTGCTACGATTATCGGAATTACATAAATATCTCCAGAAGCGGTTTTGACACCAATAAACTTCTTAAAAAGTTCTACACCAAACAAGCCGCCGAGAAATCCTCCAGCAACGGTTTTGTTTTGATAAAAAGTGAGTAAGGTTTGATTCGCAATTTCCGAAGGATTTTCTAGCATGGCTAAAACTCTCGAACCAACTAGCGCACCAACCATCGCGCCCAACATAATCCAAAGGCGATTGATGTCGGAAATGGTATCAGTTATTCCTCTTTTGTGATAATAGTATAAGCGAACACCAATAAAGAACGCCAAGGTTTCAAATATAAAATGATAATATACTTTTTCGCCAAAGAAATCAAACTGAAAAGGAAAAGTCATAAAGGGTTGTAAATTTTAGCTAAAGTAGGATTTATTTAGCTTCCAACAAGACCATTGTTGTCAAAGGTGTATTCTTTCTTATAATCTAATTTTAATTCGCTCCATGAAACGCCTTTGATGCCTTTTAGAATGATTTTATCTCCTTTTTTGGTATACGAAAACTGATAATCGGAAGTGTCTTCTTGTACAAGATTTTTTTGCACGTTTACCATACCAAACTGATCTAAAACAACCGTTCTTTTTGCGTTAAAAGACATGTCATAACCACAACCATTTTCACAAACAAAAACAACATGATTTTTCACCCATTTAATTTTAATTTTAAAATTATTGTTGTTTTGTTCTTGAGCAAATACAGTTCCCATAAACATAAAAAGCAAAGCTGTAAGAAGTACTTTTTTCATAATAATTTGATTTTAAAGTTATTGTTTAAATAATAGTTGTAGAAGTAAACGTAAAATTACTAAATTTATTTGTGAGTTGTTTGTAGTTTATTAAAAAAAAGTAGTCATGTTGGATGAAATTTAGTCGTTCCAACTAATTTCGAAAAAATCATAGAATTATAAAATTGAATTGTAATTTTGAAAATTAAAAAGTTTTCACAATGACCAAATATTTAAGTTTTGCATTCCTCTTTTTGCTAGTTTCTTGTTCTGGACAAACGAAATTGGGCGAACCTGAAGTTAATCCAACAGAGATTCAAAGTAATTTTATGAATTGGTGGAAGTACCACAATGAAAACATCATGCTTTCAAGAGATTTTACGCCAATTGATGAAAACGGAACCGTAATTGAGAAAAGTGCTTTCTTGAAAACTTTGATGGATGGAAAAACGATTCCTATTCGTTTGAAAACTGCGGACACGATTTTCCAATACCAATTGTTCAAACTTTTACCAAATTCTGATTCTAATATAAAAGCGACTATTGCTCAAGTGTCGTTTGATGAAAACGATAATTTTAACCAAGAAGGAAAACCTTTTCCGAAGTTTACTTTTACTGATTTAGAAGGAAATACAATTTCTAATGAATCTATGAAAGGCAAGATTATGGTTGTGAAATGTTGGTTTATTCATTGTGCGGTTTGTGTGAAAGAAATTCCTTCGTTAAACAAAATGGTTAATCAATACAAAGATCGAAAAGACATTGTTTTTGTTAGTTTAGCCGAAGATACGCCAGAACAATTGAAAGTGTTTTTAGCCAAAAAACCATTATCGTATGCTGTAGTTCCCAACATGAAAAAATACATGAACGAAGTGTTGCAATTGAATGCTTTTCCAACGCATTTTATTGTGAATAAAGACGGTAATATTGTTAAAGTTTTAGCCAACGATCATGCTTTGAAAGTGGCTTTGGAAAAGGAGAGTAGGAAGTAGGCAAATGAAGAGGTTTGGAGACTTTGTGAAGCTAGAATAGTTTATTTTTTTAATTCAATTTTAAGTCTTTCTATTATTTCTTTTTCAAATTTTCTTTTTAATAGTATATTTTCAAATAAACCAAGGTCTTGATTAACTAATTTCCATTCCGATTTTTTATTTGTAGAAACAGAAACAAGAGCAAAACTTGTTTGTTTTTCATCGAAAGATCTTGTCCATGTTTGCATCTTTTTGTCTCCTAAATCAAAGTAAATGTCATGCCAAAAGTCAGTTGTATCTTTATCTTTTGTGTCTAAGTTTTTAAGTTTTAATTTTTCCAAAGCATTAATAACCTCTTTCTCAGAATATTTGAGTGTATATGTCTCAGCATAAGGATAACTTCCAGCTGCGTAAAAATGAAATGTAGAAAAGAATGAAATTAAATGATATAATAGGAATAGAATTATCGTGAAAATAATAAAAAATTTAAATTTCGATTTATTCATTTTTATTTTGTTTACTTATGAAAGTGATGGCAACTTTTAATATCATTTTTTATTTCTTCAACGTATCAATTCTATCTTTTATAGAATCCTTTTGAATAGAATCTTTAATTTTATTGGTAGTAACTGAATCGTTTTCAATTGAATCTTCTGATTGATCTTCTGCGCGTTTACCCATGAAGCAACTTGAAAATGAAAACAAAAAACTTAATGAAAGTAAAGCAACTATTTTTATTGGTTTCACCTTAATTTGATTAAATCGATTTTTTAAATTGGTATATTTTGTATTGTTTTCGTTTTCAACTTGATTGAATTTATAATAGCCACAAATACTTTCATTAGTTGAATTTTCAACGAAATATTTTTGGATTTCAGGAGCTTTCATCTTTCTAAAATCAATTACGATTTTATTACAAGAAGTACAAAATCTACCTTTTTTATCAGTTGACATAGAACTCCAATTTTCATTGCAAGGATTTTGTATTCTTATTTTATTTTCCATACTATTCAAGTTGATGTTACTTGTGATTTTTCAAAAACTATTCCAAAAAGGTTATTGTTGACTAGATAGGTTTTGTTGTGGGCACGGATTGCAAATCCGCGCTATTGGGAATGTTTTACTTTATAATTATGTACTTTTCAATATACTCTGCCAAATTCCCACAATCTTTGTTCTCTTTTGTGTTACAATGACAGGGCTTAAGAAAATAGTAATAATCATTTAAATAAAAAGAGTCAAAATTGAATTTTCCACTTACAAAAAGGCAAGATTGAATCATGTAATAGAACTGAACTTCTTTTTTAAAATCTGAATCAATGTCTGATTTTTTGTAGACAAAATATTTTACTTCTTTTGAGTTACCTTTTGTATTTATAAAAGTAACATTATATTGGATTTCTTTACCAAGAAAGCTGCTTTTGTCTTCATCAATTTTTATAGTCCAATTTTCACATTTAAATTCTTTCCAATCATTTTCCAATGTTTGAGCTTGGCTAATTTCGAAACAAAAAAGTGAGAATATGATAAGGAATGTTTTCATGATTTAACAACGAAATTTTTATTAATGCACAATTTAAAATTAAATACATCTCATAATTAGATGCAACAACCAATCACATCCTTCACAAATATACCAATTTCCAACAAAGACTTAGCTTGGTTTTGAAAGGTTAGTTTTAATTTTTATTGTTGGCGCGGATTGCAAATCCGACCTATCGGGTTTATTTCTATGCATCACCGTTTATAATAAAATCGTAATAAGTTTCATTAGTTAAGTTAATGTAGAGTCCAAAAAAACAATTACCTCCATCATTAACACTAATTATTTGTTTTTTTGGATTCTTGCCGTTACTGTTACAGAAACAATTTACCCAAACAATTTTTTCACCTTTATGATTTATAGCACAAACGTATTGCCTTTTATAATTTTTTAAATCAAGTATAAAATCTCTTATGTCGATTGTAGAATCAGGATTGTTTTTCTTCAAGGCATTATAATATTCTTCACGTTGTGGATTCTGTTCTGATATACCTTTTAATATTACTTTTTCAATTTTTAATAAATCTTCCCTTGTTGGAGTGAATGATTTTCCATTTTCCACAATCCATGAATAATTCTTCTTGCTGTATTTAAATAAAAATATTTCTGGATTAGTTGTTCGAATTTGACAATTAACATTCGAGTTAGTGAATATAACTAATACTATCAAGAGTATTAATTTTATTGAGAATTGCTTCATGTGAATTGGATTTTTTAAAAATTTATATAATTCATACATAGACTCATCAACAATTTGACCCTTCACAAATATAACAATTTTCAACAAAGACTTTGTTTGGTTTCGAAAGTTTAGTTGTAATTTTTATTGTGGACAAGGATTGCAAATCCTTGCTATTTAGTTTTATTAATCATATTGATGTATATATTTTACTTCTTTATCTGTCTCATCATAAAATACAAAAACACCACAATCATCATTAAATATATTATACATTTCGAATTGGCAAATGAATTTAAATTTTTCACCTTTTGAGTTAATAGGTGTTTCATCATCTTGCCACCATTGTGGTTTGTCAAACTTCTCAATAAATTCAAATACATTTTTATTTTCCGATTTTGCTTTCAAATACATTTTTTTATTTTCAATAAAATACTTTTCATATTTCTCATCGATTTTCAAAGCATTTTTAGAAAAGGTAGGTTTATAAGCTCCATTTTCTTGTATTTTAAAAGTAAAATTTCCCATGCTTTCATTTTTTGGAAAGTTTTCATCATGCTCTTTACCATTATAATTAAAGCTAACAAAAATGATGTGGATTTTATCTTTAATTCCTTTATCTGACAAATCGATTGTCGCAAGTGGAAAAAAGTTTTCAAATCCTGAAAATTCATTTGTCAATACATCTTTTTTCTCAGGAAATTTTACATCACTTTCAAAACAAGCAAAATTTAGAAATAGAAATGGGAAAAGTAATAATTTTTTCATGTACTTATTTTAATTTTTATTGTTGGTACGGATTGCAAATCCGCCTATCGGTATTTTTATTTCGTCAGTGTATAAGGTGGTTTTACTTGATAGTCTAATGGTCTGTCTGATTTCCATTTTAAAGGGTAAATGTCGTCTTGGCTAATTTTTAATTTTGTCAAAAGTTCAGGTTCTTCTATTCCATACCAGTCGTCACCAATGTTTACATATATACTGTCTTTGCTAACAAAGTCGAATGTAGTGGTGTCAACGTAAAAACTTGCCCTAAACTCTTGCCCATTTTTAAATATAATAGTTCCACCTGTTTTATATTTTCTTCCGTCAAGTGCAATTTTGTAATCTCTAAAATATGTAGCACTGCAAGGTCCTACAATTACCCACACATCGTCTTTTGCACAAAACGAAATAGGTAAGTTGTCAAGGTCTTTTTTAGTAAACGGCATTTGTCTAATTAGTTTATTTAGTAAAAAATTCAATACAGTTGTCTGATAACTCATAGTAGCTTTTAGGTGCTTGGTATAATCACATCCAAAACAAATATACCAAATTCCTACAAACAGCAACCGCGTACTTTTACCTGTTTATCAACAAAATGTTGGGCAAAAGTGCTTAGAAAAAAAACTAATCACTAATTACTAAAAACTAATCACTAATGCTTACTTTTGCACCGAAATTAAAACATAATAAAAAATGCTTACTGTATCTAATTTATCAGTTCAATTTGGTAAAAGAATCTTATTTGACGAAGTAAACACCACGTTTGTTCAAGGAAATTGCTATGGCGTAATTGGTGCCAATGGTGCTGGAAAATCTACGTTCCTTAAAATTCTTGCTGGCGATATTGATCCTACTTCTGGTCGTGTAATTCTAGAACCAGGAAAACGTATGTCGGTTTTGAATCAAAATCACAACATGTTTGATGAACATACGGTTTTAGAAACAGTAATGATGGGTAACAAAGTGCTATTCGCAGTAAAATCTGAAATGGATGCTTTGTATGCCGATTATGATGATAAAAATGCCGATAGAATAGGTGAGTTGCAAGTGCAATTTGAAGAAATGAACGGTTGGAATGCCGAATCAGATGCTGGTTCGATGCTTTCTAACTTAGGCATTGGTTCGGATTTGCATTATACTTTAATGGCCGATTTGGAAGGAAAACTTAAAGTTCGTGTGTTATTAGCACAAGCGCTTTTCGGAAATCCTGACGTGTTGGTAATGGATGAGCCAACTAACGACTTGGATTTTGAAACCATCACTTGGTTGGAAAATTTCCTTGCTAATTATGAAAATACGGTAATTGTGGTTTCGCACGACAGACACTTTTTGGATTCGGTTTGTACGCATATTTCTGATATTGATTTCTCAAAAATTAATCACTATTCTGGAAACTATACGTTTTGGTATGAATCTAGTCAGTTAGCAGCGAAACAAAAAGCACAACAAAATAAAAAAGCCGAAGAGAAGAAAGCCGAGTTGGAAGAGTTTATCCGTCGTTTTAGTGCGAATGTGGCGAAATCGAAACAAGCAACTTCTCGTAAGAAGATGATTGACAAATTAAATCTTGATGAAATCAAACCATCAAGTAGAAGATATCCTGCGATTATTTTTGATGTAGAAAGAGAAGCTGGAGATCAAATTTTACATGTTCAAAACCTTGCAGCATCAGTTGATGGTGAAGTGTTGTTTAAAAATGTAGATTTGAACATGGCGAAAGGCGATAAAGTGGTAGTGTTTTCAAAAGATTCACGTGCTACAACGGCTTTCTATGAAATTTTAAACGGAAATCAAAAAGCTGACGAAGGAACTTATGATTGGGGAATTACAACAACACAATCATACTTACCAAACGATAACAGTGAGTTTTTCACAGATGGAAGTTTGAATTTAGTAGATTGGTTGCGCCAATTTGTGAAAACAGAAGAAGAGCGCGATGAAGTGTACGTTCGTGGATTCTTAGGAAAAATGATTTTCTCTGGTGAAGAAGCTTTGAAAAAATGTACCGTTCTTTCTGGAGGTGAAAAAGTACGTTGTATGTTGTCTAGAATGATGATGATTCGTGCTAACGTTTTAATGCTAGACGAACCAACAAACCACTTGGATTTGGAATCGATTACGGCATTTAATAATTCATTGAAAAACTTTAAAGGTTCGGTTTTGTTTACAACACATGACCACGAGTTTGCGCAAACGGTTGCCAACAGAGTTTTAGAAATCACACCAAACGGAGTTATCGACAGATACATGACATTTGACGAATATCTTGACGATGATAAGGTACAAGAGTTGAGAAAGAAAATGTATAACTAAGTACGAAGTAAGAAATAGAAAAAAGGTCTAAAATTTTAATTTTAGACCTTTTTTTATACTGAACACTGAACACTGCCAACTGAACACTACTTCTTATGTTTCCAACGTTTGTGTGTCCACAAGTAAAATTCTGGCGCTTCGTAGATTTGTTGTTCTACTTTTCTCATAAAATTTTCTGATAGTTTATAATCTGGAATGGATTTTACATCATCAGAAAGTACTTCGAAAGAAGCTTCATAATAACCACGTTTTACTTTCTTTACTTTTAGGAAAATTACATTCATGTCATATCTTTTGGCAAGCATTTCTGCTCCAACATGAATAGGAGTTTGGATTCCCATAAAGTTATCCCAATACATATTATCGGATCTTCTAGGAGTTTGATCACTTGCAAAACCGAATACGCCTAATACTCCATTTTTTGCATTTTCTTCAATAGTAGATTTAGTTTCTTTGGTTGTAATAAGATAGGCTTTAAATTTGGCGCGAATATTTTTCACTAATTTATCAAAATACGGATTTGCGATTTTTTTATAAATGCCATATCCTTTGAAAGTAATGTGATTGTTCATTGATAAAACCCATTCGTAACTTGCATAATGTGCGCACATTAGAGCAATACTTTTTCCTTTTTTTTCTAAATCTAGATAAACATCAAGATTTGTATAGTTAAAACGTTTATTAATTTCTTTTTCGCTAATAGACATTGTTTTTATCATCTCAAGAAACATATCGCACAAATGATGGTAGGATTTTTTCTCAATAATCAATCGTTCTTTTTCGGATAAATGAGGAAGTGCAAGGGCAATATTTTTTCGAACTGTTTTTTTTCGGTAACCAATTACACGATAGATTAAAAAATAAACAAAATCAGAAAACAAATATAATATCGGAAATGGCAGAATTGAAATAAGCCATAGAATAGGGTAGACAAGAAGGTAAATTAAAAACTGCATTCGTTTATTTTTATGCAAATATACAGTTTCTGATAATTTAACAACTTTGGTTTAACAAAACCTAAAGAACAATTCCTATTTTTACGCAAAATAGTTTGATATGGAGTACAATTTGTTTTTGATTGGATTGATTGCGATCAATGTTGTGATTAGTTTTAAAGGATTTAATGATTTATCTTTTTTTAGAAAGTATCAATTTCACGTAGGAAGTATTCGTTCTGGAGAGCAGATTAGAATGATTTCGTCTGGATTTCTTCATGTTGATATAGGTCATTTGGCTTTTAATATGTTATCGCTTTACTTTTTTGCACCTGTTGTCTATGGAATTCTTAATAATTTTTCATTCGTATTAATCTATTTTGCGAGTCTTATCTTCGGAAGTCTTCTTACTATGATTTTTCATAAAGATGATTATAGTTATAGTGCTGTTGGAGCTTCTGGAGCAGTTATGGGAATTATTTATTCGGCAATTTTATTAGATCCAAGTTTAGATATTTATTTCTTTTTTATACCAATTCCAATTCCAGGTTACATTTTCGGAATAGGATATTTGCTTTACTCAATTTATGGTATGAAAGCAAAAAGCGATAATATTGGACACACAGCACATTTTGGAGGCGCTATTGGTGGCTATTTTTTTACATTAATGAAAAAGCCTTCTTTGTTTGTGGATAATACATTTATGGTTGTGATTTTGGCAATTCCAATTATTATTTTATTTGTAATGGCTAAACGAGGCAAGCTATAATTGGCATGGCTTTTGGGTATTTAACTTTATAAAATATAGTATTATGAAATCGCCACTAACATCTAGTTTGTTGCAAACAATTGAAAATCAACGAACACCGATGAAAAATTAAACAATTGTGAGATAAACTCCAATAAGTAAAGGCGATACCATATATGACCGCTAACAAATCAAATTTTACATATATGAAAAAATCAATTTTAATTTTAATGACATTTATTGCTACGATGACACAAGCACAAGAACAAAAACAAATCCCTCAAGTATCCGTTTCAGGAGAAGGAAAAGTTATGGTAAAACCTGACCATATCGTTATTAATTTTGGTGTTGAAAACACCGGAAAAGATGCAACCGAAGTAAAAAAACTTAATGATGAAACGGTTGATAAAGTTGTGAAATTTGTGAAGAAATTTGGTATTCCAACTTCCGATTTTCAAACAACAAGCGTGAGTTTAAATAGAAATTACGATTATGAAAAGAAGAAGTATAATTATCAAGCATCTCAAACTATTAGTATTACCTTAAAAGATATTACAAAATATGACGCTTTAATGATGGGATTGGTTGATAATGGTATAAATAACATTAGCGATGTTGAATTCAAATCTTCTAAAATTGAAGAATATAAATCTGAAGCTAGAAAACTTGCTATGAAAGATGCTAAACGCAAAGCAGAGGATTATGTTTCTGTTTTAAATCAAAAAATAGGGAAGGCGATTTTAATTACTGATAATTCGCAATCTTTTTATGCGCCGCCTGTTATGTACAAAGCCGATATGATGGTTGCTGAAGCAGGTGCACCAAGAGAAACCCTTGCCGTTGGAGAGATTGAAGTTTCTGCCAATGTTTCTGTAAGTTTTATTTTAGAATAATTTATCTCTTATATTAAATAAAAAAACTCCTCATTTTTGAGGAGTTTTTTGTTTTTTAATTATGTTGTCTTTTTTATCTTTTTAATGAGAAATGGGCTTTAAATTGTTTCATCGCACCAGCTTCAGGATAGTCAACTGTAAACCAGTAATCCGTTGATGGCATTAGGTTTCCGTTGTATGTACCATCCCATCCTTTGCTTGCTGGACTGATTTGTTTAATCAATTTTCCTTGGCGGTCAAATATATAAATTTTTGCGTTTATTTCTTTATCCAAACCAACAATATTCCAATAGTCGTTAATTCCGTCAC
>NZ_JBIISA010000017.1:0-66741 GCF_044341265.1 Flavobacterium sp.
AATTTACGATTTTGAACTTTAGCTAAAAAACAAACCTCTATTAAATCGCTTTAAAAGAGGTTGTTTTTTTATAATTTACGATTTTATTTTTAAAAAATGGTGGTTGTGCAACGGTTACCGCTGTTGGGAGAAGTGCTTCATTCTTCATTATATTCTATATTGATTTCTACAAAATTTTCAAGACCAGTTGCCTTCGTTTCTTCTAATTTTTGTTTTAAGCGTTCGGAGATTAAATATTCTGAATTATGTACATCGTGAATTAGAAATAAATCTTTAGGTTTTTTATGTAAAACTAATTTATAATAACTTACTCTGTCTGATAAATAAAAACGATTTTCAACATTAGAAGCATAATCATTTGCATTCTTTATTGATAACATTTCTATATTATTTCCCCACTCAAATTTTCTTGTATTTTCATTAAATAATCTTTCTTCGCTAAAAAATTTAGACTTTTCAAAATCAATCATTGAGTAATCAACATTACCTCTAACTAGTTGTAATAAATAATAATTATAATCAATTCCTTTAAATTCATAAATTGGTAATTTATACAATTTGTGATTCATTAAATTAAAATCTAATATTATTTTTTTTATTCTTTCTGAAATAATAAATCCACAACCATTCATTGTAGATGGGTAAATAAAATCGACCAATCTAAAGCCTCTTTTAAAAATTAATTTTGAAAACACAGGTTCTTTAGAATAAAACTCCCAAACATTCAAGTTCTGTTGAGAAAATTCATTGTCGGGATTGTATTTTGGATAATAATTTGGTTCGAAACCATCAATTATTGCTGTGTTTTTACTTTCTGTTGATGTACTTAAAATATAATATTTCATAATTTTTCAACTTAGTTTAATTTTTTGTGAGCGTTTTGCACTTTTTCTGTTTTTTTGAAATGTTTCAAAACCAAATTTTCTATAAAATCTATAGATTATGTAATTCTCCGGTTTTTTGGGCATTTTTGCCAACTTGTATTTAGCCGCCACAAACAAACATTGATAAATACCTATAACTGTTTGTAACTATTCGTAAATATATAAAAATCCTTAATTGCTTTAACACAATTAAGGATTTCAAATGTTTTATAAAACGAGTTATTGTTTTTCAATCCAAAGTCTTGCATTGACAAAAGCTTCAATCCACGGCGAAACTTCATCTTTTTTATCGGTTGGATAATACGCCCAATTCCAAGGAAAAGTAGAACGCTCAATGTGTGGCATCATTACCAAATGTCTTCCTGTTTTGTCACACATCATCGCTGTGTTGAAATCAGAACCATTTGGATTGGCAGGATAACCTTCGTAAGCATATTTGGCTACAATGTTGTATTTATCTTCAGCATAAGGTAATTTGAATTTTCCTTCACCATGAGAAATCCAAACACCAAGAGTAGTTCCAGCCAAAGTATTCAACATCACCGAATGATTTTCTTGAATCGTTACTGAAGTAAAACCGCTTTCGTGTTTGTGCGAATCGTTATGATGCATTTTTCCATGAACTTCATGTTCCGGATTGATTAATTCTAATTCCATAAACAACTGACAACCATTGCAAATTCCAACAGAAAGCGTGTCTTCACGTTCAAAGAATTTTTTCAGAGCAATGTTTGCTTTTTCGTTGTATTTGAATGCTCCAGCCCAACCTTTAGCCGAACCCAAAACATCCGAATTCGAGAATCCACCAACAGCTCCAATAAACTGAATGTCTTCCAAAGTTTCTCTTCCCGAAATCAAATCGGTCATGTGAACGTCTTTTACATCAAATCCAGCTAAGTACATAGCATTCGCCATTTCACGCTCAGAATTACTTCCTTTTTCACGAATAATAGCCGCTTTCGGACGAGGTTTTGTAGCATCAATCACAGGTTTCAATCCTGTAAAATGACTTGGAAATTGA
Source organism: Flavobacterium sp. (assembly GCF_044341265.1). Taxonomy (GTDB): domain Bacteria; phylum Bacteroidota; class Bacteroidia; order Flavobacteriales; family Flavobacteriaceae; genus Flavobacterium. Next base: position 1,906 of record NZ_JBIISA010000017.1, read on the forward strand.
TATTGTAAAGGTTGATTAGGAATATTTTCAAAACGCTCTAGCGATTTTCCGTTTTTAGTTTGTTTTTGGTCGAGTAGGAAAGAGGTTTCAAACCACATTTCTCTATAATTTGAGATTTGAAATTTGAGATTTGAAATTTCAAGAATACCACTTTCTACAACATTTCCTATTTTGAATACATCCATTCCTTCAAATGCTTTTTCAAAAACAGTATCGTCATTTGCTTGAAGTACGATTCCGATATTTTCTGCAAATAGAACTTTGACTAAATCTTTTTCTTTGAAAGCATCAAAGGATATTTTTGCACCCAAATTTACATCAGCAAAACACATTTCTAATAAAGTTGTGATTAAACCACCACTTCCAATATCGTGTCCTGCAGCTATTTGTCTGTCTTTAATTAACTCTTGAATTGTATTGAATGCTTTTTTGAAAAATGCAGCATCTTTAATAGTTGGAGTTTCCGAACCAATTTTATTTAAGGTTTGGGCAAACGAACTTCCACCCAATTTGAAATCATCTTGCGATAAATTGATGTAGTAAATAGAACCTTTGTTTCTTTGTAAAACAGGTTCCACCACTTTAGTAATATTAGAACAATTTCCAGCAGCCGAAATGATTATGGTTCCAGGAGCAATCACTTCATCATTCGGATATTTTTGTTTCATTGAAAGCGAATCTTTTCCTGTAGGAATATTGATTCCCAATTCGATAGCAAATTCTGAACAAGCTTCAACAGCTTCATATAATCGTGCATCTTCACCTTCATTTTTACAAGCCCACATCCAGTTAGCAGAAAGTGAAACCGATTTTAAATTATCTTTTAAAGGCGCAAAAACAATATTTGATAAAGCTTCGGCAATCGCATTTCTACTTCCAGCTTTTGGGTCAATCAATGCCGAAATAGGAGCGTGCCCAATTGATGTTGCAATTCCTTCTTTTCCGTTATAATCCAATGCCATTACACCAACGTTATTCAATGGTAATTGCAATGGTCCAGCACATTGTTGTTTGGCAACTTTTCCACCAACACAACGGTCGACTTTATTTGTTAACCAATCTTTACAAGCAACAGCTTCTAGTTTTAAAACTTCTTCTAAATAAGCCGGAATATTTTCTTGCGAATAGTCTAAATCACTATAATTTCTAACAATAGTTTTGTCAGTCATAATGGTTTTAGGCGAACTTCCGAAAAAGTCTTCTAGCGCATAATCCATTGGTTTTGCACCAGTAGTTTTCGACTCAAAAGTAAATCTGTGGTCATTAGTAACATCACCAACTTGATACATTGGAGAACGTTCTCTGTCGGCAATTTTTTGAAGGGTATCGATATCTTTTTTACCAATAACCAATCCCATTCGTTCTTGCGATTCGTTACCAATAATTTCTTTAGCAGAAAGCGTTGGATCTCCAACAGGTAATTTATCTAAATCGATTAATCCACCAGTTTCTTCAACCAATTCTGATAGGCAATTCAAATGTCCACCAGCACCATGATCGTGAATAGAAACGATTGGATTGTTATCGCTTTCTACTAATCCACGAATGGCATTTGCAGCTCTTTTTTGCATTTCAGGATTTGAACGTTGAATCGCATTCAATTCAATTCCAGAACCAAAAGCACCAGTATCAGCAGAGGAAACTGCAGCTCCACCCATTCCAATTCTATAATTTTCACCACCAAGAATTACAATTTTATCGCCTTCTTGTGGTTTCTTTTTGATGGCTTGATCTAATTTTCCGTAACCAATTCCACCAGCTTGCATGATTACTTTGTCGTAACCTAGTTTCCTTGCATCGGAGCTTGTGGCAATCGTATCGGAGGCTGAGGCACTCGAAGCCTCACTATGCTCAAATGTCAAAACCGAACCAGTAATCAAAGGCTGTCCAAATTTATTTCCAAAATCAGAAGCTCCATTGGATGCTTTTATCAAAATATCCATTGGAGTTTGGTACAACCATTTTCTTTCAGGCATACCATTATTTTCATATGAACGATTGTTGGTCAATCTTGAATACGATGTCATGTAAACCGCAGTTCCAGCTAAAGGAAGTGAACCTTGTCCTCCAGCTAATCTATCGCGAATTTCTCCACCAGAACCAGTTGCTGCGCCATTAAAAGGTTCGACAGTTGTTGGGAAATTATGCGTTTCAGCTTTTAAAGAAAGTACAGAATCAAATTCTTTTTCTTGGTAAAAGTCAGGTTTATCAGCACTTTTGGGAGCAAACTGAGTCACTTTCGGACCTTTTACAAAAGCCACGTTATCTTTGTAAGCAGAAACAATATCGTTCGGATTTTCAGAAGATGTTTTTTTGATTAATTTGAATAAAGAACTTTCTTTTTCAACACCATCAATGATAAATGTTCCGTTGAAAATTTTATGACGACAATGTTCAGAATTAGCCTGTGAAAAAGCAAAAATCTCTGAATCAGTTAGTTTTCTATTTAATTTTTTAGATAGATTTTCTAAATAAATTACTTCTTCATCGTTTAGCGCCAAACCTTCTTGTTTGTTGTAAGTGGCAATATCTTCTATTTCTAAAATTGCTTCTGGTTGAATGTTAATAGTAAAAATATCTTGATTTAACTCCGTATATTTTTGCGAAAGCATTGGATCAAAATCAGAGAAATCACTTGAAACTTTTTCAAATTCTTCAATTCTGATGATGCCTTCGATTCCCATGTTTTGGGTGATTTCGACAGCATTGGTGCTCCAAGGAGTAACCATTGCGGCACGTGGACCAACAAAAAAATCCGCAAGTACGGATTTATCTATTTTATGTGCGTTGCCAAAAAGCCAATTTAATTTTGAGATAGTTTCTGCAGATAATTCTCCCGAACCTTCGGGATTGGTTTGAACAGCAAATACAGTAGCGGTTTCGTTTCCGAAAAAGTGAATCATTGTGTTGTGTTGTTGTGGTAGAGACAAGTCATCGACTTGACCTTACATTGTTGTGGTGCAAATTTAAGTCAAATAGTGTGGAGTGCCAAAAAAGAAGTAAATAGTTTTTATTAAATAATTAAAGGAGTTTTTATTTTTTCTCTAAAATAGTATTAAAATTTATAATTTTACTTTCTAAAAATAATGATTTAAGAAGGAAACCATTATTTAATAAATTTTTTAATCTTGGTTAAGGAAAAATAAGGAATATAAAATAAAACTTATATGAATAAAAAAATAGTTATTGTAGATACTGATTTAAATTCGATAAACTTTATCAAAGAAAATTTAGACCAAGAAAATTATGAAATTTTTGCTGCCAGTAGTACCGAAGAAGCAATAATTTTAATTGAAGAAAAAATACCCTGCTTAGTTTTGATTGATGTTGAAATGAATCTCGATAATGATAGAATACCACTAGGTGACTATCTTTTAAAGAAGGATATTGTACCTTATATTTATATGTCAAAAGAAACAACTATTATAAATATAGATATTACTAAAAAAACTCGCCCTTACGGTTTTCTAATGAAGCCCATTAGAAGTTTTGATTTGACTACATCATTAACATTTATATTAAATAATTTTTCACACCGAAAAATAGATATTGTTAGAGAAGAAATTTTAATTCCAGACATAGCTACTGTTGCTGTAAAAAAAAGCCATAAGTTATATAAACAACAATTACACTAATAACATAACACTTGACCAATTAGCCGAACTAACCAATCGCGATAGAAGTTATTTAATTAGATGTTTTAAAGATAAATTGAAAATATCACCATATCAATACATCTTAAAATTGCGAATTGATGAAGCCATGAGACTAATTGAAAACACGGATGACGCGCTATTATCAATATCTAAAAAATTAGGGTTTAGATCTCATCGCAATTTTTGTGATGCTTTTAAAAAGCAAACTGGACACACACCAATAAACTACAAATACATTAAAAGTATCCGAAAAGGCTAAAACTCTTTGGCACTACCCTTTCAAAATCTTTTTAATTTCTTCTAAACTTTTATCTTCAAAAAAAGCAGCAGGATTTACAACTTCTTCATCAATTAACTGCAATTGATGCAGTTGATGATGTGATGGTAAATCTAGATTACGCAAAGCAAATAAATCGTTGGGTGTGCAATTTAAGTGAGTGCAAAGTGTGGTGAGTTGCCTAAAATTTATTTGTACCGCTTCACTTTTTAACATCTTGTTAGCCGTATTACTGTTAATCCCTATTTTAAGTAAAAAAGCAAACGGACGAACGATGTTTCTTGCTATTAAAATAGGCGCAAGATGCAAAACTATACTACTATTATGAGGTTTTAAGCTACCTCGTTTCTTTTTTAGTGACATAAATTATAAATTTTATTATAAATATATAATAATTGTATACAATTGTATATTAAAAGTAACAAATTAATTTATATAAGTATAAATATAATTATTAATAATATAATTTAATTTATTAAAAGTAATTTTTTATATATTAAAAATAAAATTATATATATTAAAAGTATTAATTTGCACATTAAAAATATATTTTTATTTATTAAAAGTATTTAAAAGTTATTGAATGAATTTATTTTTAGATTAATTTAAATTTTAAAAAAATGTTAACGCATAATTATTTTAAAACAGATTTATTATTTTAGTAATCCTATTTCTAATCATTTAAAAACTTAAATTATGACAAAAGATCAAGAAGCTTTTTTTGGTATGGTGCTTAAAGTAAAGAACTTTAATGCTAAGAATGCTACAAGTATGACTGCTGTGCCTGCTGTTGCAGGGTTTTACACACAGTTAAATACTCTAATTACACAACTTATTACTGCCGATGTAGGCAGTAGAGCCGACCTTACCGGGTTTGCGCTTTCTAAATCGGTAAAACGAACTACACTTGAAACATTGAGTTTAAAAATTAGTAATGCAATTAGTTCTTACGCTTTAGTAAACAATGATGTCGTTTTGCAAAAAAGAGCAGATTTCCCTACTAGTAAATGGTATTCGTGCAGTGAAGAGGAATTGGTTACTCAAGCCAATATTATTAAAAATTTAGCAACACCAATAGCAGCAGCTTTAGCGCCGTTTGGAGCTGCTGCAACAGATGTTACAGCACATGGCACAGCACTAAATGCTTTTACAGACGCTATTTCTGACCCAACTCTCGCTATTGACCAGCGCAAGGAAGATAATGAAAAAGTGGTTGAAACTATAGACCAACTACGTACTTTACTAAATGAAAAGCTTGATGTATTGATGCGAAGTTTTGAGGTAAACAATCCTAGTTTGTTTGGTTTGTATCGTTCGGCACGCGCTATAGATTCTAATGGTTCTGTAATGGCGCCAACTACCATAGCAGATGTTTTGGCTAACACTACTAAGACGGTTCATACAGCAACACTATACAGCCCAGATACTTTTTATACAGTACAAAACATGGGTAATGAAGCGGTGTTGTTTAGCCTTTCTGCTGTAGTTGATACCGAAGGTGAAGAAAAAGTATTATTAAGCCCTGGAGAAACTCGCTCAAGACTTGCCGAAAATCTTTCACCAACTGGTGTTTATCTTACAGTGAAAAATGCGGCAGCTATTCCTGTAAAAATTAGGGTTTGGGTGGAGTAGTTTAAATTTTGTATTCTGTTTCAAAGGTCGTTCAAAAGTTTTGAGCGACTTTTTTGTTTTAGTAATTGCAAAAAAAAAGTGAGTGCAAAAATACTTTTGCACTCACAATTTTTAACCCCTAAATTTTGGTTTATGAAACAGATTTCAAACTTAATGAAAACGTTTTAAACTTACAAATTATTTTATTGTTTTATAAGTTTTAGTTGAACCGTTTTTTCATCATTCTTTACTTTAGCAATGTAGTAACCACTTGAAAATTGCGAAAGGTCGATTGTTACATTAGATCTGTTGTTTACTGTTTCACTAAAAACTTTTGCACCAAATAAATTGTAAACTTCTATAGTTTCATATTTTTCATTAACGTTTTCTAAATTGATAGTAAAGACACCATTACTTGGGTTTGGGTAAACAATTAAGTTCTCATCATCTAAAGTATTCTTCATCAAAGAAAATGATTCTATTGAAGTTGAATTAGTAGTATCTTCATTACCTTTTAATAACTGTTGTGGTATTACCTTTACTGTGACAATACCATTAGTGCAAGTAGTTGGACTGCCTGAGGCACAAATTTTATATACAAGTGAATAGGTTCCTACAGGAACAGTTGAACTAATTGTAATTAAACCATTTGATATATTAAGAGATATTCCTTGATGAGTAGAGCTAACAAATGATAAAATGGAATTTTGAACGATAGCTGAAGTACCGTTATATGTATCATTTGACCTAACATTAATATTTGAAGTACTAGTTACTCCAGATTGTACTGTTACTAAATCAGGGTTGGCAACCAAAACAGGAGGATTAACAATAACAGTTACTGTACCATTAGTACAAACGCTAAGGTTATTTATAGCACAAATTTTATAAACCAAATAATAAGTGCCAGGAGGAACAGTTGTTGGGTGTACAGCAACCCCACCACTTGTAGAACTAAGTAAAATACCTGGATGTGTAGTACTTACTAAAGTTAATTCCACATTTATAAGTGCAGCTGCCGTAACACCATTGTAAGTGTCATTTGAAAGAACACTACTATTAGGAATACTATTTACACCAAATGTAGTAATCACTATATCAGGATTAGTAATCAAAACTGGAGGAGAAACAATTATTGTCACAGTACCAATTACGCAAACTGTTGGACTTGAAACTGCACAAATTCTATATTTCAAAGTATATGTTCCAACAGGAACATTTGCATTTACATAAATCGAACCTGTTGTCGTATTTAAAAGAATTCCTGAACTCGTGCTGCTCACAAGAGATAAATTTGTATTTGATGCAGTTGCAACTGCGCCATTGAATGTATCATTTGCACGAACATTTGAAATTGATACACCTGCAACACCAAACATTGCTGTTCCACTATCTGAATTTGCTACTAATTGAGGAGCTGTAATAGTAATTGTAACTATACCATTAACACAAGTTGTTGGGCTAGCAATAGCACAGATTCTATAAGTTAAAGTATAAGTACCTACAGGAACATTAGCTGCTACATTAATAGCACCTGTTGAAGTAATTAAAAGAATTCCTGCATTAGTAGAACTTACAAACGACAATGTTGTATTAGAAGAAGTTGCAACCGCTCCATTAAATGTATCATTAGCACGAACATTTGAAATTGGCATACTTGCACCACCAAAAATTATAGTTGCACTGTCTGAATTTGCTACTAATTGAGGTGCAGCAACTGTAATAGTAACAACACCATTAACACAAGTCGTTGGGCTAACAACTGCACATATTCTATAAGTCAAAGTATAAGTACCTACAGGGACATTAGCAGCTACATTAACCGCACCTGTTGAAGCATTTAAAGTTATTCCTGCATTAGTAGAACTTACAAACGACAATGTTGTATTAGAAGATGTTGCAACTGCTCCATTGAATGTATCATTAGCACGAACATTTGAAATTGGTATACTCGCAACACCAAACATTGTAGTTGCACTATCTGAATTTGCTACTAATTGTGGTGCAGCAACTGTAATAGTAACAACACCATTAACACAAGTTGTTGGGCTAACAACTGCACATATTCTATAAGTCAAAGTATAAGTACCTACAGGAACGTTAGCAGCTACATTAACTGCACCTGTTGAAGCATTTAAAGTGATTCCTGTATTAGTAGAACTTACAAACGACAAAGTTGTATTAGAAGATGTTGCAACTGCTCCATTGAATGTATCATTAGCACGAACATTTGAAATTGGCGTACTTGCAACACCAAACATTGTAGTTGCACTATCTGAATTTGCTACTAATTGAGGTGCAACAACTGTAATAGTAACAATGCCATTAACACAAGTTGCTGGACTAGCTACTGCGCAGATTTTATAGGTTAAAGTGTAAGTACCTACCGGAACATTTGCAGCTACATTAACTGCACCTGTTGACGCATTTAAAGTGATTCCTGTATTAGTAGAACTTACAAACGACAAAGTTGTATTTGAAGATGTTGCAACTGCTCCATTGAATGTATCATTAGCACGAACATTTGAAATTGGCGTACTTGCAACACCGAACATTGTAGTTGCACTATCTGAATTTGCTACTAATTGAGGTGCAACAACTGTAATAGTAACAATAGCTGTATCACAGTTTGAAGTATTTCCAACTTCACAAATTTGATAAGTTAATGTGTAAGTACCGGCAAGGACATTAGCGGCAACATTAATAGCGCCAGTTGTGGTATTTAGAGTAATACCTGTATTTGTTGAGCTTATAGATGATAAAACTGTATTTGTAGAGGTTGCTGCTACTCCATTAAATGTATCATTAACTCTAACATTTGAAATAGGCGTACTTGCTGTACCACTTACAATATTCGCAACATCATCATTTGCAATTATTGGAGAAAGTGGTGTCGAGCATGTGGTTATAGTTTGTAAAAAAGTAGTTGAATTATTATTATTTCCAGAACCTAACTGACCAAATGTATTATCACCAGAACCATATAAAGTAGAATTGTTTTTAATTAATAAACTAAATCTATTTCCAACGCTTACAGTTTGCCAATCATTTTGAGTTCCAATTTGAGAAGGTATGATAGAATTTGTTGTTGTAGAATTTCCAAATTGCCCATTTGAATTAGTACCCCATGCCCATATTGTTCCATCAGTTTTTATAGCAAAGCTTGAATCGATGTAACCAATACTTACAAATTTCCATGAATTGGCAGATGAAATTAGAGTTGGAGTATTTCTATTGATATTTGTACCATCACCAAGTGCATAGTTACTGTTTAAACCCCAAGTGTAAAGTTTTCCATTATTTTTTATAGCTGCCGAAACATAATATCCTCCAGATGCTGAAATAGAATTCCAATCGTTATCTACTCCTACTTGTATTGGTGAACTTCTATTTACAGATGTTCCATCTCCTAGATTTCCATACGGATTATTTCCCCATGCCCATAATGTACCATTATTTTTGATTGCTAAAGAATAATTTACACCATTGTAAATTGTTTTCCAATCATTAGCTGTTCCTATTTGAATTGGTGAATATACATTTGAGGTAACAACTCCATTTCCTAAACAACCAAATATGTTATATCCCCAACCCCATAATGTTCCATCAGTTTTAATAGCATGAATGCATCCACCACTATTTGCCATTACTATTTTCCAATTGTTTGCAGTTCCAACTTGGGTAGGTAATAAAAAGTTAGTATTACTTGTAGATCCATTACCTAATCTACCATTATAGTTAAAACCCCAAGACCAAAGTGTTCCGTTTTGTTTTATCGCAAAGGCACAATTTATTGAAGTAGAAATTGATTTCCAATCATTTGCTGTTCCAACTTGACTAGGTATGTTTCTATTTATTGTGGTGCCATCTCCTAATTGTCCACCATTGTTTTCGCCCCAAGCCCATAAAGTGCCATCAGTTTTAATTGCCAGTGAATAGTAGCCTGATGATGATACAGTTTGCCAACATTGTGAGTAACCAATGAAATTTGAAATTAAGATTAGTGCGAAAAGGATTTTTCTTAAAGATTTTGCTTTATTTTTAAAAATATTTTTCATGATTTTATATGATTTAAAATGATTTTTTAACAGTTAATTTTTTAAATGCACATAAATCTCAAGGAGAACGAATATACAATAAGTATAATTTTTTCATAAACTGCGATGTTTTTTTAAATAACAACGCAGGCTAACTCTCATTTACTTATGCCAGAAGCCCGACCAAAGGCAGCAACAAAAAGCAAAAGGAACGCCTGCGTATTCGCAGACGTTTCCACTTTACCTTTCCCTTGTTGCTTTTTAATATGGTCGTATTTCTGGCAAGGAAAATTTTAAAGCGCAAACGCTATTATGTGTTTAATTTTTATCTTATTTCATTTTCAAATTTATCTAATGTATTTTATGGTATATATTCATAAGCACCAATTGTAGGTGGATTACTTCTTGGATTATTAATTATATCCTTTGAAACTTGAGGTATAAACGGAGTAGTACTATTTATTGCTGCAGAACCTGCAAGTACATTTAATTGATGTTTAGCTACGTTTTTAAAATTAGGGTTACCTGTAAAAAAGTTGTTAGTTCCAGTTAAAGCTAATTCGTTACTGGAGTTGTGTTTGATCAAATTATTGTTAAATGTACAATTTTGATTACTACTAGTATCAATAAATTTTTTAAATATTTCTTTTTGATTAGAACCATAAATGATACAATTTTTAAAAAATGTAGTAATAAATGGGTTAGTAGTAGTTTCATCAAGATAATCATCTAAATATACTGCTACTTGTTTGCTACTATTCCAGTTGTTGTTAAATGTGCAGTGGGTAAAATTATATTTTCCTCCAAAAACAAGTCCAACACAAAACTGTCCGCAATTATTTATTACGCAATTTATACCTTCTATTTCTGATGCTAAAGAATAAATACCTGCATAACTACAATTTAAAATTTTTGAATTGTTAATTTTCAACTTTGCAGTATTAGGATTGTTTATCGCATCAAGAGGTCTATTGTAAATACCAATTGTCGCATTTTTTATTGTTAAATGATTAATAAAATTTTGATTTGTTGAAAAATTGATAACTCCAAACCATTGACCAGGAACATTGTCAAAAGAATATTCTAATCGATCTCCTTCAAATATAACTTCGTCTTCAATGTTATTATTAATGGGGTCTCCAATATTTAATGTTCCATTTTGGGCAACCATAATCCCAGCTCCATCATGAAAATAGACTTTAGCACCTGGTTCAATGTTAAGAGTTTCGCCATCAGGTACAAAAGCAAAACCATAGATTACATAGGGTTTATTAGTGTTCCAATTGAGAAGAGGACCACTTAATATTTTTCCTCTAGGATATGCAGGTTGTTGATTTGTACCAAAGTTGTACGGAACAGTTTCATAGTTATATCCACCTACATTATTTAATGTACGATTTGGATAAATGAAAATAGCATCTTGAATTAAAGTCACCAATTCAACCGTTTGCGGCGCTCCAGTTACATTAGTAAATTGTATTTGGTCAGTGTAAAGAAAATCAGTAGGATTAGCACTTGCAACATCACTTGTAACTTCAATGAAAACAAACAAACTGTCTTTAGCAAGCAATTCTACATTACTAAAGATTTTACCTTGAGCACCAGCATCTCCAGTCATTCCGTCAATCATTAATCGGTACTTAGAGTTGATGCCTTTTCCTAATTGAACTTTAGGAATTGAGATATCTTTGTCACTTTTGTTGTAAACTTTTAATCTGTAGGTACTTGAACCAATGTTAGTAAAAACTGTATCCAAATAAACGGTGTCTTTTGAAAATGATAATCCGCCAGTATTCGGTTCAAATTCAAAGTCTTTTCTACAAGAACTTAGAGCAATAGTTATAAATAATAAAAAAAGTAATTTACGCATGGATCACTGAATTTTGGTAAATGTATGTAATAATTTGAAAATTCAAAAATAGATAACGTCAAAAGTTACTTATTAGTTTACTTACTAATCAAGTAATTTAAAAATGACTAATTTTGTATAAAATTATTGCTATGTCATTTGATAAAGAAAAGATGTTACAACTATGTAACGAGTGGTCTAAAAATACTTTGATGCAAACATTAGAGATTGAATACATCGACGCTGGAGAGGATTTTCTAGTGGCAACGATGCCTGTAAATCCAAGAGTGCATCAACCCATGGGATTGTTGCATGGTGGAGCTTCTGTTGCTTTAGCAGAAAGCGTTGGAAGTGCAGCATCTATTATGTTTGTTAATCCAGAAAAACAAGAGGTTCGTGGAATTGAGATTTCTGCCAACCATGTAAGAAGTAAACGTGAAGGAATGGTAACAGCGACAGCCAAAATCCTTCACAAAGGAGCAAGTATTCACCTTTGGGAAATTAGGATTGTAGATGAAGCCGATAGATTAATATCGTTATGTAAATTAACGAATATGATTTTACCAAGTAAAGGACGATGAGTTTCTTATTTCAAAAAGTAAAAGAGCAGTTTAATAACAAACTTCCATTTGTTTGTTATTGCAAACCCAATTCCGACAAGATAATTGCTTTTCTTCAGAAAAATGATGCGTTATTTGAACTTGAAAATGATAGAAGTGGTTTTGCATTTGTATCTTTTGATAATCAAAAGCGGTATCTAATTCCTGAGGATAATTCGGATATTTATTTTGAAACAATATCAAATTCTGATTTTATTTTTGAAAATACTTTTAAATCAGAAACCAATTTAGAGGAAAAAGTTAAGTTTGAGAGTTTGGTAAAAAAAGGAATTGACTCTATTCAAAATGGAACATTTGAAAAAGTAGTTTTATCAAGAAAAGAGATTACACAAGTTGATAATTTTGATATTGAATTGGTTTTTAGAAAACTACTATTTAATTACAAATCGGCTTTTAAATATTCTTTTTATCATCCTAAAATTGGTTTTTGGATGGGTGCAACACCAGAACAGTTTTTAAAAATTGACGAAAATTTAATTAAAACTGTTTCTTTAGCTGGAACACAATTAAACACTGGTTTAGAATTGATTAAGTGGCAAGATAAAGAAATTGTTGAACAGCAAATAGTTACCGATTTCATTGTAAATAATTTAAAATCATTTTCAGAAAATGTAACTTATTCGAAACCTTATAATCAACAAGCTGGAAATTTAGTGCATCTTAAAACAGATATTCAAGCTGAAGTTGAGGATAGGATTAGTATTCCGAATATTATCGATTCTTTACATCCAACACCAGCTGTTTGCGGATTTCCAAAAGAGGTTGCCAAACAATTTATTCTTGAAAACGAAGGTTATAATAGAGAATTTTATGCAGGATTTTTAGGAGAATGGAATAAGGATTTTCAAACCTTTAAAGAAGAACAAACGGATTTATTTGTGAACTTGCGATGCATGAAAATTGAAAATAAAGAAGTAAATTTATATATTGGTTGCGGAATTACAAAAGATAGTAATCCTGAAAAAGAGTTTATTGAAACACAAAACAAGTCTTTGACTATTAAAAATGTATTATAAAATTAGATAATCATTACACAATATTAAAAATGAAACTAGATATATTAGCATTTGGCGCTCATCCAGACGATGTCGAATTGGGTTGTAGCGGAACTATTGCCAAAGAAATTTCTCTTGGGAAGAAAGTCGGAATTATCGATTTGACTCGTGGTGAATTAGGAACTCGTGGTTCAGTTGAAATTCGTAATTCGGAATCAGCTAAGGCTTCTCAAATTCTGGGTGTTTCTGTTAGAGAAAATCTTGATATGCGAGATGGTTTCTTTGTAAACGATGAAGCACATCAGTTGAAAATCATCGAAATGATAAGAAAGTACCAACCTGAAATCGTGCTTTGTAACGCTATTGATGATAGACATATCGATCATGGAAAAGGAAGTAAATTAGTTTCTGATGCTTGTTTTTTATCAGGTTTACGAATGATTGAAACAGAATGTAATGGTGAAAAGCAAAGTGCTTGGCGACCAAAAGTTGTATATCATTACATTCAATGGAAAAATTTGGAACCCGATTTTGTAGTAGATATTTCAGATTTTATGGAAGTTAAAATGCAATCAATTTTAGCATATGGCTCACAATTTTATGATCCAAATTCTAAAGAACCAGAGTCTCCTATAAGTTCGAAAAATTTCTTAGATAGTGTAAAATATAGAGCCCAAGACTTAGGAAGAATAACTGGTGTTGCTTACGCTGAAGGATATACTGTAGAAAGATATTTGACAGTCAATAGCTTAAGTGATTTGAAATAATTTTTTTAAATTTTTCTTTGTAAAATAAAACTTTTGCAATACATTTGCACTCGTTAAAAATGGTGGTTGTAGCTCAGCTGGTTAGAGTATTGGTTTGTGGTGCCGAGGGTCGCCGGTTCGAACCCGGTCAGCCACCCTTAATTAAAAAGCCTTGAAGAAATTCAAGGCTTTTTTCGTTTATATAGTTTAAATGTTATTCTGTAGCCATTCGTTTTAAAATTGCCCATTGTTTTAAGGCTGTTCGAGCGTCTACTGCTGGATATCCTAAAACAGTTTTTCCTGCTTCAACATCGGCTGCAACTCCAGAACCTGCTCCAACTATAGCTCTGTCACCAATAGTTAAATGGTCTTTTATAGAAGCACTTCCTCCAATCATAACTCCATTTCCTAAAGTTACTGAACCAGCAAGACCGCTATTTCCTGCCATGATACAGAATTTTCCAAGTTTACTATTGTGTCCAATTTGAACTAAATTATCAATCTTACATCCATCACCAAGAATTGTTGAACTGAATTTTCCTCTATCTACAGAAGAGTTTGCACCAATTTCTACATTATTTCCAAGTATTACATTACCAATTTGTGGAATTTTTGCCAATCCTCTTTCAGGACATGGTCTAAAGCCAAAGCCATCAGCGCCAATAGTACAATTAGGATGTAAAATACAATAGGCACCAACATGACATCTTTCACGTACCACAGCTCCAGGCCAAATCACAGTATTGTTTCCAATAGTCGATTCGTCAAGAATGGTTACATTAGGATATAAAGTAACATTTTCGCCTAAAACTACATTTGGACCAACATAACATCCAGCTCCAATTCTAGAACCATTTCCAATTTTTGCAGAGGCATCAATGGTAGCTGTTGGATGAATTTCGTGACTAAATTGTGGAGTAGGTGGTGCAAACATCTCAAGAACTTGAGACATCGCTAAATCGGCATTTTTTACTTTTATGAACACTCGATTTTCACCTGGTTCTATTGAAATATCTTGGTTTACTATCGCAGCACAAGCTTTTGAAGCAGCCCAATATTTTTCGTATTTTTTATTTCCAATGAAAGAAATTTCATTTTCAGTAGCTACTTCTAATTGCTCTGGAGCAGTTATCGTGTTGTTGGTAGTTCCGATAATTTCACCATTTAGAATGGCATTAATTTCCTGAATTGTATAATTTTTCATTTAATTTGGTTTGGTTATAGCTTTCAAATTAAGTAAATAGTTTTCATATTCACTAATTATTAGTTAAATGCCTTATTTATTTTTGAAAATATTTTACTTTTGTTTCTACAATTTTAAAAGATGAAATATTTATTAATATTATTTTTAGCTCCAATCTTAACCTTTGGACAGATCGAAAGAGCAATTAAGCTTAAAGTTGCTGTGATGCAAAATTTTGTTGCCAAAGGAGCAGAAGGTGAAACTATGTTCTGGCAAACAAAAGGTAGGATTACTTTCGGAATTGTAAATTATACTGAAGAACAAAATCCAATTTTTAAGGATTTATTCATTAGTCAATATAAAGAATTACTTGTTATTTATAACAAAATGAATGTTTCCGAAGATGAAAGAGATACGGCTCTATATATTAAAACCTTGATTCGTCAAGAGCAAGATTATAGAAATCTATTAACCAAAGAACAACTGAAATTATATCTAGATAAATTAGCCGATTTCGAATTAAATAATCCACAAGCACATGATTCTTATTCGTCTTTATTTTTTTCAGAAAAATTATTAAAGGAATTTATTTCAAAATTCTAATATAAAAAAAAGCTCTGAATATTCAGAGCTTTTTTATTTATAATCTATTTACCATCTTTATCTACTACTATTCGTGCCTCTCTGTTGGCTATTTCCCATACAATTGAAAAGGCTAATTGGGTTCTTTTTGCTAATGCATCAAACTCAATTTTATCGACTTCATCAGTTGCTTTATGGTAATCAGCATGAACTCCATTAAATAAAAATACTGATGGAATTCCATTTTTAGCAAAGTTATAATGATCGGAACGATAGTAAAAACGATTTTTATCGTTTCTGTCATTGTATTTATAATCCAAAGTTAATTTGGTGTATTTATTATTTACTGCTTCGCAAATATTGTATAAATCGGTTGAAAGATAATCGGAACCAATTACATAAACATAATTGTTTGAATCAGCATGTGCTTCATCACGACGTCCAATCATGTCAATATTTACATCAGCAACAGTATTAGCTAAAGGAAACAAAGGATTTTCAGAATAATATCTTGAGCCATGTAATCCGTGCTCTTCTCCAGTTACGTGAAGTATTAGTATGGAACGTTTTGGTCCGTGACCTTCTTTTTTGGCCTTCTGAAAAGCTTGTGCAATTTCTATTAAACCAACAGTTCCAGAACCATCATCATCGGCACCATTATAAACTTCGCCATTTTTCATTCCAACATGGTCATAATGTGCCGATACAACTATAATTTCTTCTGGTTTTTCAGAACCTTCAATGAAAGCCCAGATGTTTTCTGAATCAGGTAGTTTAGGACTAAACCCTTTTTTCATGTATTCAGAAGGCACTTTTTGGTAATAGCTATCAGCTCCTTTTGGAAAAGGAATTCCCATTTTTTTGTATTGTTCAATAATATAGTTTCCTGCTTTTTTTTGACCTTCACTTCCTGTATTTCTGCCTTCCATTTCATCGGATGCAATAACGGTGAGATTAACTTTAAGTTCTTCAGCAGTGATTGAGTTAACATAGCTATTAACATCTAAGGGTTTAGCTGTTTTGGTAGCTGGACTTTTTTGAGTTCCAGAACACGATAATAGTATTAGCGCTAAACCTGTAATTAGTATTTTTTTCATATTAGTGAATGGTTATAAATGAGTAGATGATGAAAAACATTAAAACAAAAAACATCAAAATTGTATTTAGAAATAGAAGCAAACTACTTTTTATGAATGATGTTATTCGAGTACCTTGATAGAAATTTTTACTTGCTCTGTAAAAGTAATATATAAACCAAATAGGAATAATTAAGTTCAATGAAATATCAATGGTTTCTGTAACTCCATTTTCTCCAAATAGATAAATAAATTCAATTAAAAATGTTGAAATTAAAATTATTAAAAGCATGAAAGAAAAGTAATGCAAAGTAAAAATACCATGATCAAAATAGTACCATTTCTTTTTATCATAAAAGAGCCATAATAAAAAGGCAAATAAAGGCATGTAAATAAATAATGCTTTTGGAATGTTGCGTTTGAAAGATTCTATAAATGCAGGAATTATTTCTTCATTGTCTTTATTTTGAGTTACTTTCATTAACTTTCTTGCAAACCAATAACTAACAGGATTTAACTTATCTTTTCCATATTTTTGTAAAGAATCCATTTGTTTGATGGATTTATATTTTTTACCACCAAATGCGAAATCTACCCTTTGTTTTTCTTCAGATTTTTGGGTGTAATCTAATAAAGTATCGTATTCTTTTTTAGATAATTTTCCTTCATTTAATAAGGATTTTAATTTTAATTCTTGAGGAGAAACGTCAACAGAATCTTCCTTGACTTCACTTTCTTTAATTTTTAAAAGTCCAACACTTGTTGTTTTAGACTGCTTTTTTTCTGTTTTAGCTTCCTCAGCTTTAATTTCTTCTTCAATATCACTTGGTAAAAGTGAAATTAGAAAAAAAGTAACAAAACTTATAAAAATATACAACCTTATAGGAGCAAGGTAAGACAATCGTTTTCCAGATAAATATTCTTTTGTAAGTGAAGCTGGTCGAAGTAATAGATTTTTAATAGTTTTCCAAAAAGCATTCTCATAATGCGTTAAATCTTCAAAGAAATGCACAAACAAATGATAAAACGTTTTACGAGATTCAGTGTTTTCTTGACCACAATTGGGACAAAAGCGACCTGCAACAACGTGATTGCAATTCAAACAAGTTTTATCTTCTCTTAAAGGACTTTTGTGCGACATAAAGTAAACGATATTTTATGTTGTAAAGCTATTAAAAAAAATTAGTTTTACTTTTGATACTATTAATTAGTTATAAAATTTTATTTTTGTTACAAATACATTTAGAATATGCAATCAAAAGCCACAACACCTGAACAATATTTAGCAGAACTCCCAGAGGATAGAAGAGAAGCTATGTCAAAACTTCGTGAAATAACGTTACAAAATCTTCCAAAAGGTTTTGAAGAGCAAATTAGTTATGGTATGTTGGGGTATGTTGTGCCACATTCTATCTATCCAAATGGTTATCATTGTACACCTGAATTGCCTTTGCCTTTTTTCGCCATCGCTTCTCAAAAGAATTCTATAAACATCTACCACATGATGGTTTATTCTGATAAAAATCTACACGATTGGTTTTCGGCTGAATATCCTAAATATTGTAAATCAAAATTAGATATGGGAAAAAGTTGCATACGCTTTAAGAAAATGAACGATATTCCTTATGATTTAATTGGAGAATTACTTTCAAAAGTTACTGTAGAACAATGGATTTCTGAATATGAAAATACGCTAAAAAAATAATAATGTTAGATATAGTAAAAGAAAATTACAGTGCCATTTTTGAAGAAAAACTTCTGGAAGAAATAGCTCAAGTAGCAAGAATCTATGATTTTAAGGAAGGAGATGTGCTGATAGATTTTGGTGATTATATCAAAAATATGCCATTATTATTGAAAGGCGCTATCAAAATTCTAAGAGAAGATTTTGATGAAGGTGAACTATTATTATACTTCATAGAAAAAGGAGATACTTGTGCCATGACAATGGCTTGTTGCCTTGGAGATACTAAAAGCGAAATTAAAGCTGTAGCCGAAACCGATGTGAAACTAATCATGATTCCGGTCAATAAAATGGAAGAATGGTTGGGAAAATACAAATCATGGCGCAATTTTGTTTTCAATAGCTACAACAATCGATTGAAAGAAATGTTAACAGCAATTGATAATTTGGCATTTATGAATATGGACGAACGTCTTTTGAATTATCTTTTTGAGAAAGCAAAAATCAATAAAACGAATCACGTTCAAAACACCCATCAAGAGATTGCCTATGATTTGCATACTTCACGTGTAGTAATTTCAAGATTGCTAAAAGCTTTAGAAAACGAAGGAAGAATAAAATTGCATAGAGCTTCCATTGAAATTGTTGTATAATTGTAACAATAGTTACGCAATTTAAAAGTATAAATACGAACCTTTGTTCCGCAAAATTTAATAAATGGAAATATCTCATATAATTGGATACATTTTAGCGGTTTTTGTTGGAATCACTCTTGGTTTGTTAGGAAGTGGTGGATCAATTTTATCGGTTCCCATTTTAGTATATGTTATGGGTGTCGAACCTATTTTAGCAACAGCCTATTCTTTATTTGTAGTTGGAACAACAGCATTATTTGGTGGAGTTCAAAAGGCAAAACAACAATTAGTCGATTTTAAAAAAGTAGTTTTATTTGGTGTTCCCACAATTCTAGCCGTATTCTTAACACGAAAATTCATTGTGCCCAATATTCCTGAAGTTATCTTTTCTACAACTTCATTTACATTGCATAAATCGGTTTTGATAATGGTTGTTTTTGCCATTGTTATGATTGCTGCATCTATCAGAATGATAAAACCTTTAAAAGAAAAAATCATTAACGATGATAGCAAACTAAACTATATTGCAATTTTTTATCAAGGACTTTTTATAGGATTGGTAGCAGGATTCGTTGGTGCTGGTGGCGGATTTTTAATTATTCCTGCCTTATTGTTTTTAGCAAAAACTCCAATGAAAATGGCAGTCGGGACATCACTTTTTATTGTTTCAGTTCAATCATTAATAGGTTTTATTGGTGATATTCGTCCAGAACAAAATTTGGATTGGAATTTAATTATAATCTTCACAGTTTGCTCTATAATTGGTGTTTTTATAGGGAGTTATCTTTCTAAAAAAATCGAAGGAGAAAAACTCAAAACAGGTTTCGGATGGTTCGTTCTCGCCATGGGAATTTACATTATCATCAAGGAGACTTTCTTTGGTAACATCTGATATTTATCATATTTTCTAATTTTTTGTTCCTCTATTTTTGATAAAATTTTTATCTTATGAAATTAGAGCAAATTTATACTGGATGTATCGCAGAAGCTGCCTATTACATCACTTCCAATGGAGAAGCAGCAATTGTTGATCCTTTAAGAGAAACCCAACCTTATTTAGATAGATTAGAACGTGATAATGTAAAGTTAAAATATATTTTTGAAACCCATTTTCATGCCGATTTTGTTTCAGGTCATATAGATTTAGCAAAGAAAACTGGAGCTACAATTGTTTATGGACCAACTGCAATGAAAACAGGTTTTGAAATGCACGTTGGAACGGATGGCGAAATTTTTAAAGTTGGCGGAATTGAAATCAAGCTTATTCACACGCCAGGTCACACTATGGAAAGTTCTTGTTTTTTAGTTTCAGATGAAGATGGAAAAGAGCAAGGATTTATTTCTGGTGATACTTTATTTATTGGAGATGTTGGTCGTCCTGATTTAGCACAACATGTCATTGCCGATTTAACTCAAGACAAATTAGCACGCCATTTGTATCATTCGCTTCGCACTAAAATTATGCCTTTATCAGATGATTTAATTGTGTATCCAAATCACGGTGCTGGTAGTGCTTGTGGTAAAAATATGAGTAAAGAAACTACTGATACACTTGGTAATCAAAAGAAAACCAATTATGCTTTGCAAGAAATGACCGAAGATGAATTTGTAGAAGCAATTTTAACTGGATTGACAACGCCACCACAATATTTTCCAAAAAATGTATTGATGAACATTCAAGGTTACGATTCGTTAGATTCAATCATGAAGAAAGGTCAAAAAGCATTTTCAGTAAATGAATTTGAAGTACTTATTAACGAAACGAAAGTTTTAATTCTGGATACACGAAGAGCCGAAATTTTCGCAAAAGGATTTATCCCAAATAGTTTAAATATTGGTTTAGAGAGCAATTTTGCTTCTTGGGTTGGCGAATTGATTTTAGACATCAAACAAGAAATTATAATTGTTGCAGAAAATAATGAAAAAGTAAAAGAAGCTATTATTCGTTTATCGCGTGTAGGTTACGACAATGCCATAGGATATTTAGATGGCGGATTTGAAGCATGGCAAAACGCAGGAAAAGAAATTAATATCGTTCACAGAATTACTGCCGAGCAACTTGAAAAACACTGCAATCAAGAAAAACAAATTATTATTGATGTTAGAAAAGTTAGCGAATTCCAATCAGAACATTTGGTAGATGCAATCAATATTCCATTAAATGTTTTGCACAATCATTTAGCTGAATTTCCTAAGGAAATGCCTTTCATATTGCATTGCGCAGGTGGTTATCGTTCCATGATTGCAGCTTCCATGTTAAAGCAAAAAGGGTTTGACAATTTTGTTGATGTCATTGGTGGTTTCGCAGCTATAAAAGACACCAATTTGGCTAAAACAGATTACGTTTGTCCTTCTACATTGTTATAGAAAAATTATTTAGTTTATTTTTAAAAAGCATCAGTTATTTAATTGATGCTTTTTATTTGTTAAAATGTAACAAAAGTTACGCTATTATCGTTCAAAACTGATTAATTTTACATTATCAAATTAATGATATAGGTATGATTATAGAACAAATTTATACAGGTTGCTTAGCACAAGGTGCTTATTATATTGAAAGTAATGGTGAAGTTGCTATTATTGATCCACTTCGTGAGGTGCAACCTTATGCTGATAAAGCTACTGCCAATGGAGGCAAAATAAAATACATTTTTGAAACCCATTTCCATGCTGATTTTGTTAGCGGACACGTTACGTTAGCTGAAAAAACAGGTGCTCCAATTGTTTTTGGACCCAATGCCAATCCAACTTTTGAAGCTCATATTGCTAAAGATGGTGAAGTTTTTCAATTGGGAGAAATAACAATTACATGTCTTCACACACCAGGACATACTATGGAAAGCTCGTGTTATTTATTGAAAGATAAAAACGGAAAAGATTATGCGCTTTTTAGTGGCGACACCTTATTTTTAGGAGATGTTGGTCGTCCTGATTTGGCTCAAAAAGCTGCTGACATGACGCAAGAACAATTGGCTGGAATTCTTTTTGATAGTTTGAGAACTAAGGTGATGACTTTAGCAGATGACGTAATTGTCTACCCAGCGCATGGTGCAGGAAGTGCTTGCGGAAAAAATTTAAGTAAAGAAACTGTAGGAAGTATTGGTGACCAAAAGGCGACTAATTATGCGCTTCGTGCCGATATGACACGTGAGGAATTTATAGCAGAAGTTACCGATGGTTTATTGCCACCTCCAGCTTATTTTCCTATGAATGTGAAGTTGAATAAGGAAGGCTATGGTAACGTAGAAGATATTGTAAGAGAAGCAAAAGCTTTTGACGCAAAAACATTTGAATTAGTAGCTAACGAAACAGAAGCTTTAATTTTAGATGTTCGTAACCAAGATGATTTTGAAAAAGGACATATTCCGAAATCAATATTTATTGGTATTGATGGACAATTTGCTCCTTGGGTTGGTGCTTTGATTTTAGACATCAAACAAGAAATTCTTTTGGTAACACCAGAAGGTAGAGAAGAAGAAACTATCAAAAGATTAGCAAGGGTAGGATATGACAATACTTTAGGTTATTTAAAGGGTGGATTTGAAGAATGGAAAAAAGCTGGATTAGAATATGACACAATTACTTCTGTTACGGCACAAGTTCTCGAAGAGAAAATGAAAGAAAAGGTACCAGTTTTTGACGTAAGAAAGCCAGGTGAATATGCTTCTGAACACATTTTAGATGTTCCTTCGACACCTTTAGATTTTTTAAACGAACATTTAGCAGAGTTTCCTAAAGAAGAAGATTTTTACTTGCATTGCGCTGGAGGTTATCGTTCTATGATTGCTGCATCGATATTAAAAGCACGTGGTTATCATAATGTAATCAACGTATTAGGTGGTTTTGCTGCCATAAGAAATACCGGAATAAAAACAACAAATTACGTTTGTCCATCTACATTGAAATAAATAAAAAATGAAACAATTACTTTTTACCAATTGGCATTTTATGCGATTCCTTAGAGTAGCATTGGCTTTATTTTTATTTTATAATGCTTATCAAACGCACGAATGGTTTTTTATAGTTTTTGGAATCTTCTTTTTGTTTCAAGCCATTTTTAATATGGGTTGCGGACCAAATGGATGTAATGTAAATTACGATAAAAATAAATAATTATGAACGATTCATTTAAAGATATTATCAATTCTGACAAACCTGTTTTAATAGACTTTTTTGCCACTTGGTGTGGACCATGTCAAATGCTTGGACCAGTTTTGAAACAAGTAAAAGACAGTTTAGGCGACAGAGTTTCTATTATTAAAGTAGATGTGGATAAAAACCAAGAATTAGCCGCTATGCAGCAAGTTCGTGGTGTTCCAACAATGATGTTGTATCAAAGAGGACAACAACTTTGGCGTCAATCAGGAGTTTTATCTAAAGAAGAAATTATTCAAATCATTTTAGAAAAAACAAATTAATAAATAAAAAAATGGAAACAATTTTTGAAGTTGAGAATATAAAATGTGGAGGTTGTATGAACAGTATTAAAACAGCTTTATTAAAAATTGATAACGTAGAAGAAGTTACCATTGATAAAGAAATTGATACCATAGTTATAAAAGGAGCCGTGAATAGAGAAACAATTATTGCTAAACTAAATGAGTTAGGTTATCCAGAAAAAGGAGACAATACATTACTTCGTCAAGCCAAATCCTATGTAAATTGTGCTATTGGAAGAATGAGTGAGACTAAATAATATGAGTAAAAAAGCAATTATTATAACAGCAGTTGGAGTTGTAATTGGAGCAATTGCAGGATATGCCTACTATCATTATGTAGGTTGCGCTAGCGGAACTTGTGCCATAACCTCTAAACCATTGAATAGCACATTATATGGTTCCTTAATGGGAGGATTGTTATTCAGTTTATTTGTAAAGGAGAACAAGAATAAATAAAAGTTAATTTATTTTTGTTTAATGAATAAAATAGTATATTTGGAACACTATTTGATATAAATAAGTAAAGAAACATTAATTTTAAAAATATAAAAAATGAAAAAAGTAGCATCAATGTTAGCTGTAGTAGCGTTTTTATTTTCAATGAATGTAAACGCTCAACAAGAGCCAAAGCAAAAAAAGAAAAAAGCTAAAACTGAAAAAACAGCTTCAACAACAGAAGAAAAAAAATCTTGTAGTGAAGGTGAGAAAAAAAGTGGATGTTGTGCTTCAAAAAAAGCAGCATAATTAGCTAAGATATTTTTAAAAAAGCGTTCAAGAAATTGGACGCTTTTTTTATGTAACATTTGTCACATTTTTATTTATTTTTATTGATTAAATTTGCTATATGAAATATTTTGCAATTTTATTATGCTTCTATTTTAATGCCTTAACCATTCTTCCATCGGTTAAAGCTATAAAAATGCAATTTGCTCAAAAAGAACAAGTTTCATGCAATAAATCCAATTCTGATTGCGAACCAACTAAAGGTTGTGAGAAAGAAAAATGTCTCTTAAGTTATAGCTTAAATAGTCCAACATTTTTAGTATTTGCTTCAACATATTCTTTTGTAAACAACATAAGTTTTATTCCAAAAAAGGAAAATATTTTATACCACAAAAACTTTATTTCTAATTATAATGTAACTATTTGGCAGCCGCCAGAATCGTTTTTAGTGTCTTAAAGAAATGTAATTTTATTAATTACAACAAATCAATTTAAAATTTAAAACATAAAAAAATGAAAAAATTAGTTTCAATATTAGTAACAATAGCTTTCTTATTTTCAATGAATGTAAATGCTCAACAAGAGCCTAAACAAAAAAAGAAAAAAGCTAAAACCGAAAAATCATGTTCTTCAGAAGAAAAAAAATCTTGTGGTGAAGGTGAGAAAAAAGGAGGCTGTTGTTCTTCTAAAAAAGCAGAAGAGAAAAAAGCGTAATTTTTTAATGTAATAGTGATGATTAGTGTCAGTTTTTAATTGGCACTAATCTTCTATTATACAATTTTAAAAATCTTAAAATGAAAACATTATATAAAATTGTATTGCTTTTAATCTCAAGTTTTGCCATTTCGCAAACTACTTTTGATTATCAGGTGCAATTAAATCCGATAACCATTCCGAATTTTCCTGGAATTCATTCGTATGCATTTGCACAACACAATGGTAAATGGCTCATTATTGGAGGTAGAGTAGACGGAATTTATGCGCGCCAACCTTTCAATGCTTTTCCAGCTGCAAGTAATAATACCAATATTTTTGTGGTTGATATTGCTACCAATCAGTTTTGGTCGGCTTCTGTAAATTCTTTGGCAACTGCTTTAAAAGAACAATTGCAAGCAACTAACTTCAATTTTTACCAAGATGACACAACTCTTTATTTAGTTGGTGGTTACGCGTTTTCGGCTACAGCCAATGATCATATCACGTTCAATAAAATGACATCAGTTGATGTGCCCAACTTGATAAATGCAGTAATTGCAGGAACTTCAATTGCTAGTAATTTCAAGCAAATGACTGATGAAAATCTAGCGGTCAATGGTGGACATTTAGCCAAAATTAATAATACGTTTTATTTAGTTGGTGGGCATCGTTTTGACGGACGCTACAATCCAATGAACAATCCCACTTTTACGCAAACCTACACCAACAGCATCAAGAAATTTCAAATTGACAATTCAGGTTTGCAATTGAGTATTTCAAATTACCAAGTCGTTACGGATGCGGTTCATTTACACCGACGTGATTATAATTTGTTGCCTCAAGTTTTTCCTAATGGAGAATTGGGTTACACGATTTCATCAGGGGTTTTTCAAATTAATGTCGATTTGCCTTTTCTTTATCCTGTAGATATCAAAGAAACAGGTTACTTTCCGCAAACCACATTCAATCAGTATTTGAGTAATTACCACAGCGCTGTTTCTGCTTTGTATGATGCGACCGAAAATAGAATGCACAATTTGTTTTTTGGTGGGATAAGTCAGTATTATTATAACGGAACCACTTTGATTCAGGATAATGCGGTTCCTTTTGTTAATACAATTAGTCGCACAACACGCTTTGCAGATGGTTCTTTGCAAGAATATCAATTACCAGAAACAATGCCGAGTTTAAAAGGTGCTAGTGCTGAATTTATTCCAAATGAAAGTTTACCCCATTTTTCAAATGAAGTAATAAAATTGGATGAAATTACAGCAAATGAATTTGTAATTGGTCATATTGTAGGTGGTTTGAGCAGTCCGACGCAAAATCCGTTTAGCGTGAATCAAACTAGTACAACATCGGCAAGTGCAACCATTTATGAAGTAAAATTGATTCGAAATCAACCATTAGGAGTTCAAGAAATCAACGGAAAAAATCCATTTTCTATGTCGGTTTCTCCAAATCCAACTCAGAATAACGTTGTAAAAATCAACTTTAATATGGCTTATGAAACAACAATTGATTATTTCGTAACTTCATTAGACGGAAAAATAATTACTGACGGTGAAGTTTCAGATGCCAAACAAGGAGAAAATTCAATGAATTTTGAAATCGATGGCGTTGCAAATCAAACTGTTATCATAACTTTTATCTTTAATGATAAATTCTATGTTTCTCAAAAGGTAATAGTTAACTAAATAAATCATACTATTTATTCAAAAAGCGTTCAAGAAATTGGACGCTTTTTTTGTAACATTAGTTACTCTGTAACATTTGTAACTGTAAAGCCATTTTTACCGTTCTACTTTTGCTTTATAATTCAGATATAAAATTATGAAGAAAATAAGTTACATCATTTTTACAGGAACAATTTTGAGTTCGTTTTTTGGTTTTAGTCAAGATACTTTGGCTATTTCTAAAGGTGAATTATCTCAGAAACTATCCGAGAAGAATTTACAAATAAAAATTGCCGAAAAAACCTATCAATCGGCAAAGGCAGATTACAATCAATCCAACGCACTCTTTTTGCCCAACATCAATGTGTCGCATACCGGAATTTCTACTACCAATCCATTGATGGCTTTTGGTTCTAAATTGAATCAAGAGATTTTGACTATGGCAGATTTTAATCCAGCGCTGTTAAATGATCCAGCTAAAACGCAAAACTTTGCTACCAAATTTGAAATCCAACAACCTTTAATCAACGTTGATGGTTTGTTTGAAAGAAAAGCTGCAAAATCTAAAATGGAAGCATTTCAATTGCAAACTGAACGTACTAAAGAATATTTAGAATTAGAAGTTTCTAAAGCGTATATGCAATTGCAATTGGCTTACAGAGCTGTGAAAGTTTTAGAAAAAGCCAATACAACTGGGAAAGCCAATTTGAAGTTAGTTGATAATTATTTCAAACAAGGAATGTTGCAAAAAACCGATTTATTGAACGTTCAAGTTCGAGTTAATGAAATCGCAAACCAACTGCAATATGCCAAAAGTAATGTGCAAAATGCGTCCGATTATTTAGCTTTTTTATTGAATGAAGATAGTAATGGGAAAATCTACAAACCATCGGAAGAATTAGATAATGCAATTGTAATTGAAGAAATAAACACTTCATTATCAGATAATAGAAAAGATATTCAAGCGATGAGTAAATCGTCTGAAGCTTATGCTAAAATGTTAAAATCGTCTAAAATGGCTTTCTTGCCAAGATTAAATGCTTTTGGAAGTTATGAATTGTACGACCAAAACTTTTTAGGAACTGCTGCCAAAGGATATCTAGTTGGAGCGCAATTATCATGGAATGTTTTTGATGGATATAAATCGATTGGGAAATTTCAAAAGGCAAAAGCCGAATCGCAAAAAGCCGATGTTGAAAAAGACCAATACAAAAAACAAAGTCAATTGGAATTAAACAAAACCAATCGCCAATTAAAAGATGCTGAAAATAAAGTAAATCTGTCAAAATTAGCATTGGAACAATCCCAAGAAGCTTATAGAATTCGTCAAAATAGATTCACACAAGGATTAGAAAAAACAACCGATTTATTGCAATCAGAAACTCAAATGATTCAAAAAGAATTAGAGCATTTGCAATCGGTTTTCGAGTATAATTTCACTAAGCAGTATTTGCAATTTTTAACTAGATAAAAAGAGTATTAAGATTTTAGTATTAAGTATTAAGACATATCAAATCATGAGAAAAACAATAACCATTCTAACACTTTCAACGTTCTTATTCTTGTCATGCGGAAAGGAAACGAAAGAAACTACTAACAACCAACCAGCAATTGCAGTTCAAGTAAGCGGAATTTCAGCAGATAATAACGGCGAATTTGTAACCGCAAGTGGAAAAATTGAAGCCGAAAACAGTGCGAATGTATCAACTAGAATGATGGGTTATGTGACTAAAGTTCACGTAAAAGTGGGACAAAAAGTAGGAGCAGGACAACTTTTAGTTAGTGTAAACAACACCGACTTACAAGCCAAAAAAGCTCAAGTAGACGCTTCAATTCTACAAGCTACTGCCGGATACAATAATGCCAAAAAAGATTACGAACGATTTACAGCTTTATTCAATCAGCAAAGTGCTTCTCAAAAAGAATTAGACGATATGACTTCGCGTTACGAAATGGCTAAAGCAGGTTTAGAAGGCGCTAGACAAATGCGAAACGAAGTAATGGCGCAGTTTTCATATTCCAATATTACGGCTCCATTCTCTGGCGAAGTTACTAATACTTTTGTAAAAGAAGGTGATATGGCGAATCCAGGAATGCCTTTAGTTAGTGTTGAAGGAGTTTCAAGAATGCAAGTAACTGCAATGGTTTCTGAAAGTGATATTGCTCAAATTACTAACGGAATGGCAGTAAAAGTTTTAGTGAAATCAATCAACAAAGAAGTGGCAGGAAAAGTTTCCGAAGTAAGTGGTTCGGCTAAAAATACTGGCGGACAATATTTAGTAAAAGTTACTTTAGACGCTACCGACAAAGCCATTTTATCAGGAATGTTTGTGAATGTTCAATTTCCAATAGCTAACAAGCCAAAAGCGGAAACAACTGTAAAATCAGATAAAGTAATGGTGCCAGAAAGTGCTTTGGTAAAACAAGGTCAACTTACAGGTATCTACACAGTAGCCAACGGAAAAACAGCCATTTTAAGATGGATAAGAACCGGAAAATCATTCGGAAACCAAGTAGAAGTTTTATCAGGATTATCGGCTAACGAACAATACATCGTTTCCGCAGAAGGTAAATTGTATAACGGAGCTTTGGTTAGTGTTCAGTAATCAGTAATCAGTGTTCAGTGTTCAGTGTTCAGTCGCAGTATTCAGTCGCAGTAATCAGTCACAGTATTTAGTGTCACACTGAGCGCAGTCGAAGTGCTTTTTAAATATAAGTTTTTAGTTTTTAAGCATTGCCTTTTAAACTCATAAACTTCTAAACTCATAAACTAAAAAAAAATGCAAGAAGGTATATCAGGTAAAATAGCCCATTTTTTTATCAACTCTAAATTGACCATTCTATTGATGGTTGGTTTGATGATAATCGGCGTATATAGTTCGTTCTTAATTCCGCGTGAAGAAGAACCACAAATTAATGTTCCCATGGCCGATGTTATGATTGGTTATCCAGGAGCAAGTCCGGCAGAAGTGGAAAGCCGTGTTATAAAACCATTGGAAAAAGTATTGTCCAACATCAAAGGTGTTGAGCATTTACATAGTATGGCTATGAATGGTCAAGCCATGATTATTGTGCAATTTTACGTAGGTGAAGATTCAGAACGTTCGTATGTAAAATTATACGACGAGTTAATGAAAAACGAAAACATGTTTCCAAAAGGAGTTTTCAAACCTATGGTAAAAACGCGTTCTATTGACGATGTTCCCATGATGGGATTGACCCTTTGGAGCGAAACTTTAAACGATTTTGAAATTCGTCAAATTGCCGAAGAAGTAACTTCTGAAATAGAAAAAGTAAAAGACGTTGCCATTACCAAAGAAATTGGAGGAAGAACTCGTGAGCTAAAAGTAGTTTTAGACAAAGATAAAATGGCTGAAAATGGCGTGGATGCTTTGTCGGTTATGCAAATGATTCAAGCCAATAATGGAAGTTCTCAATCGGGAAGTTTTGTTTCAAATGATAAAGAATACTTGCTTACAACAGGACAATTTCTATCGAATTCAGAAGATGTTGAGAATTTAGTTGTTGGTGTAAATGCAAACATGCCAGTGTATTTAAAACAAGTCGCTGCTGTTCAAGATGGTCCTTCAACACCAAGAAGTTACGTTTCGTTTGGTTACGGAAAAGCTAATGAGAAATATATTAAAAACAAATCAGAATATCCAGCCGTTACTATTTCTATCGGGAAAGTAAAAGGAGCTGACGCGATGAAAATTGCGGACAAAATCCTTGAGAAAGTAGATGGTTTGAAGAAAACTTTAATTACCGACGATGTTCATGTGGAAGTTTCTCGTAATTATGGAGAAACGGCTTCTCACAAAGTAGGAGAATTATTAATGCACTTAGGAATTGCGATTATTGCAGTTACGCTTTTAGTTATGTTAGCTATGGGTTGGCGTGGTGGATTAGTGGTATTCTTTTCTGTGCCATTAACGTTTGCATTGACCTTGTTTGCTTACTACATGTTGGGTTATACGCTGAACAGAATCACACTTTTCGCCTTAGTTTTCGTGGTCGGAATTGTAGTAGATGACAGTATTATCATTGCCGAAAACATGCACCGACATTTCAAGATGAAGCGATTACCATTCAAACAAGCCGCTATTTTTGCGATTAATGAAGTTGGAAATCCTACCATTTTAGCAACATTTACCGTTATTGCAGCAATTCTTCCAATGGCGTTTGTGTCAGGAATGATGGGACCTTATATGAGTCCGATGCCAATTGGAGCTTCTATTGCGATGTTACTTTCATTGTTTGTGGCTTTAACGGTTACGCCTTATTTGGGTTACCATTTATTACACGAAAAAGACGAACAAGAACACAAAGCCGAACAAGGATTAGAAACGTCTTGGATATATAGAGTATATAACAAAATTGAGCGTCCGTTTCTAGAAAATTCTACTAAACGTAGAGTGATGTTGGGAATTACGGTTGTACTATTAGTAGGTTCTGTTTTGATGTTTTTCACCAAATCGGTTTTGGTAAAAATGTTGCCTTTTGATAACAAAAACGAATTCCAAGTGGTAGTTGATATGCCCGAAGGAACTACGTTAGAAAGAACGGCAGCTGTGACACAAGAAATTGCTCAATATCTTACAACCATTCCAGAAGTGGTGGATTATCAAAATTACATCGGAACTTCTGCACCAATTACGTTCAACGGTTTGGTTCGTCATTACGACTTGCGTGGAGGAAGCAATATGGCCGATATCCAAGTGAATCTGTTACACAAAGAAGACAGAGATTTACAAAGTCATGATATTGCCAAATTGGTTCGTCCAGAAGTGCAAAAGATTGCTAAAAAATATGGTGCAAATGTCAAAATTATCGAAGTACCACCAGGACCACCAGTTTTATCAACATTGGTTGCCGAGATTTACGGTCCAAATTATAAAGACCAAATTGCCGTTGCCAATCAAGTAAAAGGTATTTTAGAAAAAACCTCTGATATTGTAGATGTCGATTGGATGACTGAAGATAATCAAACCGAATATCGATTGGAAGTGGACAAAGAAAAAGCAATGCTTAACGGAATTGCACCACAACAAGTAGTTGGAAATCTGACTTATTTGTTGAAAGAATATCCAGTTTCTAATTTGTATGATGAAAATTCTAATAACAGTGTTGGAATCGTATTGTCTCTTGATGATAAAGACAAAACATCGTTACAAGACATTCAGAATTTAAAAATTAAAGGAAGTCAGGGTAATGTAGTTCCAGTTTCCGATTTGGTTAAAGTGGTTGCTGATACTTTGCAAAAAACAATTTACAGAAAAGACCAAAAACGAGTAGTGTATGTAACAGCTGATATGGCAGGAACATTAGAAAGTCCGGTATATGCTATTTTGGGAATGAACGAAGAATTGCAAAAAATGAAATTGCCAAAAGGCTACAAAGTCAACGAATTGTATATGGATCAACCATCAGACGAAAGTGATTTCACGGTAAAATGGGATGGAGAATGGCAAATAACCTTAGAAGTGTTCCGCGATTTAGGAGTAGCTTTTGCAGTTGTAATAGTGATTATTTATATGTTGATTGTAGGTTGGTTCCAAAATTTCAAAACGCCTATGGTTATGATGATGGCGATTCCACTTTCGTTAGTCGGAATTGTATTTGGACACTGGTTATTGGGCGCATTTTTCACAGCCACTTCGTTCATCGGTATGATTGCTTTGGCAGGAGTAATGGTCCGAAACTCGGTCTTGCTTATCGACTTTATCGAAATCCGACTGAACGACGGAATTCCATTAAAACAAGCCATTATCGAGGCAGGAGCAGTGCGAACCACACCAATCTTACTAACAACAGGAGCCGTTGTAATTGGAGCCGTAATCATCCTATTCGATCCAATTTTCCAAGGATTAGCTATTTCATTAGTTTTTGGAGCCATTGTTTCAACAATTCTTACTTTGATTGTAGTGCCATTAATCTACTACATCACTGAAAGAAAAAAATGGGAGAATAATTAGTGGTCAGTGTTCAGTGTTCAGTATTCAGTCAATTGTCACACTGAGCTTGTCGAAATGCATTTTAAATATGAGTTTTAGTTTTTAAGCTATGCCTTTAAACTCTTAAACTTTTAAACTCTTAAACTTTTAAACATGAAACTATTATTAATAACAGCAGTAGCCGAATTTGAAAACGAAGTAAAACAAATTCTAAAAAAAGCACAAGTCAAAACGTTCTCTTATAGAGAAGTTACAGGCTACAGAAACACTTCAGAAGACGCCATTGAAAGCAATTGGTTTGGCACAGAAATGAACGAAAATGAATCCATAATGTTTTACGCCTTTGTAGAAAAGGAAAATGTTGATATAGTTTGTAGCGCAATTACAGAATTCAATGCAAAACAAGAAACATTATCACATATCCATTCCGCAATTCTAAACATAGAAAAATCTAATTAATTTGATATTTAATATCTAAAATCTAATATTAAAATGAAAACAAGAATTATTCACGCTGTTGCAGGAACTTTTATCCTTATAAGCATACTTTTATCTTTATATGTAAATCAAAATTGGTTGTGGTTTACTGCCTTTGTCGGTGCTAATCTTTTACAATCATCCATTACAAAATGGTGTTTGATGGCCGATATTTTGACTAAATTAGGAGTGAAAGATTAAATCAATTAATTGCTTTAAATAAAAAATGGTTCTCTAAGTGGGAACCATTTTTATTATTTATTCATCACTTCTTTTATTTGCTTTAAGTAGTATTTCTTTACCACAGCGGTATCACCACTTAAATCAGAAATACTTCTTTTTCTTTCGTTGAACATAAAGATGAAAAAACTTGTAAATAACAAAGCGTTGATGCAAATCATTTGGATATAAAACATACTTGAATTCATACTTTGCAAGTATTCCGATTGCTTCATCCAACTCAAATCATTGTATACCTTTGCATCGGCTTTACTTACTGCAAATAGGGTATTAATTATCGCAATAAGTCCAAGTAGTAAATTGGGCAAGTACCTTCTAAAGGCGTCACTATAGGTTATAGCATCACCATTCATTTTCAATATATGCAATCCTAAAGCAAGTTTGCCTGGTGTAGCAGCAAATCGGGCAGGGAAGTAGATGTGGTAGAAAATGGTAATGACGTTACTAACCAAAATTCCTGCATAGACATTATTTAGATCCATACTATTAAAAACAAAAAATCCGACAGATATTGGAGCAAGGATGATTCCATCAAGGAGTAAAGCAGCAAATCTATAGCCAAAGTTACCATAAATACTTTCGTAACTTCCTTCTAAATGAATAGGTAATTGCTTGTCTTCCATGAGATTGTTGGTGTAAATAATATAGTTTTAATAGCACTATTTTATACTTCAAACCTATTTATTTTTTTTGAATAATACAACTTTAGTTTTTTGTATCTTTATACATAAAAAAATAGCAATGAGTAGTTTTATTTCTGTTATGAATCTTAGGGCAAATAGAGCTATGCCTTTGAATCGAGTGCTAAACACTACGAATAAATTTACACTATTGCTATTCGAACCTATGGAAGAAAAACTGCATCCAGAATGCATTAAAATTAGCATCACAGAAGAAGAGCATAGCGAAGAATTTACTATTGATCTCAATTACAATGCAACTTTAAAAGCTTATGATTTCCATCAAGTCAATAGAACATTCTATCCTAAATTTCAATCCATAAAAGTTGAGGTTGTAGTAAATGAGGAAGATATAGACAAAGACCTTAAATACAGTTTTACACTAATTATAAAAGAAGATAGTGACGACGACGGTGATGGCTATTTCATCAAAATTCCTAAATCTTCACCAGGGAAAACAGTAAGTTCTAAACACCTTGAAAAAGTAGAATAAAAAAGCCCCAAAAATGATATTTGGGACTTTCAACAAAAAACTAACCTCAAAATTTATTTTAGTTTAGCACGGATTGCAAATCCGCTCTATCGGGTTTTACGGATGAAAAATATAGTTAAAACTAAAAATGTAGTAAATCTTTTTGCCAAAGTGCAAAGAGATCCATTGTAATTGCTATACTGCAATGGATAAAAACTCCTAACCAAATGTTTTTACTTTTTAAAGCAAAAGTTCCGAGTACGATTCCAGCAATTATTGCGGCTATAGCTTCGGGCATTGGTTTTGCAAAATGAATCATACAATAGGGTATTGTCATTATAAAAACAGAGTAATATCCAAATCGGTTTTTTAATCCATGAAGTAAAAATCCACGGAAGAAAAATTCTAAAGTAAAAAATTGAAAGAAATATTCTATTTCCCAAATCAAGAATTTATAATTTAAAAGTTCATTTTGATTTAATTGGTAAAAAGGATATTTAGTTTGAAAACTAGTGTTGAAAGATATTGTAAACACAACCGGAATCATGACTACCAACATAATCAAGAATAACTTGTAGTCTTTGAATCCATTTTTAAAGTTTAAACCGTAATTTTTTAAAGGTTCTTTAAAAATGATTTTGATAATAAAAATTGGAATCAAAAGATAGCTAATAGTTAAAACTAAATTCCAATGAGTCAATCTATACAATTGTGCAAATTGACCTTCGTAGAAAAATTTATTTACTGCAGTAGCACTTTTAGAATTTATAAGATGAACCAAATTGACAGTGAATTCAAACGAGCTACAATAATTTATTAATAAAAGCGAAATCGCAACCGTGATACAAACAATGACTACTTTAAAATCAAATTTTTTTGCATTTTCAGAAGCACGAAAATTTTCGGAAGCACTTTCGGTTTCATTAAACGTTGTTATAAAAATTTCTTTTATCATGGAGATTTAATTTTAGTATAAGAATTTAAAAAAAAGCGATAAAAGAATTTCTATCGCTTTTCCAAACTAACAATCAAACATTTTTTTATTGAAATACAATATCAATATAAGGAATTCCAAAGTTTACTGCTGGTCCACCTGTACCATAAAAGTTAGAACTTGTAATTGTAAATCCACCAGAAGAAGCCGGAAATCCGGTACTTGAGCTTGTAAATCTCAAAATTCTACCGATGGTATTGCCAATGTTACCACCATAACCTCCAGTAGGAAGAGTTCTTCTAATAGTATACGATTGAGTGGCAATTAAATTAACAGGAGTGATGCTGACATAACTTGTTGCAGATGATCCAAATAAATGATTTCCAGTGTAAATTACAGTATTTGTTGCGGTGTCCACAATTTCGATAGTATAAGGAAGATTACTTGCAAATAGTGTAGCATTACCTTGATATCCAATACTACAAATGGTTTTGTTTGCATTTACATTAAAAGTGTATTCATGGGTTAATAAATCCATTGTAGACATATCTTGAAATGTTGGATTTGCAGTTGCGGTCGCTGCGAAAACTTGTTGAAATAAAGTATTAGTTGTAGAACATGTTGGAGTTGTAGCAACTGGATCTGGAACTGAACTACCACAACTTGGGCCAACAATAAAAGTTGCAACAACAAGTAATGTAATTGGTAAGCCAATTTTTATAAAGATTTTTTTCATGTTTTAATTATTTAAGGATTAATTTATTTTGTTTTAATTTTTTGTAAAAGAATAATGAGATGATTAAAAGTAAAAAAGCGATGAATTGTGAATGAGATAAATATCCATCAATGATGTAGCCTCTTTTATCACCTCGAAAAAGTTCTAGAAAGGCTCTGCATAGCGCATAGGTAGATAAGTATAAAATAAAAACTTGTCCGTTGAACGATTTATATTTTTTTATTATCAAAAGAAAAATTATTAAATAGAGTAAGATAATAGCTTCATAAAGCTGTGTAGGATGAACAGAAATGTTATTAGAAGTTGGAAAAATTACTCCCAAAAAACTATGGGTTGGCAAACCATAACAACAACCTGCGCAAAAACATCCAATTCTACCCAAACAATGCGCTATTAATGTGGTTATTGCTAAAATATCTAACATTGGTAAAATAGCAATTTTCTTTTTATTTAAGTACCAAATAACTGTTGGAATACAAGTTACAAACGATCCATAAAAGACAAATCCACCCGAAAAATTATCCAATAATAAACTTGGATTATTCCAATAAAAAAGAGGCTTTTCCAAATAGTAAAATAATTTTCCACCAATAAATCCAGCTATAAAAATCATGTAGAAAAACGAATTAGATAATTCAATTCCTAAATCTTTTTTTGCACTCCATTTGGTGTATAAAGTGGCAACCAACGAACCTAATGCTATGCAAAAAGCATACGTGTATACAATAACTTGCTCTACATGAATAAAGTTAGCTAACAAATCGGGAAGATTAAAATGAAATAAGTCTCGGTGCATATTGATTTATTTTTTACAAAGATTAGAAGTATTGATTTTTACAGTTAATCAACGGAAATAACATCCGTTAAACGTCGGGAAAATGATGGAATTATTTACTTTTATAAATTAAATTCAATTTGTGACATCATAATTTCTATTTTTCACCTACTCTATACAGTTTTCAGGATTCCTGTTTTTTTAATAAAATGCTTTTTTTTGTTTTATCTTAATAATGTTACATGTCCAACATAATCATAAGATATACCAACGCTTAAACCATTACTTCCATAGCCAGCACTAATGCCTAAAAAACTATTTTTTGTTAATTTAATTAGATTAGCTTTTGCATTCACCTGCCACATTCCCACAACACTTTTATCTTTAGCTTCATATACTGTTTCTAGAAATAAATCTTGTTCATAAGCATCTACTCTTACATAGTTGGGTGATGGATTAATCCCTATTCCAGCCATAGCATTGAATTCAAATTGATGTTTTTTTCCTAATCTTATGCTTGGTCCAGTCATTACTGAAATTTGTGACCATGATATAGAACCCGGTGGATCTGGAATAGGAATGTATCTTGGTGGTGTTTTTCGTTTTCTAGTAATACTTGCAACTCCATCGTCATCAAGAGAACCTGTAGAAAAGCCAATTCTTGAAGTAATTCCCCAAGTATCACCCCAACGATGTCCTACACCAAAATTTACTCCGTTGCCTGCAAATAATAGTTGACTTGGATTTTGATTTTCTTTTAAAGAAGAAAAGGTATAACCTGCATCCAAACTAAATTGATGGTAGGGTTCCCATTTTTTTTGAGCAAAACTCATCGCTGTTACGAATAACAATGCGATGATTGTGATTTTTGTTTTCATTATAAATAGTTTTTTGTTTTCCCTACTCTAAAAAGCTTTTCGGGTTCCGCTATACTGCTTGTGAAAGCACATTACAAAACTGCAAACTATCTTAAAATCAATCGATGAGTATTTAACTAAAAAGGATTAGGTTATTTAACGGAAAATAATACCGTCGTTTAACGGATAGAGAAACCGTTAATTAACTAATGATAAAAAAGTAGGAAGTTGGTTACTTTGTATTAAATTTGAAATTAATTTTAGATATAATTTATTTTAACAAACATTAAAACAAAAATAATGGATGTAAATAGTAATAGCTTTACTTCAATCTGCTTCTTTACATTAGGTTTTTTATCTCTAATGTTAATTCTTAGTGTTTTTCTAAATTATTATTTAAAATCATCATTATATAAATATTATTCAATTTACATTTCAACTATTTTAATTTTTGTTGTAGGTGTTTTTTTGGTTAAAACAAAAAGTTTTGAGAAAGAAAATAAATATATCTTGTTAATATTATTAGATTTAATTCAATCGATAGCAAATTTGTTTTTTTGTTTATTTATTTATTTTTCATTGGTAAATAAAAATGAAGTACATAAAAAATTAAAAATATTTGTCAATTTATTTTATCTCTTAGTAGGAATTCAAATAGCAATTGCAATTATTTTTCCTGATTTTTTTAGAAAAAATTTCACACTATTTTTAATAGTTAGAATTTTAATTATATTAATTTCAATACCATTTTTTGTTTCAACAATTAAAAATTTTAAAAATCATTATTACAAATTTTTAATGATTGCTATATTGGCTTTATATATCTCTGGCCTATTTGCCTTAGTTGAAACTTTAAATGCATCTGGGAATAAATTTAAAGATGGATTTATTTACTTATGTTTTGGTTTTTTTGTTGAGAACACCTCTTTTTTAGGTTTAATTGTATATAATTACTTTAATGAAATCAAACTTAAAATTAAAATAGATAGAGAACATCAAAACGAAATGCATAAAAATCAAATTGAAATTCAAACGGAAACCATGCAGCACATTGGTAGAGAAATTCATGATAATGTAGGACAAAAATTAACTTTGGCTAGTTTATACACACAGCAGTTGGCTTATGAAAATAAAGCACCTCACATCAACGAGAATATCGAAAATATTAGTGCTATCATTAACCAATCGCTTTCTGAGTTGCGTGCTCTTTCTAAAAACCTTACCGATAATACTATAGACACTAATTCGATTACGGTTTTATTAGAAGAAGAGTTTCAAAAGGTAGCCGATTTGAAAGTGTGCAAAGTTAATTTTAGTTCTGATGCTACTCATTTGGTTTTACCTTATAAAACGAAAAGTGTCTTGCTTCGAATTGTGCAAGAATTTCTCCAAAATAGTATTAAGTACTCGAAATGTAAAAATATTGTAGGTCTTTTGTCAAAAAACGAGGAGACGATTACACTATCTATTGCTGATGACGGAATAGGTTTTGATGTTACCAAAAAATCGGATGGAATCGGGTTGAGTAATATTAAAAAACGTACCGAAATCATTGGTGGAACTTCAACTTTAAGGAGTAATGCTCAAGGAACACATTTGTTAATTTCAATTCCAATACTATCATGAAACATTCTATTGTTATCGTTGATGATCATGTGCTTATAGCCAAAGCTTTACGAGGTATTATGGCCAATTTTGTAGATTTTGAAGTCTTATACGAATGTGAAAACGGAAAAGAACTTCAAGACAAATTTGCTTCTCCAAACAATATTCCAAGTATTGTTTTGCTTGACATTAGTATGCCCATCATGAATGGCTTTGAAACTGCATTGTGGCTAAAAGATAACCATCCCAATGTTTTGGTAATGGCTTTGAGTATGCAAGACGATGATGATAGTGTGATTAAGATGATAAAAAATGGTGCTAAAGGTTATTTGCTAAAAAATACACATCCAGCAGATTTAGAAAAAGCTTTAAAGTCATTAGTCGCTAATGGTTATTATTATCCAGAATGGGCGGCAAGTAAGGTTTTTGCTAGTATTGGAACACCATTAAAAGTAGAAGATTCTGTAATTACATTAACCGATAGAGAAAAGGAATTTCTAAAGTATTCGGTAACCGAAATGAGTTACAAAGAAATTGCCGAAAAAATGTTTTGTAGTCCAAGAACGGTGGAGAGTTATCGCGATAATCTTTTCGAAAAATTAGAGCTTAAGAGTAGAGTAGGACTAGCTGTTTATGCCATCAAAAATGGTTTTGATACTTTGTAAATCATTTTTTACTTCATAAAAAAAAAGGATAACACTTTCGAGTTATCCTTTTTTTAATTTATCTAAACTTATTATTTACATTCGTCTAGCGCTTGTGCAAATGATAAGATACTTTCTAAGTTGTTTTTAAACTCTTTTTTGTCGACTCTCGCTAATAGTTCCGGACAACCTGCAGCTAATTCTTCAAAACGTTTTTTCGGACCTAACATCCAAGAGGCTGAGGCATTCGATTTTCCTTCCGATTCGTTGGCTGCTTTTACTATAATTTCGCCATTAAAATATTGGTAAACCGACATCTTTTTACCAGCATACATTTCTTTAACGAATTTTTTGCTAGCTCCAGAAAGCGTTACACCACCATTATCAGTAGAAACTTTGAAGGTAACAGTTGCAAATTCTTCACCATTACTTAGGATTAGTTTATTAACTTCATTTGCTTTAAAACTTCTTTCAGAGAATTTTCCTTGGAAATCTTTTACAGTTACCATCACGGCATCACTTAAGTTTAATCCTCTGCTTTTTGGCATATAACCAGTAATGGTATCTTTTTTAATTGTCAAGATATACGCAAGAGTATAGTTTGGATCAGTTTCAATACTGTAAGGTGCTGATTGCGAATAAGAAGGATTTGAATTGTACGTTTGTTGAGGTGCATTTTCTTCAAATATGAAATTCTTAGTATCAACAGGGAAGTGTCTTGTTTTTAATTGATTAACATTAAATAACGCAAGGTTGTTGTCATTTTCTTTAATCATTGTTTTTCCATCTCCTGGATCGTAATCGTTGGTTACTAAGATATTAGCCCATTCGTTCGATTTAGCTGGTTGGTCTAAATAGTTGTAGATTTTAGCTAAATTGTAGTAAGCACTATAACGTATTTTTCTATCAGCTTTAGAATCAGTTGTATATTTGTTAGACAATGATTTGAAATAGTTGATTGGTGCTTCCAATTCTTTTTCAAAACCATCTATTGGTTCAGCAAAGTTCATTTTGTCAAAAACCGCTTTGGCTTGTAAGTAAGCATTGTATTCAGCCGCTTGCTCAGGGTGTTTTTTATTTGCTAAAACCCAAAATTGGTCTTTACCTTCTTTTACTGGGTAACCAAATTCGTTGTTTAGTTCGTTATTCAAACGGTTCACTACTTCATTCAAATAGTTGTTTATTATAGTACTTTGAAGCGAATACTGACCATTTTGTGCTTGGTTGTAATTCTCAGTTTCAGTTCCTTTTATGGTATTAGAACCGTT
This sequence comes from Flavobacterium sp., assembly GCF_044341265.1. Classification (GTDB taxonomy): domain Bacteria; phylum Bacteroidota; class Bacteroidia; order Flavobacteriales; family Flavobacteriaceae; genus Flavobacterium. The sequence continues at coordinate 43,033 of NZ_JBIISA010000017.1, forward strand.
GAAGCTGATGATTTTGTTGATTTTACCATCACCACTTACCACTTTTGCATTTCCTTGTTGGCTATAAGAAACCACAGGAGTGTAATAGTATCTAGTAGATTGAACTCCGTTTCTATCTTTGTTAGTAACCGTTCTAGTAGTTACTTCTTTTTTGGTAACCACTGGGTTCTGAAGCATTACTTCAACACTCATATAACCATTTTTTTCTCTTTTTTCTAAACCAGAGATGGTTACTTGGTTTTCAATAAAGTACTTCGATTTGTTGTACAACAAAGAGCGGTCGAAAGAAATTAAAAACGAATAGTTTCTATTCTTCTTATCCAATATAGGTTTCGTAGGAAGTTGTACATACGAGTAGTTGATTTCAAACGGATCTAAATCGGTAGATTGTGCAAAAAAACTACAAGTCGTAAACAGGAATAATGCTAAAAAAACTTTTTTCATAAGTAAGGTTTAATTTTTACAAATATATAAAAAGTTCGTTAGTTACAACCAACCAATGTTTTTATTAAAAAACTAATTTTTAGAGGGTTTATGTACTAATTTTGCAAAGCATTGCCTAACTTATTTACCTAAATGAACCCTACATTTTCTAACAGCAAACAAATTGGAATCGTTACCTCTTTTTCGGAACTGATACAAACCGATTTTGAAGGAACTCGCAATGCGCTGTGCTGGTACCGAAATTTGGAAGGCGATTTTAAAGAGCTAGTAAGTAAACTCCAATTAAAAGAAAACATCACCGAAGTAACTCCCAAAGACCTATTGGCACTACAACTTTCGTCACAAGGAAATTGCGCTAGGGAAATTATCTTAAAGGATTTACAAGAACTAACCGACTTCGGAGCAGCTCCAGTGCTCAACTTACTCCAATGCTACGAACGCGATACCGACTTCGATTTCATTACTACCGATGTGTATTCCTTTCATGTAGACCGTTCGCCTATAGCCACAGATACTTTTTTATGTACCTATCACGGAGCAGCAAGCGACCTCATTGCCAACGATGAAGCCCAACAAAAAATACTCGTTCCCGAAATTAGAGCCCAGTTAAAAGACCTCCACGATGGACCAGAAGCTGAATTTGAAGACTTTTTAAAAGAAAATTATTTCGATTTGCATTACCAAGCGCAACCCAACGCCACTCCAATTAACTTAGGAGTAAGGCATCTTTGGCGTTTGGCAGTAGACCATCCAACACAACAAGTGCCACCATGCATTCACAGAGCACCAATTGAAATTGATGGAGAATTTCGGCTGTTGTTGATTTGTTAAAAACTTACTTGTCTCAAGATGGTTTTACCAAATGGAATAAGCTTGATGTTTTCTATTTGTTGCGTTTTTTTATTTTTTGCTTTGATTGTAATTTGACCCTTATTGAAGGAAGCTTGGTTTTCTTCAATAAATTCAAAACGATGGTTGTCTTTTGGTTTATAGGTTAAATCATCAAAATTGGTGAAATAAGATTTACCCTTTTGTTCAAAAGCTTCGATAGGTTTAGCATAAAATAACGCACCATAGCTGAAATAGTTTTCGTTGTTCAAGTCTTTTTTTATTTCAATTTCGGCTTTGAATTCTAAAGTTAGCGCCTCTTGTTTTTTAAATTTTCTATTGAAGACAATAAAGTCGTTTTCAATGGTATATTTTTCATTCGTTACAATCTGTTTCACCCATGAAGGTTTTCTAATTTTTAAAACAAAGGAAGCTTGCTTTGGATTTGAAATTTTGAAAACGAATTTGTTCTCATAAGGATATTCCGTTACCGTCTCGATGGTGATGGGTTTATTTTGAATCTTAATGGTTACACTATTAGGCATTAGAAGCACATTTACTAAGGTATTTTTATTTTCTTTCAACCAAGCTTTTTCAATAAAGTAAGGCGTAATTCTACCAGCATTTGGATTGCAACAAACGGCAACATCTTGATGCGCAGGAGAATATTTATATCTGGTTTGATTTCGATTAGCTTCAACTTCACCATTCTTAGTTCCTTCCATCTCGAAAGAATTATCTGTTTTTAAATAAGCAATACAAGAATGATCTGGGTTTCGTGAACCTTGAGCTGCATTGTAGAAAATAGTTTCAATTGCTTCGGCAGTTTTTGAATTTCCTTGCTTTTGAAACAAAACTGTATAGCTGTCTAATAATTCGTGTAAAGAACAATATTCATAACCAGTATGAGTCGCATCTGCAGTTCGTTCAGCAATCCATTCGTCTCCAATGGCACCACCAGTTAGGGTTGTAGTATTTTCAATTCGTTGAATGTAAATTTGAAGTGCTTTTTGTAGTTCTTTATTATCAGAAGCATAAGCCGCAACTAGTAGCGGTCGTAAATGCTCATAAGTATGCACACCATGCGATTGTAATTTGTAATTGGGATTTAAAATATTGCTCAATTGCACATCTTTTTCTGATTGATAGGTTTTGCTAAAATCTTGATACAGAAACAGCGCATAATCGGTGTATTTTGTGTCACCAGTAATTTGATACATTTTATCCAAAACATCAGTGAATGTTAATCCATGAGAAACACCACCATTGAAGGCTGTTCCAGAAGAAAACGGACTGGATTGACCAATAGGATAATTCGTCATTACATTATCAACCGCTTTCACAATAGCGTTCCACAACTTCTTGTCTTTTGAGTATTCGTAATAAGCAAGTAAACCTCTATACATTGTGGCTTTAGACCATAATTCGCCATTTTCTGAGTTGAATTGGTAGCGCAAATCTTTATCATAAATACCAATATAACCGTCTTTATCTTGAGTTTTTAAAACGTCTTGAACGTACTTTTTTACTTTTTTAAGTCCAATTTTATCATTCAATAAAATTACGTTTCTAATGTAACCATCCCACCAATTGGATTGGGTTTCGCTGTTCCACCATTTGTATTGTTCACTGCCTTCAGCATCGCCTTCTTTATTGTTTCCCAAATCTTTGACTTCGCTGTTCTTGTGCAATCTTCCTGAGCCATAAATGGGATCGTTGATTAAGTTAGGTACTAATTTATCTAAATTGCCCACAAAACCATCAACATCTTTTTGCATTTGTATTTTTATCCAACCCGAAGGTTTAATGCTTCCAAATGGTAATATCTGATATTTTTCTTCGACTTTATTTGAATCTTGATTTTGTGAATTCATAGTGTAAGAAGCTAGAATTACTAATGTTATATATAAATTTTTCATAGAATAAATTATTTATTGGTCATTTGAAAATTAAGAGTGCCACCAGTCATGATTTCTGAATAGGTTATGAATGGTTTTGTTAGTGATGTACTGTTCAGTTGGGCGTTTTCTTGATATATATTCTCGTTAGAGAAATTAGTTGCTTCAATGGTAAAAGTTTTATTGTTTTTTAAATGCAAAGTTGCTTTTTTAACTTGTGGAGTACCAAGAACAAATTCGCCATTGGCAGGATTTACAGGATAAAAACCTAACGTTGACAAAATATACCAAGCCGACATTTGTCCGCAATCGTCGTTGCCAATCATACCATCAGGCGTGTTGTTGTGAAATACGTTAATGATTTTATGGATGTATTTTTGTCCGATTTTTGGTGTTTCTGAATACGCATACAAGTAAACAATATGATGACTAGGTTCGTTACCATGAGCATACTGACCAATCATCGCTTCCTGACCCAGAAATTTGTTTGGATTTAAACTTTCAATAGTAAAGAAATCATTGAGTTTTTTTGTGAATTCCTTTTTTCCGCCCAATAGATTTTTCATGCCATCGATGTCGTATTGTGCTGGAGTCCAAAAATATTGCCAAGCATTGGCTTCAGTATAATCGCCAGGATTGTTCATAGGTGACGTTGCTGTTAATGGATCAAATGGAGTTCTCCAATTGCCTTTGGAATCTTTACCTCGAAATAATTTTGTTTCAGCATCAAAAAGATTTTTATAGTAATTGGCTCTTTTTTGAAACTCTGATTGATTTATTTTATCGTTTAAATTTTCAGCCATTTTTGCAACACAATAATCATCAAATCCACTTTCTAGAGTTCTTGAAACGGCTTCATTATCCAGTTTGTCAAAAGGATAATAACCATATTGATTGTACAATTCCCAATCGGAATTAATGTGACTTTTAGTTGAAGTTTCAATCATAGCTTTGAGTGCTTCGTCTTTATCAAAACCTTTAAATCCATTAGTATAAGCCGATAAAATCATAGGAATAGCATGATTGCCAATCATACAATAATTGTCTTGTCCCCAAGCCGTCCAAATGGGTAAAAATCCAGCGGCTTTGTTATGTAAAAGCATTGTATTAACTATTCCATCAATTTTTTCAGGAGCTATAATTTGAAGTAATGGAAACGCACCTCTGTAAATATCCCAAATGGATAGAGTAGAGTAGTAGGCTTTATTTGGCGCTAATGCAATCTTATCATCAGCTCCGCGATAGTTGCCATCAACATCAGCAATATTGGATGGTTGCAATAGTAAATGATATAACGAAGTATAAAAGATTTCCTTTTGTTTTTGTGGCGCTTCGATGTCAATTCTATTCAAATAATTATTCCAAACTTTTTCGGCGTTTTGTTTTACTTTTTCAAAGTTCCAATGTGGTATTTCTGATTTTAAATTTTGTTTAGCTCCTTCAATACTTACCGTTGATAATGCAATTTTTATTTGTAAAACTTTATTTTTTGGCAAATTAAAATCCAAGATGTATTTGGGTGCATTTTGCTTTTTCTCTTTCGAAAGTTCTTTAGATGCAACAAATGGCGTTTGAAATTGAATTGTAAAAAAATACTTTTTAGTTACCCAACCTTTGGTTTTGCAATACCCAGAAATAGTAGTTGCATTTTCTGTTTTAATATCACTTTCTAGAACCAAACTATCATTAAGGAATTGAAATCCGTGTTGGAAATCAAGCAGTAATTTTGCGGTTTTGTTTGGATATTTATATTTATGAAAAGCAACTCTTTCCGAACAAGTGAGCTCTACTTTGATGTCGTCTTTTTTGGTTAATGAATAATAGCCAACACTAGCTTTTTCAGAATTTTTATGATAACTATTTTTAAGTTTTAACTTTTTTTCATGGAATGGAAGCAACAAAATGTTACCCATTTCACCAATTCCTGTTCCGCTGAAACGCGTTTGTGAAAATCCCAAAAGCAAAGTGTCTTTGTATTGATAACCGCTTGTATGATTCCAACCAGCGATATTGTTATCAGGTCCGGGTTGTACCATTCCAAAAGGCATTGAAGGTCCTGGAAATGTGTGTCCGGTGCCATCCGTACCAATAAAGGTGTTTACAAATTTGGCATTGTTTTGAGCATTTATATTCCAAACACAAAACAATAATAATCCGCTAAAGAGTGTTTTTCTTATTTCCATAAGGCATCCATTTGTTCTAGACTTTTATTTTTGGTTTCAGGTACTTTTTTCCAAACGAAGAATAAAGAAAATAAGCAGATTACAGAAAACAAATAAAACGGAAAGGCGCCATTAAAATTATCTTTCAACCATTGGTTTTCAATCAAACTAGGGAAAACTTGTGTTACCACAAAATTGGCTACCCATTGAATAAAAACACTAATCGCTAATGCCAAACTTCTTATCTTATTTGGAAAAATTTCTGATAGTAACACCCAAACAATTGGTCCCCAAGAAATGCTAAAGGAAGCCATAAAAAGTATTAAAAAGGGTAGTACATAATTCCCAACGGCTTCATTGTAAATAAAAATACCTACTGCTGCCAACGAAATAGTCATTCCAGCAGAGCCAATATAAAGCAACGGTTTTCTTCCCATTTTGTCAACCCATTTAATGGCTAATAAAGTAAAAATTAAGTTTACAACACCTAAAATACTGGTTTCTAATAAAGAAGCGTCGGTTGAACTGCCTAGACTTTTAAAAATTTCTGGAGCATAATATAATATAGCATTGATACCGGTTAGCTGTTGTAAAATTGAAAGTCCAATTCCAACAAACAGTGCTTTTTTATATATTGGATTTACTAGATGGTTCCACTGACCTTTGTCTTCTTGTTCCAATGAATTTTGAATTTCAGATTGCACTTGAGCCACGTCTTCTGGTGCGTTTATTTTTTCTAATACAGCAACAGCTTGTTCCGATTTTCCTTTTTGCAATAACCATCTAGGGCTTTCTGGAATTAGAAATATAAAAACGAGAAATAGAATAGAAGGAATGATCTCAGAACCAAACATCCAACGCCATCCAATGTTCAAATTCCATTGGGCATCACCTTGTAAAGCAATAAAGTAATTCACAAAATAAACCACAACAATACCGATAACAATGGCTAATTGATAGTTGCCTACCAAAGCACCACGTCTTTTTGGAGGAGCAATTTCAGCGATATACATCGGTACAACCATAGAAGCTATGCCAACACCAACGCCGCCCACAATACGAAATAGCACAAACATTGTGAATGAATTGGGTAGCGCCGTTCCAACAGAATTTAGAATAAAGAGAATAGCTGTAATTAGCATTGTAGCTCTTCGTCCCAATCGGTTACTCAAATAATCAGAGAAAAATGCTCCAATTAAACAGCCAACCAATGCACTTGAAATAGCCCAGCCAGTTTCAACAGGAGTCAAATGGAAATATTCGGTTAGATTACCAATGGCTCCAGAAATCACAGCCGTGTCATAGCCAAATAATAAGCCGCCAAGTGCTGCACTCAAAGCAATAAAAAGAATATAATTTTTGTTGTTTTTATCCATTGGTTAAAGGTTTTGTTGTAAATAGTGTTTCATTTCAAGATTGATTTCCCATTGATTCGAAAGCGGTTTCTTTGTGAAAGGTTCTTGAGGCATATAAGGAAATGGTCCAAATTCGGGTGTAATGGTTATTTGAGAATAGTTTCTTTTCTTTAGAATTTCAATAATTTCTTTCCACCAACTTAAATAGCGTTCTAAATGTGTGTTCCATTCTGCTGCGAAAGGATGGTTCACTTGCGGACTTTGCTCAAAGCCAACACGAGCATGGATGTGTTTTATATTGGGATAAATTTTGGATAATAACTCTTTTTGGTCTTCCAAATTACTTTCTGAAACCACGCAAAAATGAGAGAAATCAGCGATCAATTTTAATTTTGGGTAGATGTCGATATATTTTAAAAGTGTTTTTAAATGAAATGAAAATCTGCCGCGATGAATTTCATGCCAAATAGGAACACCTGAATTTCTTGAAATATGCTCCGTGATTTCAATTATTTTGCAATTATCGCTAAAATCGTAAAAATCTTTCCCAGTATGCGAGTTAATGTAGTTGGGTTTTAAAGTGATTAAAAATTCCAATCGTTTTGTAATTCTTTCAATGTATTCATCGACCGTTTCGTTTTTATTGGATAACACTTGTTGCGCAATAAAAATAAAATTAGGATTAATAGTATTTCTAATATTCACTAATTCTTCAAGAAATTCCGCCACAAAATTTGCATCATCAGGAAAATTGATTTCCACACCTTCATAACCATTGTTCACAACATTGGATAGAAATTCTTTTGCCGATTGATGTTCGCAACCCCAATAGGTACAAGTATATTTTACATCCATATTAGTTAGAATATAAAATTGGATTAATAGGAGAGTTGATGATTTCTCCAATTTTTGCACCCGGACACCAAGTATTCCAATCGTGTATCTGGTTTTTATTTTCAGGATTTTTTAGAATCATGTCTTTATCCATATAAATGATGGTCATGACTTTTCGCATTTCGTCAGTTACATTAGCACCAGCACGATGAAACACCCAACCCGAATGGAAACTAATCTCACCAACATTAAAAGGTTCAATAACATGTTTGAAATCAGTAACTCGTAATTTTTTTTGAATTAGTTCCTCACTCTCGTCTCCAATTTCCAATTCGCGTCCTTCAACAATTGTATGACTTCCAGCACTAAATTCTAATGGACCCATTTCTAGTGGCGTTGCTTGTAAAGGCATCCATGCCGTAACCGTTTTATCAGTCTCTAATGGCCAATAATATTGATCGGCATGCCAAGGAGTAATTCCACCGGCACCTTCTTTAAACAAAGCTTGGTCATGGTATAAACGAACTCCGTTTACTTCCATTAAATTGGATGCGATTTTAGCTATTCGTTTGCTAAAAATTAATTCTTTTACAACATCGTTTTCCAACCATAAATTGAATAATTGTAGAAATGCTTTTCCATACGTTGTTCTATCCTCAAGCGCTGTTTCCTCTTGATTCATTGCGTTTACTTGTTTTGTAATGGCATCGTTAAAGAATAGAACAGTTTCTAGGTTTAGAACTTCCTTCAATTTGATATATCTATTTTTTTGATAGAAATCAATTTGTTCTTGCGAAAGCGAATAAGGCGTTTCAAGAAATTCTGATATTGATTTTGGTAGTGTTTGCATATTCTAAATTATTAAATTAAAGTAAATTAAAATGGAACATTCTATTTTAGGAATTTCAAAACTATTCATTCGTTTTGGTAAGATTTAACATTAATTTGTTTAATTATGACACTATATTGAATTATTTTTGAATAATTATAAATTTTAAAGTTTATAGTATATTATGAAATCGCCATAAACAAACTCGTTTGCTTGCAAACACCAATGAAAATAAAGCGATAACATATGACCTTTAAAAAAAATGAATATTTACATATGAAAGCTACATTAGAGAACATCCCATCAGAAAAAGGAACTTCGAGTTTTTATGCTTATCGTTTTCAGGTTCCCTTTTTCGAATTCAAATGGCATTATCATCCAGAATTTGAATTGACCTACATTGTTAAGGGCAGTGGTTACAGAATTGTTGGAAACTCTTATGAATATTTTAGCAATGGTGATTTAGTTTTGTTGGGAAGCAATTTGCCGCATACTTGGTCTGGTAAATTAGAGGATGACGTAAAATCGGATGCAATTGTAATTCAGTTTTCTAAGGAATTTATATCACCATTCTTAGAACTCAATGAAAGTGTATTGATTAAGAATATGTTAGTTTCTTCAGATAGAGGAATAAGTTTTGAGATTGATGAAGCGTTAGTTTCAGAAATTACAGATTTGACCGAAGCGAAAGGAGTGGATAGAGTATTAAAGTTGATTTCGATTTTGGACGTACTCTCTAAAAAGCAAGCAAGGTTGATTGCACCAAATGCTTTTCATAATGTTGTATCTAAAAAAAATGAGCTACGGATTAATAAAGTTTGTTCGTTTATACAAAACAACTTTTATAATAAAATTTCTCTAAAACAAGCAGCAGACTTAATTTATTTGACCGAAAGTAACTTCTGTAAATTTTTCAAAAAAGCCACAGGAAAAACCTATTCTGATTATTTAAATGAGTTAAGAATAAACGAAGCTTGCCGCATGTTGGTCCAATCAGAAAAAACGATTAGTCAAATATCTTTTGAATGTGGTTTTGAAACGCTTAGTTATTTTAACAGAGTTTTCTTCAATAAAAAAGGAATGACACCTTCTACATTTAAAAAAGAAAATCTAATTTGATATTCGGATAATAAACTTCAACTATTTAGAAGTTCAACGTTGGCTGAGGCTCTCGACGTTGGCTGAGGCTCTCGAAGCCAATGTTGGGGATTAACTACGTTTTTCCCAGAGAGGGAATCCTGAGCAAAAGAAAACTTTACTGATTATTACATAATCAGTAGTTTTTTTATTTCAAAAAAACGACTTTCAAAAGCAAAGCTTTTGAGCCATTTTTTTGAAATAAAAAAACCGATTAGCTATGCTAATCGGTTTTCTTTTGCGGAGAAAGAGGGATTCGAACCCCCGGACCTGTTACAGTCAACAGTTTTCAAGACTGCCGCATTCGACCGCTCTGCCATTTCTCCAGTAAGATGCACATACTTCCGTATTGCGGATGCAAATATAGTAACCTTTTTTTGTTTTCCAAATAGATTTTAAACAAAAAAACGATTAATTTTTATTATAAAAACTAATCGTTTCATTTTCTATACTTTAGAAACTTAAATTCTGCGTTTTTTTTGCATTAATAACCCACGTAATCCGTGATTTCTAATCCATATCCTATCATTCCAACACGTTTTGTGTGTTGCGTATTGGTGATTAATCGTATTTTAGAAATGTCTATGTCGTGCAATATTTGGGCTCCAATACCAAAATCTTTCGCATCCATTCTAATTTGTGGTGCATTAATAATTCCTTGTTCTTGCAATACTTTAAGTTCTTTTAAACGATTCAATAAATCTAAAGATTGTACTTCTTGATTAATAAAAATAACGGCTCCTTTGCCTTCTTCGTTAATCAATCGGAACATATCATCCAGTTTCTTGTCGGCATTGTTGGTCAAGGTTCCTAAAATATCGTTGTTGATTTGCGTTGAATTGATACGCGTCAGGATAGAATCGCCTTTACTCCAACTTCCTTTAGTTAATGCAACGTGAACTTGTTTATTTGTGGTTTGTAGATAAGCTCGCAAACGAAATTGTCCGAAACGAGTTTCTATCTCAAAATCTTCTTTCTTTACAATTAAGCTATCGTGTTGCATTCTGTAAGCCACCAAAGCTTCAATAGAAACTAATTTTAAATCAAACTTCTTTGCCACTTCAACCAATTGTGGTAAACGAGCCATTGTTCCATCTTCATTCATGATTTCAACAATAACACCTGCCGATTTGAATCCAGCTAAACGTGCAAAATCAATTGCAGCTTCTGTATGACCAGTTCTTCTCAAAACGCCACCTTGCTTAGCAACCAACGGAAAAATATGACCAGGACGCGCTAAATCATAGGGTTTTGTATCGGCATCAACTAAGGAAAGAATAGTTTTTGCTCTATCGGAAGCAGAAATTCCTGTAGTAACACCATTTCCTTTTAAATCTACAGAAACCGTAAAAGCAGTTTCCATGTGGTCTGTATTGTTTCTAACCATCGGGTGTAAATCCAATTCTTTACAACGACTTTCAGTTAATGGTGCACAAATTAATCCACGACCATGTGTCGCCATAAAATTAATCATCTCGGGAGTTACTTTTTCGGCAGCAGCCAAGAAATCGCCTTCATTTTCTCTGTCTTCATCATCAACAACAATGATAACTTTACCTTGACGGATGTCTTCGATAGCTTCTTCTATAGTGTTGAGTTGTATGTTATTTGACATGTTTAAATTTTTAAAATCTGGTTAAGATCGAAATTCAGCAATAGCTTCTTTCAAAACTTTATTGTTGTATAAGTAAACGAATATAAAAAAAGGAAAACCAATGATAAATGCCATCGCAAGACCTGGTTCAATTTTTCGTCCAATTGCATCGCCTATTTCATCAATTTTTTTCTGAGATAAATACATGGAAATGTAAAATAATAAAGCACTAATTCCGAATAATAGAAAGAACCAAATCGACCTATTGTTGTTCATTACCAAAGAAGTAATTAAAGAGATTACATAAAAAACTAAAGTTAACTTCACTGAAGAATAATAGGCAGTTACATTTTCATAAAATGTGTTGTAATCTATGTTTTCTAAGTTATTCTCTGCTTTGAGTTGTTCTTGGGTAATACCTCGCCCATCAAGGATTTTAATGGCTTTTATGCGATAATCATAAGAATAATTAAATTGCTTAGAATTTTTAACAATTCTAACCAATACATCATCAGAATATCCTTTCAGTGTTTCAAATTCTTCGTCTTCGATGATTTTATAATTTTCAATATCAACAATGGCTTTTGGTTGTTTGATTTCTTTTTTAGATTCAAATTTGGCAAAAAGTTTTTGAAACGGAACAAGTATGCCATCAAAATTGATTGCCGCACCAATATCGGTTGTGGCTCTGTAAGTTAAGAAAATAGCCAAAGGCGTTAATATAATTGACGACATCCAAACGCCCATGAAAGGAGTCATTCCGTCTTCTTGAGCTACTCTTTTTCCAAAAGTATTGATAAAATGGAATACAATAAAAATCGCTACTGCAAATACAATTGGTAATCCCAATCCACCTTTTCGGATGATAGAACCTAGTGGTGCTCCAATAAAAAACATCAATAAACATGAAAAGGCAATCATGTATTTGTCATGTAATGCAATCCAGTGTTTGTTGATACTTTTCTGTTTAGCTTGCATTTCAAAAATGGAACTGTCAATAGAAAAAACAGTATTTTCTATATTACTAAAAGCAATTTTTACCACCTCACTTTTCTGACTATCAGTAAGATTAGCCAATAAATTATTGGATGAAACTTTAGTTCTTACTTGTGTGCTATCGGGTTGATAGTAAGTGTTGTTTATCCCAGTTCGCAAATAAATATTTTCGGTGTAGGAGCGAAGGTCTTTTTTGTAATTAGTATTAAGTGAATCAATGGTAAATCGTAACTCACTTATATTAAGCATGGTATTAGTGTTAGAAATATCCACTTCATCCATACTCGATTGATTCAATTTTGATAAATCAATATTTATTACATCACGTTTGAAGGTTCCTTTAGCAAATGGAATTCTAGGACGTTCTTCATATTTCTTAGGAATAATGTCTTCGTAGTAATTTCCATCTGTTAAAACTAATTTTAGAGTATTTGAAGATTCACTACTTATTAGTTCACCTTTTTTAGCTTTAATTACGGTTGTATTTCCTTCACCATTAGGAAGTTTCCTGTGAATGGTTACTCCAGTAAGAAAGTTTCCTTTCTCACCTGATTTTTTATCTACTTTGATGGTATAATTTCCAACTTCACTAAATTGACCTTCTGCAATTGCCATTGCTGGCTTAACTTGAGCGATATTTCGTCTAAAGTTGATGAACTTGTATTCTGCGTAAGGAATTACATTGTTGGCAAAGAAAAAGGATAAAATGCTTAGTAAAATAATAAATACTGTGATGCTTCTCATGGTTCTCTGAAAAGAAATTCCAGAAGATTTCATTGCGGCAAATTCGTAGTTTTCTGCCAAGCTTCCAAAAGTCATAATAGAAGCCAATAATACAGATAATGGTAATACTAATGGAACAATTCTTGGCATAGAGAACAGTAAAAATTTTACGACCAAAAGGAAGTCTAAATCTTTACCTGCCAACTCAGAAATGAAAAGCCAAACAGTTTGAAGTATGAATATAAAAAACAAGATTACAAATACCGTAGTAAATGTAATCAGGAATGATTTTAATAAATACTTGTCTAATATTTTCACAAAAGCTAATCTAATTTATTGATGTAGTAGTTAGGATATTTACTCGCTACAAATGTAAATTGATTTTTTGACAATGGCTGATTGGTTTTGAAAGAATTAACAGTCAATGTAGTTTTTGTTCCATTTTTACCTACTTCTATAAGGTTGTAAATGGTTTTAGTTTGAATATCAATTCCCAATAAAACTTCTTTACGTTGGTCTTTAGCGTTATTAGGAATTAGTTTGATATATTGAATTTTACGTCCTTTAATGTTTTGTGAAATATCCATAGAATATTTATAACCACTATTAAAAAAAGTTAGCATTTTGGCAGGCGTAATAGCTTTATCATCTTTGTCATTTACACTTGAAATAGTAACTTCTTCATCTTCAGGATTGATAGTATATGATTTCTTACCGTCGTAAATTTTAGTTACGCCCATAAAATTAAGGACATACTTATTTCCTTCTAAAGTAACATTTCCTTTGCTTTCTTGGTTGATGTTTTCTTTGGCGTTATTCAAAGTGTATTTAAAATCAATAACGATGTTCTTGTAACTTTTGATTTTTTCAGTTACATCGTCTAAAAGTTCTTTAGCTTTTTTATCTTGTGCATTAGCGGTTAGACTAACAAAAAGTAGTAACGCAATTGACAGAAATTTATTCATTTTAATTATTGTTTTGTTCATTGTTTAAAAATTGATCTAAAGCTACCAAGTCTGGAATGTTTACACTTCTAGCTTTGCTACCTTCAAAAGGTCCAACAATTCCGGCTGCTTCTAGTTGATCTATTAGTCTTCCGGCACGATTGTAACCTAGTTTCAATTTTCTTTGCAATAATGATGCCGAACCTTGTTGAGCAGTTACAATTATTTCTGCAGCTTCCCTAAACATAGAGTCTCTTTCAGAAATATCGATATCTAATTTCATGCTACTTTCTTCACCAACATATTCTGGAAGCATGAAAGCACTTGCATACGCTTTTTGAGAACCAATATAATCTACAATTTTCTCAACTTCAGGTGTGTCTACAAAAGCACATTGTACACGAACTAAATCATTTCCATTAGAAAACAATAAATCTCCACGTCCAATCAATTGGTCTGCACCACCTGAATCTAAAATCGTTCTTGAGTCAATTTTTGAGGTAACTCTAAACGCAATTCTTGCAGGGAAGTTGGCTTTAATCATACCCGTAATTACATTAACCGAAGGTCTTTGTGTGGCAATGATTAAGTGAATTCCGATAGCACGAGCTAATTGAGCCAAACGAGCAATTGGTGTTTCCACTTCTTTTCCGGCGGTCATAATTAAATCGGCAAACTCATCAACCACCAATACTATATAAGGTAAAAATTGGTGTCCATGTTCTGGATTTAATTTACGCTGTTTGAATTTTTCATTGTATTCTTTAATGTTTCTAACCATCGCATCTTTCAATAAAGAATAACGGTTGTCCATTTCGATACAAAGCGAATTCAAGGTATTGATTACTTTACTATTATCGGTGATGATGGCATCTTCAGAATCTGGTAATTTTGCTAAATAATGTCTCTCAATTTTGTTGAAAAGCGTTAGCTCCACTTTCTTTGGATCGACCAAAACAAACTTCACTTCTGCAGGATGTTTTTTGTATAATAACGAAGTTAAAACCGCATTCAAACCAACCGATTTTCCTTGTCCGGTTGCTCCAGCCATTAAAAGGTGAGGCATTTTGGCTAAGTCAAATACAAAAGTTTCGTTAGAAATAGTTTTTCCTAAAGCAATTGGTAATTCCATTTCTGCTTCTTGAAACTTTGCAGATGCAATAACCGTTTTCATCGGAACCATAGTAGGATTCTTGTTCGGAACCTCAATACCAATTGTTCCTTTTCCGGGAATAGGAGCGATGATACGAATACCTAATGCTGAAAGTGAAAGCGCAATATCGTCTTCCAAACTTTTAATTTTAGAAATACGAATTCCGGCTTCTGGAACAATTTCGTACAAAGTAACCGATGGACCAACGGTTGCTTTGATTTGGGCAATATCGATTTTGTAGTTACGCAATGTTTCCACAATATTATTTTTATTGTCCTCAAGTTCTTCTTGATTGATGGTAATTCCAACGCTTGAGTATTCTTTCAGTAAATCAATTGTTGGGAATTTATAATTGGACAACTCTAATTTAGGGTCAAATAAACCAAAATCGGCTACTAATTTTGCAGCCAAATTTTCTTCCACTGTATCTTCGTCTTGCGACTTTTCTATTACAAATGCTTCGTCGTTTGTTTTTATAATCTCTTTAGTAGGTTCTACTTTTGGAGTTATGGGTTGCTCAACTTCTAATGAAAGTGAAGGTGTTGGTTTTGGTTCGCTTTTTAAAGTAGGTTCCAATTCAATTTCTGAATAACTTGAAATTGTTGGTTTCAAGGTTTCTTTATTGATTTCAAACTGAGATGTTACTGGTTTGATATAAGGTTCTTCAAAAGCTTCGTCTAAATCATCTTTTGATTCTTCAACTGCATATTCTTCAAGGTTGTAAGCTCCACTTGCATCTTCAGAAGGTTTGGATTTCATAGCATCAATATCTTCCTTGAATTCTTTTTGCTTTTTCTCAAAAAACATTTTAATGCTATCAGGAGAGATTTTGATTTTGAACAACAAATAAATTACTAATCCAAAAAGTAAGACTAAGAAAGTTCCAATTTTACCAATGTAATCTTGAAAGAATTGATTCATTTCAAAACCAATTGTTCCGCCAAGTTCTGGAATGGAATTGGCAAAGAATCCGAAAAGTATGGATAAAATGATTATGGCAAATAAATCCCAAAACCAAGTTGATTTTAATTTCTTTAATGGTAAATCTAAAACCATGAAAGCACCAGTAATGAAAAATAATTTTACAAAAAGAAACGAAGCAGCACCAAATCCTTTATAAATAAAGAAGTCCGATAGAAATGCGCCTACTTTTCCTAACCAATTTTCTGCAGGTTTGTTTCGGTCAGACAATGCAGTAACGACACTTTGATCTTCTTGACCATGCATGAAAAACGAAATGAAAGCCACCAAAAGTCCTATGGATAAAAGCACCAAAAGACAACCAAAAACTACTTTGTATTGTCTTTTCATTTTCCAAGGAAGTTTTTCTCCTAGTTCGTCTGATTTTGTATTTTCTTTTTTTACTTGTTTTGCCATTCGAAATTAAATAGTTGGTATAAAAATAGAAATTTTATGTTGTAATCAATTAAAATTTTGGAATATAAATAATGCATCCAATGGCAATGGCTGTAATGGCTGCAAAAAATACGGCTCCAGCTGCAATGTCTTTGATAAAACCAATACGTTGGTGATATTCAGGATGAATAAAATCAGCCACTTTTTCTACAGCTGTGTTTAGGCCTTCAATTCCAAGGACTAAACCAATGGCAAGGGTTTGAATAAGCCATTCTTCATGAGAAATTTCAAAGTAAAAACCAGCAATAATCATTACAACAGCCAAACAACTTTGTACCATGACGCTGTGTTCGGTTGTAATTAATTTGATGGCACCTCTAAAGGCAAATCCCATGCTTTTAAATCGTCCAGTTAAGAACGTTTTATCTCTTTCAAATTCCATTTTATAGAGCGGCTAAAGCTACTTCGTAATTTGGTTCGTCAGCAATTTCACCAACTTGTTCAGCGTGTTTTACAATTCCGTTTTCGTCTAAAACAATTACCACTCTTGAATGTAATCCTGCTAAAGGACCATCAACAATTTCTAAACCATAATTTTTTCCGAAACTTCCTTCTTTGAAATCTGATAAATTTTCAACATTTTCTAATCCTTCAGCACCACAAAAACGTTTTTGAGCAAAAGGTAAATCTCTAGAAATACATAACACTTTTGTGTTTTCTAATGCGCTAGCTTTTGCGTTAAATGTTCTAACCGAAGTAGCACAAGTTCCAGTATCGATGCTTGGAAAAATGTTTAAAACCAATTTGCTTCCTGCATAATCAGCTAAAGTAGCTACAGATAAATCGCTTTTTACTAATTGAAAATCGGTTGCTTTTGAACCTACTTGCGGTAAAGAACCATTTGTGTTTATTGGGTTTCCGCCTAATGTTATTGCTGCCATAGTTACTATTTTTTTAAGACTTCAAAAGTATGAAATTATTTCGGAATTGAGAAGTTTGATTTGTAGTATAAATTTAACATAATAATTTGCTTTATATAATTGTTTTATCGTAATATTGCAATATAATAATTATTTATAAAAATGGGAGCATCTAAATCAGAATCATTTTCAGAAGAGCACAACGAAATGGCAACGCTATTTAAAGCACTTTCACATCCAGCAAGAATTGCTATTGTCGATTATTTATTGTCGGTAGATTCATGTATTTGTGGTGATATTGTAAACGAATTACCATTGGCACAACCTACAATTTCGCAACATTTAAAGGAATTAAAAAACGCCAATATCATAAAAGGAACTATAGAAGGCACAGCCATTTGCTATTGCATCAATCCGGATACGATAGATAAAATAGAAAATCATTTTGGAACGATTCGACATAAACTAAAGAATAAATGTTGTTAATCGGTATATCTAATATCTAAATTCTAATATCTAATATCAAAAAAATGAAACTATCAGAAATAAAAAATCAATTAAAAAGCCTGACTCAGATTGCTTTCCAATTACCAAACGGCGAATTGGTTCCAAGTCATTTTCACGTTACTGAAGTTGGGAAAATCACTAAACATTTCATAGATTGTGGTGGAGTAGTTCGAACAGAAGAAGTAGTGAATTTCCAACTTTGGGAAGCCAACGATTATGATCACAGATTGCATCCAGAAAAATTGGTTAACATCATTGAATTATCGGAAGCTAAATTGCAAATTCCAGATTTAGAAATCGAAGTGGAATACCAAATGAAAGAAACTATCGGAAAATTCGGTTTAGATTTTGACGGAACTAATTTCCAATTAAAATCAAAGCTAACCGATTGTTTGGCAAAAGACAATTGCGGAATTCCGCCAGAAAAATTGAAAGTAAAAATAGGAGAGTGGAAACCAAAAGAAACTTCTTGTTGTACTCCAGATTCTGGTTGTTGTTAAAAATTTTAATCAAAAGATATAAATAATAAAGACTTTGTGAGCTTCGTGCCTTCTTAGTGTCTTTGTGTTAAAAAAAGTATTTATGTTAGAAATTCTATCCAATACCATTGAAACAATTTCAAAAATTTCTTTTTCAAACGAGCGAAAAGAAGTTTTGAAACCATTGATTGATTACATTCAAAACAAAGTAAATTCCAACGAAGAAATTCGTCTAAACTTCATTTGCACACACAATTCACGAAGAAGTCATTTGTCGCAAATTTGGTCACAAACTATGGCTTTTCATTATGGAATTCAAAATGTGTTTTGCTATTCTGGTGGAACGGAAGCTACAGCTATGTTTCCAAAAGTAGCTGAAACATTGACTAATCAAGGTTTTGAAATTCAGAAATTAAGCGAAGCACAAAATCCAGTTTATGCGGTTAAGTTTGATGAAAATCAGCATCCCATTATTTGTTTTTCTAAACCATATTTTGATGATTTTAATCCGAAAAATAATTTTGGAGCCATAATGACTTGTAATAATGCCGATGAAGGTTGTCCAATGGTTTTTGGAGCAGAAGCTAGATTTCCAATAAAATATGAAGATCCAAAAGCTTTTGATGGAACGGATTTAATGAACGAAAAATACACTAAACGCAGTTTGCAAATAGCTTCTGAAATGTATTATGTTTTTTCTCAAATAAAGAATTAAGGACATGAAAAAACGACTAAATTTCCTCGACCGATTTCTAACACTTTGGATATTTCTAGCTATGCTAATTGGCGTTTCAATTGGTTATTTTATTCCAAGTTCAGCCGAATTTATTAACTCGTTTTCATCTGGAACTACAAATATTCCTTTGGCAATTGGATTGATTTTGATGATGTATCCACCATTGACCAAAATCGATTTCTCTAAAGTTCCCAAAATGTTTGAAAATCCAAAATTACTCACAGCTTCGTTTTTCATAACTTGGATTGTTGGACCTTTTTTGATGTTTTTATTGGCAACTTTTTTCCTAAAAGACTATCCAGAATACATGACCGGTTTAATCATTATCGGAATTGCGCCTTGCATTGCAATGGTAATCGTTTGGAACGAACTAGCCGAAGGTAACAGAGAACTAACAGCAGGATTAATCGGAATTAATAGTTTGCTACAGGTGTTTTTCTTCAGTTTGTATGCCTATTTTTATTTGGCAGTGATGTTGCCTTTATTCGGAATTAAAGGTTTGGAACTCGATATTACTATTTCAGAAATCGCCAAAACCGTTGGGATTTATCTCGGAATTCCGTTTGCATTAGCAGTGATTAGCCGATTTTTGATTAAAAAATATGTTGGCGAAAAATGGTTCAATCAAAAATTTATTCCGTTTGTTTCGCCTATTACTTTGATAGCGCTTCTTTTTACGATTGTTGTAATGTTCAGTTTGAAAGGCGAAATGATTGTGGATTTACCAATGGATGTTTTTAGAATTGCCATTCCACTAGTGATTTTCTTTGCCATTATGTTTTTCTTGATGTTTTTTGTTTCCAAGAAAATTGGTGCCAATTATCGTGATGCTGTTGCGTTATCATTCACGGCATCAGGAAATAATTTTGAGTTAGCGATTGCCGTTTCCATAGGAGTTTTCGGAATCAATAGCGGACAGGCATTTGCTGGCGTTATTGGACCTTTAGTTGAAGTTCCGGCATTGATTATCTTAGTGAATGTGGCTTTTTGGTTGAGAAAGAAGTATTTTGGTAATTTGGGTTAGATGCTTAAAAATGGCGATCAGTCATAAACAGCTTTTTAACGTATAAAGCTTGCACCAGTTGCTGCTGCAAACAATGACCAAAACAAAACTACGACTTTTCTTATAGAGATAGAATTGTAGTCACCTGATTATTTTCTACGAAGATGAAAATAGCAATTGCATTTCCTGGAATAGTTTTAAACCAGTTTTGGCAATTTTACTTAATATTTAGGTGTCAATTTTTTTGTTGCTTCAATAATTGAATCTTCTTTCTTTATAATTTTTTCAAAATTTTGTTTACTTGGCGCATTTTCATTTTGGTATTTTTCTATAATTGGTAAAGTCAATACTATTTTGAGAACATTATGATAATCTTCAATGGACTTCTTTTTATCAACTACTTTTGAAATAACTTTATCGTATTCTTTTTCTTTTAATGAATATTGATTATTACTTTTTTTCAGTAATGCAACAATTCGATTCCTTAAAACACTATCATTAATTCTGTTCGTCAAAAACTCAGATGATGAATAATAATCTTTAGATTTCATGTTAAAGTTATTAAATTCATTAATAGTTTCATTAGGATTAAAGTTTTCAATTTGCTCCTCAAGATTTTGTAATTCTGGCGATTTCTCTACCAAATCAAAATAAAGTTGATTTATTAAATCACCTTTTCGTTTACTATAGTGAGTTAAACTTGTATTATCTTCTTTTAGAGCTTTTGGTACTTCTTTATTTTGTGCAGAATTGTTTTCTTCTTTTTTGTTGCAAGAAATAATACTGATAAACACAAAGACTATTAAAATTTTAGATAAGGTGATTCTCATTTTCTTTTAGTTATAATGTAATTTCTTAAAATTCCAATTTTAATATTATTGACAACGATTCGTGGCTTTCAATCTGTTGCACTTTTTATCACTGACCAAAACAAATATATCGAAAACTTTTGAAAACAGAATGTGATGAAAAGGCAAAAAGATAAAAGACTAAGAGTTCAAATAAGTTCTAATCGTTTTAATAGTAAAAAACCGTTCTTACGAGCAGTTTTTTATACTTGACATAACTTCTTCCAAATTTCCTTTTTTCTTTTTAGACTCTCTTGTGTGGAGTACAAAACATTATTTTCAACTCTAATTTCAAGCCCATTAATTGTCAAAATCTCAATTTCTCCAACACTTCTAATATTACAGCAAACTTCTTCCTCCCATACTTCTTGCCAAATTTTAGAAAGTATGAAATGAGCAGCAACTCCTTGGCTTTGACTGTCAAGAATTTTAATTAATTCTGGTGAAGCCATTTTTCCTATTTCAATAATTCTGTTTGCTGTATTTCCTTTTAGCCTCGGCGAAGTTGTTTTCGTCAAAACAATATAAGCATCTTTGTTGTCAAGTTTCTGAATCAAGGAATCTACTTCCTTATTTTGAGCATAACTTAGACTACTTATAAATACAAGTAGGATTAGAGCAATTTTTCTAAAAAGGTTTGTCATTTTTTTTATGGGATGTTTTTAAGTTGCGACCAACGTTTCTTAACTTCACGTATGAACCAAAACAAAACTACGACTTTTCTTAGAGAGATAGAGTTGTAGACACTAGATTATTTTTCCTTGAAGATAAAAATAGGAAGTACAAGCGAAGTAATAGCAGAAAACGTTCGCTCTGTTCTTTTTTATTTATTCCAAAGCTTTAATAAATTTTTTCATTTCGTCCATTTTACCCACTGTAATTCTTGTCCATTTACCTTGCTCTTCATATATTCTTCCTCCTTCAATATTATTGTTTTCTAATTGCTTAAAATAGTCCTTGTTGTATTTTGCAAGTGAAAAATAGATAAAATTTGTATTAGAAGAAATGCACTCACAATTTAATTTTTGGAGTTCGTTGATGGTATATTGTCTTGCATTTTCATTTAACAAGTAGCAATTTGAAACAAATTTATCATCTTTCAACGAGGCTATAGCTGCAAGTTTTGATACTACACTAACGTTATTATTTGTATTGGATTGCGAATTTGCCAAATTATCAATTATTGTTTTGTTTGCAATTGCATACCCAATTCGTGCTCCAGCCAAACCATAGATTTTGGAAAATGTTTTGACGATAATAATATTTTTATGGTCATTTACGATATTGCTAAGGGATTGCTGTTTAGTAAATTCCAAATAGGCTTCATCAATTAACACAATTGTATTTTGTGAAATCTTGGTTATACATTCTACCAATGCTTCTCTTTCACAAATTGTTCCTGTTGGGTTATTTGGATTACAGATATAAACCAATTTTGTGTCTTGGTTTACAGCTTCCAACATAGCTTGCAAATTAATTTTCTTGTCGGTTGTAAGTGGTACTTTAATTTTCGTTAAACCTAAATAATCTAATGTAACTGTCCAATAATCATAGCTAGGGTCTGCAATTACATAATTTGCGTTGCCAGTCACCTTCGGTTCGTGTTCTTTGTCTTGTGATACCAATTTTGCAACCAAGTCTAATATTTCAGTTGAACCAGCTCCCAACAATATGTTTTCGTCATTAACACTATTTTTTTTTGCAAGGTCAGCAATCAGTCGAGTCGCAACATCCCAATTATAGCGGTTACTAATATTCACATTATCAGCAAATGCTTTCCTTGCTAATGGAGATGGACCATAAGGATTTTCGTTTGAGCGTAAAAAAATTAATTTGCTATCATCCTCAAAACTATTAATTAAATTTTCTGATACAAGAGGAGAAGCAAATGTATTGAAGTTTGAAAGTCCAATACCAGCTACTCCAATTCCAATTTTTTTCAGCCAAAGTCTTCTGTTTGGTTCCATATTTTCTTTTTCTTAATTGGTCTTAAAAAAAATAGTTTGTTACAATTGCTGTTTGTTTAAATTGCCACCAACGTTATATCGCTTTGCGTCTGTTGCTACTGCGAACATCGACCATAATAAAACTACAAATTTTCTTTGAAAAGTAGAGTTATAGTCACTAGATTATTTTTTTAATTTGTTCCAAAATGATTTTTTAATAGTCAAATCTTTTCTGTTATTATCTAATATTTCTTTACAATTGTTTTTTATTATTAAATCTAAAAGCGCATTATAACCATTTTCAATTTTGTAGTTAATTTCGTTTTCATAAAGAGGGAAAAAGCTGTAAATATTAATTTTCCTGCCATTTCTATTAATTTCTGTAAAATCTTCTTCAAAAGTTGCAGATGGTAATATAACGCCACCTATGAATTTTGTGTCGTCACCATATGTATCTAAATCTTCTGTATATCTGATAGTATGTCCAATTCCTAGCCAGGTGTCGTAATGATGTGGGAATTTCCCAGTTACCTTTAGCATTTTAATTATAAAATCATTTTTGTTTTCACCAGTATAAACTTCATTAAATTCTACATCTTTTGGAATTAACATCATTAACTCTGCAAACTTATAATTATCCTTTTCTTCAACAATTTCTGGCAAATTCATTTCTAAAGTGCTCATTCCACTTGTCAATAGAATATTATAGTTTAAGCTTTTAGGTTTTATTAAATAGACATGTAATCTAAAATCCAGTGACATAATTTCATGAAATACTTTTACCTCTTCGTTAGGAAAATGTTTTTCCACATGTTCGGCTATCCATTCTGAATGTTCATCAAAATATTCTTTGTCTTGAAAATACTGTAATGTTTCTTCTATATCCATATTGTCATGTCCTAAAATACGTTGACCATTTTTAGGTTATTAATTGAATCAAAAATACGGATTTGTAATTGGAAGATTGATAACTTTTTTTAAAAAATTCCCTTCGGGTTTTAAAAAAGTTACCAACAT
>NZ_JBIISA010000004.1:0-155986 GCF_044341265.1 Flavobacterium sp.
TAAAATACCTAAGTGAGTTGTCTAATGTATATTAACAGGATTAAATCAATTACTTATCTAAGATTTAGAGGAATGTTTCTTTGAAAAACAGGAATAGAAAATTTAATAAATATATGTTTAAGTGAATTTAGTGTATAATAAAAATGATATTCTAATTTATGACAAAAGCGAATACTTTACAAAAATTGTAAAGTATTATTGTAGGAACAATATTGAAATAATCTTTTGTACTAGTAAAAAAGAATTAGCTGAATTGAATTTTAATACAATAAATACAGCATTTATATCATCAAATGAAAGATTTGATTTAGCGGATATTGTATTCATATACCAGTATGTAGATAAATTATATGTGAATACACAATCAAAAGAATTAAAAGAAAAATTAGAAATATTAGAAGATGTAATTTTTTTCGATTTATACAATGATAAGTTTGAAGTAATGAATAAAATCTTTAATAAAATAATAGATTTTGATTAAGAATAAGAAGTAAAATATAATAAACAGGTAGTGTTATCTCAATTTTCTTATAACATTATTTTTTGGTTAGTTATGTTAAAGTATTTGAGTATTCTGATTCACACACTGTAACCTACCTGTTTTTAAAGAACATTAAAAATAATCAGGCAAACTGACTAGTGCATCAAAAATTTAAGTTGGTATAGTTTTGATGTCTAGAGATTTGGGGCATTTATTGACGTTTGCCTGATTTTAAAATATGCTCATATGAAAAACAAAATTTACATTATCGGTAACATTCCTAGTACAATTGATCATAATTGTGAAGCTAAATTCTATAAAACCCAGTTGCAATTACTCCAAATGGGGTATTATGTTATCAATCCTATAGAAAGATTATTAGATAAAAACATTTTATCTGAAGATGCAAAAAGAAAAAATCTTCAAGACTTAATGATGTCTGATGCAGTATTCATAATGCCTTGTGTACCTCTTGGAATTGGTCAAAAAAATATAGAAATCAAATTGGCTTATGATTTTAATTTAACAGTTGTCTTAGGAGTATTAGATTTAAGTCCTGATAATACAGATGTCAATAAAAAAAGTAGAAGTAAAAAAATAAAAAGTTTTTAATTTTTAATCAGGCAAACAAAATCTTCGTGGGGCGAAGACTATTAGTGTAACTGTTAGATTTGGTGTATAATACATTAAATGTTTGCCTGATTTAATTTTTTATATCTTGAGATGAATGTAAATGTATTAATTGCAATTGATAATTTTATTAATAGTGTTGGTATAAAAGCCATAATTTCCGAAGGTATTTTAACTAGTAATATTTCTCAAGTTCCAAAAGAACTTATAATTCAAAAAATACAATCCAAAGCTATTGACATACTTGTTATAGATTACCAAAAAAATAATGCAACAGATTATGCATTAATAAAAGATATAATTAAAACAGACCCAAGAGTAAAACTTTTTATTCTAACATCTGAAAAAGTAGATTCAAAAATAATAAGTTTTAGTAGTAAAAATAATATTGAGATAATACTAAATACCTATACACACAAAACAATTATTCATCTGTTAAATTTTTCATATTTAGATTATAAAAGTAAAACTACACTTCGATTAAGAAAAAAAGCAAAAAATCAAAATTTAATCAACTTATTATCTGAAAGAGAATTAGAAGTTGCATTAATGCTAATTAAAGGGAATAGATTAATCACAATCGCTCAAATAACAAATCTACGCAAATCAACTATTAGCACATACAAAAGAAGAATATTTGAAAAGACCAAAGTGAAAAATCTTATTGAAATGGCAGAGCTATTTAGTATTCATAATAATATGGCATAATATGATAAAGGAAACTTTTTATAATTTTTTAGTTCAGCATGAAGAACAATCTGATGGTGGATTAGTGGCTTTGTTAGCTATAATTAAATACTACAAAGGAAACACTTCATCTATCAATTTAAATGATTTAATCCAAACTAATTATCCTCTAACTTCAATGTCATTATTAGTAGAAACTGTTTCTAGATATGGAATTTTATCTGTAGTCTGCGATGATGTTGATATTCCCACAATCATCAACTACAATCAGCCAGTTATTATTAATACAACTACTATAAATAATAAAACACATTTTGTGGTTTGCTTTCCCTACAATGAAGAAAAGGGTTTTTTGATTTGGGATTCAAGAAATGGTTCATATTACACATCAATCGATGAATTAAAATCTTTGCGAACAGATAAAAAATGTATGGCATTCTGTTTCAATTAAAGGATTAATAAAAGTAGAATTTGAAAGGTAAAGTTCTTTAATTGTCTATGATGTTTAGCTAAGATCTAATTAATAAAGCTTCTTAATAGTAGTGGTCTCTTCAAATAAATATATTGTAATCAAAATGAACAATCTAATAGTTCAAAATTCAGTAGGTACTGTATAAAAGAATCTATTCAAGTAAAAAATCTCAAAAAAATCTCATAAACGATTTGTCAATAGTGCAATACACTACGATACATAATAGTAAAATTGATTTCTTTTTAATAGTGGCATCACTATTCCTAATAATCCTCTCTTTTCTTTTTCATCCCATTTTAATCATGTTAATAACTGTAATTTCAGCTTTAACTTCTCTGTTTATAAACATAAAATGAATTGTATAGTTTTTGGGAATCATAAAAACCAAAAAGTTATGACATGGTATTTAATAAAGTTAACAAAAATGATATCGAATTATTTATTAAACTTTTTAACCTTATCAAAGAGATAGACACCTAGTTTCATGAATTGGCAGGAGGTTTCTGCTTTCAGAAATTATTCACATTTTTTATATTTCAAACTACTGATTTACATTAATTAATGATTCTTTTTGTAATTTCAAGATGTTTTGATTTATACTTTTTAATCAGCATTTTTTTTTTATTTTTGTAATTGTTGAAATAATATATTAGTTATAGAGTTAAAAATTCTAAATTAATATTTTTTAATAAAAACTAGTTCTTGTTTTTTAACCTAAATTCAACTCAAAGAAATAATTGTAAGAATAAAACAATTTAAAAAAGTTAAAAAATTTATTTTAAGATTTTTTGCAAAATGAATAGCAATAACCAAAATAATATAGCTCCTGTATTCCATGAAGTTTTTTGCTATTTTCTAGACAATAATATTGATATAGTAAAAGTACAATATTTTTATAATTATTATACGTTAAAAGGTTGGACAAACAATAATAACAAACCAATTTTGGACTGGAAAAAAGAAGTCGATGAATGGTTTAACAATGAAATAATTGAGCAAACAGAAGAATAATTAGTTGAAGATTTTTTGTAAAAATAGATGCTTTAGTTTTTTTTACTTTCAAACACAAAACCAGTCTTTTAACATTCCTTAAGAATTTTAAAATTTTTTCTGATAGCAACTGTCTTCAAGCAATGTTATACTTTACTCACTATTTAAAACTACCAGGATAACAAAGATAGAATTACAATTATAAGATATTTACTATATTGCATTAAGTTTCATAATTAGTTTAATATTAAATACATTTATGGATTACAGACTTGAATTATTAAATGAATCTCAATTTGAAAATCTAGTAAATAGGGTTTGTCAAAATATTCTAGGCATTGGTGTTATTTCTTTTTCTGCCGGAAAAGATGGCGGAAGAGATGGAAAATTTAATGGAACCTCTATAAATTTCCCTTCTGATAAAAACTCTTGGAATGGCAAGTTTATTATACAAGCAAAGCATACAGCCAATCCAATTGCATCTTGTTCAGAGCCTGACTTTAAAAAAATAGTTGATGAAGAAATTAAGAAAGTAAACGATTTAAAAGCTGCAGGAGATATAGATTGCTACATACTTTTTACAAACAGAAAATATTCAGGAATTGAAGGTGAAAGATTATTAAAAAAAATACAGGTAAAAACCGGTCTTCAAAATGTAGTCATAATCGGTAAGGAATCATTAAATGACTTATATATTAAACCGAATAAAGAAATAATAAAGGAATTTCAATTAGATTTGCATCATATTCCTTTTGATTTTTCTGAAGAAGAAATTAAAGACATTATTACTGAATTTCACTCTGAATTACCTAAAATTAGCGCAATCATAACTTCAGAGGTAGACAGAATAAAATTTAACTTTGATAGAATCAAAATAGAAGAGAAAAACAAAAAAAATTCTTTAACTAATGAATATTATTTAAATGAAATTTTAGGTCATTCTTTACAAGATTTTGAGAAAATTGAAACATTTCTCAGTCATTCAAGAAACGATGAATTTAAAGAACAATATTTTGATATAGCAGCAGAATTAAGAAACTTAATTCAAATAAAAAGAGATAACTTTGCATGCTTTGAGGAGATATTTATTTTCATCTTTAAGAAAATTTCGGACGGAAATAAAATTAAAGGTAAGAGGCATATTTTTACTTTGTTACACTATATGTATTATGAATGTTTAATTGGCATTAAATGATTAAACCAGACCGACACACAAATCCAAATTTTTCAATACTAAATATAAGTACATTTATATTGACGGAGCTTAATGTTTATTATTCGATTCAATATGATAAATTATTAAATAAAATTGTTACTGTTTTGGGAGACGAAGCCAAAATAAATTTTCCATATGCTCTAAATTTTTTATTTTTAATGGGCAAACTTAATTACGAACAAGAAACGGACTCTTTTAAAGCAAATGAAGTTAAGTAAATTATATTCCAATGACAGCCGTTTTAAGAATATAGCATTTAATTTAAATGGATTAAGTGTTGTATATGCAGATGTATTGACTGAATTGAAAGAAAAAAAGAACTCTCATGATTTAGGTAAAACTAAACTTGCAGAATTAATAGATTATTTACTTATAAAGCAGATAGATAAAAATCATTTTTTGTTAAAAATAAAAGATGCTAATGGAAAATCAACCTTTATTGACCATATATTTTTTTTAGAGGTACTTTTAAATGACGGTCGATATTTAACTATAAAAAGAGCCATAGACAATCATTCTAAAACTTCAATTAGTATCAGTAATGAAAGAACAAACAACTTTAATCCTCCAACTATTTGGCAACATGAAGAAATTGGCACTGATGCAGCAAAAAAAATTCTTGCATCATATATGAAATTTGATTTTTTTAAAAATAAAACATATGATTTTAGAAAGGCTATTAATTATTGTATTAGAATGCAGCCTGATTATGAAGATGTATACAGATTATCAAAATTCAAAGGAGGAAAGGATATAGATTGGAAACCTTTTATGTTTGATTTACTTGGATTTGATGGGGATGTTTTAAGAACTAAATATCAAAATGATATAGAACAAGAAAAGATAGATGTTCAGATCAAACAGTTGAAAAAAGATTTTTCAGTAAATGATACAGATAGAGATGAAATTGTTGCTCAAATGTCTCTACAATTAAACAAAACCAAAGAAGCTGAAGAAAAAATTGATCAACTAAATTTTTATGATCACGATCAAATTCTAATAGAAACTGGTGTTGACCAAATAGAAAATAAAATTTCTGAACTTAATACACTCTCTTACAATTTGAGCTTCGACATTAATAAATTAGAAAGTTCCATTAAAAACAATTTTGCGTTTGATATTAATAAAGTAAACAAAGTTTTTGAAGAGGCTAAAATTTACTTTGCAGAATCTTTAAAAAAAGAGTATGACGAACTTATAGCTTTTAATGTAGAATTGACAAAAGATAGAAATCGCTTACTAAAAAAAACATTAAAAGAAAAGAGGGAATCTTTATTGAATATAAATTTAGAACTTCAAAATCTTAATGATAAAAAAGTTAACTTATTAAGTTTTTTAAAAGATACAGATACTTTCAGAAAACTTAAAGAGTATCAAAAAGAATTAGCTCGTTTAGAATCTGAAGTAATTCAATTACAAGATAGGCTTAGAATTATTGATATTGTTATTGATAAGGAGGAATTGAAAGAACAACTTAGAAAAGATATTGAAGATACTATAAAGTTAATTAAATCAATAAGTAATCAAACTGAAAAAAATGCTAAGTACAATAAAATTAGAACTTTATTCTCAAAATATTTTGAACTAATTTTAAATGAAGTTACTTATATTTCATGGTCAATCAATAACAATAACAACGTCGACTTTAAACCGCCAGTTATAAGAACAAAAGAACATTTATCTAAAGATACTGCTAAAGATGAAGGAAGAACATACAGAAAAATATTATGTGTAGTCTTTGACTTAGCAATTTTGGTAGCATATAATGTTGAATCTTATTTTAGATTTGTATACCATGATGATGTTTTATCACAGCAAGATAATGGTATTAAAATAAGATTATTGAATTTAATTCAAAATATTACAACGCAATGTGATATACAATACATTTTATCTGTTATAAAATCTGATTTACCCATTGATGAGAATGATTCAGTTATTTATTTTACTAAAGATCAAGTAGTTTTAGAATTGAATGATCGAGATGATAATGGAACTTTGTTCGGTTTCGAGTTTTAATTCTAGGTTTAAAAAATAATAAAAAAGATGCCTTGGCATCTTTTTTATTGGAAAATTTTTATAATCTCAGAAATAAACTTATTCACTATATACTTTAGATTTTTGAATATCTAATTCAAAATTGAATAAAACTGCTGAGTAAAAAATGATGCTTTTTGTAGAAATATTGTAAAAATTATTATTGAAGAATGAAATGAATAAAACTGTCTTTTTTTAAAGCAGCAAAAGATTTGTTTTATCTCGGACGAATTTATGACCAATAAAATGTAAATAAAATTTAGACCACTACCGTACTATAATCTTTGTGTGGTAATTAGACAACAAAACCTAAATAGCAAAATAACTTATTGTAATTAAAAAAAATATAAAGTCAAAACTTCCATATAACTCCTAATTCTCAATTCCTAATTCATTCCTTTTGAATCCAAAATACAACATACTATTAAACAAACTAAACGAACAACTTAACTTTATTGATTTAGAAATTGACGACCAAATCAAAAAGTGCGAACAAGCCATTACCATTATATTCAAATCCATAAACGAACTCAAAAAAGCGACAACCAAAACCAACTTCAAAACCGAAACAGAGGAAATTCAATTTTTCAAAGAAATCAAACCCTTATTCACTTCAAAACTCATTTTTTACAACAGAGTATACAAAATTGAAATGAAGAAGCCAAACGGTGGAAACAAGATACTAAAAAAATACTACTATAACGAATTACAAATCTTAAAGAACTTTTTCGATAGCGAATTAGAGTTTTACCAATATTACCGCTCTGGTAATAGCTATCTAGATTATAAATACTTCCTTAGAGGTAAATTTGATATCAAACTAGCATTAGATCCTTACTATTTTGAAACAGATGCAACTTTTGCTACTTCACATGATTTTAAAGTAGCTACAATATTAGCAAATGACCTCATTGAATTGTATGTTGAAAATCAATTGATTATACTAGAAAACAAAGATACCAATGAAAAATCACAACGCAAACCGAACGTGAAAATGACATGGACTAGCTCTAAAGTAGCCTTAGTAGAATTAATGTATGCTTTACATACTGAAGGTGTTTTCAATAATGGTGCTGCAGATTTAAAAGAAATAGCTAATTATTTCGAACACATTTTCGAAATCGACTTAGGGCAATACCGCCGTGTTTTCCTTGAAATTAGAGCAAGGAAGAGTGATAAAACAAAATTTATCACCATGCTAAACGACCAACTATTAAAACGAATGGAAAATTCAGATGAGGTTATTTAAATAAAAATCGTTCACAACGCGAACTCCGTTGTGAAAGAAAAACTTTCAAACACCACAATTTTGCATTACCAATTAATACCTAAAAGGGCCTTAAAGAAATTGAGGCTTTTTTCTTTATTGAATAATGAAAATTAAATCATACTTGTGCTACGTTTTAATTTTATTTTGAAGAAGAAAGGGGAAATGACCGATTTATTAAGGTTATTTTGGGTGTTAAGCGGTAAAATATAACAATCTAAAACAAACGTTATGGCAATTGAAACCAACAGGTTCGCGAACTCCGCTGACAAAAACAGAATGTATCTTGAGCAAATTATTACTCGTGAAGATTTAAACGAATTCAGAAATCTTCTTTTGAACGATTTAAAAGAAATCATTCAATCCAAACCACAACAAACAAAACAGTGGCTCAAATCCAATGAAGTTCGCAAACTGTTAAACATATCTCCTGGTACTTTACAAAATCTACGCATCAACGGAACACTGACTTATACCAAAATTGGAGGCATAATGTACTACGACAATTCAGACATAGATAAAGTTTTAAACAGCAACAAAGTAAACGCAATTCCAACTTTGTTCAAGTAAGTTCTTTTCCAAACGAAGCGCCTTTAAGTACTCTTAAAAGGAAACCTTAGTGATTAAAACCTTCGTGCTCTTCGTGGTTAAAAAACTCAAAGAAACACTATACATTTTCAAGTAAGTTCTTTGCCAAGCGAAGCGTCTTAGAGACCTTTTAAAAGAAAACCTTAGTGCTCTTCGTGGTTAAAAAACTCAAAGCAACACTCTGTACTTGTTCAAGTAAGTTCTTTCACAAGCGAAGCGCCTTTGTGGTCTTTTAAAAGGTAACCTTAGTGACCTTGGTGATTAAAACCTTCGTGCTCTTCGTGGTTAAAAAACTCAAAGCAACACTGTACTTGTTCAAGTAAGTTCTTTTCCAAACGAAGCGCCTTTAAGTACTCTTAAAAGGAAACCTTAGTGAGCATAGTGATTAAAACCTTCGTGCTCTTCGTGGTTAAAAAACTCAAAGCAACACTGTACTTGTTCAAGTAAGTTCTTTCACAAGCGAAGCGCCTTTGTGGCCTTTTAAAAGGAAGCCTTAGTGAACTTAGTGATTAAAACCTTAGTGCTCTTCGTGGTTAAAAAACTCAAAGCAACACTCTGTACTTGTTCAAGTAAGTTCTTTTCCAAGCGAAGCGCCTTTGTGGTCTTTTAAAAGGTAACCTTAGTGACCTTGGTGATTAAAACCTTCGTGCTCTTCGTGGTTAAAAAACTCAAAGCAACACTGTACTTGTTCAAGTAAGTTCTTTGCCAAGCGAAGCGCCTTTGTGGCCTTTTAAAAGGAAACCTTAGTGAGCATAGTGATTAAAACCTTCGTGCTCTTCGTGGTTAAAAAACTCAAAGCAACACTGTACTTGTTCAAGTAAGTTCTTTGCCAAGCGAAGCGCCTTTGTGGTCTTTTAAAAGGAAGCTTTAGTGACCTTAGTGATTAAAACCTTTGTGTTCTTCGTGGTTAAAAAAAACACCGCGAAACTCTGTGAAAAACTCTGTGAAACTCTGTGCTACAAAAACTTAAAACATAGTAATATAAAACCCATGAACTACATAAAACACCTAACAGGATTCTTCGAAAAAGTCGCAAAAGACAAAACACTCAATCCAACTCATGTAAGTCTTTACATTGCATTATTTCAATTCTGGAACTGCAACAGATTCAGAAACCCAATAAGTATAAGCCGTGATGAAATAATGCGAATCAGTAAAATAAGCTCAAAGGCAACCTACCATAAATGCTTAAAAAATCTGCACGCACTAGGATATATTAAATACGAACCATCATACAATCCATTCAAAGGAAGTCACGTCTACCTATTCAATTTTTCTGAAGAACTAAAGCCACAGCTAAAAAAAGACAGAATCCAAAGTTCATTTTTTGAACCTCCTAATGAACAAGTAGTAAACAAGAACATTACAAGTCATCATACAAGCATTGAACAAGCACAAGTACCTTTTATAAACAATACAAACAATACAAAAAATTCAAACGAGAGTAAACAAACGCTCGCCAACAATTTTGAAAATAAGAATGACTTTCAAAAAAAAACAGAAGAGAAATTCAAGTTTAAAAACAACAACGAAATGGAAAAAGAAAAAAGTTCCGCAAAAAAAGAAAAAGCACAAACCAATCCAGAACATAGTAGCTCAAATAGTTTTCAAAAACCACAATTTACTGAGATTTTTGATTACTTCATAAATCAAGAATTTGATATTGCAGAAGCCCAAAAATTTCACAACTATTACGAAAGCAACGGATGGTTAATTGGCGGAAAAACCCAAATGGTCGATTGGCAAGCTGCAGCAAGTAACTGGATGAATAAAACAGAAATCTTTAATCACAAACCAAATACAACAACCAGCAAACCAAACCACCTAAGCACAACAACCGACAAAGACTATTCAGAACCGCTTTAGAATTCCCATCCTTTAGAGGGGTACCCAAAGGGCGTGGTGGCTAATCCGTCAAAATCCGTTTCATCCGCGTCACAAAACCTTCGCTTTAGCGAACAAAAAACACCAAATGAATGAAATTATAAAATCACAATATTGCTATACAGAAATAATCAATTGGCTCGAATCAAAAGATTTGATCGTAAGGTTTTTAAAAACTTTGCGACCCTTGCGTAAATCTTTGCGGACTTTGCGGTTAAAACTAAAAAAGCTGCGAAAATCCGTCAAAATCCGTTTCATCCGCGTCACAAAACCTTCGCTTTAGCGAACAAAAAAACACCAAATGAATGAAAATATAAAATCACATTACAGCTACACCGAAGTAATCAATTGGCTTGAGCAAAAAGGAGTTGAACTATACGGCAATCATTTCAAAATCCTTGAAACCGATTACCCAATAGTTTACAAACTAATTGCTTACTTTTTAAAGGAGGAACAAGCTTGTTATCAATTCAACATAGATTTAGAAAAAGGAATCCTATTAACCGGACCAATCGGCTGCGGAAAAACATCATTGATGAATTTAATGAAATACCTAACAGCTACAGAACATAAATTTATAGTAAAACCCTCCAGAGACATAAGTTTCGAATTTATTCAAGAAGGCTATGAAGTAATTCATAGATATTCCAAGGGTAAACTAAACCAATCAGAACCTAGAACCTATTGCTTTGACGATTTAGGAACAGAAAACAACCTCAAATATTTTGGCAACGAATGTAACGTCATGGCAGAAATTCTATTAAGCAGATACGATCTATTCATTTCAAAAAAACTCCAAACCCACATCACCACAAACCTATCAGCCACAGAGATAGAAACCCATTACGGCAACAGAGTTAGAAGCCGTTTACGTCAGATGGTAAACCTAATTGCATATGATAAAGCAACACCAGACAAACGCTAACGTCAGTTCGAGTGTTCTTATAAAATTGCGACCAGCTATTTTAAAAGAATTTATCGAGAACCTTTAAAAAATAAAAATCTGTATAAATCAGCGTTGCGAAGCATCCGTTTAATCCGCGTTCCAAAAACAAGAAAGAACATGAAATCTATAACAACCTTCTGGAATCACTTCCAACAAAACAACTTCATTTTCCTACTCCTAAACGAAATCCCAAAAGACCAACTAAAAACCCATTTCGACAAACTACTCGAAATACTACACCAATACAACAAAGACCTAGACCTCATCATTAAAAACAAAATAAACGGTGCAGAACTAATCATCACCGCAAACGGAAATCCTTATCTTTTCAAAGAAGTAGAACTACTAGTTCATCATGCACCAGTTCTAGAACGTTGGAAAATAACCGCATTCCTCCAACCCGAAACCAACCTAACCAAATACGAAAATGGAACCGACAAACCACTAGAATATTACGGCATCACTTTACGAATAAGCGAAATGTATTTCATCCCATTAGAAAACCCAAACAAACCAACCGATTTAGGAATAAAAGTCTTACTCAAAAACCATATCGTCCACAAATACAACCCAAGACTTTGCGAAGCAGTTTACGTTCACATTGAGCATTTAATTGGTGAAAAAGCATTTGCCAATGATATTGCATTTATTGAGATTGGGCAATTAGAAGGAGATGATGAAAACCAAATCGAATTGTATAATTTAAAATCATATATCGACTTTGAAATGAATAATTAACTTTCGGCAATAATTCTCATTTACTGCCAAAACTTAACTAATATTCTGTTCACAAAACACTACACAATCTTATAGTAAATCGCAAATGAAAAAGAATATACTTTGTCCCAAATAGAGCAAATAGTTGGGACAAATACAACAAACCAAACTACTATCTATGAACACGATAAACTAGTTTTTGAACAATAAACCACATAAGTTTATTATCTTATTATGTAGTTTATTAGTCCATATATATCGCATATCGCAATATGAAATATAATAACATATTTTACAACTTTATAACATATTTTATGTAATATTGCATATCGCAATATCAAATATAGAAATGATACAAGCAAAAAATAACCTCAAACCGCAAGACATAGTAATTTTATTAAAAATTATTGCACTAAGAGAAAAAACTTGGTTTCATCATACAATTGCTCAAGAACTAGGAATAAGTCAATCAGAAGTCAGTCAATCACTAAACCGTTCCAAATATGCCGGATTAATTGATGACGCAAGAAAAAAAGTAAACAAGATAGCATTTACAGAATTCTTACTTCATGGTGTTGCCTATGCCTTTCCACAACAACCAGGTGCTATTGTAAGAGGAGTTTTAACAGCTCATGCAGCAGAGCCACTAAACCAAATTATAAACTCAACCGAAAAATACGTTTGGCCCTATGCCAAAGGCGTAGAAAGAGGACAAGCAATTGAGCCTTTATACAACACAGTCGTAGAAGCAACTTTAAACGACAAAGAATTATATGAATTACTAACAATGGTAGATGCCATAAGAGTAGGACGAATTCGAGAAAAAGAAATAGCAAAAAAAGAACTTGAAAAAAGAATTCTAAATGCATAACAAAGTAATAAATCTTGCTTTAGTGGCTCAAGTAGCTCAAGGTTTACAAGAATTAAAAGATAAAATGGTATTCATTGGTGGAGCGGTTATAAGTTTATACACAGATGACCCTGCGGCTGAGGAAATTCGGCCAACAGCCGATATTGACATGACCATCAATTTAGCCAATTATGCCGAATGGGCTCAAATGCAAGAACGCCTAGAAGAATTAGAATTTTATCCAGACCCGCAAGGACAATCAATATGTTCATACAAATATCAAAATATTGCTATAGACATAATGCCTGCAGAAGATAGTAGTATTGGTGTTTCAAACATTTGGTACAAACCAGGTTTCAAATACGTACAACAAATAGCATTAGAAGATGGAACAAGCATAAACATATTGCCTTCACCTTATTTTCTGGCTACCAAGCTAGAAGCATTCAAAGACAGAGGACAAAATGATTTTTACGGAAGTCACGATTTTGAAGACATTATCTATTTAATAGACAACAGAACAACAATAGTAAAAGAAATTATTGCAGCTGATGAAGATATTCGAGAATACATAAAAACAGAATTAACCAATATCAAAAACCATCCGCAAGCAGATGAAATTTTAGCAATGCACATCCATCCATTAATTCGCGAAGAACGGTTCAAAATGCTAATGGAGAAAATAGAAATGATTACAATTTAAAGTCGTCAAAAACAATACTTTTTTAAATATTTAATTAAAATTAATCGAAGAGATTCACAATAAAATAATGACAAACATAATTCAAAAACAAGAGTTACAAAATAAAATTTGGAAAATTGCCAATGAGGTACGTGGTTCTGTAGATGGGTGGGATTTCAAGCACTTTGTTTTAGGAGCACTTTTTTATAGATTCATAAGTGAAAATTTCACCAGTTACATTGAAGGTGGTGATGAAAGCATTAACTATGCAAATTTATCGGATGAAGTAATAACACCTGAAATAAAAGATGATGCTATTAAAACCAAAGGATATTTTATTTATCCAAGTCAGCTTTTTATAAATGTAGTAGCAAATGCAAATACCAATAAAAACCTAAATACCGAATTAAAAACTATTTTTACTGATATAGAAAATTCTGCAAACGGATATCCATCAGAACAAGACATCAAAGGATTGTTTGCCGATTTTGATACAACCAGCACAAGATTAGGAAACACTGTTGAAAATAAAAATAGTAGATTGGCTGCTGTATTGAAGGGTATTGAAGAAATCAATTTTGGCGTTTTTGAAGATAGTGATATTGACATGTTTGGTGTGGCGTATGAATTTCTAATCTCCAATTACGCAGCAAATGCAGGAAAATCAGGAGGAGAATATTTTACGCCAGAACATGTATCTAGGTTAATTGCTCAATTAGCATTGCACGGACAAACTACGGTAAATAAAATTTACGATCCGGCAGCTGGTTCGGGTTCACTATTGTTACAAGCCAAAAAACACTTTGATAATCACATCATCGAAGAAGGTTTTTATGGTCAAGAAATAAACCATACTACCTACAACTTGGCTCGTATGAACATGTTTTTGCACAATGTCAATTACGACAAGTTTCATATTGTACTTGGTGATACACTAAAAGACCCACAATTAATCAACGAAAAACCATTTGACGCCATTGTCTCAAATCCTCCCTATTCCGTAAAATGGATTGGCGATGATGATCCAACAATGATCAACGACGACCGTTTTGCACCTGCAGGAGTTTTAGCACCCAAATCAAAAGCTGATTTTGCTTTTGTGTTGCATGCACTTTATTATTTATCTCCTAGAGGTAGAGCAGCAATTGTTTGTTTTCCTGGTATTTTTTATCGTGGAGGTGCCGAACAAAAAATTAGGAAATATTTAGTCGATAACAACTTTGTAGAAACCATCATTTCGGTGGCACCCAATTTATTTTATGGAACTTCTATAGCCGTAACCTTGCTTGTGCTTTCTAAAAAGAAAACCGATACAAAAACTCAATTTATTGATGCTAGTGGAGAAGAATTCTTCAAGAAAGTAACCAACAACAATATGCTCACCGAAAAGCATATTGATAAAATTATTGAACTATTCGATAGCAAAACTGAAGTGCCTCACGTGGCAACATATATTGACAATACCAAAATCGCTGAAAACGATTATAATCTTTCAGTAAGTTCTTATTTAGTTGCTAAAGACAACAAGGAAAAAATTAACATAGAGGAGTTAAACAAAGAAGTGTCCAAAACAGTAAAAAAAATAGACCAACTTCGTACAGATATTGATGCCATAATAAAAGAAATTGAAGGGTAGCCATTTCAAGAAAAGAAATAAAAACTATGGAAAAGAACACAATCACAAAACTAAATAAACGATTTGAAGAGTATGCATATGAACAAGACGGTATAGAATACTGGTTAGCTCGAGAATTGCAAGATCTTTTAGGATATGCCGATTGGCGTAACTTTGTAAACGCAATTAACAAAGCAAAAGAAAGTTGCGAAACCACTGGCGAAGCGGTTTCTGATCATTTCGTTGACGTCACCAAAATGATAGAATTAGGTAAAGGAGGAAAACGAGAAGTAGAAGATTTCATGCTTACACGATATGCCTGTTACCTGATTGCCCAAAATGGCGACCCAAAGAAAGAGCAAGTTGCTTTTGCTCAAAGTTATTTCGCCATTCAAACCCGAAAACAAGAGTTATTAGAAGAGCGTATTCAACTTATGGAACGTTTGCAAGCTCGTGAAAAACTAGCAGCTACCGAAACCGAACTTTCTAAAAATATTTACGAACGAGGTGTTGACAATTCGGGTTTTGCTAGAATAAGAAGCAAAGGCGATTGGGCCATGTTTGGAGGGTACAACACCAGCGATATGAAACGCAAATTAGGCATAAAAGAAAATAGACCTTTAGCTGATTTCTTGCCAACTATTACTATTACAGCCAAGCAATTAGCAACAGAAATCACTAATTTCAATGTAAAGAAAAACAACCTGAAAGGCGAAAACACGATTACTACCGAACACGTTAAAAACAACAAAGACGTAAGATCGTTACTAGGAAAAAACGGCATTAAACCCGAAGAATTACCAGCAGAAGAAGACATTAAAAAACTAGAACGCCGCGTAAAAACCTTAGACAAACAAATAGCTAAGAAAAACCTAAAAGGTAAAAAGGATAATGAAGAATAAAGCAAACTTTTTAGAAAAATTATTAGATGGTGTTACCGTGGAATGGAAACCTTTGGGTGAGATTTCTGAACTTTACAGCGGACTTTCAGGTAAAACCAAAAAAGATTTTGAAGATGGAAATGCTCAATATATTTCATTCAAAAACATCTATAATAATATTGAAATTGATTTTAGAAGAGATGATAGAGTGAAAGTTTCTTCAAACGAAAATCAAAACACACTCAAGTATGGAGATGTTCTATTTACAGGATCTTCTGAAACTCCAAATGATGTTGGTATGTCTTCATCTGTAACAACCAAACTTGACCAAAATATATATTTAAATAGTTTTAGTTTTGGACTTCGATTTAATGATGATATTTTAATAATTCCAGAATTTTCAAAATATATTTTTAGAAGTGATTTTATGCGTAAATCTATTGCAAAAACAGCAAGTGGTGTAACACGTTATAATATTTCTAAAACAAATTTTAAAAAAATTCAATTCCCAATTCCATGCCCAAATAATCCAAAAAAATCACTCGAAATTCAACAAAAAATAGTTGCAATTCTAGATACGTTTTCAGAGCTTACAGCAGAGCTTACAGCAGAGCTTACAGCAGAGCTTACAGCACGAAAAATGCAATATAGTTATTATAGAGAGAAGTTGTATTCCTTCGATAAAAACAAAGTACAACATTTACCTTTGGGTGAAGAAAGTATTGGCAAATTTATTCGTGGTGGTGGTTTGCAAAAAAAAGACTTTACTGAAACAGGAGTTGGTTGTATTCACTATGGACAAATCTACACTTACTATGGGACATACACAGATAAAACGAAGTCTTTTGTTTCTGAAGAGTTTGCTAAAAAAGCACGTATGGCTAATTATGGAGATTTAGTCATTGCGACGACAAGTGAGAATGACGAAGATTTGTGTAAAGCAGTAGTATGGTTAGGAAATGAAAAAATAGCAATCAGCAGTGATGCTTGTTTTTACACTCATAATTTAAATCCTAAATACGTTGCATATTTTTTTCAAACGCAGCAATTTCAAACACAGAAAATGCCATACATAACAGGCGCAAAAGTTAAACGTGTAAATGCTGATAGTTTAGCAAAAATAATTATTCCAGTTCCTTCACTAGAAGAG
This sequence comes from Flavobacterium sp., assembly GCF_044341265.1. Taxonomy (GTDB): domain Bacteria; phylum Bacteroidota; class Bacteroidia; order Flavobacteriales; family Flavobacteriaceae; genus Flavobacterium. The sequence continues at coordinate 17,094 of NZ_JBIISA010000004.1, forward strand.
CAAGAACGTATTGCTATGATTTTAGATAATTTTGATACTCTTACTAACTCAATTAGTGAAGGATTACCAAAAGAAATTGCGTTAAGAAAAAAACAATATGAGTATTATAGAGATTTGTTACTAACATTTCCAAAAGATAGTATAAAAAATGGAAAAGAATAAAAATACAAATACAGAATTTATCATCTTTAAAACAGAAGATGAAAATATTTCGGTAGATGTTCGTTTAGAGAATGAAACAATCTGGCTTACACAAGATCAAATAGCGGCTTTGTATGGCATAGAACGTCCAGGAATTACACAGCACATCAAAAACATTTTTACAGAAGCCGAATTAGACGAAAAATCAGTTAGTAAGAAATTCTTACGAACTGCCGCCGATGGCAAAAACTACAATACCAAACATTATAACTTAGACATGATTATTTCGCTGGGTTATCGGGTAAATTCAAAAATAGCTACACAATTTAGAATTTGGGCAACCAAACGATTGAACGAATACATTCGCAAAGGGTTTACCATGGATGATGAACGCCTCAAAAATTTGGGCGGAGGCAGTTATTGGAAAGAACTTTTGCAACGCATCAGAGATATTCGTGCATCCGAAAAAGTATTTTATCGTCAAGTTTTAGATATTTATGCTACAAGTATTGATTATGACCCCAAAGCTGATGTTTCAATTGCCTTTTTTAAAAAAGTACAAAATAAAATTCATTTTGCTGTACACGGACAAACCGCAGCCGAAGTAATTTTTAACCGTGCAGATGCCGAAAAAGAATTTATGGGTTTGATGACTTTTTTGGGAAACCAACCTAATTTAAAAGAGATAACCGTAGCCAAAAATTATTTAAATGAAAAAGAACTTCGGGCATTAGGACAAATTGTTTCGGGTTATTTAGATTTTGCTGAACGTCAAGCCGAACGTGAAGAAACAATGACAATGAAAGATTGGGCAACTCATTTGGATCGTATTTTAACAATGAGCGGAGAAAAATTATTACAAGGTGCAGGCAACATAAGCCATGAAAAAGCCATTGAAAAAGCGACCAACGAATACAAAAAATATCAGCAAAAAACTTTAAGCGAAGTAGAAAAAAACTATCTAGAAAGTTTAAAGGCAATAGAACAAAAAACGAAAAGATGAATTATTATAAAACCATAGCAGAGTCAAACAATTTTATTGTTTTAGATACTTACAATAAACACTCAGAGGTAAATGAGCCACCAGCAGTTTATCAAACCGAAGCGGCTCTTGAAAAAGAATTTATCCAAGATTTAATCAATCAAGGATATGAATATGCTTCAAACCTTACCACTATCGAAACAATGTTGGCAAATGTAAAAGTACAATTGCAAACGCTCAACAACATGGAGTTTACAAATAACGAATGGCTTCGTTTTGTGGAAGAATATTTAGACAAACCAAGTGATAATTTGGTTGAAAAAACAAGAAAAATTCATGATAATTACATTTATGATTTTGTATTTGATAATGGTCGCATTCAAAATATTTATTTAGTCGACAAAAAAAATATAGTTCGCAATAAAGTTCAAGTAATTTCCCAATTTGAACAAAAAGGTACGCATGCCAATCGATATGATGTTACTATTTTAGTTAATGGTTTACCATTGATACAGGTAGAACTAAAAAAACGTGGTGTTGCCATTCGTGAAGCGTTTAATCAGGTGCATCGCTATACCAAGGAGAGTCTTAACAGTACTAATTCTCTTTTCAAATACGTGCAGATTTTTGTAATCTCAAACGGCACGGATAGCCGCTATTTTGCAAATACTGTAGAACGAAACAAAAACACCTTCGACTTTACCATGAATTGGGCTAAAGCCGATAATACATTAATCAAAGACCTTAAAGATTTTACAACAACTTTTTTCGATAAGCGAACACTATTAAATGTACTGCTAACCTATTCGGTTTTTGATACGAGTGATACATTGCTTATTATGCGACCATATCAAATAGCAGCAACCGAAAGAATGTTATGGAAAATAAAAAGTTCTTTCGAATCAAAAAAAACATCAAAACAAGAAAGTGGCGGTTATATTTGGCACACCACAGGTTCGGGTAAAACACTAACCAGTTTTAAAGCGGCTCGTTTAGCTACGCAACTCGAATTTATAGATAAAGTATTCTTTGTAGTAGACCGAAAAGATTTGGACTTTCAAACCATGAAAGAATATCAACGCTTTTCTCCTGATAGTGTAAATGGTTCAGACAGTACTGCAGGTTTAAAACGAAATATTGAGAAAGATGATAATAAAATTATTGTCACGACTATTCAAAAGCTAAATAACCTAATGAAAACGGAAAGTGATTTAGCCATTTATAATAAGCAAGTAGTTTTTATTTTTGATGAAGCTCATAGATCGCAGTTTGGGGAAGCTCAAAAGAACTTGAATAAGAAGTTTAAAAAATTCTACCAATTTGGTTTTACAGGAACACCAATATTTCCACAAAATGCTTCAGGTGCAGAAACAACTGCCAGTGTATTTGGTCGTGAATTACATTCGTATGTAATTACCGATGCCATTAGAGATGAAAAAGTATTAAAATTCAAAGTAGATTACAATGATGTTCGTCCACAGTTTAAGAGTTTTGAAACAGAAATAGATGAGAAAAAATTAACAGCTGCCGAAAACAAAAAAGCATTTTTACATCCTGCTCGTATCAAGGAAATTTCAATATATATTCTAAAGAATTATAGAATAAAAACACATAGAAATCAAGGTGGAAATAATGGGTTTAACGCCATGTTTGCTGTTAGCAGTGTAGATGCAGCAAAATGTTATTATGAAGAATTAAACCATCTGCAAAAAGACAGTGAAAAACCATTAAGAATTGCAACTATATTCTCTTTTGCACCCAATGAAGAACAAGCTGCTATTGGGGAAATTCCTGATGAAAACTTTGAGCCATCGGCAATGGATGTTAGTGCAAAAGAATTTTTAACAAAAGCTATCGATGACTATAATGCCATGTTTAAAATGAATTTTGGTATTGATGGTAAAGGTTTTCAAGACTACTATCGTGACCTTGCTAAAAGGGTAAAGAGTAAGGAAGTTGACTTAATCATAGTAGTCGGTATGTTTCTAACTGGGTTTGATGCACCAACTTTAAATACTTTATTTGTGGATAAAAATTTGCATTATCATGGGTTAATGCAAGCATTTTCTCGAACCAACCGTATATATGATGCTACAAAAACATTTGGTAATATTATTACATTCCGTGATTTAGAAAAAGCGACTGTTGATGCCATAACTCTATTTGGAGATAAAAACACTAAAAATGTAGTTCTCGAAAAAAGCTATAAAGAATATTTAGAAGGTTTTACAGATATTGCTACAGGAGAAGCACGTAGAGGTTTTATGGATGTGGTAAATGAATTAAATCAAAAGTTCCCAAGTCCAGATGAAATTATTACAGAAAAAGATAAAAAAGAGTTTTCAAAACTTTTTGGAGAATACCTGCGAGTAGAAAATATTTTACAGAATTACGATGAATTTACCAATCTAAAAGCATTCCAAAAAATAGATGTAAACGACGCAGTAGCTGTTGAAGCTTTTAAAGAAGCTTATTATGTAACAGACGAGGAAATAAATACGATGCAAGAAATAAGCTTGCTACCAGAACGAACCATTCAAGATTATCGCTCAACCTATAATGATATACGTGATTGGTTAAGACGTGAAAAAAACGGCAAAGAATCAGAAGAATCAACTATTGATTGGGATGATATTGTCTTTGAAATAGACCTGCTTAAATCTCAGGAAATAAACCTTGATTATATTCTTGAATTAATTTTTGAACATAACAAAAAAAATAAAGATAAAGCTAGTTTGATTGAAGAAATCCGCAGAGTGATTCGTGCCAGTATAGGAAACAGAGCAAAAGAAGGTTTAGTTGTAGATTTCATAAATGAAACAGATCTCGAAATCATTCAAGATAAAGCAAATGTTATAGATTCCTTCTTCAAGTATGCACAAGAAAAACAGAAAAAAGAAGCCACAGCATTAATCACAGAAGAGAATTTAAATGAAGAAGAAGCAAAAAGATACATTACATCATCTCTAAAGCGAGAATTTGCAAGCGACACAGGAACGGAACTCAATACCATTTTACCAAAAATGAGTCCTTTAAATCCTCAATATTTAACAAAAAAGCAAAGTGTTTTTCAAAAGATTGCCTCATTTGTAGAGAAGTTTAAAGGTGTTGGTGGGCAATTGTAGAAAGCTATAATTAAGTTTAGCAAATTAATTAGAATTTATTATAGATGGAATGTTTACAGTTACACTTAGAAGACCTTTTGATTATGAAAAGTGGGTAGAAAACCCGATGTCGCGGATTTGCAATCCCGATGTCGCGGATTTGCAATCCGTGACTTCAAAATATAGTAGATAAAATAATGAATAACCTCAATTCCTTTCTTGAATTGAATAAATAGGAACATGGTTAAGTAGAAATGGAAAGTATTAAAATAATTAATTTGGAAAGTATTAAAAATAATTTGTACTTTTGCACCAACAGTACACACCACGCTACCCTTAAGAACAGCGTCCCAGGGTGTGTCTTTTGCTTTTTATAAAGATAAATTCACACCCCAAATCAAGTAAAACTACTTGTTTTGGGGTTTTATATTTTAAATATGTTTGAAAAAAATGCAACTTCAATTTCACAACAAATTGAAATTTTAAAGAGTAGAGGTTTGATTATTAGTGATACTTCTTTTGCAGAACATCAGTTGGCTAATATTAGTTATTATCGATTAGGTGAATATTGGTATGTAATGCAAGATAATAAGGAAAATCATACTTTCAAGCCTAAAAGCAGGTTTGAAGATATGATGTCTCTATATAATTTTGATAGAGAACTTCGCTTTTTACTCTTTGACGTTATTGAACGTATAGAGATTAGTTTAAGAACTAAATTAATATATCATTTATCTCATGAGTTTGACCCTTGGTGGTTTCAAAATTTTGAACTGTTTCAAGATAGTCAAGCATTAGTTAAAACACTTTCAAATTTGCAAGAAGAATTAGAAAGAACAAAAGAACCTACTATAAAAAGTCATAATCAAAAGCATAAAGATGACAAACGATTTCCTCCATCTTGGAAATCATTAGAGCAGACCAGTTTTGGTTCTTTGTCAAAGTTATATGGAAATTTAAAAAACACAATCAAGTCAAAAGACATAATTGCGGAAGAATTTGGAGCTGTAAATCATACTTATTTACCAAGTTGGTTACAATCTATATCACAAATAAGAAATTTTTGTGCACATCACTCACGGCTTTGGAATAAAAATTTACCGTCAACTTTAAGACTTTTATCAAAACCTCCTTATAAATGGATAGCAGATGTTCCTAATCAAAATGATTTTAAATATTTATATATCCATTTATGTTTAATGAAATACATGTTAAATATAATTGAGCCTGAAAATATATTTACAAAAAGACTTAATGCTTTATTCGAAAAATATTCTAATGTAGATCCAAATGCTTTAGGTATGAAGTCTAATTGGCAGGACGAAGATTTGTGGAAATAGCTTATAAATAAATTCCTCATCCTACCACGCAATCTCCCAATGTCGCGGATTTGTAATCTATAAAAAAATAAACGAATTAAACAAACCAATAAATCACAAACGATTGACCAATGCAGAAAAATTAAGACAACCATTTGATCAATTACAAATCAAACTCTCTGCCGAAGATGAAGCAGCAATTGATTTTAGAAACGATTTATTACATGGAAATATTCTAATGAATAATGAAACGACAAGAACTAGTAAAGAGATTGACAATAAAATGCTCTATGCTAGTGCTAAATTATATACTTTAATAAGCAAACTAATTTTAAAAAATAGTGGGTATTCTGGCTATGTAATAAATTATGGTAAACTCTATAATAAAACATCTAATGAAGAGTATTTTGAAGAAATATAATTAAAGCTAAATCCTAAAATTAAGAAAATGATGAATGTAAAAGAACTTGAAAACACTAAATTAGAAGTATTGAAAATTGAAGTTAATTGTCTAAAAATACTATCTGAAAAGTTAAATAAAAACGATTACAATAAAGATATTGAAACCATTTCACGAAGAGCAAATGAATTGAAAAGCGAAATAAACGAATTACTTAAATTGTCAAGTAAAACATCAACATAGATAATTAAATAAAAAATTTATACTTTTGTATAATATTATAATGATAATCAACACATAGGAGTTATATTGGTACTATATTTGATTTATATTAAATAATGAAAAACAAAGTAAACATAGCGACAATTTTTCCCAAACACCTTTTTTGGGACATGGATTGTGATAAGTTAAATCTTGAAAAAGATAAAGCCATCATTATCCCAAGAGCTATGTATGCAACAACTCCAGATACTTTTGAGCAAGACATTAAAAGATTAGAGCAATTATATACTCCAAGAGTTATTGTAAAATACCTTAAAAACACTAAAGAAAACATCAGCAACAAAGTTTGTGTTAGTGTGGCAAAAAGGTATAAAGTAGAACCTTTTCTTCGTTATTCGCTCTAAAATGAGTGCAGTTTCTCCAGCAATCGTCAAAACTATTCTTCAATTACAAAGTTTGCCATCGTTAGCCAATTTCAGTTTAGCAGGTGGAACAAATTTAGCATTACAATACAATCATAGAATTTCAGATGATATTGATTTATTCTGTCCTGAAATTATTGGATTAGAAGGATTTAATAAAATTCAAGAAGAGGTAAAAGCTAGTTTCGGAAAGAATGCTAGAAATTTTGATAACCCATGTGATATAAATGATCAATATTCTTTTTTAAGATTTTTTATTGACAGTGACGATGGAACAATGATAAAAGTTGATGTTTTACAAAACATGAAACATCTTTTCGAAATTGAATCTATCAATGACATCCGATTATTCAGTAAAGCAGATATTGGTTTATACAAACTAGTTAGTTTGTCCAATCGTTCTACTAAAAAAGACATCTACGATTTAGATTTTATAACTGATGAAATCAAATTAAGCACACTATATGAAATGTTAAAAGAAAAAGCTGAAAAATTCAATAAAGAAGACCATAAAACAATTTTTGATTTAGATAAAAACCAATCTGTTTTAGACAACCTTGAACTACTGATTAGCTTTGACAACATAACGGCTTCTTCAAAATTTCCAACACATACACATGATAATATAAAGATTTTTGAAGGTAGTAAAACTTGGATAGAAGCCCGAATAAGTTGGCGTTTCAAAGTAAGAGCTTTATATGGCCATTTGGGAATAGATTTTCCAAAACCAAAAGGGATTGATATTTCATAATCATTATCTCATTCTTCTGCACAAAAATTGCTCCTAGTCCAAGTATTCCTAGCATCAATTCTTTGTTTGCTTCATTTCACTAATTTCATTTCATAATAACGTGAACGTACTTTTTCGCTTAGTGGTAGATTCCTGTTTTAGTTTTCAGTTGCCACTCCTTCCCAACGCTCCAAAAAAAATTACTGTCATGGTTATTGGTGCAATAACACGTATGCTTCGCAACTCATGCCAGTAATTTTTTTCCCAAAGCTTCTTTACATAATGTTGCATTATAGGGCATTGAAAGCGTTTTTATTGTTTTTTTGGTTTTTCAATGCCCTATAATAACATTATGTAAAAAAGCCGCACGGCCAACGCGCAAGGCAGCGGCTCCAGGACAACTTTTTTTATTGCTTCCTCGCACCGGCCTGCAATAAAAAAGACCATCCTTCACCGCTGCCATCACCAATCGTCAGTGTGTGTTTTTAGCTCTGTTTTTGAATTTTTTCTTTTTCTTTTATCTGTAAAGTTTTGGGCTTTTATTCTATATACTTTGCGCTCACATAGGATAGTATTTGCATTGCTTTTGTAAGTGTATAAAAATGCTTAACAACATTTGAATTTAAAAACAACATCAAGAAATAAGCATTTTTATACACCCACAAAATCAAAAGAGGACAGCAAGAGTATTATTTTTTTTTGCCAGAACCATCACAGTAAATTGGTTTCACGATGGCCTGATGCCTTAACCCATTCCAAAACAACTATTCACTAATCACTAATTACTAATCACTTTTAGTAAGGCATCAATCCATCATAAAACCAATCAGAACATCCCAATAAGCAAATAAAAAATAATACACTTGCTCGCGCTACTGCCATTACGCACTCGGTAGTATAATGCATTGTTTTTTGAAGATGCTTTCCATTTTCAAAACAAATATTCTTCTGATTTACAAATCCGGTTTACAATAGACGCACAAAGCATCCTCAAAAAACAAACCAACTAAAGAGTATTGAATTTTAAAACAGGATAAAAGCATTGTAGTTGATTTGCCGTTGGTTATTTATCCTGTTTTAAAATTCAATACCCTTTAGAAGACGACCTACTTTCAATTCCAAATCTCGTAAACCACAACAATCTCGGATTCAACTCAGATTAAACAACAACTTTGATAGGAAGTTTCAATAAAAAAAATTAAAAAATAGGAAAGTGTTTGCATTTTTTTTGAATATGCTTCACATTTTCATAAGATAAATTTCTGCAAACTGAGCACTGCGACTGCCAACTGACTTACAAGCATCCTCAAAAAACAAAACCACTAAAGAGTATTAAATTTTAAAACAGGATAAAAGTATTATAATTGATTTGCCTTTGGTTATTTATCCTATTTTAAAATTCAATACCCTTTAGAAGACGACCTTATTTCAAAAGACAATCCCAATTAGTACAACTTCTTCCGATTCAACTCCGATTACATAACAATTATGATTTGATATTTCAAAAAAAAATAAATAAAAAAAGAGAGCAAAGATAAGTTCCAGGTATACAAAAAAGCAAGTTCAAGCCCTACCGGGTTTCGGATAAAATCTCCACCTTAACAGGTAGTATTTTACTCGAAAAACTTGCTTTTTTGAAACCCTCCACTAGACTAACGGCTTTCTTTTTTTCTTTTTTTTCTTTTGAAAAAATTTAATGGGCGGAGCGTAGCGAGGCACATCTGCATTTCATAAGAAACACTGCAAAAAATTGAAAATTAATTTAATTTTTTAAAGCCGAAGCCATGATGAATTTTATCGTTAAAACCCACAAGAAGAACACCATTTACCAAAAACCACATTTTTTTATTCTAAATAAAGGAATGAATAGCGGAAAACCACAAAAAGAACCATTTACGAACAGCTTTGTAATCTTATTCGATTGTAATGAAAATTGCGAAAATGTTTTCTGGGTAGCATACAGTCTTTGGAAATCTAAATTTTGGCATCAACATTTAGTAGGTTCAGTAATTTCATTTTTAAGGTTAAATGATTTTAAAAAGGATTTTTTTCCAAAATCTAAAGTAATGATGGAAGAACACGAAGAACATTTAAAGCATGTTGCAGCTCTTAAATTACTTGATTTAAAAGAAAAACAATTTCACGAAAATATAAATTTAATCAACGATATGCGTAGAGTTATCGTACATCGTTACAGTAACAGATAATTTATTTTCAATCCTTAAAATCAATTCTATGAGTGTATTTTTATTATTTCAAACCGATAGTTGGAAGTCAAAAGCATCAAGAGTTTTCTTTGGAGCTTTTGATAGCAGAACAAAAGCATTAGATTATGCAAAATACAACGATTTGTATTGGTATAATTCAGAAGTTGTAGTTGTTGAGGTTGTACTTAATCAATTTGGAGAAGTTTAAAATCAAAAAAGCCAGTTTAAACTGGCTTCATGATTTCAAAAAATATTCACTATAAAAATTATCTGTTTGCATCAATTGATTATGAGAGCCAAAATGAGTAATTGTTTTATTATCTAATACATAAACTACATCAGCAATATTTTTTAAAGCATTTAGTCTATGTGAAATAAAGAAAATAGCGCAACTTGGCTTAATTTTTTGAAACAAATCCATTGTGAAATTTTCTGTATTTCTATCCATCGCAGAAGTAGCTTCATCTAAAATTAGAAATTGTGGCTTTTTATACAAAACCCTTGCTAGAGCAATAATTTGCTTTTGCCCGCCACTTAAATTTATGCCTTCCTCTCCAAGAATAGTTGCTAAACCTTGTGGCAATTGATTGAAGTAAACATCAAAACCAAACTCTGTGAGAAAAGAAACTATATTTTCAGATGTCTCTTCTTGCCCTAGTAAAATATTATCAACCACATTTTCATTAAAAATGGTAACATCTTGCGGTACAACTCCAATTAAATTTCTATAACTTTTTAACTCAATATCATTCAGTTGATAATGATCATTAATCCAAATCTTTCCGTTCTCAAAATTATAAAAACGCTGCAAAATTTGTCCTAATGTACTTTTTCCACTACCGCTTTCTCCAACTATGGCAGTAAATTTTCCTTTTTGAATTTCTAAATTAATACTTTTAAATAATTCACTTCTTCCTGCAAAACGAAACGAAAGATTTTGAATTGAAATTGAATTAATCTCATTTATTGACTTTCCATCTTCTTTTTCTTTTTCAATCGATGCAAATTCATACATCCTATTAAAGGCAATTTTTGCTTCATTAATCGGAATAGATATCAATGCCAAGTTAGCTATGGACGGCATCAAAGAACTTACAATTCCCAAAATAGCCATCAATTCACCTAGTTTAATTTCTTTATTAAAGACCTGAATAGAAGTATAAATCAAAACACCTATTAAAAAACAAACACTAGCAAACCCAGATTGCCAAGATAAAGTAATATTGATTTTTCCTAAGTTAAATATTTTGTCTTGAAAATTAGCGAAAACTTGTTCATTAACCTTATTAAAAACTTCCTACTTATTATCATTTTTTATAGTTGCGATTCCTTGAATTGTGTTGATATAATTACTCTCATTAAAAGCATAACTTTGCATTACTTCTTTTTGAGAGTTAATTATTTTCTTATTGCTTCTATAAATAATATAAAAATAAATAGGCAAACTCAAGGTAGAAATCAATCCTAATTTCCATGAATAAGTGAACAGAAAAACTAATGAGATGATTGAAACTAAGACATCAATTACTAGACTACTAGCCAACATTTTAATAACACTTTGAACTCTCTGCGTATCATTTAATCGTGCAACTAATTCTCCAATTTTTCTTGTATCAAAAAAGGGTTTTGGTAAATGTAATAATGAAGAAAAAAATTGATTATTAATTCTGTTATTAAAATCTTTAGATTGTTGTAAAAGGAAATACTCTCTTAAAATAGAAATTCCGACTCTTGCTAATAACAAAACCGTTAACAAAGCAATTCCCGAAACTAGTTTTTTAATATCATGAGATGGTAAAATATCATCAATCAATTTTTGTGAAAATAAAGACATCGCCAATCCTAAACCGGCAACAAAAACACCCAATAAAACCGAAATCCAAAGGAGCTTATAATCTTCTTTTAAGATATTTAGAAACCATTTCTTTTGTGAATTTTTTTCTTCTTCAGCTTTTACAAAACTTTCATTAGGTTCAAGAGTTAAACAACTTTTAGAAACCCAAATTTTTTCTAATTCATTTGAATTTAGATAATATACTCCTTTTCCAGGATCGCCAATTAAGAAGCCTTTTTCTTCATTATATTCATAACAGACAACATAATGCTGTAGCTGATTTTCAATTAGAACGTGTAAAATAACAGGCTGTTTATGTTCAATCAATGCGTTTATATCAGCTTCGCAACCTTCAGCAGTAAAGCCAATTTTGTTTGCTACTTGATACAAACCAAGCATAGTTGTACCTTGTTTAGTTGTTCCGCTTAATTCGCGAAGTTTCTCGATTGAATTTGTTCCTCCATAAAGCTTCACCAAACTTAATAAACAAGCAACGCCACAATCTGATTGGTCAAGTTGTAGCGTATGCGTTTTTTCAATATGTTTTATTGTCATTATTCTATTATTCTGCATTTAGCTTTTTCAAAATTGTTTCTGCCTTTACTTGTCCTTTTATTTTTTCAATAAGTTTTTGATCTTTGTTGTAAAGCACTAAGCATGGCATAGATTTAACATCAAAGGTAGCAGCGAAAGTAACCTTACTATCACATAAAAAATGAACGTTATCATAGGTATTTAATTGATATTTATTGGCAAATTCTTTTATCTGTTCAGTTTTTTCAAATGAAATAAAACATAACTGAAAGTCAGCAAACATATCTATGTTATGTTTTATCATTTTTGCCTCTTCATTACAAAAATCACATTCGCTATTGTAATAAATAAAAAGTGTTGCAATGTCTTCTTTTAAATTTTCATTTGTAAAATTATCGCCATTTATATTTTGATACTCAAACTTTGGTATTGTCTTTATATGCTCTGCTACTTCTTTCTTGTGCTGAATTTTAGAATAAATCTGATAACCAAAATAACCAAGTGCACCAATAAAAAGTATTGGAATTAATATTTTAAGTAGTTTTTTCATGTAGTTTTATTTATAAAATTAATTGAATGTTCTTTAAAAACACTCTCAATCAATTCCATTTTTTGTTTATTTATTTCAACTTGAATAAATCTTTTTTTATTGTTTATAAGTTTAATGATCAAAACATTATCTAGGAGACGTTTTTTATATTCTATGCTTTGAATACTATTAAAATCTATTTCTGTAATGTAAGACTTATTAAGATCCAGAATAAAAAGCAGAAACCATAACATTCCTATAAAACCTGATATGAGCTTAAAAGAATCTCCTGTTTTGTAATAAGAATAAAAATTTATAATCCCATTAATAGTCCATATAATTTGAGCAAACTTCATTAAATAGCTATAGTCCTTCTTATTTTTCATTTCTATAGTCTTTTTTTGACTGTCAATAACAAAATTATAGAACGCTATTATTTCCATCTTCCTTTATTTTCTAAGTAAATGAATAAGTAATAAAACTATAGCTGTTGAGCCTAAAACTAATGTTGATACTTTTTCTTTAAAATAAAAATGTTTGATAACGTGAAGTACCAACAATATAACGGCACAAAAAATTAATATGATATTTTTATATTTTCCCATACTTACTTTTTACTTTTTTATTTTTCAAAATCTCTTTTAATGAGTTAATTAGTAAAGGAAAATTAAAAATAAATATTTCTAAAGCACAAAAATAATTCCACATAGTATCCGCAAATTGCATTTTTAAATTAAACATTAAAAAAGCACTACCAATTACAGTAATAATGTGTGAGCTTATTTTAAAATTAAAATCCATTATTCTTTTTTATTAGAAATAATTACACTAATTATCATACAAATCATGGAAGCAACACCAAAGAGAAAAGATGTTAAACTTTCCTCTTTAATAAAATATAAAATGATGTGCGCAATAATTATCACCACAAAAAAAACTATAAATATTTTCTTTGTTCTTTCCACGCTATGAATAATTTAAAGTAAAAAACATAATAACAGTGACCCACAGTAGTAATGTAGGAACATAACTATAACTAACTATTTTCAATCCATTATCGGCATTAGTTTTTGTTAAATCGCCAATCTGATAAGATAAATAAATGATGTATGCAACTTCAAATAGATTTAAAGTTTGTAAGGGATAAATTAGCCACGAGTCAAGCTCTTTGTAGCCAATAATATTTAATGCTGATAGAGGATAAAAATACTGAATATCTTCAAGTGTATAATCGGTTTGAAAAAAGTAAAACCAAAATATTTTTAAGATAGGCATAAGAAGAAAAATAAATTCTGCTTTTATAACAATATTCAGAATTTTTTTAAAACTATTATCATTATTGTTAAAAAACATACCAATACTTAAAACACTTGAAATAATTGATGTTTTAAGCATAAATATTATTGGAATTAAAATAAAATTTAGTAGTTCAATCTTTTTTTGAAAAAATAAAAATCTTTCTATTTGTTTTATTGAAAGTTCAGATGAAAAAGATTTATAAATAATATTGTCAAAATCCAATAAATATTTTCCTAATTTTATAGTAATAATTGCAATTATTGTTAAAATAATTATTAGAGTATAGTTTTTCGTGGTTAATTTCATAATTCAATTCTTAGACTAAACAATTATTTTAAATGTGTTAGAATCATATTTGATAATTGTTTAAAATTTTGAATGTTTAAATCTTCTATAGTTTTGTCAATCAAAATTTTATTATCCTTGAGTATTAATACTTTATCAATAATACTTTCTAAAAATTCAACTTGATTAGATGAAATCAAAATTGTACATCCATTAATTTTTAATTCAACTAAAACTTTCATTAATTTTTCAAGAGTTACTAAATCTATGCCTATGAATGGTTCGTCCATAATCAAAACTTTTGGATTATTCATCGTTGCAACTGTAAAGAGTATTTTTGATTTAGTGCCAAAAGATAATTTTGAAATGTATTGATTTAAATAATTTTCAAAATTTAATATTTTTGAAAATTCAAGAATTTTTTTTTCAATATCAGAATGTGAGATGTTTTTTAAAACTGCTGATAAATACAAGTATTCATAAGCTGTGAGACTGTTAATTAACATTTCGTGACCTAGATATAAACTAATTTGAGATTTATTAATTCCATCAAATTCAATTCCATTGTTTTCGGATTTTAACAATCCTACTAAACATTTAATTAATGTAGTTTTGCCAGAGCCATTTAACCCATAAATAACAGCAATTTGACTATTATTGATGGTGAAATTAATATTTTCAAGTACTTTATTTTTATTAAATACTTTATTTAAATTAGCAACTTTAATCATTTAAGTATGTATTAGTAATTTTTTTAATAAGTTTTTTTTTTGAGTAAAATGCCACACAAAATAGAAGACAAAAAGATATTAAATAAAATAAAACTATTAATTTGCAACTCATTTTTAAAGAATAAATTAATAAAATAAAAAAAAGGTTTACTGCTGTAAAAGACACTAATCTTATTAACCAATCTAAAAAAAATTTACTTTGTATAAAAAAAAAATTATAGATAATTCCAAAAGTTTGATTCAATTGTATAAACAAATTCATTAAAATCCAGTTTTCTTTGTTAAAAATAAAATCATGATCTGTTATAGATAAAAAAGTAACAACAACTGTGTATATAAAATTAAATTCCAAGAATAGAAAAAAATGCTTCACGGAAATTATTCTTTTAAGATTTTTACTTTCAAATTGTAAATAAAAATATTTTTCATTCTCATTGTCCCATATCAAAGCATTAATTCTATTAATAAAAACAAGGTAGATTAAAGAATAAGGAATTAATGAATTCTTAAAAACTGAAAATAAAACTAAAAAAAAAATCAATATTATATCAATTATTTTTCCTTCTCTAATCTCTTTTAAGAATAATATATTTGCTATTCGCATGATGGAATTTTATGAAATTTTTTTAAATATAAAATTAATAATAAAAATGCTAGGATAGAATGAATTATAGCGACCAATAAGATTACTTGAAAATAATGAGCCTCAATATATTCAACGTAAAAATTATAATCTCCTTCTTTCTTTACAAATAACCCACCAAATATTGAAAAGAAAAAAATATATATGAAGAAAAAAATAAAATATATTTTTTTGCTTATGGTATTATTACTAATAAGCTCTTTTAAAAAAAAACTTATAAAAATAAAAATTGAACTAATAAATATAGTCAACAAACGATTAGAGGTAACCAATAAAATCGGTACAAGAATTATAAATTTAATCAAATATTCCGTAGACAAATTAATTTCAATACTTTTTCTTTTAGATAGTATGTTACCAAAAAGCATCAGAGAATTTAAATTTGACTTATTAGATATAGTGTGAAAATCTAGTCCTAAAACTAATAAAAAAAAACATAGTAAAGTATATAAAAAATAATCTAACCCACTAACATTATTTAATAAAAACAAATAAAAAGGGATAAAGATAAACATATAGTTAATCTTTATTTTTTTTTTAAAATTATGGTCAAAGTTATTTCTAAAATATAACTTAAACTTAGCTATTAAAATTTCTTTAAACATCTAAAAATAATATTAAGGTCTATCTAAAGAGATAGACCTTTTTAGCAATTAACAAGTAAATAATGCTCCAATTGCACCAGCAGCCCAACCTGTTAATGCTCCTGCAGGACCGCCTACAACAGCACCACCAGCAGCAGCACCAGCAGCAGAACAAATAACACAAGCATCACTTGCTGTAAATTCACCATGTGACATAAGCCATTTTTGACAAGAGGTTAATGAAGCTAATCCTCCTTCCAGATTCTCCATCTGATTCAATTCTAATTTTTTCATAATGTAAATTTTAAACCGTTATTTTACAAAATTAAGAAAGCTGATTTTATTTTAATATCTTAAAAGTGACATGATGTGCTTAAAAGTGATATTATTTTATAAAAAAAACCAAATCTCACGACTTGGCTTTCATTTTGTTTAACCCAAAGGTCACCACAACTAGGGTTAAACTTATTTTTTGTGCTTCTTATTTAGGCTTTTAAGCAGTAACGAAATCGTAAAACTGACCACGGCTCCAACAGTAGCTAAAATAACTGTTTTTGCAATATCATCAGAAGAAAGATTTGGTACAATACTTAAAAATGTACCTCCAGCAGTTCCCATTAATGTGGGATTATTTGCTGTCATCAGTTGTAGTAAGCTGACTTGCAACCGACAAAACACCTCCAGCTACCGCAACATAACCACCAATAGTAGTTACAATGACAGGTAAAGCAATTGGAGCTGTTAAAATAGTTCCTCCAACGGCTGCTAGTGCCAACCCAACAGTTCGAAGCACTTTAAAAAACTTTGGTGTAGGAGCCGTAGCTCTATTGATTATTTTTTTCATAATCGGTTAAGATTGAATAATTAATTGAACATTCTCAGAAAGATTTAAAGTCTTATAAACAATGTCTTTGAGCTTTTTAAAAGCCTTTCTTGACATCAAACCTAAACCTGGTCCTGAGTGTTTAGTAACAGGAGCAATACAACCTTGCAATTCTTTTTTAGCATTATTTGCTGGATGAAATAATATAAACTTCCTATTACTAACATCCATAATCTCCAAATGCCATTTATACTTTACGCTGTATCGTTTTCTAATAAAATATTTCCCTTCCGGAATACAGGAAACCTTCGTTTCGTTCATCTTCCAGGGTAATTCAATTGTTTTACAAATCAATTTACCTTCGCATTCGAGTTTACCATTGGTTCCTTCAGGGAAATAAGTTCTAGTTAAAAATAATACCATTTTTTAACCTTATTGTTTTACCAAGTCTGTCAAAAGACTAAACTCCACTATCTACTTTAGCAATTGACAACGGATTATACGCACCATTTTTAAGAGCATACATTTGACCATTAATCTCTTGATAAAACTCAATTCCCAAAGCCAAAAACAAAGGTTTTGTGCTTGCTGGAGTAACTGAGTTGATATGGTTAATAACTGCTGTCGCAGTTGCATCCCATGGAAGAATTGCTGTTTCTGAAGTATCCAAAACAAAAGTCTCAGCTTCAAAATCTACTTCAGCACCGCCAGAAATAATCTTGTAGTGAGTAGTTCCACTAGGTGCAGCAATCATATTCGCAGGAATAAAAGAAGCCAAATCAACAGTAATTGAACCAGCAACACGATCAATAGCAGCTACAAAAGGAGCAAACAAGGTAGTGCCCAACTTACCACGAATATTGAATTCAAAACCAAATAGCAATTCAGCTTCTCCATCAATCACATTTCTCAAACCACGAACACTAGTCAAATCAGCTTGAAGCACCTTAACCATAGCCTGTGTCAATCGACTTACCATTCTTCCATCTGCAGAATTGATAAGTAATGGTCGTAAAGCAGTTCTCAATAGCTTTCCAGCCTTCCCAGCTCTTCCAAACTCAGAGCCATTCTCACGAGTTCTCTGAAACGCAGGGTCACTGGCAATTCTACTAGCGTCAATACCGCCTTTTTCTCTTGCTAAATGACCATCTTGCGTTTTGTAAAAAGTAATATCTCCGATAGTACCTTTTAATTTAATTATGCCTTTCTGTCTAGCCATAATTTTAAATTTTTCGTTCTACATTTAGAGTATATACATACTCTCTCACATCTCATTTAATCAATTAAATTGTTGCAACTTTTAAAATGATCTCTACAAAGATTTATTAAAAACAAGCTCTTTCAAAATAGAGATGTAAAAAATGGTACATAATTGATGCTAATAATCAATTTTAATCAACAAAAATGTCTAGATTTGTAATGATGAATCTTATACTCAAAGCTATACTAAAGGTATGGATAGAGTATTAAATGTATAAAAGTGTCTGTTAGGAATATTAGGGTTTGTATATATCCAAAAGATGTTCAACGCATTACTGGTAAAACTTATAGACAAGCTAGGGTTTACTTGTTGAAAATAAAAGTTAGTCTTAACAAGGAATCTCATCAACTTGTTTCTATTGATGAATTTTGTGAGTTTTCAGGTCTTAAAAAAGACGAAGTTTTAAGTTGCATTATTGGTTAGCTAAAGTGCTTAATTCGAGTGTTTAAATCAGTTTGACTTATAGTAACTAGTATAAAAAATGATACGATTTGTTATTTAATATTTTTTTATAATAATTAAAAACCTTATCTTTAGAACATCAAACGGGTACAAAACGATTTAATTTGTAAGGGGTATAATTCGGGGTACTTTGAATGTGTTTTAATTGAGAGGCTTATTTATCGGGGTTTATTAAGCAAGTTCAAATCCCATCCTCTCTGCTAAGATGTTTTTTTAAATTTTTAGAAAAAATTAATTAAAGCAGGAGTTCGAATCCCATTTTAGTTGCTAAGAAGTTTTTTTAAATTTTTAGAAAAAATTAATTAAAGCAGGAGTTCGAATCCCATTTTAGTTGCTAAGAAGTTTTTTTAAATTTTTAGAAAAAATTAATTAAAGCAGGAGTTCGAATCCCATTTTAGTTGCTAAGAAGTTTTTAAATTTTTAGAAAAAATTAATTAAAGAAGAGTTCGAATCCCATTTTAGTTGCTAAAAAATAATTAAAGGAAGTTTTCAAATTCTATATCCTAATCAAAATAATTCTCAGTTTATGCGATTTTATTTTTCCATAATAACTTTATTTTTCTTTATTAGTGCTTTTGCGCAGGAAGAAGTTGTGGAAAAAAAGGTGTTAGATTCTTTATACAGAGAAGATCAATTTTATTTGAATTTTACTTACAACAGTTTGAAAAATTTAAGCGGAATTAATCAAAATAAATTTTCTTCAGGTTTCTGTATTGGTTTTTTGAGAGACATGCCTATTAATAAAAATAGGACCATTGCAATCGCAACAGGATTAGGTTATTCATTAAATATTTATAACGATAATTTATATCAAAATAGATTAGAAGTTGCTGGTAAAACTGAAAATACTTATGAAATATTGTCGTCAGATATTTATTATGATAAGAATAAAACTTCTCTACATTATTTAGATTTACCAATTGAATTTAGATGGCGTTCTTCAACACCAGATTCTCATAGATTTTGGAGAATTTATACTGGTTTCAAACTGAGTTATTTAATTGGTGATAGATACAAATTTGTGAATGACGTTCAAACAAAAGTTTACAAGTCTAATACTGATTTGAATAAATTCCAATATGGTTGTTATATGGCAGCTGGTTGGAATACTTGGAATTTTTATGCTTATTACGGATTAAGTCCAATATATAAATCGGCAAAAATTAATGGTGAAGATATAAAAATGACCACTTTTAACCTTGGGTTACAATTTTATATTTTATAGCCATAGTATCCACAAAAGCACCTGCGGAAGCATTCCTGCTGCATATCCTATAATTAATTCTTCTATTGTATGAGCTTTCATTACTAATCTCGATGAAGCAACAATTCCTGTTATTAAAAACAATGATGCGATGGTATAAATGATGTTTAACTCATTATGCATGCTCAATCCAATTACAAAAAAACTAAGAGCACTCATTGCAATCATGTGAATACTTGCTTTGATTTTGACAAAAATTAATGCGAAGGCAATAAAGGTGCTGCCAATTCCTCCAAGAAAGAAAAAATACAATTCCGGAAAACGTTCTATAGTAACACTTTTCTGAATTAAAACTGCAGTTAAAATCATTTGCATTAACAACGGAATTTTTCTTTGCGACAAGTCAGAGAGCATTATGGTGTCTACTTTTCCAAAAGTTCTAAGTAAATAAAAGAAAGACAGTGGAAGGAAAAATGTAATTATAATTACTTGAAGCAATAGCAAATAATATTGTTCTGTTATGTAATAATTACCTCCAAAAAGTATATAAAAAACCGTTCCCAATATCGGAATGAAAATAGGATGGAAGAGGTACGAAAAAAAAGGAAGTATTTTTTTCAAAATGAGTTATTTGATAAACAAATATAAGATTTTTTGAATTAAATCTTCTTTCTCATTCGAGCCACAGGAATATCTAATTGCTCACGATATTTTGCAATAGTTCTTCTAGCAATTGGATAACCTTTTTCCTTTAAAATTTCTGCCAATTGATCGTCAGGAAGTGGTTTGCTTTTATCTTCTTCTTCAATGGTGTTTTGAAGAATTTTTTTGATTTCTAAAGTAGAAACATCTTCACCTTGATCATTTTTCATGGCTTCAGAGAAGAATTCTTTTATCAATTTTGTGCCATAAGGCGTGTCAACATATTTGCTATTTGCAACACGAGAAACAGTTGAAATATCTAAACCAACCATATCAGCAATATCCTTCAAAATCATTGGTTTCATTGAAGTTTCTTCACCATCAAGGAAATATTCTTGTTGAAAATGCATAATGGCATTCATGGTAACAAATAGTGTTTCCTGACGTTGTTTTATAGCGTCAATAAACCATTTAGCCGAATCTAATTTTTGCTTAATAAACTGAACGGCATCTTTTTGAGAATTCGATTTGTCTCTAGAATCTTTATACGTTTGCATCATTTCTTGATAATCTTTTGAAACGTGCAATGATGGAGCATTTCGTCCATTTAAAGTTAATTCTAATTCACCATCATTAATTCTGATGGCAAAATCAGGAACAATATTTTCGGTAACTTTATTATTTCCTGTAAAAGAACCTCCTGGTTTTGGATTTAATTTTTCAATTTCATGAATCGTTTTCTTCAAATGATCTTGAGAAATTCCGTATTTCTGTAATAATTTGTCGTAATGTTTTTTGGTGAAAGCATCAAATTGATTTCCGATGATATCAATGGCTAAATCAACATATTCTGTTGGGGTTTTATGTTTCAATTGCAATAACAAACATTCTTGTAAGTCACGCGCACCAACGCCTGCAGGCTCCAATTCGTGAATGATGTGCAACATTTTCTCAACCATTTTCTCATCAGTATAAATACCTTGAGTAAAAGCCATATCGTCAACGATATCTTGAATGTCACGTCTTAAATAACCATCATCATCAATACTCCCAACAAGGAATTCAGCAATATCTCTTTGCTCATCAGTAAGTATAAAAGTATTCAATTGATTAATTAAATCTTGATGAAAACTTACAGGTGCAGCAAATGGACTTTCGCGATCATCGTCATCATCACTATAATTATTTGATTGAAGTTTGTAGTCTGGTGTTTCGTCGTCACTCAAATATTCATCGATGTTTATGTCATCAGCTTCAATGTTGTCGCTTCCTTCATAATCATCATATTCGTCATTGTTGTCAAGTTCATCCTTTTCATAAACTTCTTCTTCATCTTTACCCGTTTCTAATGCCGGATTCTCATTCATTTCCTCCAATAATCGTTGCTCAAATGCCAACGTAGGCAATTGAATCAACTTCATCAACTGAATTTGTTGAGGAGATAATTTTTGAGATAATTTGAATTGTAAGTTTTGCTTTAACATTTTTATTTTTGTTGTCGGTTGTCGGTTATGGGTTGTCGGTTAAAAACAGACAACTGATAACAGACAACAATTAAAACTCTGCGTTTTGTGGCGTTCTTGGAAAAGGAATTACGTCTCTAATATTAGACATTCCTGTTACAAATAATACCAATCTTTCAAATCCTAATCCGAAACCTGAGTGAACTGCCGAACCGAATCTTCTAGTATCTAAATACCACCAAAGTTCTTCTTCGTCAATTCCTAATGCTTTCATTTTTTCAACTAAAACATCGTAGCGTTCTTCTCTTTGAGAACCACCAACGATTTCTCCAATTCCTGGGAACAAAATATCCATGGCACGAACGGTTTTTCCGTCTTCGTTCAAACGCATGTAAAATGCTTTAATATTGGCTGGATAATCAAACAAAATTACAGGACATTTAAAGTGTTTTTCAACTAAATATCTTTCGTGTTCACTTTGTAAATCTGCACCCCATTCGTTGATGATGTAGTTGAATTTTTTCTTTTTATTTGGAGTACAATCTCTTAAAATATCAATAGCCTCGGTGTAAGAAACACGTTTGAAATTGTTTTCTAAAACGAAATTTAGTTTTTCTAACAAAGCCATTTCGCTTCTATCAGCTTGTGGTTTTGATTTTTCTTCTTCCAACAAACGACCTTCTAAAAACTTCAAATCGTCTTGGCATTTCTCCATCGTATATTTAATTACGTATTGGATAAAATCTTCTGCCAAATCCATATTGTCGTTCAAATCATTGAAAGCAACTTCTGGTTCGATCATCCAAAATTCTGCTAAGTGACGTGAAGTGTTTGAATTTTCAGCTCTAAAAGTAGGTCCGAAAGTATAAATCTGACCTAATGCCATAGCAAACGTTTCACCTTCTAACTGACCTGAAACGGTAAGATTAGTCTCTTTTCCGAAGAAATCTTCTTTATAATTTACTTTTCCATCTTCGGTTCTTGGCGTGTTGTCAAATGGTAAAGCGGTAACTTTAAACATTTCTCCTGCACCTTCAGCATCAGAACCTGTAATAATTGGCGTGTTTACATACACAAATCCTTTTTCTTGAAAATAAGTATGAACTGCATGAGCCAAAACCGAACGAACTCTCATGATTGCTCCAAAAGCATTAGTTCTAACTCTTAAGTGAGCGTTTTCACGAAGAAATTCTAAAGAGTGTTTCTTAGGTTGCATTGGGAATTTCTCAGCATCTGAATCTCCTAAAATTTCTAATTTAGAAACTTGAATTTCATATTTCTGACCTGCACCTTTGCTTTCTACTAATTCGCCAATTACTGAAACTGCAGCACCAGTTGTAACTCTTTTTAAAGTTTCTTCAGGTGTATTTTCAAAATCGACAACACATTGAATATTATTAATTGTCGAACCATCGTTCAACGCTATAAATTGATTGTTTCTAAAAGTTCTAACCCAACCTTTTGCATTTACTTCATAATTCGCTTTCGAACTATTTAATAAGTCTTTAACTTTTGTATGTTTCATTATAAATATTAGATTTTAAATATTAGATATTAGATATCTTTTGCAAATATAAATTAATTATTTTTCTTTTCTAATTCGTCCAATTCTTCGTCAGTGTGTTCTAAGATGTCTATAATTGGAGTTTTTAATTCTTGTTCGTTTGCCAATGTTTTGTTCAAAGTTAATACTAATGATGGCAGTAAAACTAAATTGGACAACATTCCGAAGAAAAGTGTCAAGGCAACCAATCCACCAAGAGCAATGGTTCCACCAAAACTTGATAGCATGAATACAGAAAACCCAAAGAATAATACGATTGATGTATAAAACATACTTATTCCGGCATCATCAAAGGTTGCGAAAACCGATTTTTTTATCTTCCAATCGTTTCTTGAAAGTTCCAATCGATATTGAGCTAAGAATCGCAATGTGTCGTCAACTGACATTCCGAAAGCAATTCCGAATACTAATATTGTTGATGGTTTTAAAGGAATTCCTAAAAATCCCATCAAACCTGCGGTCATTAAAAGTGGTAATAAATTTGGAATAATAGAAACCAAAACCATTTTAAACGAACGGAACATTATTGCTACCAATCCTGCTGTGATTAAAAATGCAAACAATAATGATGATAATAAATTGTCTAGTAAATATTTAGTTCCTTTTTGGAAAACTAATGATTTTCCAGTGATAATCACTTCATATTTTGGTGATGGAAATATTTTATTGATTTTATTTCTAAGTTGTGACTCGATAGATTTCATCTTTTCACCATTTTCATCTTTAATGAAGGTCGTGATTCTTGCTACACTTCCATCATCAGAAATATAACTTTTCAACTGATTGTCTTTCGAATTTTTTAGAGAATTTTTGATATAAGGCAACAACGCAAACTCTTCATTTGGAGAAGGCAAAGTGTAAAAATCTGGATTTCCGTTGTAATAAGCTTGGTTGAAACTTTTGGCAACATTTACAATTGACAACGGTTTAGAAAGCTCTGGAATATCCGTTATGGTTTCTTCCAAATCTTCCATTCTTCGCAAATTGGTTAACTTCATAGCACCATTTTTCTTTTTGGTGTCAATCATTATTTCCAAAGGCATTACACCATCAAATTCTTTTTCAAAGAAACGAATGTCGTCAAAGAAAGCCGATTTTTTAGGCATGTCCTCAATAATACTTCCCGAAATTCGAATTTCATAAATTCCGATGATTCCAAAGACTAAAAGAATTACAGCGGTTACATAAACTCCAACACGATTGAATTTTACAGTTCGAACAATCCAATTCATGAAAGAAGTCAAATATTCTCGTTCTAAATGTCCAAGATGTCTAGGAATTGGTGAAGGAATGTAACTAAAGAAAATTGGAATTATTATCAAACAAAGCAGATAAATAGCAATGATATTTATTGATGTTACTACTCCAAATTCTGACAATAAAGTATTATTTGTTGCAATAAAAGTTGCAAAACCAAACGCAGTTGTTAAGTTAGTCATCAACGTTGCCGTTCCGGTTTTTGTAATTACACGTTGAAGTGCTTTGGCTTTATTAGCGTGTTTTTGATATTCTTGATGGTATTTATTAATGAAGAAAATACAATTCGGAATTCCAATTACAATTACTAAAGTTGGAACTAAAGCAGTTAAAACCGTGATTTCATAACCCATAAGTGCAATGATTCCAAAAGACCACATTACACCGATAATTACTATAACCAAAGAAATTAAAGTAGCTCTAAACGAACGGAAGAAAAAGAAGAAAATTAAGGAGGTAATTAGTAAAGCTGCTCCAATAAATATTCCAATTTCGTCTACTATGGTTTTGGCGTTTAATGTTCTAATATAAGGCATTCCTGAGGTATGCAATTCAATTCCTGTCTCCTCTTTAAATTTATTTAATTTTGGAATCAGATTGTGTAAAACATATTCTTTTCTAGCAATAGTATTTACAATTTTCTTATCTAAATAAACCGCAGAACGAATGGCACCTGACTTTTTGTTGAATAACAAACCTTCATAAAAAGGCATTTTGTTGAACAATTCCGATTTGATTTGTTTTAAATAATTTTCGTCAAGCGTTTTTGATTGATCAACTAAAGGTTTTAGTTCAAATGTTTGTGATGAGTCGTTTTTGGTAAGTTTTTGAAGATTATCGACGGTGATTACCAATTCAATTTCTTTATCGGATTTGATTTGATGCATTAATTCACTCCATTTTTTATAAATTTCTGGAGTAAATAATTTTTTATCTTTTGTAGCAATGACTATAAGATTTCCTTCTTCACCAAAGTTTTTTAGAAAGCTATTATAGTCTAGATTTACCTTGTCATCAGCAGGAATTAAGTTGGCTTCTGTGTGAGTAAATTTCAAATCTTTCCATTGAAAAGCCATTAGAATTGTAATTAATACAACTAAGCACAAGAGTAAAATTCTATTTCTAAGGATAATTCGGGCAATTAATTCCCAAAAACCAATACCTGATAACTTTTTCATTTGAAAATTTAAAACGAGTGCAAAGGTAGTGAAAAGTGCTTGAAATTAAAGAACTAAATCATACTTTTGTGTAGAAATTTGACTTAAACTTCTGTAAGTAAATTTTATATTAATTTTATATCATTTTACAATTTTACAATTAAGTTTTCTCATATTTGTAGTGTAAAAAAAGTTGCTTGAGGAAAATGAGGAAATTTAAGAATGGAATATTTTATATTGGTGTAACAGGAGGGTTTATAGCACTTATGTTTTGGATTGTTACTAAAGGAAAATCTTTAGAAATAGGAAGAAATGTAATAGCTAAAACATCTAATGATTCCCTTTTTGGTCAATTTCTAAATTCACTAATACACAACTTAAAACATCCTTTAGCAATATTGTTATTGCAAATTATCACCATAATAATTGTGGCTCGTTTCTTTGGATGGATTTTCAGAAAAATTGGACAACCAAGTGTTATTGGTGAAATTATTGCCGGAATTTTTCTAGGTCCATCTGTTGTTGGAATGTATATGCCAGAATATTCTGCCATGCTTTTTCCTGTTGAATCTTTAGGAAATTTACAGTTTTTAAGCCAAATTGGATTAATTCTTTTCATGTTCGTCATAGGAATGGAACTCGATTTGAATGTTTTGAAAAACAAAGCCAATGAAGCCGTTGTAATTAGTCATGCAAGTATTGTTTTTCCTTTCGCACTCGGAATTGGATTATCCTATTTTATCTATCACAAATTCGCACCACAAGGAGTAGAATTTTTGTCGTTTAGTTTGTTTATGGGAATTGCTATGAGTATAACGGCATTCCCAGTTTTAGCAAGAATTGTTCAAGAAAGAGGGATTCATAAAACAAAACTCGGAACTATTGTAATTACTTGTGCTGCAGCCGATGATATTACCGCTTGGTGTTTACTTGCAGCCGTTATTGCAATTGTAAAAGCAGGAACTTTTATGAGTTCACTTTATATCATTCTTTTAGCAACAGTTTATGTTTTGATGATGCTTTTTGTGGTAAAACCATTCCTCAAAAAAATTGGAGATTTATATGCGAAAAGAGATAATTTGAGCAAACCTGTTGTAGCTATTTTTCTTTTGACTTTAATTATTTCATCGTATTTAACTGAAGTTATTGGAATTCATGCACTTTTTGGTGCTTTCATGACTGGAGCTATTATGCCAGATATTATCAATATTAGAAAGATTTTTATAGAAAAAGTTGAAGATGTAGCTTTGATTTTACTTCTTCCGTTGTTCTTTGTGTTCACAGGTTTACGAACCCAAATTGGTTTGATAAACGATCCTTATTTGTGGAAAATTACAGGATGGATTATTCTTGTTGCTGTTGTAGGAAAGTTTGTTGGAAGTGCTTTAGCAGCAAAATTTGTTGGACAAAATTGGCGTGATAGTTTGACCATTGGAGCTTTGATGAATACTCGAGGATTGATGGAATTGGTTGTTCTTAATATTGGTTATGATTTAGGAGTTCTTTCTGCTGAAGTTTTTACAATGATGGTCATCATGGCTTTGGTAACAACTTTCATGACTGGTCCAGCAATTGATATTATTAATTATTTTTTCAAGCGAAGAGAAGTTATTATTCCTAAAGAAATTAGTAATAGTAGTTTTAAGATTTTGATATCTTTTGGAAACAATGAAAAAGGAAAATCATTATTGCGTTTGGCCAATAGTTTTATAAAAAAACAGAAAGAGAATTGCAACGTTACTGCTCTGCACTTGTCTTTGAGTGATGAAGTTCATTCTTATAATCTTGAGGAATATGAAAAAGAAACTTTTGAACCCATTTTGGAAGAATCTGAAGTTTTAAATCAAAAGTTGACTACAATATTCAAATCAACCATTGATATTGAAACTGACATTGCAGATATTGCTGTAAGAGGTGAATATGATTTGGTTTTGGTTGGTTTAGGGAAATCAATTTTTGAAGGTTCGTTTCTTGGAAAAGTACTTGGTTTTACAACCAGAATTATCAATCCGGATAGGTTGTTAGACAAATTCACTGGAAAAGAAGGTTTGTTTGAAAATTCTCCTTTTGATGATAGAACACGTTTAGTGATTTCAAAAACTAAAAAACCACTTGGAATTTTAATTGATAAAGACTTAGTAAAAGTAGACGAAGTTTTTGTTCCAATATTTGGTTCAGATGATACTTTTCTTATGGAATATTCGCAAAAGTTGATTTATAATAACGATACAAAAATCACCATTTTAGACATTAATAATCAGGTGAAAAATAATTTTGTAATTGAAAACGCAATTAATACACTTCAAAATTCTTATGCTGATAAAATCTCAATAATTGATGAAAGTCAAATGAAAGCTGGTTTTCTTTTGCAACAAGACATGATGATGATATCATTAGAAAGTTGGAAAAATCTAGTTGATTCAGAAAGCGTTTGGTTGAGTAATATTCCTTCTGTTTTGATTATTAAGCCATAGAATTAAAAATTAATTTTTAGTATTGAGTTTTTTTTAGATTAATAAATTAGTAAAAAAATGAGAAATATATTTTTGCTTTTCTTGTCATTTTCTTTGATTAATTGTCAAAGTGAAAGAAAAAAAGAGAACAAAATATCTTTAATTAATCTATCAAAAGTAGAAAAAGTTCAAAAAATTGAGCTTGAAGAAAATTTTACCGATAGCACGGAAATTGGTTTAAAAAGAAAATTTAAAATCAATTTAAAAAAATACAGAAGTCCCGATAGTGTTTATGTAGAAATCAATCTTTACAAAAAGGCAGGAACAAATTGGATTAAAGTTCAAAGGTTAGAATTTTTAAAAGATGGCGTTTTAAGTTGTGATCCAAAAATTGAAGATTTTAATAATGATGGATTTAACGATTTTACTTTTCAATCTTCAATTGCTGGAAGAGGAGCAAATACAATTAGAAAATTATTTATTTTTGAAAAAGAAAAATTAAAATTTATCAAAAATTCAGAAAATTTTCCAAACATACGTTATAACAAAGAATTAAATTGCATTGATGCTTTCAGGGTTTATGCAGGTTCTCAAACGGCTTTTGCTAAAATTGAAAAGGATAGTTTAAGAGAATTTGCTAATGTAGAAATATATGATGACACATTGAAAGTAAAGTATATTAGCAAAAACGGAAAGGAAAATTTATTAAAAATTGAGAAATATGAAAATGGTTATTTTCACAGATTTAAAAATTATAAACCATTAATAGAAGATTTTGAGTATAATAAATATTCAATCAAACGAATGAATTTTTATTTTCATAATGTGATTTACTTAAAACCCTAAATCCAAAACATAACTCAATTTCAAAGCGAAATTATCTTCAAATTTTGGCAAAGCATTTGGTCCATATCTCATAAAAAAGGTTAATCCAAATCCTTTGAAAATTTGGTTGACTTCAACGCCACTTTCAAAAAAACCTCGCTCCAACGTTTTGTATTGTAGACCGATGTGTTGTTCTGGTTTGTCCATTTCACCCCAAGCCATTCGTGTTACAACAGAAATTAGTGGTTTTATTTTATAAGCTAATTTCACTTTATTAAAAGTGTGTTTTACGTGAAAACTCACATAACTACTTGAGAAAAATTCATTGAAAAACATGGTTTCAAAACTGTTTTTTCCGGCAAAGGTGATTCGTCTAAACAATGTTTCACGATTTAAATTATTTGGCGCAATACTATATAAATGTGTCAATGGAACGTTTCCAAAAGCAAATCCGCTTTGAAAAATTAAAGATGTATTTTGTCCAGAAAGGAAAGGAATTTCGTGACTAATACGCAAATCTATTTTTGTAAAGTCAAAATCACTATCTAATATATTTTCAAATGATTTTGTAAATTGAAATGAGAATTTTGGAAAACGTTTATCAATTTCTAATCTACCTGTCGAAGTTTGCATATAATTGCTAAATGGATTCCATTGTATTGCAAATTGTGCTGTTGTGAAGTTAAAATTGGTATACGATTTATTATCAACGTTGTATGTGTAATCAAAAAGTGGTTGAATTTCTGTTCGTGCAATTCCAAAATAAATATCTGTTTTCGGCACATACTTACTTTCAATAAAAGAAGAATAGGTCTTGTTATTGTAAAAAGTAGAGATGTTTATTGGTCTCGGATCATAAATTCTAAATCGGCGTGATTGAGTAGCAAACTGAATTTGACCAATTTCATTTAAATCATCAACATAAGAAGCGCTTATCCATGTATTGGTTTCTTTGTGTAATAAATAGGATGGAGTTATACCATATTTGAATTTATCATCTTTAAATCCGTAAGCAACGTAGCCACTGATTTTGTATTTGTCTGATAGTTTATTGTTTGTAACGCCTCCAATTCCTAATCTAAAACCTTCATAATTGTTGAATTTTATCAACGTTTTTAAGTCGATATCTACAAAACTTACAGGAACATAACCATTGATTATTTTTTTACCTAAAAAGATTTTTTGTTCAATGTTTTCAGCTACAGATAAACTATCTAGATTGGTATAAGTACGCAATTTTCTTCTGTCTAAAGTGTCCTTTTTTAAAGACACCCAATAGGAGTCTGGCTTAGACATACTGGCTTCTGGAACATCAATCTTGATACTTGGTGTTTTGAAGGAAACGGCTTCATTTATTTTTACATCGTATGGTGTAGATTCTAGTTTGAGATACATTTGGTCGGAAGCATCTTTTTGCAAACCTTCGATACTAGAATTGAATTTAATGGTACCACCAAATATTTTTAAATCTTCACTATTGTTTCCTTTTACAACGATAAATTTCCTTTTTTCTGGAAACCAAACTTTATGATCTTTTAGATAATTAAAGGTGTAAGTAGCATTAATATTCACAATTCCGTAAATTCTGTAAAATGCTTTTGCAATGGCGAAATTTTCAGCATCAACAAAAAGTAATCCTCTTAATTTATTAGAATTTAATTTTTTAGGTTGAAAATAAATTCTGTAAACCGTTCTATCATGAATTTTTACAGTATCAATAATTTTGAAAACAAATAATTTTCTACCATAACTAGAAATTGGATTTCGAATAGGAATTTCAAGAATGTCTAAGCTGTTTTCGTATAATGAATAAGAAACTAAGTTCAATCCCAAATATTCATAAAGCGGTTTTTTGAATCCAGCCATTCTTGAAGCTATCAAGGTTTCTTTGGTGCCAGAATTGTTGTGTTGTAATAAATTTACCTTCTCAGTTTGATAAATATGTTGGTTTTCTACTAGTTTTTTGAATTTATAATTGGTAGAATCAAATTGCATTTTCTTTCTTCCAAAAAGTGATTTTTTGTAAAGTGTGTCAATTTTACTGGAAATAGAATCTGGATTTGCAGTTACCAATAAGTGTTCGTAATTTTTATATTCAAAAGTATTTAAAGCTTTTTCAGGTTGATTGCTTTTCTTGTTTTCAATGACTTTTTTGATGATAAGATTTACTTGATTCTCCGAAAAAATTTCTTTCTCTTTCATGGTATTATTATTTACCATTTTTATAATTAGAAATTTGGCGCCAACTGTTAAATGATAATTTTTATCATAATATCCTTTGTACGTTACAACTATTGGTTTTTTATCGTCGGTTATAGTGATAGTAAATTTACCTTCCCAATTGGATGAAATAGTTTTGTTATTGTGAGTGATTTTTGCAAAAGCAATTGGGACAGTAGTATCATAATCAATTACTTGACCTTGCATTATTTTTTGCGAAATAGCATAATTGCAAAAAAGAATAAATAGAAAAATCCAAAATTTTCTCATTAAGATGATTTTGTTTAAATCGTGTAAAAGAATTATGACAAATGTAGGAATAAAAAAATCCGCTCGAACTATCGAACGGATTTTAATATACATTTAACGAAAATTATACTTTCATTATTTCAGCTTCTTTTTGAACTAAATGCTCTTCTACTTTTTTAATAAAACTATCGGTTAGTTTTTGGATAGTTTCTTCCGCTACTTTACAAACATCCTCTGAAACGCCTTCTTTTTCTTGTTTTTTGATATCTGTATTGGCATCTTTTCTATGGTTACGAATACCAATTTTTGCTTCTTCAGCTTCGTGTTTTGCTTGCTTTACTAAATCACGACGACGCTCTTCAGTAAGTGGCGGAACACTGATGATGATTAAATCACCATTATTCATTGGGTTAAAACCTAAATTGGCAATCATAATTGCTTTTTCAATAGGTTGTAACATGCTTTTTTCGTAAGGTTGAATAGTAATAGTTCTTGCATCAGGAACATTCACATTTGCAATTTGAGAAAGAGGTGTTTGTGAACCATAATAGTCAACAAAAACGCTACCCAACATCTGTGGCGAAGCCTTTCCAGCTCTAATATTTAAAAAAGATTTTTCTAAGTGTGCTACAGAACCATTCATTGCTTCTTTAGCTTCATCAATTATAAAGTCAATTTCTTCCATTGTATTTCAGATTTTATTCTAAAAGTTTTCTAATTATATATTTACTACTGTTCCAACATTTTCGCCTTCACAGATTTTTAGTAAGTTTCCTTTTTTGTTCATATCAAATACCACGATTGGCAATTTGTTTTCTTGACTTAAAGTAAAAGCTGTTGTGTCCATTACGTTCAATCCTTTTTTTAACACATCTTCAAAAGAAATGTAATCAAATTTTACAGCAGATTTATCTTTTTCTGGATCGGCCGTGTAAACACCATCAACTCTTGTTCCTTTCAAAATTACATCGGCATGAACTTCAACACCACGTAAAACAGCAGCCGTATCTGTTGTAAAATAAGGGTTTCCTGTTCCAGCACCAAAAATAACAATTCTTCCTTTTTCTAGGTGACGAACAGCTCTTCTCTTAATATAAGGTTCTGCTATGGCTTCAATTTTTAAAGCGGTTTGTAATCGAGTTAACATTCCTTTATCTTCCAAAGCTCCTTGAAGTGCCATTCCATTTATAACAGTTGCTAGCATTCCCATATAATCACCTTGCACTCTGTCCATTCCGTTACTTGCTCCGGCAACACCTCTAAAGATATTTCCACCTCCAATAACTATTGCAATTTCTACACCTTTGTCGTGAATTTGCTTAATTTCATTAGCATATTCGGCTAAAATTTTTGGGTCGATTCCATATTGTCTTTCACCCATTAATGCCTCACCACTCAGTTTTAGAAGTATTCTTTTGTATTTCATTAGTAGTTATTTATTTTGAACAAGGTTGTGTATTTCTAGTGCAAATATAGTTATTATATGATTTTATGAAATAGCAAATTAAAAATTATCCTTCATTTGTTCAAATGAATTTTTTGCAGCTTGATACCCAATTTCAAATATCTTATCCATTTTAGTTTTACTGGTTTCAAAAGTGCTGAAATTGACCAATTCTTCAGGTTCAATAATCCAATCGCAATTATTGAACTTTTGAAAATTAGAATTTGCTGAGAGTAAATCAAAAGCTCGAGTAGTAACAGATTTGATAGAGTTCAAGTCTTTGGCTTCAATTTTTTGAATCGGGCTAACATAAACTCCAATCATAAAATCGCAACGACCTTGCAATATATCTGTTGGAAAATGATTTAAAATGCCGCCATCACTATATAAATTTCCATTAACAATGTAAGGAGAAATAACGCCTGGAAAGGCAGATGAAGCAAGTACAGCATCAACAATTCGTGAGTTGTTATTGAAAATTTTAAGTTTGCCTTTTACCATTTCAGTAGCCGTAATATGCATTGGAATGGGTAAATCACTCATTTTAGCATTCTGAAAAATTTCTTCAAAATAATTTTTAAATGATTCTGAATCAATGATTCCAGGTTTTTTTATTGTAAAATGTTTCCAATGAAAAAAATAAATGGATTTAAAAAAAGATAAAATCTCTTCTGGTGTTTTTCCCCAAGAATATAATGCACCAACAATTGCTCCAGCACTTGTTCCTGAAATTTGTGATGGTTTTATCTTTTGTTCTTCTAGAAACTTTATTGCACCAGCATGGGCAAGTCCTTTTGAACCTCCGCCAGATAATGCTAAACCAATTGATTTTGTTTGAAAGTCCATAATCTTTTAATGTAATTAATGTTTCATTTCATTTGTAAAAATAAAGCTAATTTTGCAGTATAAATTTAATTAAAATGAATTCAATTATAAAGGAAAGTCTGAAAGAAAGTTTCTCTTACCAAGAATATAGAGATTTTGTAACTGATTTAGCTAAAGAAGATAAAACTACAGGTCATGAACAGCGTGAAGATCTTATACATTACACGCAACTGAACGAAGCAAGATTGCATCGATTAGACAAAACTATTCAAGTTGTTGATGAAGCAAAATTGTTTTTGCAACAGTTGTCTACTGAATATATTTGGTTAGTAATTTCAGAAAGTTGGTGTGGCGATGCAGCTCAAATTCTTCCGGTTATTAATAAAATGGCTGAGGTTTCAGACAAAATTGATTTAAAAATTGTACTTCGTGATGATAATGAGGAATTGATGAATTTGTTTTTAACGAACGGAACCAAATCCATTCCGAAGCTAATTATTATTAATAAGGAAACGAATGAAGTCATCAATGATTTTGGACCAAGACCAAGTGGCGCAAAACAACTTATATTAGATTACAAAGCAGAACATGGCGTAGTTGATGAAACCGCTAAAATTGAATTGCAAAAATGGTATTTGCAAGACAAAGGAATTTCTACTCAAAAGGAAATTATGGAGTTACTTTGTTAAATAACCTGAGTTCGATATAAAAACCAAAGAAACATTCACTTTTTACACGAATTACACGAATTTACACGAATTAGAGATGGAAAATTACACCAATAAATCTGGTTTATCAGATTTTAATTCGTGAAATTTAATTGTTAAAATTTTAATTCGTGCAAATTCGTGCAAATTCGTGAAATTCGTGTCTAAAATTTTAATATGCTTACGTCGAACTCACGTTAAATATTAATTAAATACCGGAATGGTCAATCCCAAACTGATACTTCCGGTATCTTCAATATCTCGAACTCCAAATCCATTGACACTAACATCGGCAAAAATGATAATGTCGCCTCCTAGTCCAATTCTAAATTTGTTATAGTAACCTGAGAGATTACCGCGTCCAATTGCGAAAGATTTTCCGAAACCATATTGAAATAATAAAGAAACGTCGTCATTAATTCTTGGTGTTAAAACTATGGAAGCATAAATAGGAACGCTGAATAGTTTTTGTTGAGCAACGACATCAAATCCGGTGTTCAAACTCAGTCCAATCCATTCGCTGAAATGAATTCCGTAGCCA
This sequence comes from Flavobacterium sp., assembly GCF_044341265.1. Taxonomy (GTDB): domain Bacteria; phylum Bacteroidota; class Bacteroidia; order Flavobacteriales; family Flavobacteriaceae; genus Flavobacterium. The sequence continues at coordinate 52,157 of NZ_JBIISA010000004.1, forward strand.
AATTTTGCTCCAATTCCATCAGGAAGAAACCAGTAATCACTTCGATTTCCATTTTCATCAATTTCACCATAGGTTTCATTTCCTCTGAAAGGAACACTTATGTCAAAAATAAAAAATTGACCATTTTCACTTAATGGTTTTGATTTCTCTTGTTCTAAGTAAGATTCTAGATGACTTTTCTTGTCAGTTAAAGTGTCTTTTTTTGTTTGTGAAAAAGTGGTTATTGACAAAAAAGTAAAAAGGAAAAAGAATATTTTTCTCATAAATTATTTTTCAAATGCTTCGGGCGAAACACCATTCATAACATCGTAATCACCAATTTTTGTTCTACGCAAAGCTGTTAAATGCGCTCCTGAATTAAGTGCAATTCCAAAATCAAAAGCTAAGGAGCGAATGTAAGTTCCTTTACTGCATTTCACTCTAAAATCTATTTCTGGTAGTGCAATTCTGGTAATTTCAAACTCGTGAATTGTTGTTTTTCTTGAGGCAATTTCAACTTCTTCTCCAGCACGAGCGTGTTCGTATAATCGTTTTCCATCTTTCTTGATAGCAGAAAAAACAGGTGGTTTTTGGTCTATTTCTCCAAGAAATTGTTTGGTTGTTTCTAGAATTAAGGCTTCCGAAATATGCTCGGTTGGAAAAGTTGCATCAACTTCAGTTTCTAAATCGTAACTTGGTGTTGTTGCTCCAACGGTAATTGTTCCTGTATACTCTTTAGCTTGCGCTTGAATTTCTGTAATTTTCTTGGTGAATTTTCCAGTGCAAATAATTAATAAACCTGTCGCCAAAGGGTCTAAAGTACCAGCATGACCTATTTTGAATTTTTTAGGTAAATCGTATTTTCTTTTTAAAATGTATTTCAATTTATTCACCGCTTGAAACGAACTCCAAGTTAACGGCTTGTCAATTAAAAGAATTTGACCTTCAAGAAAATCTTCGGCTGTTTTCAAATTTTATTTGTTTAAAGAAAAATAAGTCAATAAAATAATTCCAGCAATAATTCTGTAGTAACCCCAAGGTTTAAAACCATATTTTTTAATGATTCCGATGAAGAATTTTATGGCAATTACTGCAACAACAAAGGCAACAATATTTCCTATCAGAAACAATTTTAAATTCTCACTTGATTGGGTTAACAATTCATATCCTTTTAATTGTGAAACTTCATAAGTTTTAAGGAAAAGCGAGTAAGTAGTAACCGCCAACATCGTTGGAACTGCAAGAAAAAACGAAAATTCAGCAGCCGTTTCTCTTGTTAATCCTTGTTGCATTCCACCAATTATAGAAGCTGCAGAACGACTTGTTCCTGGCATCATCGCTAAACATTGCCAAAAACCAATAGTTACGGCTTTTTTGATTGTAATATCTTCTTCGTTAGCAACAGTTGGATTATTAAATCGTCCATCAATAAATAGGAGAACAATTCCGCCAAGGATTAAAACTATAGCAATTGGAATTGGATTTCCTAGAACGGCATCAATTTTATCATCAAATATTTTTCCTAAAACTAAAGCAGGAATTACAGCACAAGCCAATTTGATATAGAAATTGATTTTTGTAAAGTCAAAAAACTTTTTCCAATACAAAACTACAACTGCTAGAATGGCTCCAAATTGAATTGAAACTTGAAATAATTTTACAAAATCATCTTCTTGAATACCAAAGAAAGAACTTGTAAAAATCATGTGAGCAGTTGAAGATACAGGTAAATATTCTGTTAATCCTTCTACTATTGCAATAATAATTGCTTGAAGTAAATCCATTTTTCAGTAATTAGTGATGAGTGATAAGTAAAAAGTAATTAGTAAATAGAATTATAAAACTATTCACTGATTATTATTCACTATTTACTAGACTTAGGATTTTTGAAAATAGAATAAATTGTAATTCCAAAACCAATTAACACCACTGTTGGAGCCAATCTAATTCTTCTGAAACTAAATACATCTTCATTAAAAACTTTTGGATCAGTGCTTCCGCCACCAGACATTAATATAAATCCTAAGGCAATAACTGCAATTCCAATTAAAAGAAATTTATAGTTGATTTGATCAAAAAGAAAATCTGGTTTTTGTTCGTTATTTTTCATTTATGCTGAATTTATTTCAATACTAGTACTGAAAGTTGTTTTTATTTTTATCTGAATACTGATTTCTGAATACTGATTTCTGAACACTGAATACTAATATAGGTCGTCAGTTCTTAAATTTAAGAAACGTTGTGTTGCAAAGTGAGTACTTATCCAAGTTATTAAAACTCCAAGAACTAAAACTCCCAATAAAACCACAATAGTTAATTCAATATCTTTAAAAATATCCAATGCAGGATAGTTTGTTGATACATATAAAAGAACTCCAAGTAATGCTAATACAGCCAAAGCAGCTCCAATAATTCCTAAAATAATGCTTCTTTTTACAAATGGTTTTCTAATAAATGATTTTGTTGCACCAACCATCTGCATAGTTTTAATGATGAATCTGTTGGCATAAATAGAAAGACGCATCGAACTATTAATTAGTAAAACAGAAATAAAAGCAAAAACACCACTTACAATTAAAACCCACATACTAATGGTTTTTACGTTATCATTTACTAATGTGATTAATTGTTTGTCATAAACTACATCAGCAACCAAAGGATTTTTACGAATTTGACTTTCCACTTTAGAGAAACCAGGATTGGTTACATAATCTGCTTTTAGGTGAATATCATAGGAGTTTTGCAATGGATTTACTCCAAGAAATTGCATAAAATCTTCTCCAATTACTTCTTTATGTTGTTTGGCTGCAGTTTCTTTTGAAACATATTTGTAGTCTTTAGCGAATTTTCCTGCCTTCATTTCAGCTTCAAATTGCTTGAAAATAGTGTCGTTGGCTTCGTTTTTAAAGAAAACAGTCATTACAATATCTTCTTTAAAGTTGTCTGATAAACGTTTAGAATTGATAATGAAAAGACCAAGCATTCCTAGTAAAAATAATACTAAAAACACACTCATCACAACTGAAACATAGGAAGTGATTACTCTTCTTTTTTGAAATTTATCGAAATTTGATGACATACATTGTAATTTAAGCCGTAAAAATAATAAAGAATTTGTTTATTCATAGTTTATAACGTTTAAAGTTTTGAGTTTAGTACAATAAATGTAAATTTGTGGCCAATTAGCGTAGACATTAACTTTCGATTAACTTTCAAGGTTTTAAGTAAAAAAATTAACAAAGTAAATTCTTACAATAGCAATGTTTATCGCCGCTAAAATTTTAATGTAAAAAGGACGAATGAAATACTTTCACGAACAAATCGAAGCCAAATGGCAACAATACTGGGCAGAAAACCAAACTTTTGCTGCATCAAATAACAGCGAAAAGCCAAAATATTACGTTTTGGACATGTTTCCTTATCCATCAGGAGCAGGATTACACGTTGGGCATCCGCTAGGTTATATTGCATCCGATATTGTTGCTCGATTCAAACGTCACAAAGGTTTTAACGTGTTGCATCCACAAGGATATGATTCGTTTGGTTTACCAGCAGAACAATATGCTATCCAAACTGGGCAACATCCAGATACAACCACCAAAGAAAACATTGCGCGTTACCGTGAACAATTAGATAAAATTGGATTTTCATTCGATTGGAGTAGAGAAGTGCGCACTTCAAATGCCGATTATTACAAACACACGCAATGGATTTTCATTCAATTGTTTAATTCTTGGTACAATAAAAATACAGATAAAGCAGAAGATATCGCAACTTTAATTACTTTGTTTTCAAATGAAGGAAACGCTAAAGTAAATGCAGTTTGTGATGATAACATTGCATCGTTTTCAGCTACTGAATGGAATGCTTTTTCATCTGAAGAACAACAAAAAATTCTTTTACAATACAGATTAACCTATTTGGCTGAAACCGAAGTAAACTGGTGTCCAGCATTAGGAACTGTTTTGGCAAATGACGAAATCGTAAACGGTGTTTCTGAACGTGGTGGTCATCCAGTTATTCGTAAAAAAATGACGCAATGGTCGATGCGAATTTCAGCTTACGCCGAAAGATTATTGCAAGGTTTAGAAACCATAGATTGGAGTGAATCGATAAAAGAATCACAAAGGAACTGGATAGGAAAATCAGTTGGCGCTTCTGTTGATTTCAAATTGAAAGATTCAGATAAATTAATTTCAGTTTTCACAACTCGTCCTGATACCATTTTTGGAGTAACATTCATGACTTTGGCCCCAGAACACGAATTGGTTTCACAAATTACAACGCCAGAACAAAAAGCTGCGGTTGAGGCTTATGTGGAAGCCACTGCAAAACGTTCAGAAAGAGAAAGAATGGCCGATGTAAAAACCATTTCAGGAGTTTTCACTGGTGCGTTTGCTGAACATCCATTTACTAAAGAACCAATTCCAGTTTGGATTGGCGATTACGTTTTGGCTGGTTACGGAACAGGCGCAGTTATGGCGGTTCCATGTGGTGACGAACGTGATTATGCTTTCGCGAATTTCTTCAGAGGAACTCACGGAATGCCAGAAATTAAAAACATTTTCAATCAAGATATTTCTGAAGCGGCTTATGGTGAAAAAGGCGGTTTCGAATTAGTAAATTCTGATTTCTTAAATGGATTGGGTTACAAAGATGGAACGAAAAAAATCATCGAAGAATTAGAAAAAATCGGACAAGGAAAAGGCAAAACCAATTACCGTTTGCGTGATGCTGTTTTCTCTCGTCAAAGATATTGGGGTGAACCGTTTCCAGTGTATTATGTGAACGGATTGCCACAAATGATTGATGCCAAACATTTACCAATTGTATTGCCAGAAGTTGAAAAATATTTGCCAACCGAAGACGGACAACCGCCATTAGGAAACGCAACAACTTGGGCTTGGGATAGTGTGAATTGTTTAGTTGTTGGTAATGATTTGATCGATAACAAAACGATTTTTCCTTTAGAATTGAACACTATGCCAGGTTGGGCAGGAAGTTCGTGGTATTGGATGCGTTATATGGATGCGCATAATGAAAACGAATTTGCCTCAGCCGATGCACTAAAATATTGGGAAAACGTAGATTTATATATTGGTGGAAGCGAACACGCAACTGGACATTTATTATATTCTCGTTTTTGGAACAAATTCCTAAAAGACAGAGGATACGCACCAACAGAAGAACCATTCAAAAAATTGATTAATCAAGGAATGATTTTGGGAATGAGTGCTTTTGTTTATAGATTATCTAAATTTAATCAAATAGTACCAAAAAATATATTCGATGAAATTCTACCTATAAACAATAAAAAAGCTTTCGTTATTGAAATTGATGAGAATAATAAATATGTTTATAAGGATAAAGATGTTAAGCCTGAAGATGTATTAATGCAAGCAATTCATGTTGATGTTAACCTTGTAAATTCTTCAAATGAATTAGATATTGAATTATTTAAAAAATCGAGACCAGAATTTAAAAACACAACGTTTGTTTTAGATAATGGATTAGTATATAATCCAGAAATCACACCTGTTACTTTAAATAACGAAAACACTTATACAGTTCATCGCGAAGTAGAAAAAATGTCAAAATCCAAATACAATGTTGTCAACCCAGATGATATTTGTAATGATTATGGTGCGGATACTTTACGTTTGTATGAAATGTTTTTAGGTCCATTGGAACAAGCAAAACCTTGGAATACTGCTGGAATTACAGGAGTTTCTGGTTTCTTGAAAAAACTATGGCGTTTGTATTTTGATGACAACACAGGTTTGAATGTAACCAACGACGGACCAACAGCAGACATGTACAAATCCTTACATAAAACCATCAAAAAAGTTACCGAAGACATCGAGAATTTCTCGTTCAATACATCGGTTTCACAGTTTATGATTTGTGTAAACGAATTGGCTCAAATGAAATGTAACCACAGAGCAATTTTAGAACCATTAGCGATTTTGGTTTCGCCGTATGCACCACATATTGCTGAAGAATTATGGAGTCAATTAGGTCATGAAGGTTCGGTTTCAACTGTAGCTTTTCCAATTTGTGAAGAAAAATATTTAGTAGAATCTGAAAAAGAATATCCAGTTTCGTTTAATGGTAAAATGCGTTTCACGATTAAATTACCTTTAGATTTAACCGTTCCTCAAATTCAAGAAATTGTAATGGCAGACGAACGTACCATAAAACAATTAGATGGAAGAACTCCAAATAAAGTAATCATCGTTCCTGGAAAAGTGATTAACTTGGTTGGATAATTTTTTAATTATTATTTACCGCAAATTCGCAAATTACTATATTGAAATTCGCGAATTTGCGGTTTTTTTATATCTATTGTTTTCGTTTTGAGAAAACAAACGTTAGATGATTTATAATTTAAAGTTAAAAATGAATTAGAAAAAAAATCTGATTCGTAGCTTTGAATAAATAACATTAATCAAACTATATATGAGAAATTTAAAAGTTTTAATCGCATTATTTTTTGTTAGTTGGTCATTTGCTCAGGAAAAGGAAGAAACTACAACTCCTAATAAAGCAAAATTTTATTTCACTTATGGAATAAATGCTCAAGTTCAAGATGAGTTAAGCATTGATAAAAAGCTAAAAGCTGCCGGACTTCCTGAGGTTAATAGTTTTACTCCAGAGTTTTTTATTGGGATGACCTTGTTTGGAAAAAAATATTCTGGAGACATTGACTTTGGATTTTTAAATTCTAAAAATGAGGCCGGAAATAATGAAAATAGATATACAGGTTTTACCACAAGATTAAGAGTTCACTACAATTTGATAAATAAAGAAAAAGTTGCCTTCACAACAGGGTTAAATCTTTCAAATACAATAGGAGAATTAGTCGTTTTTACTAAAAATAACATTATTGATCTTAACGATTTAACACCAGCCAATAATGTTGGAAATCTGTCTTTAAGAAATAATTTGTTCTTTGTAGGACCATCAGCATCATTGTATCTTTTTAATAATAAATCAACCAAACTGAGATTAAATGTTGGTTATGAATTTGCATTTACAAACGGAAAATGGAAATCAGATTACGCCGATGTGAACAACACTGTTAAGGAACAAGGAAATAATCGTTTAGTTTTTGGGATTACTTTATTGTAGAATTTTGTAACATTTTTCATTTTTTACGTATAAGTAAGAAACAAGTACAATGAAAAAACACGAAGTTCACATTCTAAAGAAAACTGCTGGTTTTGGCGGAATGAAAGAAGAATTAGCTAAAGAAGTAGAACATTTTCTTGATAAAAAGGTAAATGAAGGATATGAAATAGTCAATATTTCTTTTACTTATTATGAAGCTAGTGAGTTGATTGCGTTTATAACTATTTGTAGATAATAAATGTCAACTTGTCATTTTTTAAATTTGGCTTGTAATTTGATATTACTTTATAAACTTTAAATATAAAAATATGGGAATGGGATATATGGTTTTGGCTGGAATTATCATGCTAATGAGTTGGTTCGTAAGCAACCGATTGAAAAGCAAATTCGAGTTTTATTCAAAATTGCATTTACAAAACGGAATGTCTGGTGCTGAAATTGCTGAAAAAATGCTAGCAGATAACGGAATCTATGATGTAAAAGTAATTTCAACACCAGGACAATTAACGGATCATTACAATCCAGCTGATAAAACTGTTAACTTGAGTGAGTCAGTTTATAATCAAAGAAATGCTGCTGCTGCTGCAGTTGCTGCGCACGAATGTGGACACGCCATACAACACGCAACGGCTTATAGTATGTTGCAATTGCGTTCTAAATTGGTGCCAATTGTTTCTTTTGCATCCAATATCGTTCAATGGATTTTACTTGCTGGAATACTAATGGTAAATACTTTTCCATCATTATTACTTGTTGGAATTGTGATTTTCTCTGCAACAACTTTGTTTACAATAATTACGTTACCAGTTGAATATGATGCAAGTAATAGAGCTTTAGCATGGTTGAAAAACAAAAATATGGTAAACCAAGCGGAATATGCTGGAGCAGAAGATTCACTAAAATGGGCAGCAAGAACTTATGTTGTAGCTGCAATAGGTTCGATAGGAACATTATTGTATTACATTTCTATCTTTATGGGTAGAAGTAATGATGAATAATTTGAATCGAGTATAAAACAAAATCCGTCATAACAGACGGATTTTTTTATTTTACAAAGGTTGATAAAATTATAAGTATTGATAGCCAAACAACTCCATGTATAATAAGGCATTTTACATGACTTTTACCACTATACAATTGACGAACTAAATGTACCATAAAGTAAATCAAACTTATAGGAACAAATAAATAGAACAAAAGCACACCAAAATTAGGCGTTTTTGCATCACCAGGAAAAAGTTCATAACAAATACCTGCTATCAAAATATAGATAGTGTAAAAAGCAATCGTAAGGTTTTCTTTTGAAAATTTGTTGAGGTTCATATATCTAAAATCTAATATCTAAAGTTGTATCTGTCTTTCTATTTGTTGTTCCAATGAAATAAAAGTTTCTGTTCGAGAAACACCATCAATAGGTTGGATTTTTTTATTCAAAAGTTGCATTAAATGTTCGTTATCTCTACAAATAATTTTGATTAAAATGCTCCAATTTCCTGTCGTGTAATGACATTCTAAAACTTCAGGAATTTTTTTTAATTCTTTTACAGCTTCAGCATTGGATGCCGCTTTTTCCAAGTAAACACCAATAAAAGCCATCGTTTTATAACCTAAAACTTTGTTGTTTACAATAAATTTAGAACCCGAAATCACACCAGCATCTTCTAGTTTTTTCAATCTTTGGTGAATGGCAGCGCCTGAAATTCCAATTTTATTAGCGATTTGCAAAATTGGTTTTCGAGCATCTTCCATTAAGAAACGAAGAATTTCTTTATCGATTCCGTCAATTTCAATTTGAAGTTGATTGATTTTCATTGGTTATAATTTTAAAGCAAAAGTATATATTTTGTTTTAAATTAAAACAAATATTAATTAGTTGTTGCCAATTTATCAGGATTATAACCAATGTAAGGCATTACAGTTTCTTTAAAAATTACTCCAAATTCTTCTAATTCTTTCAAAATAGGTTCGTAAACTTCTTTTCTAATTGGTAATTGAACTCCAGGCGTTTTTATATTTCCGTTTAAGATTTGTAAAGTTGCCATTGCTACAGGTAAACCAACTGTTTTTGCCATGGCAGTATAAGTTTGATCGTCGCCAATGCAAACCATTTTAGAGTCAATTTGTTGTTGTTTTCCGTCTAATTCGTAACCAAATTTATGGTACATTACAATCATGTCTTTGTCGTTGGGTTGTAAAGTCCAACTGTCATTCAAGATGCGTTCTAGAATTTGTGCAGGAGTGGCATTTTTTAAACCAACAATTTTGTTTGGGTTGAATAAATCTAAATCTAATAATTTGTCCCACATAATGTCATCTTGCTCAATATTTAAAGCCAAACGCATTTTAATTTCAACAGAATCCGTTGGATGATAAGGTAAAAATGAATTGGTAAACTCACGGAAACTCATCGTTTCAGAATTTTCCATTACGTAAGTATCATCGGTCATTCCAAGTTGAACAAACATGTTCCAAGCTTTTGAAAAACCAACTCTTCTTATGGTTCCACGATATAAAGTTAACACATCGTCTAGACCATAAACGCTTCTATATTTTAGAGAATCTCTGTTGGCGTAACCTTCAAATTTTCCGTAACCTTCAACTAATAAAAACTCGGTTCTACGAAACAATTTATTGTAAGGAATGTATTTATATTTACCTTCTTGAATGAATTTTGCTGCGCCACCTTGACCTGCTAAAACTACGTTTCTTGGTGCCCAAGTGAATTTGTAATTCCACAGATTATTGTCGCTTTCTGGAGCAACTAATCCACCACAGAAGGATTCGAATAAAATCATTTTTCCGCCTTTTTCACGAATTTCATCAATAACTTTCATGGCACTCATGTGGTCAATTCCAGGGTCAAGCCCAATTTCATTCATGAAAATCAATCCGTTTTCTTTGGCAGCAGCATCCAAACCTTGCATTGCATCTGAAACATAAGATGCAGTAACCATGTGTTTTTTGAAAGTAATACAATCTTTAGCAACCTCAATATGCATGTGAGCAGGTAACATCGAAATTACAATATCAGCTTTTTGAATTTCTGCATGACGTTGTGCTTCATTGTTGATATCCAATTGAATTGCTGTTGCATTAGGATGGTTGTTGGTTTTTCTTTGAGCCAATGCTAAAGATAAATCACCAATTGTTATATGAAGATTCTGTTCAACAGATTTGTTTAAAAGATATTGAATTAAAGAAGAAGCCGAACGACCTGCTCCTATGATTAGTATGTTTCTCATGGTTTGTTTGTAATTGGATACAAAACTAAAGAAATTCCAATAAAAAAAATTCCAAATCCCAACATTTATAATTGGAATTTGGAATTTATATTTTAGAATTTGATATTTTATTCTAAACCTTCAAGGTCTTTTTCTAAATCTTCAAGTTCCTTTTTTGCTTCTTGTTTATTTTCTATTTTTTGTTGTTCAAACTGTTGGTCTTTTTCTATTTCATCTTTTACTAAATAGGTTTTTCCCAATACAAATATTGCACAGATATAAGTTATTGCAAACAACCATTTAACAAGTTTACGTTGATTGACATCTGATTTTTTGAAAGTTATAAAAATCAAAATCAAGGCAGCTCCAATTGGTAAAAGGGCTAAAGTATCAAATGGGAGTATCGTAAAAACAATACTCAAGATAACAAATACAAATGATAAAATTAATAAAGTCTTTCTCATTTTATGCTGAATTTATTTCAGTAATTAAATTCCAGTTGCAGAAGTTAATGCTAATTGTCCTGTTCCAACAGGAATACTAAATTTCATAAGCGCAGGAACTTTTTTTGCATCGGCGGTAAGCCAAATTAAGTTTTTGTCTGTTCCTTTTAGCTTGTTAGTTTTTGCACCAATAGATAATTTGTAGCATTCTTTTTGTCCAAGATTCCCAGCATTAACGCTTTCTGTTCCCATATACTTCAATGTAACAGGAATTTCTTTTTCGTCAAAAACAATGGTAAATGATTTAGTTTGTCCTGATTTCATTTTCGAAAAATCGATAGTTCTTACTTTATAAAGTAACGATACTACATCTAGAGTCGAAGTACCAATATTGAAAGTACGAGTTGTTTCGGGATTATTCCTTTTTTTTGAGGTGCTTGTCACAGAATTTCCTTTGAAAACGTATTTTTCTTTTTTAGTGTAACCACCTTCGTCAACACTTCTTTTATATAAACTTGGTTTTAAAGTGGTAGGGTTTACGTAAGCTTCGTAGATATCTCTGATTTTGAAAAATTTATCCCATTTGCTAAACGTTGCTAATTCGCAATTCAAATGTAAATAAGTGTTTTTTGAAGTATTCTGAGTTTCTGTTGACATGGTTACTTGAGCCAATTGTGTCATCAATCCACTCATATTATAAGAACCAGCATAAACTAATTTTTCACCTGATGGAATAACTACTTTCGTATCTGCTGTAAAAGAACAGAAAATCAATAGGGTAGCGATAATAAATGTTGCTTTTTTCATTTCTTAAAATTATGGTACAAATATAAAATTTTATAATTGTTAAAATCTAAAGGAAAACATAAAAATCCTTGAGCATTCCATATATAACTGATATTTTTGTTAAAAATTATTAAGAACGATTATTATGGATAAGAAAATATTTTCGGCAGCAGGTTTTTTTGGAATGACAGCAATTATTTTAGGAGCTTTTGGAGCTCATGCTTTAAAGAAAGTTTTAACTGTAGATCAATTGGTTACATTTGAAACTGGAGTAAAATATCAAATGTATCATGCTTTGTTTTTGCTGTTTTTAGGATTAAACAATCATTTGAGTTTTAAAACAAAAAAAACAATTTTAGTGCTTACTATTTTAGGAATTATTTTCTTTTCGGGTTCTATTTATTTGTTGGCAACTGATAGTTTAAATGCTTTCAATTTTAAAGTTATTGGGTTTGTCACACCAATAGGAGGTTTGCTGTTAATTATGGCTTGGGCCATTTTTTCACTACATTTTTTAAAGAAAAAATCATAATTTTTTAATAAACTACAACGTTGTAATAATTAATTTTTACCTTTGCAGTCAATTTATTAATTGCAACACAATACAATTTTATGGAGAATACTGCCCAATCTACGAAATCGATTTCGTTAGAACAATATGGAATCAAAAATGTCCAAGAAATTATATACAATCCATCTTTTGAATTTTTATATAATGAAGAATTAAGTCCAAGTTTACAAGGTTATGAAAAAGGTCAATTGACTGAACTTGGAGCTGTAAACGTAATGACTGGTGAATTCACGGGTCGTTCGCCTAAAGATAAATACATTGTAAAAGACGCCATAACAGAAAACACAATTTGGTGGAATTCTGAAAAAGCGGTAAACGATAACAAACCAATTTCTCAAACAACTTGGAATGCTCTTAAAGAAACAACTGTTAATCAACTTTCTGGAAAGAGATTATTTGTATTAGATGCATTTTGTGGAGCTAATGAAAATACTCGTTTGAAAGTTCGTTTCATTATGGAAGTGGCATGGCAAGCACATTTTGTGAAAAACATGTTCATTCGTCCAACTGATGCAGAACTTGAAAATTTTGGTGAGCCTGATTTTATTGTAATGAATGGTTCAAAAACTAGTTTCAAAGACTACGCAGCTCATGGATTAAATTCTGAAGTTTATGTAGCTTTCAACCTTACTGAGAAAGTACAATTAATTGGTGGAACTTGGTATGGTGGTGAGATGAAAAAAGGATTGTTCTCAATGATGAACTACTACTTACCATTACAAGGAATTGCTTCTATGCACTGTTCAGCAAATAAAGGAAAAGATGGCGATGTAGCCGTTTTCTTCGGATTGTCTGGAACAGGAAAAACAACTTTATCTACAGATCCAAAACGTGAATTAATTGGTGACGATGAGCATGGTTGGGATAACGATGGGGTTTTCAATTTTGAAGGTGGATGTTATGCAAAAACCATCGATTTAAGTGCAGAAAATGAGCCAGATATTTTTGGCGCCATCAAAAAAGATGCATTATTAGAAAACGTAACAGTTGATGCCAACGGAAAAATTGATTTTAAAGATGGTTCTGTAACACAAAATACTCGTGTTTCATATCCAATTAATCATATTCACAATATTGTAAAACCAGTTTCTAAAGCTGGTCATGCCACTAAAGTGATTTTCTTAACAGCAGACGCATTTGGAGTAATGCCTCCAGTTTCTAAGTTAACTCCAGAGCAAACTAAATATTATTTCTTATCAGGTTTCACGGCTAAGTTAGCTGGAACTGAAAGAGGTGTTACACAACCAGAACCAACCTTTTCAGCTTGTTTCGGAAAAGCATTTTTATCATTGCATCCAACTAAGTATGGTGAAGAGTTAGTGAAAAAAATGGAGCAACACAATGCTACTGCTTATATGGTTAATACTGGTTGGAATGGAACTGGAAAACGTATTTCTATAAAAGATACTCGTGCAATTATTGACGCTATTCTTGATGGGTCAATTGAGAAAGCGGAAACTAAAGTAATTCCAACATTCAATTTTGAGGTTCCAACTTCTTTACATGATGTTAATCCAGCCATTTTAGATCCAAGAGATACTTATGCAGATGTTTCTGAATGGGAATCTAAAGCAACAGATTTAGCAGGAAGATTCATTAAAAACTTCGTTCAGTATACAGATAATTCAGAAGGTCAGAATTTAGTAAATGCTGGACCACAATTATAAAATAACAAACAAACTATACCTAAACAAAGAAAAAGCCCAACAGTGATGTTGGGCTTTTTTGATAACTATAAATAAAATTTTATTTTCCTTTGTTAGCTTCTGCAACATAGCGCTCAAGAGCCATTGTCATAGAAGGTGTTTCTGGTGTTGGAGCAAGAATATCAATTCTTAAACCATGTTCTAAAGCTTCTTTTTGAGTAGTGCTTCCAAAAACAGCTATTCTCGTGTCATTTTGTTTAAAATCTGGGAAGTTTTTAAATAATGATTTAATTCCAGTTGGACTGAAAAACGCCAAAACATCATAATAAACATCAGCTAAATCAGATAAATCACTCATTACCGTTTTATAAAAAACAGCTTGCGTCCAATTGATTTTTAGGTTGTTTAATGTCACAGGCGCGTCAGCATTTAATTGATCTGAAGCAGGAAGTAAAAACTTTTCATCTTTATATTTTTTGAAAAGTGAACTCATGTCTGCAAAATCTTTTTGACCAACATAAATTTTACGTTTTCTATAAACAACATATTTCTGTAGATAAAAAGCAATAGCTTCTGATTGACAAAAATATCTTAAATCTTCTGGAACTTTATAACGCATTTCCTCAGCCACTCTAAAAAAGTGGTCTACTGCATTTCTGCTTGTTAATATGATTGCAGTAAAATTGTTAAGGTCAATTTTTTGAGCTCTAACATCTTTCGCGCTTACGCCTTCTACGTGAATAAAAGAACGAAAATCTATCTTTACCTTATGCTTTTGTTGTAAATCAAAATAAGGCGAATTTTCTACTTTTGGCTCTGGTTGCGAAACCAAAATCGTTCTTACTTTCAAATTTGCCATGTTTAAACTCTAATTTTTTGTAATCAAATAAAATATGAAATAATATGGAGCTATTTCAAGTGCGCAAAGATACAAAATAAAATAAAACAACTTACCGAATACTAAATTTTGATAATTTTTCAAAGAAATAAGATAAGTCACTAAATTTATTATTAATAATATACTAATTACGGTAATAATTAAAGAATTCGTTGAATAATTACCATAAAACAGGATAATTGAAACCGGTAATAGTAGTAATCCAATGTAGGTTCTGAAGGTAACTTTCTGTAAATTAAACTGCTCGATGATTTCTTCAATGCCAAATGTTGCTGCAATAATCTTCTCTACGAGAAATTTTGAAAGTATAAAAACTGTCAATAAGGTAAAAATTCTTGTAAAAAGAATCCAATCGGTTTTAATGCCATAATTGTAGTGTACTAAAACTAATTGAATAAAAAACGAGAGTGAAATTATATTTACTATAAATAGAATTACATTAAATCCGCTCATTAAATGACTGCTTTCTCGATATATTTTAGTATATTTATCTGATACTATTAATCGAATATAATCGTTAAATCTCGTTTCAAAGACTGATTTTGCTAAAACAATTAGAAATAAGGAAAGCACAAAAATAATTGTTGCCCAATCTTTGTTTTCTATAATTCGTGGATGTAATTCTAATGCTATCATGAACCGCAAAATTACTAAATTTTATTTGTTGATTAGTATTATAATATTATTAAGATTATGAAGTAATAAAATGAGTATTTTTGCACAAACTTTTATCGATAAACATGAATTGCGGCATTGTAATTATTCCAACTTATAACGAGATTGAAAATATTGAAAGTATAGTGAGAGCTGTATTTTCTTTACATAAACCTTTTCATGTTCTTATTGTAGATGATAATTCGCCAGATAAAACAGCAGATAAAGTTAGAGAACTTCAAAAAGAATTTCCAAATCAACTTTTTCTTGAAGTAAGAACTAAAAAAGCAGGATTAGGAACTGCTTACGTTCATGGATTCAAATGGGCACTAGCTCATGATTATGAATTTATTTTTGAAATGGATGCCGATTTTTCACATAATCCTCATGATTTAGAGCGATTGTATGATGCTTGTCATTTTGGTGGTGCCGATTTGGCCATTGGTTCAAGATATGTTACAGGAGTGAATGTTGTAAACTGGCCTTTAAGTAGAGTTTTACTATCTTATTTTGCTTCAGTTTATGTGAGAATGATTACCGGAATGAAAATTATGGATGCCACAGCAGGATTCATTTGCTATAGCAGAGAAGTTTTAGAAGCAATTAATCT
Source organism: Flavobacterium sp. (assembly GCF_044341265.1). Taxonomy (GTDB): domain Bacteria; phylum Bacteroidota; class Bacteroidia; order Flavobacteriales; family Flavobacteriaceae; genus Flavobacterium. The sequence goes on from NZ_JBIISA010000004.1 coordinate 68,096, forward strand.
TGACAAAATTAAATTCATTGGATATGCTTTTCAAATTGAAATGAAATATAGAGCATTTTCTAAAAATTTCAACATTCAAGAAGTGCCAGTAATTTTTACCGATAGAACCAAAGGACAATCTAAAATGAGTGGTTCTATTATTAAAGAAGCCATTTTTGGTGTTTTGTCTCTTAGAATAAAAAAATTATTTAATAGATTATAGAAAATATATGAATACCGTTTTAATTAAAAATGCAAGGATTGTAAATGAGGGCAAAATTTTTGAAGGCGATGTTCTTATTGAAGGCGAATTTATAAAAGAAATTGCCGAAAGCATAAGCCACAAAAGTTCCAATTGTAAAGTTATCGATGCCGAAGGAAATTATTTAATTCCTGGAGCTATTGATGATCAAGTTCATTTTCGTGAACCAGGCTTGACTCATAAAGGTAATATAGAATCAGAGAGTCGTGCGGCTGTTGCTGGCGGAATTACTTCTTTTATTGAACAACCCAACACGGTTCCAAACGCAGTTACACAAGAGTTATTGGAAGATAAATATCAAATTGCAGCTCAAACTTCTTATGCCAATTATTCTTTTATGATGGGCGGAACCAATAATAATTTAGAAGAAATTCTTAAAACAAATCCTAAAAATGTTGCTGGGTTAAAATTATTTCTTGGTTCTTCAACTGGCGATATGTTGGTCGATAGTACTGCAGCTTTAGAAAGTATATTTTCAAGCACAAAATTATTAATTGCTGTTCATAGCGAGGATGAAAATACTGTAAAAAGTAATTTAGAACATTATAAAGCTATATATGGAGACGATATTCCTGTAGCGCTACATCCCGAAATTAGAAGTGTTGAAGCGTGCTATAAATCTACTGAAAAGATAATTAAGTTAGCTAAAGAAACTGGTGCACGTTTGCATGTATTTCACATTTCAACGGCAAAAGAGTTAGATTTATTTACCAACAAAATTCCGTTAGAAGAAAAACAAATTACAGCTGAAGTTTGTATCCATCATTTATGGTTTTCAGACGAAGATTATGCTACTAAAGGAAATTTCATCAAATGGAATCCAGCAGTAAAATCCGCTGCAGATAGAGAAGGACTTTGGAAAGCATTATTAGACGATAGAATTGATGTTATAGCAACAGATCATGCACCTCATACATTAGAAGAAAAACAACAAGTTTACACAAAAGCACCATCAGGAGGACCATTAGTTCAACATGCTGTTGTGGCTATGTTTGAAGCGCATCACCAAGGTAAAATTTCAGTGGAGAAAATCGTTGAGAAGATGGCTCACAATCCGGCTAAGATTTTCAAAATAGAAAATAGAGGTTTTATAAAAGAAGGTTTTTATGCCGATTTGGCAATTGTTAATCCGGCGATGCCTTGGAGTGTAAATAAAGATAATATTCTATATAAATGCGGTTGGTCACCATTTGAAGGAACCAATTTTAAATCAAGAATTACACATACTTTTGTAAATGGACAATTGGTTTATGAAAATTCTAAAGTCAAAGAAATTAAAGCCGGAAAACGTTTACTGTTTGATAGATAAAAAATGAAAAAAATAATATTTATTTTATTTATAATTTCATTCGTAATTCTTAGCTGTAAGAATGAAATAGTTGAAAAGCCTAAAAATCTTATCGATAAAGATAAGATGAAAGAGATTATTTATGACTTAGCAATTCTAGAAGCGGCTAGAAATCAAGGTTCGGCTACTCAAAATTACCCTAAAGCAAGTGTATTTCTAAAAGAAAAATACAAAGTTGATAGCTTAACATTTGCTCAAAACACACAATATTATGCTTCTGATATTAAAGAGTATAAAAAAATGTATGAGGAAGTTAAAGAACGCTTAGATAAAGAAAATAAAAAGTTAAGCGGTGCTCCAATTCCAGTTCAAAATCTTGAAGAAGGAATTGTGAAGTAATTATTTTTTATAATGAACTACAATTTTATCTAAGTAATTGTCAATAGCCTCAAAATCATAATTCAAAAAGGTTTTTATTTTTTCATTTGAAATTGGATCACTATTTAGAATAGATTGCGCGCCATGTTTGGATATTTTTCTTTTGGTTCTAAAAATAGAAGACAACACCCAATCCAATCGCCATGCAATATTAAGCATCCAAGGTTTTGCTTCTGTTTTTGGTTTTTTAGCCTTTATTTTTTCAGCGATAGTATAGATTATATTTTTAAAAGTAATGTTCTCAGACAGCAATGCAAATCGTTCTCCATTACACTCAGAATGCATCAATCGACGCATTATTTCCACAACATCTGTAACAGCAACATAACCAGAAGAACCATAAGTGTAAAATGGAATTCCTTTTTCAATTGAAGTAAAAAAAGCACCACTACCTTGTTGCCAAAACCCAGGTCCAAAAATAACGCCCGGATTTACAATTACCACTTTCAATCCTTCTTGTTGACCACGCCATACTTCCATTTCGGCACCATATTTTGAAATAGCATAATCACTATGTAAAACTTCTGGATTCCATTCTGTTTCTTCAGTAATGCTAGTTTCGTGCTGTGCTAAATCTCCAAGAGCGGCTATTGAACTAACGTGACATAGTTTTTTGATGTTTTTGTCAATACAAAAATTTACAATATTGGCAGTTCCTTCAATATTTACCTTTCGAAGTTGATCTTCATCATCTGGGTTGAAAGAAATACATGCCGCACAATGATAGACATAATCAATATTTTCAAAAGCAATTTCTAGTGAAGGAATATCTAGAATATCGCCTTGCGTCCAGTTTATTTTAGAGAATAGTTCACTTTTTTTATACAAATCAAAAAGAGATTTTGTTTTCTCTATATTTTTTTGGTTTCGATAAAGGGCACGAATATTTTCTTCACCATTTTCTAACAAATGAAGTACTAAATGAGCTCCGACTAATCCTGTTGCACCAGTAACTAATATCATTTTGTAAAGATAGGTTTTTGCCGCGAAGACACAAAGTCACCAAGTTTTTTTAAATCAAATTATGAAAATCTGAAATCTGAAATCTGAAATCTGAAATCTTAGAACTATATTTGCGCAAATTATCGAATAAAATGAGGAATTTAGTAGAAGAATTACAATGGCGCGGATTGGTGCACGATATTATGCCAGGCACAGAAGAACAACTTTTAAAAGAAATGACAACGACCTATATTGGATTTGATCCAACAAGTGATTCGTTGCATATTGGAAGTTTGGTGCCTATTATTTTATTGGTTCATTTAGAAAAATTTGGACACAAACCTATTGCTCTTGTTGGCGGTGCTACTGGAATGATTGGTGATCCATCAGGAAAATCTGATGAGAGAAATTTACTTGATGAAGCTACTTTAGAAAAAAATGTTGCTGGAATAAAAGGTGTTTTATCTCGTTTTTTAGATTTTAATTCAACTGCAGCTAATGCTCCAATTTTAGTAAACAACTACGATTGGATGAAAGACTTCTCGTTTATCAATTTTGCTCGTGACGTCGGAAAACGAATCACTGTCAATTATATGATGGCAAAAGATTCTGTAAAGAAACGTTTGAGTGGAGAAACTGGCGAAGGAATGAGTTTTACAGAGTTTACGTACCAATTAATTCAAGGTTACGATTTTCATCATTTGTACAAATCACATAATTGTTTGTTGCAAATGGGAGGTTCTGACCAATGGGGTAATATTACTACAGGAACTGAATTAGTGAGAAGAATGAATGGAGAAGGTGCCAAAGCATATGCAATGACTTGTCCATTAATTACCAAAGCTGATGGTTCAAAATTTGGTAAATCTGAAGGTGGAAATGTTTGGTTGACAGCCGATAAAACTTCGGTTTATAAATTTTACCAATTTTGGTTGAATACAACCGACGTTGATGCTGAAAAGTACATTAAGATTTTCACATTTTTAGATAAAAATACAGTAGATGCTTTAATCGCAGAACATCATGAAGCACCTCATTTACGTGTTTTACAAAAACGTTTAGCAGAAGAAGTAACCACTTTTGTTCACGGAAAAGAAGAGTTGGAAAGAGCGATTTTTGCTTCGAATGCTTTTTTTAGCCCAACTATGGACGATTTAGCCCAATTGGATGATGCTACTTTTGTAGAAGTTTTTGATGGTGTTCCAAATGCAGAAATTGCAAAAGAAGATATCATTGCCGGATTGGATATGATTGCTGCACTTGCTGCAAAAACAGGTTTCTTAGCTTCCAATAGTGATGCTAGACGTGAATTAAAACAGAATGCAGTTTCTTTAAACAAAGAAAAAGTCGCTGAAGATTATATCATTACCGAAAAAGATTTGGTAAAAGGTAAATTTTTAGTCCTTCAAAAAGGAAAGAAAAATTATTATTTGATAAAAGTAATATAAATAGGAAAGGAGCTGAAGAGCTCCTTTTTTTATTCTCCAAAATTTATTTCCATTTTATTTGAAACAATCCAACCATTTATAAAATAAGGATTTTTCATAATCTTTTCGTAATCCTCTGGTAGTAGTTTTTCTTTAAATTGTTCTTTCATTAAGTTTAAAGTAAGTTCAAAATAATGAGGCATTTTTTCGTCTAAATAATATTCTGCGTCACCAAACTTTAAGTAGCGTGTTTTGTCCCAAAATATAATTTTTATAAAGGTTATTTTTTCTTTTGGTTTAATCGTAAAAATATCTGACATCAGTCTTTTGCTTTGCTGTTTCAAATAATAATTTTCATCGTTTTTAGCTTCTTCAATTTCAGATTTCACATCAATGTTTAATTCTTTATACCTAGCATTCATAATTGCTTTTCGCTCTTCATCAGTTTTTGCAGCTTTCATTTTTTCCATAAAAGAACTTGTATTTCTATCTCCAAATATGTTATCAATATCAATAAACTCGTCATTTTGAAATACTTTAAAAACAATATCTCTAGACATTGAAGCTCTTGAATTAGGAACTAATCCATTTGGGTTTAAGAAAAACGAAATCTCATTATCGCTTAGGTTTTCAATATGATAAGTAATTGTAAATTTTCGTTCATTCGGAATAGAATCAACAGAAGTTATTGAGTCTATTCTTAGATCAATTTGGCTTGAAACTGTAAAAGTTATGAAGAAAAGTAAGTATTGTAGAAGGCGCATAAATTTATTTTCAGTTAGTTAAATAACGCATAAAAATAAAAAAAATTACAACACCATTAAATTACAACCTCGAATATCTGAATTATCAAAACGTCCCAATACTTCAAACGAATTGTTGGGATATTTTTTTCCTAGATCTTGTGTTGCTATGAAAGAACATGAATTGATGTTGGCTAAATCGATTACGTTTATTCCGCCTGTTTTACCGCTTTCTACATAAGACAAAGCATCTTCGGTATCACGAATTAAAACAGTCATCCAATTTGGACATTCAAAAATTCCGTTGCCTAATGAATAGGCTTGCGATAATAATTCGGTCATGCCATATTCTGAATGAATGCTGGAAACTCCAAAACCATTACAAAGAATTTCATGTAATTCTTCTCGGATGATTTCTTTGCGTTTGCCTTTCATTCCGCCAGTTTCCATGATGATGGTGTTTTTTAATTGAAACTTTCGTTGCTCTATTAAATCCAATAAAGCATAAGTTACACCAATCAAAAGTACGTTTTGTCCGGATTCATCAAGCTCAATCAGCTTAGTAATTAATTCATCGTAATTGTGTAGATAAAAACCGCTATTTTCATTATTTGAAAGCGCTATCAAGTCTTTTACCATATAGATTAAAGAAGAGCCAGAACGCTCAAGATAGGATGGAAGCAAAGCTAAAACCGCATAGTCTTCTATATTTCCATAAAATTCTGAAAAAGCATTGCGATAACTTTCTTCATACAAAGTTACATCGGTTATAAGATGTTTACTTGTAATCATTCCGGTGGTTCCGCTACTAGTGAAAGTCTCTTGAATGACATCATTTGAAGATAAAACATCATGACTTTTAAAAAACTGAATGGGTAAAAACGGAATTTGTTGCAACGATTTTACGCTTCCTTTTTCAACTTTCAATAACTCACAGAATTCGCGATACACCTTGTTATTTTCGTATTGAAAACGAAAAACCTTTAAAGCTATTTTTTCAAACTGCTTTTGGTTGGAAATGGTAAATATATCTTGAGATGAAATCAAAGTTAAAATGCTTTTTGTTTAATTCTGAAACATCCCGAAGTTTCGGGACAGAGAATTGCAAAAGTAATGAAAATAAAAAAGCTCCAACATAAATTGGAGCTTTCTAATATAATTTTAAAACTAATTATTCGATAACTAATTTTTTAGTAGCTGTATTTCCTTCTTCAGAAATTTGAACCATGTATACACCAGCAGTAAGGTTGCTTACATTGATTGCAGATTCAGAAGTTGTAGTGTTTAAAACTTGTTTTCCTAATACGTCAAAAACAGTAACTGTTCTTTCAGCATTTGCATCAGTGTTGATGTAGAAAACACCATTTCTCACTGGATTTGGGAAAATTGATAAACCAGCGATAGCGTTTTGGCTGTTTGCTAAGCTACAAGTGTTTATTGCAGTAGCTGTGTTTCTTGGAGCAGGAGTTGCAGTAGTAAAGTCAGATGCGTTATTATCTGTATCTGTACAACCTGCGTTGTTTCTTTGTACAGCTGTTGAACTTGTTAGTGCTGTGCCAGTTGGTCCAGTTCCTTCAAAACCAGATGTTGATGTTGCTCCATAAGCAACTTTGTCAATTATTTGGCTTCCTGTCGGATTTGCAGTTGATTCAAGAATTATATTGTTAACTAAAATGACTTTACCATTACTTCCGCTCATAGCTATACCAGTAGCTATTAAACCGGTTGGGTTTCCAGTTGAAGGTGTTTGATAAGTACAATTACAAGTAGTAGCGTCTAAATCTGGGGTTGGTAAAGCTAACACAGGTGTTGCACCAACTGCTTGTTGTATTAAATAATATTGTCCTGGTTGAAGGTTATAATTTGGTAATTCAGTTCTAGTCCATGTAGTTCCGTTTGCTGAAGCATATTGTACTGACCAACCTGCTAAGTTTTGAGCTACTGTTCCTCTATTGAATAATTCTATAAAGTCATTAGAATAAGTTGCTCCACCATTTCCACCACCTCCATAAGCTTGACTTATAACAACTTGAGCTTGTGAAAATGAAGAAATCAAAATGATTGCTAATAATGTGTAAAGTTTTTTCATAATTTTAAATATAATTTTAGGAGACAAAGATAAAGACTATTTTTTTAAATAAAAATAATCAAAGTAAAAAAATAGTTAACAATAGTGTTATTTAACTATCTGACAATTAATTTTCTAGTAGCGCTTGCGTCACCTTCTTCTATCTTAATAAGATAAATTCCTGGTGAAAGCGAAGAAATGTTAAGTTCTCTAGAAGATAGAGTAGTTTGAAGTACTTTTTTTCCAAGAACATCAAATATGGTGATTTGCTTATCTTCATTAGATTTTGTAGATATGTAAATCTTTCCACCAGTTGCAGGATTCGGGTAAAAACTCAGACCTTCAATAGTGTTCTCTTGCACTTTTGATGCTGGTTTTCCATCTTGTGCCATCACACTTGTAGTGCTTAGCATCAGGAAAAAAAGAATAATATAAAAGTAGTTTTTTGTCATGAGTTCAACTTGGTTAAAGCAAATATATAAATAAGTTTTCAAATACAATGCCAAAAACCACAATTTTAACAAATTTTATATTGATTGTTTAATGCTGAGGTAAATACATATAGTAAATAAATTTCAAAAGTTTCCACTTTAAATTTCCAATGTTACCAAATTGTTAAGAAAAAGTTTGGTTATTGTAAAAATAGTTATATATTTGTTATCTAATTATTAATTCAAAAACCCAAATATCATGAAAAACCTTATTTTAACACTTGTAATTTTGATTTCTGGTTTATCATTTGGTCAAGCAATTGAGCCAGTTTTAGAAGCAGAAAATGGATTGGTTAAAGCTACTTATCATTATGAAAATGGTGCTGTACAACAAGTAGGATATTTTAAAGACGGAAAGTTAGATGGAAAATGGACTTCTTATGATGAAAATGGAAATCTAAAAGCTACCGCTGAATATACAAATGGAGCGAAAACAGGAAAATGGATGTATTATTCAAATAGCGTTTGCGTAAGCGAAGTAAGTTTTGTTGACAATCGTATTGTTGATGTAAAAAAATTCAATCAAAACACTATTGCTGATAAAGACTAAGTTTAAGTAATAAACAAAAAAAAGGCTGACTATATTTTTATTATAGTCAGCCTTTTTTATTTAGTTTTAATTTTCCAAGTTCTACTTATAGTATCAAATTGGGTAATTTCATCTGGAAATTCTATAAAAAATTCAGGATTAGAATTTACAGTATAATAGTCAGACAAATCTTCGTTGTTCAAATATTTATCAAAAAGCAATTTTGTTTTTTCCTCTAATTCTTTTGGTTCCATTTTCCAGGTTCTAAAAGCTTCTTGATAGAATACTATCGAATCATTTTTATCAAATTTTAATTTTCCTACAGTAGTTGTTTTTTTTAATTTTATACTTGGAGCGATTTTGCTAATGGCAAAATAGATGTAATTTTCTTCATCAATGTAATAGTGCATTAATTCACTATTCTTTGCACTCAGCTTATAGGTTGTGTCAAATTGTTTGTCAAATTTGTTTTTCTCTGTTGCTAATCGAGGTAATTTCTCAATATAACGACTTATTTTATATTTAAAATCTTCTATTTTTTCAGGCGAAAGATGGTTTTGAGGAATGGTATCTTTCGGTTTTGAACAAGAGAAACAAATAAATAAAGATAAAATTAATAAGTACTTCATAGTTCTATAATAAAAGTGATGAGTTTAATCGTAGTGATTAAACTCATCAAATATACCTATTTTAATAAAATTTAGTAAGCTTTTAAATTCGGAATAAATTCAGCCCAAGTTGCTGTCCAGTCTGTTGCTCCAAATGCACCTCTATAAGTAGTAGTGGTAAAAAACGTATTGTTAAGTTTTGCATTTGTAAATGAAGCACCAGTAGTTAAAGTACCACTTGTTACTTGATAAGTTGGGTTTGAACTGTAGAAGTTTTGAGTATTATTTCCGTAAAAAGCATTTAGATTCAGTCCAAGCGTATTATAAATTCCTGTTGTTGGAGTTTCGAAATCTGTTCCTGCAACAGTTGTATTATTTGCATTCCAAAGATTTTGTACATTAGTTGCAGTAGCAACCATACCTGTTCCAACAGAAAACGTAGTTGATGGAGCAGACATTACATTGTTTAAAAGAAATCCTGTTCCGTTATTATAATTATCGTAAACAGATTGTTGATTCATTCTAATACCTCTTGGCATACCAACAAATACTGAGTTTGCAATAGTCAATGCAGTTCTTCTTCTCATGTCAATAGCATGTTGATAGTTTGCATTGGTAGCTTGAGCATTAGTTAACTTTGGACCAATTCCTGTTAAGTTTGAAATAACACCTTCTGTTAGTAATGTTGTTACATTGTCATTTGGTCCATTATCAGTTTCAATAATATTTGAACCCGATTGATCTGCAAAAGTTGGATATCTAACTGCAAGTGCAAATTGAATTTTCCCAGTGTAACCAAAATCAATATCAAAATCATCATCCCACAAACCAAGAGAAATTAAGTGTTTTGCGTTAACTGTACCGCCAAACCATTCAAAACCATCGTCACCACCATATGATACTTGACAGTATTCCATTTGTGTTCCACTTCCAACACCACCTAAAGTTATAGAATTGGTTTCGTTGTTTGGTGTTAATTCAATTCCTGCATATTCAATTCTTACATATTTTAAAATACCAGAATTGTCCGCGTCATCAGCTCCACCAAATATTACAGGAGGATTAATTCCTTCAATAGCTGGATTGGTTTGATTTGTTTTAGCTTTACCTAAGATTACTAATCCACCCCAGTCTCCACGGTCTCTAGACTCTGCTTTTTGTGAAGAAGTGAATACAATAGGTTCGTTTGCTGTTCCTTCTGCAATGATTTTTCCTCCTGGAGTAATAATAAGTGTTCCCTTAGTTGCTTTATCACCAAAAATAACAGTTCCTGGTTGAATTGTTAAAACTTTAGTGTCTTTAACAAAAACTTGACCTTTAATTAAATAACGAACACCTTTAGTAAGCGTTTGAGTATTTAAATCTCCAGAAAGGATTACAAAATTTTCTGTATCTCCATCTGTACCAAAGGATAAATCATCTTTTAAACACGAAGTGAATAAAGTAGATAGTAATAAAAGTAAGATTATTTTTTTCATTTTTTTGTGTATTACAGTGTTTGAATTTTAGTATTATAAGTTGTAAGAAAAACCTAAAGTATATAGAGAACCTCTTTTGAAAGAAGAAATTACATTGTCATTGGCTTTGCTTATTTTGTTATCTCTATTAGAATCTTCCATTAGTTTGAAAGGATCGTTAAGTATGTTTTGTAAACCAAGTTTAACTTTTAGTTTTTTAAATTTTTTTGAAATAGTTGCATCAAGCTGATTACGTTCAATTTCATAATAGGTGTTAAAAGCGTCGTCACCTACAGAGAAAATTCGGTTTCCAAATCGGTTGTAAATTAAGTTAATTCCAAGTCCTTTTTCATCTTCATATCCTAGAGCACCATTAATGATATAAGGTGATTGTCCTTGTAAAGCTCTTTTAGAATCTTGTGATTGTGCAGCAGCACCAAGGTCAACTTCTGAGAATATGTAAGATGCGTTGATGTTGATAGAAAGTCTATTTAAAATTGGAATGTTGGTTAAATCTTTGAATGATTTTTTAATTTCCAATTCAGCACCATAATTTACTGCACTAGTTGCGTTTTTAAAATTGAAAGATGGATCTTCAGCAGTTCTTTGAATAATTTGCTCAATTGGATTAGTGAATTTTTTATAGAAACCTCCAAATGAAATAGTTTCTCCTTTGCTTGGATACCATTCGTATCTAAAATCAATATTGTCTATTGTAGCAACTTTTAAGTCAGCATTTCCAAATTTTAAAACTTCATATTCGAAATCATAAAATAAGAAAGGTGCAATTTCTCTAAATTCAGGTCTGTTTACTGTTCTTGAATAAGCAGCTCTTACTAAAGATTTTTCATTGATATTATATCCGATGTTCAAAGAAGGTAAAATAGAAGTAACAGGATTGTCAACATTTACTGGATTACCATTTGAAAAAGCTCTCAGTTTTTGAGTATTGTTTTCTATACGAACACCCATGTTAATGTCAAATTTTCCAAGAGGTAATTCTGTGTTGATGTAACCACTTAATAAAGTATTGTCAGCTTTGTATGAATCATCTGGTTTTGTTCCTTCTTCTAAAACCCATCCATTTTGATTATTGATATTTTCATTGCTGAAAATTGTTGATAAAGGAAGGTTTGTTAATTCGTCTTTTCTTGCCGATGTAAGATAATCTTTCAAAACATAAGACACATATCTTGATTTGAAAATTCTAAACTTGTAATCTGCCAAGTAACCAGCTTTAATTTTTATTGGAGAACGTTCTTCTGTTTCTGAATCTCTATTGATAGTGTAAGTATAGTTAACACCGTTATTAGCACTAAACTCTCTTAAGTTTCCATAGTATCTACCAGAAAATAAATTAGAAGATGATGGATCTTGAAATGTATAATTGTCTGAAGTTGAGTTAACATCTTTAAAAGTTCTGAAACGTCTTAAATCTGGTTCATTTTCTCTGATATAATTATAACCAACAACCCAATCAATATTGTTGTTAGAATTTAAATTATGATCACCATTCAATTGCCCCATATATATACTTCTGCTCTTATAAGCATACATATAGTTTTTTAATGTGTTATTAGCCTGTTGATTAAAATTAATTCCTTGACGAATTGTAGTTTCATTTTCTCCAATTTGGTTGAATAAATTTTTGAAAGTAAATTTTGATTTCGCAGTTTTTAATGACCAATTAGACAATGCAGTGATGCGTACTTCTTGTTGGTAGTTCATGTCATTAAATGTAAACCAATCTGTAGGTCTTGCTTCGCCGGCATTCAAGAAATTATATCTTCTAAAACTTCTTGAAAAAGACTGATAGCTTGTTGAATAATTAAGTGCGTTAACACTAAATATTTTTGTATTTCCTAAGTTTATTTTTCTACCCAATGAAAAACCTGTGCTATTGTCTAAAAAGGCATTACTTGCATTAGTGTCAAAATTATTTGGCAATGATCTTGCAGCGTCAACACGAAGTTGTGAAGTAGCTGCACTATTATTTAATTGTGATGTAGTTGGAAAACTTGAAGGTAATGGTCTAAAAGAGTTATCTATCCCAACAAAATCTGTATTTGAACCTTCAGATTGTAAATAATCATTGAATGTTGTTTTTGATCTGTAACCAAAACTTATATCAAATTTTGTAAAATCTGATGTGCTTTCGATAGTGTTCAATGAAATAATACCTCCAGAAAAATCTCCTGGTTTATCTGCAGAACCAGTTTTATAGATAACCATTTTATCTAAAAGTCCTGTAGGAACTAGATCAAAAGAAAACGTTCTTTTATCTATTTCTGTACTTGGAGCAAGAGAACCATTAATCAATACATTATTGTAGCGCTCACTTAAACCTCTAATCATTACAAACTTTCCATCAACAATTGTGATTCCAGGTATTCTTTGAATAGCTTGAGCTGCATTTCCATCGGTTCCTTTTGACATTTGTTCAGCACTAATAGCACTTACAACTTGCTTGGCTTCTTTTATTTCTGTTAGAATAGCTGTTTCAGTATTTCTTTTCTTTACACTCTTAATAACAACGTCATCTAATTTGTAACCACCACTTCCTAAAGCTACATTTAATTCAATTGTTTGATTAGGTTTTAAATCAATTATTTTTTCAATGGTTTCATAACCTATAAAGCTAAATACCACAACGTATTCTCCTGAAGGAAGCGATATGGAGTATTCTCCTTTTTCATTAGTGGTTACTCCATTTGAAGAACCTTTGACAGAAACATTTGCAAATGCAAGAGGCGCATTATTCATGTCTTTGTCGGTAATTTTACCCTTAATAACGCTTTTGGTCTGAGCAAAAGAAAAAGCTGTAAATAAAATTGTTATAAATAATAGTTTTTGTTTCATCTGGTTAAATAATTTTTTGCAAAGTAACATGTACTATGTAAAGTTCATCTTAATCGAAAATTACCTTTGTGTTTTTATAACATTATGATATTGTTAACAGATTAAATTACCGTTAACTCATTTTTAATAAGAATTAATTACTGATAAAATAGTATATTTACATCGCAAAACATTATAATTTTTTGCATTATGAAGAAAAAAGACATAAAGATTTTATTGGTTGATGATGAACAAGATATCCTAGAAATTGTAGGGTATAACTTGACTCAAGAAGGTTATAAAATTGTAACAGCTTCAAATGGTAAAGAAGCAATTGCAGTTGCAAAAAAGGAACGACCACAACTAATCATCATGGATGTAATGATGCCAGAAATGGACGGAATGGAAGCTTGTGAAAACATTAGAAAAATTCCTGAATTGAGTAATATCATCATAACATTTTTAACGGCAAGAAGCGAAGACTATTCTCAAGTAGCAGGTTTTGATGCTGGTGCAGATGATTATATTGCTAAACCAATAAAACCAAAATTATTGGTAAGTAAAGTAAAAGCTTTATTAAGAAGACTTAAAGACGAAACAACTTCAAGTGAAAACCTAAATGTTGGTGGAATTGAAATTAATCGTGAAGAATATAAAATAGTTATGGATGGAAGAGAAATTGTTCTTCCTAGAAAAGAATTTGAATTATTCTATTTGTTAGCTTCAAAACCTGGTAAAGTATTTAAGAGAGAAGAAATTCTTGATAAAGTTTGGGGTAACGAAGTTATTGTTGGTGGAAGAACTATTGATGTTCACATTAGAAAACTCCGTGAAAAAATAGGTGAAGATTTATTTAAAACCATTAAAGGTGTTGGCTATAAGTTTGAAGTTTAATGTTAACTTTGCAAAGTAGCAATGTTTTAAATTGCGAATGTAAAAAGAATACTTCAACTTAAAAATGGCATTAAATTTCAAAAAAACATATAGATTTGCTGTAATATCAACTTTATATATTACACTTTTTTCAACTAGCTTAGTTGCTGGTTTGTTATTTTTATTTGCCACCTTTTCTTTACTATTTTGTTTAATCTATGCAATATCAATTGCTATTTTTTCATTTTTTGTACTTCAATATCGTGTAGAACATTTTATTTATCGTCGTGTGAAAAAGATTTACGATGATGTTTCTTTATTAGATTCGACAACTTTACGAAGTCAATCCATTACAACAGATATGGCAACCTTAACTAAAGAAGTTAAGAAATTTGCCACCGACAAAAAACTCGAAATCGAAAACCTTAAAGTAAGAGAAGAATATAGAAGAGAGTTTATGGGAAATGTTTCTCATGAATTGAAAACACCACTTTTTACGGTTCAAGGTTATATTTCTACATTGGTTGATGGTGTTAGAGACAAAGATCAAAGGAAAAAATATTTAGAAAGAGCTGAAAAAGGCGTTGAACGATTGATTTATATTGTAGAAGATTTAGATATGATTTCTAAATTAGAAATGGGCGATTTGAATTTAGAATTTACAGAATTTAATATTGTAGAATTAATTCAAAATGTATTTGACTTGCTCGAAATGCAAGCCGATAAAAAGAACATTATTTTAATGTTTGATAGAAAATATAATAAACCAATAAACGTTTTTGCAGATCAAGAAAAAATTCAACAAGTAGTTACAAATTTAATAATGAACTCCATAAAATATGGAAAAGAAAATGGTACAACCGAAGTATCCATTGAAGATTTGGTTAAAAATAAAATTATTGTTCGTGTAAGAGACAACGGCGAAGGAATTGAACAACAACATATTCCAAGACTTTTTGAACGCTTTTTCAGAGTAGACAAAAGTGGCGCAAGAAGTGAAGGTGGCTCAGGTTTAGGACTTTCAATTGTGAAACACATTATTGAAGGACACAATGAAAAAATTTACATAGAAAGTGAATTTGGCAAAGGATCAGAATTCTCATTCACGCTCGAAAAGCAAAAATAATTGATTCCAATTGATTTCCGAAGGTATCAAAGGCAAACCTTTGTATAAAGGAACTGAAAGAATATCATCAATAACAAATTTATCTTGTTTACTATAAGGAACTAAACCTTCTCTCTTGTATTTTTTCGCCAAATATTCTTGCTCAAATTGACCTGGAGTTGGTATAAAAAAAGCTTTCTTTTGTAATTTACACAAATCCATAACGGTTGTATAACCCGATCTACAAAGTACCATTTCACTTTCGTTAAAAGTTTTTTCCAATTCTTCAGATTGCATAAAATTATAAAAAGTAATATTCCCTTTTTGTTCTTTTACTTGTTCCTTCGTTACCTTTCCTTTTATAAAAACTATTTTTTCTTTGTTGTCTTTAAGTTCTTCAATTAGTTTTTCTTCCAAAATAGTTCGTTGAGGTTCCGGACCAGAAAGCAGAACCATAATGTCGTATTTTATTTCTAGAACTTTCTTTTCTAATCTGCTTAAAACTCCAATATATTTTATGTTTAAATTTGAGCTTTTTAAATGCCCTAATTTTCCAGTCAAATTTGGAGCTTTTTCAATGTCAGGAACCCAACATTCATCAAATTTTCTAATAAAAAATTGATGTAATTTACTAGAAATCCAAGTTGTTTTTCCTGATAAAACGGTCAATTGATGTGTCATAAAAACCGAAGGCACTTTTTTAGAGTGTACACCCAATCGATTGTCGGAAATAATTCCTTTTAAATCATATTCTTTAACCCATTTTTTAACCAATTGTTTTTCAGATAAAATGGCATTAATCGTTTTTGGACTATTTTTTATCAATTTCCATTTAAAATTCTCACCTTTTTTGGCATATTCAATATTGTAAGAAGGCAATTCTAATGCTGTTAAATGCGGAAATTCTTTTTTCAATAAAGCTAAAGCAACACCATCTGAAGCAATGATTGGTGTAAAACCATTTTTTTCTAATTCACGAATAATAGGTATACATCGAGTTGCATGACCTAAACCCCAATTTAGTGGCGCAACGAGAATATTTTTAGTCATTTTTAGTTTTTTAATAAAGTGATAAATTGTTCTGCAAGTTGATTTTCATATTCAAATTGTTCTTCTTCAGTAACAATTTCACTTGGAGCATGCTTGTATAATTTCCACTTTTTATTATTGTATTCTAAAGCTGTTAAATTTTCAATCCAATCACCTGAATTTAAATAGATTGTCTTTCCTTTTTCGTTGGTAATATATTCAATTTTTGGCTCGTGAATGTGTCCGCAAATTACATAATCATAGTTGTTTTCAATAGCCAAATCTGTGCAAACATTTTCAAAGTTAGTAATAAATTTCACAGCCGATTTCACATTGTTTTTAATTTTCTTTGAAAGTGAATAAGGTTCTTTATTCATTTGAGCCAAAATCCAATTCAGAAAACGATTAATTAGAATTAGAATATCATAACCCCAACCACCAAGTTTAGCCAACCATTTGGCATGATTTATTGAAGCATCAAAAACATCTCCGTGAAAAATCCAAGCTTTTTTTCCATCTAAATTTAGGACTAGTTTATTTAGCAAACTTAAATTTCCTAAATGCAAATCGGTAAATTTTCTTAAGAATTCGTCATGATTTCCGGTCAGATAATAGACTTTGGTGCCTTTTGAACTTAACGAAATGATTTTCTTAATCACTTTCAAATGACTTGCCGGAAAATAAGACTTTCTGAATTGCCAAATATCAATAATATCGCCATTTAGAATGAGTATTTTTGGCTTAATTTCAGATAAATACTGAAATAATTCTTTGGCATGGCAACCATAAGTTCCTAAATGAACATCAGAAATAACTACAACTTCAACTTTTCTTTTCTTCAAAATAAATAGTTTCTACAAAAATAAGTGAATAGCTGTATTGTTAAGGTTACATAAACATTATCAAAACTTTATTTGTGGTGGATATTATTTCCTTAATTTTGCTAAAATATTTTATAGAAACGTGGGAAGTAAAAATAAGTTAAAAAGATTCAAGGAAAACGAGACGTTCACCAACGTTTTTCAACCAACAAGAGAAGAAGTAGTAGGAAATGAGTTTCCTTTATTAGGAAAATGGAATTCAGATTTCTTCAAAAATGACAATCCAATAATCATTGAATTAGGTTGCGGAAAAGGCGAATATTCTGTTGGTTTAGCAGAACGTTATCCAGAGAAAAACTTTGTAGGAATTGATATAAAAGGTGCCAGATTTTGGCGTGGAGCAAAAACGGCTGTCGATGAAGGAATGCATAATGTAGCTTTTGTTAGAACTCAAATAGAGTTAATCAATCATATTTTTGCCGATGGTGAAGTGTCTGAAATTTGGATAACATTTCCTGATCCACAAATAAAATACAAGCGAACAAAACACAGAATGACCAATTCAGAGTTTTTGAAATTATACAAAAGAATCTTGAAACCTGATGGCGTTGTAAATCTAAAAACTGATTCTGAGTTCATGCATGGTTATACTTTAGGTCTTTTACACGGTGAAGGTCACGAAGTTTTATACGCTAATCACAATGTTTACAAAAATGAAGGTGCTCCAAGTGAAGTAACTGAAATTCAAACGTTTTACGAAAAACAATATTTGGAAATTAACAAAGCAATTACGTATATTCGTTTTAAAATTAAAAAGTAGTGTTGTCTGTTGTCAGTTATCTGTTTAGAAATACTGAAAACTGAGAACTGCAAACTGATAACATGAACATCATCCTTCCACTTTTATCGGGATTTATTGCAGCTGTAATAGGAATTCTTCCTCCAGGATTAATTAATATGACAGCAGCCAAAGTTGATTTTACTGATGGAAGAAAACGCGCCATGGTTTTTGTTCTTGGAGCTTTAATAGTGATATTTTTTCAAACGTATATTTCTGTAATTTTTGCTAGATACATTAATAGTCATCAAGAAATTGTGGTTTTATTACGTGAGATTGGTTTGGTGATTTTTTCAATTTTATCTGTTTACTTTTTATTTTTTGCTAAGAAGCCAAAACTAAAATCGCAAGATTCACTGCATTTAAAAAGTAAAAGAAGTCGCTTTTTTATGGGAATGTTGATTTCGGCGATAAACTTTTTTCCAATTCCATATTATGTTTTTGTCAGTGTTACTTTAGCTTCTTTTAATATTTTTACCTTCAATCCGATATCCATTTATAGCTTAGTTTTTGGAGTTGTTTTAGGTTCGTTTTTAGTGTTCTATTTGTACGTTTTGTTTTTCAATAAAATGAAATCTAAAACCGATTATTTTATGCAAAACATGAACAAAATCATCGGAATCATTACCGGAGTTGTAGCTATTTTTACCTTATACAATGTTGTAAAGTATCATTTGTAATGGAAGAAAATTTCTTTGAACGCGTTTATGCCATTGCAAAACAAATTCCAGAAGGTAAAGTAACTTCTTATGGCGCTATTGCCAAAGCATTAGGAACAGCTCGTTCAGCAAGAATGGTAGGTTGGGCAATGAATGCTAGTCATAATCGCGATGATGTTCCAGCACATCGTGTTGTAAATAGAAAAGGATTACTTTCAGGGAAACATCACTTCGATGGAACCAATCTTATGCAACAACTTTTAGAAAACGAAGGAATTGAAGTGGTTGACAATCAAATTGTAGATTTCGAAAAATATTTTTGGATACCAGAAATGGACGTTTAATTATTTCCTAATTTTCAAGAAGCTTCAAATTGTTACAAAACAATAGAATCAAACTATCTCATTATAACAAAACTTTAAAGCTTGTTACTATCATACTTTTAAACTTCTTACTATCTTTGCAATTCATATTCAGTTTAAATAAAAATGAAGTTAGATAGAAAAGAAATCTTGAAAGCATTAGAAACAATTACTATTGCTGGTGAAGGGAAAAATATGGTTGAAAGTGGTGCGGTTCAAAATGTAATCACTTTTGGCGATGAGGTTGTGGTTGATTTATTGATTTCAACTCCAGCAATGCATATTAAAAAAAGAGCTGAAGACGATATTAAAAAACTAATTCACGAACAATTCTCTCCAGATGCTGTTGTGAAAGTAAATATCAAAGTGGAAGCTAAAGAAAATCCAAACGAAATAAAAGGAAAATCTATTCCAGGAATTAGTAATATTATTGCTGTAGCTTCTGGAAAAGGAGGTGTTGGAAAATCTACAACAACAGCCAATTTAGCCGTTACTTTAGCTAAAATGGGATTCAAAGTTGGAGTTCTTGATGCCGATATTTACGGTCCGAGTATGCCAATAATGTTTGATGTAGAAAACGAAAAACCAATTTCTATAGAAGTTGACGGAAAGTCTAAAATGAAACCAATTGAAAGTTATGAAATCAAATTACTTTCTATCGGATTTTTCACTTCTCCAAGTCAAGCCGTTATTTGGCGTGGACCAATGGCTTCGAAAGCATTAAACCAAATGATTTTTGACGCTGATTGGGGACAATTAGACTTCATGTTAATCGATTTACCTCCAGGGACAGGTGATATACACTTGTCAATTATGCAAGCTTTACCAATAACAGGTGCGGTTGTAGTTAGTACACCTCAAAATGTAGCTTTAGCCGATGCTCGAAAAGGTGTTTCAATGTTCCAAAGTGATGCTATCAATGTTCCAGTTTTAGGAATTATCGAAAATATGGCGTATTTCACACCAGAAGAATTGCCAAATAACAAATATTACATCTTCGGAAAAGAAGGTGCCAAAAATCTTGCAGAAGATTTACAAGTGCCATTCTTAGGAGAAGTTCCATTGGTGCAAAGTATTCGCGAAGCAGGCGATTACGGTCGTCCAGCTGCTTTGCAAACTGCATCGCCATTAGAAAAAATATACGAAGAAATCGCAAGAAATGTGGTTCAAGAAACAGTAAACAGAAACGAAAATCTTGCGCCAACAGAAGCAATCAAAATAACAACAATGGCAGGATGTTCTGCTGTAAAAAAATAGATTTCCAGAGTGTTGGATGATTAGATTTTTAAATATCTAACAATCCAAAAATCTAACAATCCAAAATTCCAAAAAAATGACACACGAAGAATTAACTTTAAATATCGAAAAAGCATTAGAAGAAATCAGACCTTTTTTGAATTCTGATGGTGGTGATATTTCATTGGTTTCTATTGATGAAGAAAAACACGTGAAGGTACGTTTTGAAGGTGCTTGTACAGGTTGTAGTGTAAATCAAATGACTTTAAAGGCAGGAGTTGAAACTACAATAAAAAAGTACGCTCCTCAAATTGAAACAGTTGAAAATATTGCATGATTCTTGTATGATAAAAATCATATTTAAAGACCTTTTCACTTTGTTACTTTGCGACTTTGAAACTTAAAAAATGATCGAAACTGATATACTTATTATAGGCGCGGGTCCAACAGGACTTTTCACCGTTTTTGAAGCTGGACTTTTACAATTAAAATGTCACATTATTGACGCGCTTCCACAACCAGGAGGACAATTGGCAGAGTTATATCCTAAAAAACCAATTTTTGATATTCCGGGTTATCCAGAAGTTTTAGCTGGTGATTTAGTAACCAATTTGATGGAACAAATCAAACAATTTCAACCAGGATTTACTTTGGCTGAAACTGCTGAAACTATTGATAAATTAGAAGACGGAACGTTTATCGTTACTACAAACAAAGGAACAAAACATCACGCCAAAGCGGTTGCTATTGCAGGTGGTTTAGGAACTTTTGAACCAAGAAAACCACAATTAGAAAACATTGCTTTCTACGAAGAAAAAGGAGTAGAATATTTTGTAAAAGATCCAGAATTATTTCGTGATAAACGAATAGTTATTGCAGGTGGCGGAGATTCTGCTTTAGATTGGAGTATTTTCCTTTCCAATGTGGCTTCCGAAGTTACTTTAGTACATAGAAGAAACGAATTCCGTGGTGCTTTAGATTCAGTTGAAAAAGTACAAGAATTGAAAAAACTTGGAAAAATCAACTTGATTACACCGGCAGAAGTTGTTGCCATTAACGGAAAAGACCATGTTGAAAGTATTGTTTTAGAAAACGAAGGCGTTCAACAAGTTTTTGAAACCGATTATTTTATTCCGCTTTTTGGATTGACACCAAAATTAGGAGCCATTGCCAATTGGGGATTAGAAATTGAGAAAAATGCCATCAAAGTTAACAACGCTTTAGATTACCAAACCAATATCGATGGAATTTACGCCATTGGTGACGTAAATACTTATCCAGGAAAATTGAAATTGATTTTATGTGGTTTCCACGAGGCAACTTTAATGTGCCAAAGTGTTTACAACAGAATCAATCCAGGTAAAAAATATGTTTTAAAATATACAACAGTTTCAGGTGTTGACGGATTCGACGGGACTAGAAAAGAAGCTGAAAAAGCAGTTGTAAAATCGATTGACTAATGCCACAAGACGTAACAGTATACATAACCGATAGAAACGGAGAACGACACGAAGTTCAAGCTCCAACCGACATGAATATGAACATCATGGAACTAATTCGCGCCTATGAATTAGCCGAAGAAGGAACCGTTGGTGTTTGCGGCGGAATGGCCATGTGTGCATCATGTCAATGCTATGTTTTAAACGATGTAATTTCATTAGAAAGAAATCCAGATGAAGAAGCCATGCTCTGGGAAGCTTATCATGTAAAAGAAAATTCAAGATTGGGTTGCCAAATTCCAATTACAGAAGCCATCGACGGATTAGAACTCGAAATTGCACCAGAACAATAATAGAAGCGAAAAGAAATTTTCGCTTTTTTTGTAACAAAACAAAATTACTTGCGTAAAATCAACATTAGTTGTTAATTTACAAAAATATCTATAGATGATTCAAAAATCTAGTTTAAATGGATTGCATAAACTCATAACGTTAAAAGTTTTTCATGTTGATAAACTAACAAATAGTGAGGTTTTTATTGAGTTTTCTGAGAAAATTTTAGAAGAATTTCAGCTAGAAAAAGTTGGGATTTCAGTTCATGATTTTGACAATAAAAGTTATACAATTGCAATTTGTTTAAAAGAATCTCATATTTGTATTCATACTTGGCCAGAGTTTATGCAATTAACTCTTGATGTATATTTGTGTAATTATTTTAAAGATAATACAGAAACGGTTAGAGAAATAGTAGAAAAATTTGTTGAATTTTTTGAAGGAGAAATAATTTCAAAGCACGAAATATTCAGATAGATGGAAGTAAGTTGTTTGAGCTGTAATCATGTTTTAAATGTGCAATATGAAGTTTCATATCACTACTATATTTGTGTAAAGTGTTTTTCACTTCATAAGAATGAAAATGGTATTTTAAAATTAAAAAGTTCAAATAAATCTTCATTTAATTATGTAATTCCAATAGGTACAATCGTTGATTTTGAAAATCAAAAATATTGTGTTTCAAATGTTATTTTAAAGAAAGATTTATCAAATGATTCTTGGTTAGAATATGAATTGATTTCTGATAATAATTCTAAAAAATATTTTACTGAAGAAAATGGTAATTGGACTATTTCTGAGGAAATTGAATTGAAGAGTACTGATAAGTTTATAAGAGAAATTTATTATGAAGACATCGATTATAAACTTTACGATCGAGGTAAGTATATTGATTTTTCAGGTGCAGGTTTTTTTGAATATCAAATTGATAAAGATGAAAATATAGAGTATGCTGATTTCATTTGCCCTCCAAGTTTACTTTCAATTGAAATCGAAGATGGAAAACAAACCTCTTTTTTAGGAAAGCACATTTCATCAAAAGAAATTAAAAGTATTTTTAATATTAAATCTGTTCCTACTAAATCTCAAGTTGGAATGGTTCAACCTTTTTATTTCAATTTAAACAACACAATTATTGTGTTTTGTAGTGCCTGTATTTTTATTTTAATTTCTCATTTGTATTTTAGTAATAGTTCTAAAAATCAGTTAGTATATTCTAATGAAATCAATTTGCTTGATAATAATAACAAAGAAATTTCAACAGATGTTTTTGAATTAAAAGGTCCGATTGCTCCTTTAAAAATTTTTATTAATTCAGACGTTGATAATTCTTGGGTTGCAACTGATTTTTCATTGGTAAATCAAACTACAGGTGAATCGTCATATTTTTCCAAAGATATTGAATATTATCACGGATATGAAGGAGGAGAAAACTGGACAGAAGGAGATACAACAGATGAGTTTAATATTTGTGGTGTAAGTTCTGGAAAATATAAAATTACTTTTGTTCCAAGTAAAGACACGAATGATGTTTCTAATTCAAGATTTAAAATTGATGTTTATTGGGATAAAAGTGACAATTGGAATTTTGTTTCAGCTTTTGTTGTTTTTTTAATAATAGTCATAATTTTATTTTTTATTAAAAATAGTTTTGAGCAACGAAGATGGAATGATAGTGATTATTCACCTTATTCAAAAGAAGAATGAAAAAGGCATTAACATATATATCAGAAAATAAATTTGCACTATTAATAAGTTTAATAGTTGTAAGTGGATATTACTATTACACACTTTCAGGAAATAGAATCTGTAATTGTGAAAAAACAGAGCAAGAAAAAAGGTCAAGAGTAAACCGATTTTATAATTCAAATAATTACCAACACAAATAAAAAAATATGGAAGATATCTTATTAAAACCAGTAATCAATTCAGTGTTATATTCAATGTTAGGATTTCTTATCCTTTTAATTTGTTATTATATACTTGAAAAATTAACTCCAGAAAACACATGGAAAGAAATAGTACAAAATAAAAATACTGCATTAGCAATTGTTTTTGCTGCTTTTATTTTAGGTATTTCTCTAATAATTGGTTTTGCAATTCATGGATAATGAAAATTGAAAGACTTGTTTTATTTACCATTTTCATTATTTCAACTTGCGGATTAGTTTATGAGTTAATTGCTGGTGCTTTAGCAAGTTATTTACTTGGCGATTCAATCACTCAATTTTCACTTGTAATAGGGATTTATCTTTTTGCAATGGGAATTGGCTCATATTTTTCAAAATTTATAATAAATAATTTAGTAAATAAATTTATTGAAATTGAATTAATCATTGGATTAATAGGTGGTTTAAGTGCGCCTATACTTTTTCTTATCTTTAATTATGTTGAATATTTTGAGTTCTATTTATATTTTATAGTTTTCATTATAGGATGTTTAGTAGGATTAGAAATTCCAATATTGATGATAATTTTAAAAGACAAATTTCAATTTAATACGCTTGTCTCTAACGTATTTACTTTTGATTATATAGGTGCATTATTGGCTTCAATAGCATTTCCACTTTTTTTTGTGCCACAATTTGGACTAATAAATACCTCATTAATTTTCGGATTATTCAATATTCTGGTGGGAATTGCCATGAGTTTTTTTCTTAAAGAGCACGTAAGAAATGTTTTGTTTTTAAGATTAAAAGGAATTATAATGTTTTTAGTTTTAGTTGTAACTCTTTATTTTTCAGATAATATTATTGCTTTTTCTGAAAAAAGTCTTTACAATGAGAATATCATCATTTCAAAAACAACCAAATATCAAAGATTGGTTTTAACACACGAGCGAAATGATTATAAGCTATATTTAAATAACAATCTACAGTTTAGTTCATTCGATGAATACAGATATCATGAAGCATTTGTACATCCTGCAATTTCTTTTGCAAATAGCATAGAGAATATACTAATTTTAGGTGGTGGTGATGGTATGGCAGCAAGAGAAATTTTAAAGTACAAAGAAGTAAAAAAAATTACTCTAGTTGATTTGGATAAGGAAATGACAGACATTTTTAAAGAAAATCCTTTGTTAAAGAGATTAAATAAAAATTCACTTTTAAATAATAAAGTTAATGTAATTAATAGCGATGCTTTTGTGTGGCTTGATTCAAATTTTGAAAAATATGATATAATTTTTATTGACTTTCCTGATCCTTCCAATTTTAGTCTTGGAAAATTATACTCAACGACATTTTACGATAAAGTAAAAAATCATCTATCTGCCAACGGAATTTTAACTGTTCAATCAACTTCTCCATTTTTTGCTCCAAAATCTTTTTGGTGTATCAATGAAACAATAAAACATTCATTTCAAAACACCAATCCTTATCATGTCTATTTACCTTCTTTTGGTGAATGGGGTTTTAACATGGTTAATAATTCGAAAAAAGCATTAATATTAAAACGAAAAATAAAAGGATTACGATTTTATGATTATGATTGGAATAGTTTAACACATTTTTCAAAAGATATGTTGTCAAAAGAAATTTTGATTAATAGGTTGAATAATCAAAATTTAGTAACTACTTTCAATAAGGAATGGAG
Organism: Flavobacterium sp.; assembly: GCF_044341265.1. Classification (GTDB taxonomy): domain Bacteria; phylum Bacteroidota; class Bacteroidia; order Flavobacteriales; family Flavobacteriaceae; genus Flavobacterium. Next base: position 93,458 of record NZ_JBIISA010000004.1, read on the forward strand.
TAATTATTAGTTTTTTACAACCCCAAAACCACTTTAGCTTTAGGAAAAATTCTTTCTACAAATTTAGCGTAAGCTATTTCAGATGGATGCAAACCGTCACTGGCAACCAAATTAGGTTGTACTAATCCTTGTCTAGTGATATCAGTTATGTTCACAAAAGTGATATTGTTTTGAATGCAATAATTTTCTGCAAAAGCGTTGTAAGCATCAATTTGCGTTGAAATAGTTGTGTTTCCATTTCCAAAAGGTGTGTAGGCATAGTCTGGTATTGAAACTACAATTACATTTGCTTTTATTCCTTTGGCTTTGGCAATAGCAATGTTTACTAATTCTGGAAATTCTTGTTCATATAGACTGAAAGGTCTGTTTTGATATTGATTGTTAACACCTATTAATAAAGTAACCAAATCATAATCATTTGTTGGATTTTGAGTTGCAATTGCCGATTTTAAATTGGTAGTAGTCCAACCTGTTTGTGCAATAATATTGGTTACAAATACATCTTTAGAAGTAAGATTATTTTTAAGTTCAGTTTGCAATTGGATTGGAAAGCGACAAGTCTCACATACACTTTGTCCTATTGTGTAACTATCACCAAGAGCTAAATATTTAATTGTTTTTCCACTTGATGATGTTTGCACAGTGTCATTTGCTGAACAACTAACAAGCAAAGTAAATAATAGTAAACAACTTATTTTAAGTAAATGTTTCATAATGATTTATACGAAATTAAATCTACTGGAGTTTCAATATATTCTTTTACAATTTGTAAAACACCATCATTATTAGTGTCTATCAACCATTTGACTAAAGCGATTTTGCCGTTTTCTATTTCAATTCCGGTAATATTTCTTGGATGAACACAACTTCCATCATTGAAAAAGTTTAACAAATTTTCATGTGGTTTTGGAAAATGTGGACGATGTGTGTGTCCAACAATTGTGATTTTATTCCCATTATCAGCTATCCACTTTTTGATTCTTCTTTCTACTTTTATGGACTCAAGGTAATTTTTAGCCGGACTAGTTGGGTCTTTTATTCCCCAAACTTGCAAAGGTTTCCACAGAATTCTCACAAAAAAACGATTGAATTTCCAACCAACATAATTGAAAAAATCGGCTTGATGTCCGTGGGTTAAAAATAATTCTTGACCTGTTTCTGAGTTTTCTAAAACGATAGCTTCATGAAATTTTAAATCGGGCATCAAAGGCATTTTTTTTCCTTCGCCTGTATCAAAATATTCTGCAAAATTCTTTTTTACAATAGAAGGATTTCTATAAACCATATCATGATTTCCATAAATCATGTGAAGTTTTTTTTGCAAATAGAATTTCTTTAGTAATAAAAAAACATTTTTGTTGGCTTCCAAAATATCTTTGAAAAATAAATTTTCCCATAGTTCATCACCATCACCAAGTTCTACATATTGAAACCCGTTTTTGTAATATTGGTTTAAAGCGTGAACATAAATATTGCGATTATTGGCAAAATCATCAGCAAAACTTCCATCGCCACGATGACAATCACTAAACAGAATAAATTTATCTTGATTGGTGAATTGAATTCGTTTGGCTTCTTTGTAGGCGCGTGTTAATCTTGTTTGAGATGACATAAGTTTTAAATTCCAATATTTTAAATTCCAAATGGGATTGATAGAAATCAAAAGTAATGAAATTTAATTTATCAAAAGTTGTATTAAACCATTTCTAATTTCTGTTCCACTTGTTCTTCAATAGCATTCCAAAGTCCAATACGTTTTTCAAGTGCATGAACAGAAACTTCTTCAACTTCTTTCCATTTTTGTTCAGAATCACCGCAAAGTTCTGTTACCATTTGCATTGCCATTGGTCCGTGTTCGTCAGCATCCAATTCAATATGACGTTCAAAATAGTAAATCAATTTTGACAAATCGGTTTCAGGAAAATTGTTCTGAAAGTTTTTCAAGATTTCAGTAAACATATTCGGAATTAAATCTTCTCTTCCAAAGGTAAATGCAGCGGCAATTTTGTGCGCTTTTCCTTCTTCAATAACTCTGAAAGTGAAATCTAAAAAGTCTTTAACGTTTGGATGCAAATCACTTTTTTTGATAGATACAAAAATATTTTGGGTAGCTTTAACATTGATTAAAAAATCATGAATTTGTGAAGTGTTTGCACCACATTGTTCCATTGCATCAATGTACATTTCAAAGTGACTTTGACGTAATCCATCTAAAGTTAAATCGGTTTCTTCAGCTACTACAATTTCGTTGATTAAGTATCGTATTTCAGGATTTCCTATTGGTAACCACGGCGTTGTGGTACATGTTAACTTGTTCTGCAAAGCTTTTAACAACGACATAAAATCCCAAACGGCATAGATATGATTTTCTAAAAAGCAGTGAAGATCTTCAATGGTCTTTACTTTCTCATATAATGAATGGGCAAGTAATTGATTTTTATATTCTTGAATATTGTTGTTGATGGTTTGAATAGTCATTGCAATTTTTTTTAGAATTTACGTAAAATAAAACAATTTAGATTTCAAAATACTTTATCAAAAGTAAAAAAGCTCCTCGAAATAGAGAAGCTTTTTATATCAATTTTATTTATTGTTTAATCTGATATTTTAGTAAATTTTCTAATTCGCTCATTGAATAACAAATAGGTATATTTTCGTTTTTGAAACGTTCTTTATTATTATCATTAACAAATCCTATTACATCAAAACCACCGCATTTTGCAGCTTGTATTCCAGTAATGCTATCCTCAATTATTAAACAATCATTAATCTCAAAACCCATATTTTTGGCCGCGTATAAAAAAATATCTGGTTCAGGCTTCCAACTTTTAATCTCATATGAACTGAATATTTTGCCTTCGAAATGATGAATCAACTTTGTAGTTGTTAAATTATTAATTATCTTTTCTACTGGTCCGCTTGAGGCTACACAAAAAGGAATTGTAAGGTTGTTTAAAACGTCATGAACCCCATTTATAGGTTTTAGATAAATTGAAAATTTATGGAAAGATTTTTTTCTAAATTCATCTTCAAAATTATCTGGAAGTGATTTAGAATATTTTGCTTCAATATAATCCAAACTATATTTTAATGATTTTCCAGTAAAATTTTCTAATGCTTCTTCATGAGAGATTTTAATTCCAAGCTCATTTGCCATTTCAGTTAAAACTGAGCTGGATATTGCTTCGCTATCAACTAAAACACCATCACAATCAAAAATAATACACTTGTATTTCATTTAGTTTTTAAAATTGATTAAAAATAAAATGCTTCCCAAAAGATGAGAAGCATTTTTTATTAATAATTTTTATTTTATTTAAAAGCAGGAATGCCTGTAATGTCGGCACCAGTAATTAATAAGTGAATGTCGTGTGTACCTTCATAAGTAATTACAGATTCTAAATTCATACTGTGACGCATGATAGAATATTCTCCTGTAATTCCCATTCCACCTAGAATTTGACGTGCTTCACGAGCGATATGAATTGCCATATCAACATTGTTTCTTTTTGCCATCGAAATTTGAGCAGTAGTAGCTTTTCCTTCATTACGCAAAACTCCTAATCTCCAAGTAAGTAATTGTGCTTTAGTGATTTCTGTAATCATTTCGGCCAATTTCTTTTGTTGTAATTGTGTTCCAGCGATTGGTTTGTCAAATTGAATTCTTTCTTTTGCATAACGCAAAGCAGTATCGTAACAATCCATTGCGGCACCAATTGCACCCCAAGCAATTCCGTATCTAGCAGAATCCAAACACATCATTGGAGCACCAAGACCAGACTTTCCTGGCAATAAATTTTCTTTCGGAACTTTTACATTATCAAAAATTAACTCACCAGTTGCACTTGCACGAAGTGACCATTTGTTATGAGTTTCAGGAGTTGTAAAACCTTCCATACCACGTTCCACAATTAATCCGTGAATTCTTCCTGATTCATCTTTTGCCCAAACTACAGCAACATCTGCGAATGGAGCATTTGAAATCCACATTTTAGCACCATTCAATAAATAATGGTCACCCATATCTTTAAAATTCGTAGTCATTCCACTTGGATTCGAACCATGATCTGGTTCAGTTAATCCAAAACAACCCATGAATTCTCCTGTTGCTAATTTTGGCAAATATTTCATTCTTTGCTCTTCTGTTCCAAATTTCCATATTGGATACATCACTAAAGAAGATTGAACCGATGATGTTGAACGAACACCAGAATCACCTCTTTCTATTTCTTGCATGATTAATCCATAAGAAATTTGGTCTAATCCTGCACCGCCATATTCTTCTGGAATATAAGGTCCAAAACCACCAATTTCTCCTAAACCTTTGATAATTTGTTTTGGGAATTCAGCTCGTTGAGCATAGTCTTCAATAATTGGAGAAACTTCTCTTTTTACCCACGCACGAGCAGAATCTCTAACTAATTTATGTTCTTCTGTTAGCAAATCGTCTAACAAGTAATAATCTGGAGCTTGAAATAAATCTGGTTTCATTTGATTGAAATTTTAATGTTGGCAAAATTACATAAACTAATTTATTATATCATTCAACGAATGTTATAAATTTTCAGAATTTGTTAATTTTTTTACGAAAAAAAGAAAGAATATTATTAAAAGTGAAATTACATCTTCAAGTAGAAATCTTTTGTAAGATTAATGTAATCATCAGTGTATTCATGACGACTGATTTCAATAACCAATTCGTCTGCTGTTAATACAGAAAGTTCGTAACGTTTAAATGCAAGTAAACTTCTAACAATAGGTGTAGCATGTGAGCCTTTTACGCGAGTTAATTTTACAGGAAACAGTTCCACTTCGGCACATAAATCTATAAATCGTTCTTCTTCTTTATAAGGAATAATTACAGCAAAAATTCCGTTTTCTGATAAGAGTAAATCGGCAGCCTCAATCAAATCTTCAAAAGGTAAAGCATCTTGAAATCTTGCCAAATCACGTTGAGAACTGTCAGTTTTATAATCTTCTGAATAAAATGGAGGATTTGAAATTATGATATCATATTCATCTTCGGGTTCATCAACAAATTCATCCAAACCTGCGTGAAAACAAAATAATCTATCAGACCAAGGAGAATTTTCGAAGTTTTCCACACATTGTTCGTAGGCTTCCTCATCAATTTCTAAAGAATCAATTTGTTCAGCATTACTCCTTTGTGCCAACATTAAAGAAAGAATTCCAGTTCCAGCTCCAATATCCAAAACCGAAAAAGGGTTGTTATCAATCGGACACCAAGCGCCAAGTAAAACGCCATCTGTGCCAATTTTCATAGCACATTTGTCTTGTTGAACTGAAAACTGTTTGAATTTGAATGTTGACATTTTTTGTAAAAGATAAAATCTAAGGAGTCTAAAAATCCAACAATCTAAAAATCTAATTAAAGATACATTTCCACCAATCCTTCTGGTAAATCCATAATTACTTTCTTGTTCTCTCTATCGATTTTAACCAAAAATTGGTCAATCATAGGGACAAGTATTTCAACATTGCCATTGATTACTTCAAAAAGTGGTTGAGCTGAGGTATCGTTTATTGAAACAATTTTTCCAAAAACTCCTAAACGTTGGTCTTCAATTTCGAAACCGATAACTTCATGAAAGTAGAATTTGTTGCCTTCAAGTTTTGGCAACATATTTAAAGGAAGATAAATTTCGCAACCCATAATAGAATCAGCTTCTGCTTCATCATCGACATCTTCAAATTTCACTCGAAGAAAATCGCCTTTGTGTAGATTACAATTTTCAATAAAAAATGGAACCAGATTTTTGTTGTATTCAACAAAAACTGATTCCATATCTTCATATAACTCTGGTTCGTCAGTATCTAAATAGATAAGGACTTCACCTTTAAAACTAAATTTTTTAGCGATTTTGCCTAAGTAGAAACAATCTTCTTTACGCATTATCGCAACAAATTAAGCTTCTGTTTCTTCGCTAGCTTCCTCAGCAGCTGGAGCTTCTTCTACTGCAGGAGTTTCCTCAACAGCAACTTCAGCAGCTGGAGTTTCCTCAACAGCAACTTCAGCAACAACCTCTTCGGCAACTTCAGCAACTTCTTCTTCTACAACTTCTGGAGCTTCAGCAGCTTTCAATGCTTCAGCAGCAGCGTTTGCACGTTTTTCGTTTGCAGCAACTTCAGCTTTTAATGCTTTAGCTTTAGCTTCAGCTTGTTTTTTAGACAATCCGTCTTTTTTAGCGTCAACTTTTCCAGCTTTTTCATCAATCCAAGCAGCTAATTTTGCATCAGCTTGTTCTTGAGTTAAAGCACCTTTACGAACTCCACCATCTAGGTGATGTTTCAATAAAGCACCTTTGTAAGAAAGAATTGCTCTAGCAGTATCTGTTGGTTGAGCACCATTGTGTAACCATTGTACCGCTTGGTCAAGGTTTAAATCAATAGTTGCAGGATTTGTGTTTGGATTGTAAGTTCCTAATTTTTCAAGGAATCTACCATCTCTTTTTGCGCGAGCATCAGCCGCTACGATCCAGTAAAATGGTTTTTGTTTTTTACCGTGTCTTTGTAATCTAATTTTTACTGACATAATCTTTTTGATTAAATTTTGAGGTACTCGACCTCGATTAATTAAGGGTGCAAAGATATAAAATTTTTTCATTCAAACTAATACAATTAAAAAAAATACTTTTTCATCGATTTTTAGTTAAAAAAAATAGCTTAATTCGTGAAAAAAACTATTTTTGTGGTTGTAATACATATTCAAAATGAAAAAATTAGTTACCTTATTAGTAGTTACACTTGCTTTGGCATCATGTAGTGAAGAAGTTAAATTTAGTAATCCTGCATTTCAGGCTTACAGAGATGATGTTTTTTTTAATGGGATTGATGTAAAAGCATATAGGTCATCTAATGGAGCTTTAACTTTGGTAGCTCTTGCGCAGGATGAAGAAGTAGAAATTGATATTGCTAGTGGAGCTAAAGGAACGTATTATTTAGGCACAACAAATCTAAATACCATGGCATCTTATTCTTCATCATTTGATGATGTTAATTTGAATTATGAAACTAAAATCATAAATGGACCTGTTGCTAGAATGAATTCGCAAATGTTCGCTGGAGGTTCTGGATATACGCCTGATTGTGTTTTGTTAGATGGAGGCTATGCATGTAATAGTTCTCATGCAACTACAGGAGGTTCTGGTTCTGGATTAACATTAAGTGTAATAACAAATACTAGTGGTGTTGTAACATCCGTTAAAGTTGCTTCTCCAGGAAATGGCTACAAAGCAGGAGATTTAATAACAATTACAGGTGGTGGAAATAACGCTAAAGTTAGAGTTTTAAATGTAGAAGGAAGTAATGGAGAAGTTGTTATCACAGAAAACACAGGCGCTACTGTTACTGGAACATTTAAATTTAATGCTATAAATTTAGGCGCAGTTGGTTCACCTTTAGTTAATTTTCAATATGGTACTTTTTATAAAATTCCAATAGTTCCAGCACCATAAAAAAATATAAGATATTTATAAAAAGTCGTTCCTAATTTAGGAACGACTTATTTGTTAAAATAATAATTAATACCTAATTAATAGTGGATTACATTTTATTTAGCTTATCTTTGACAGGAATTTTAAAATAAAATTATGAACATTTTTGTTGGAAGTCTTCCTTGGAGTATTGAGGAAGCAGATTTAAGAGAGTCTTTTGAAGTGTACGGATCGGTTAGTTCTGTTAAAATTATTACTGATAAATTTACTGGAAGAAGTAAAGGTTTCGGTTTTGTTGAAATGGAAAGCGATGAAGAAGCTGAAAAAGCAATTACTGAATTGAATGGTGCTACTGTAGAAGGTCGTACAATTGTAGTAAACAAATCAGAACCAAAACCAGAAGGAGAAAGAAAATCTTTTTCTAACAACCGTCCAAGTGGTGGTGGTTACAATGGTGGTGGTAATTCTCGTGGTGGTGGTTCAAGCTACAACGATAGAAACAGTGGTGGCGGTAACAGAGGAAGATACTAGTTTTTCAAACTTATTATACTACAAAAACCATTCGAGAATTCGGATGGTTTTTTTTGTTTTTGTTAATAACTAAAATTGACAATCTCTTCCTTAAAATGTACTTTTGAAAATGTAATTATTAATTAGTTTTTTCTTGCTAATTACTATTCACTTATCACTAATTACTTTCAAATGTATTTAATATTCGACACCGAAACCACAGGATTACCAAAAAGTTGGGCAGCACCAATTTCTGATACAGACAATTGGCCAAGATGTATTCAAATTGCATGGCAGTTGCACGACGATATGGGAAATCTTGTTGAACATCAAGATTATCTTATCAATCCAGAAGGTTTCAATATTCCTTACGATGCCGAAAGAATACACGGAATTTCTACCGAATTAGCTCAAGAACAAGGAATCCAACTTAAAGAAATGTTGGAGAAATTCAACATAGCGTTATCCAAAGCTAAATATATTGTCGGACAAAACGTTGGGTTTGATATCAACATCATGGGTTGCGAATTCTACCGAATGGGAATCAGTTCTCCAATGTCGCAAATGCCGATTTTAGATACTTGTACCGAAGTTACCGCATCGTTATTAAAACTTCCAGGTGGACGTGGCGGAAAATTTAAATTACCTACATTAACAGAATTACATCAATACCTTTTCAACGAACCATTTGCAGAAGCACATAACGCAACTGCCGACGTTGAAGCTACAACACGTTGTTTCTTAGAATTAATTCGTACAGAAGTTTTTACCAAAGAAGAACTTGATGTTGAACCAGAATATTTTGAAGATTTTCAATTAAAAAATCCAAGATCAATTCAGCTTATTGGATTAAAACATATCAACCTCAAAGAAGCTTCTGAACAAATCAGAAAAAAACTTCAAAAAAGTGGAGAAGAAACGGTTCAAACATCTATTTCTGATGCTGATAAAAAAGATTTTAAACAATCTCGATTTGCTCATTTACACAATCATTCCCAGTTTTCTGTTTTACAATCTACCATCGGAATTCCTTCGTTAGTTGCTGCTGCTGCAAAAACAAAAATGCCTGCTGTAGCCATGACCGATACCGGAAATATGATGGGTGCTTTCCATTTTGTAAGTGCAGTTATGAATCACAATAAATCAGTAAAACCAAAAATTGAAGCAGCAATTGAAAACGGAGAAGAACCATCTGACAATGAAATTATTCCAATTGTAGGTTGTGAGTTCAATATTTGTGACAATCATAAAGATAAAACCAAAAAAGATAACGGCTATCAAGTAGTATTTTTAGCTAAGAATAAAAAAGGCTATCACAATTTAGCCAAAATGTCTTCTATCGCCTACATCGATGGTTTTTATTACGTTCCTAGAATTGATAAATCAGTAGTAGAGCAATACAAAGAAGATATCATTGTTTTATCAGGAAATTTATATGGCGAAATTCCTAGTAAAATTTTAAATGTTGGAGAAAATCAAGCTGAAGAAGCACTAATTTGGTGGAAAGAACAATTTGGAGATGATTTTTATTTAGAAATCATGCGCCACAATCAAGAGGACGAAAATCGTGTCAACAAAACCTTGATTGAGTTTTCACAAAAGCACAAAGTAAAATTAGTTGCTACAAATAATACTTACTACGTAAATAAGGAAGATGCAAACGCACACGATATTTTATTATGTGTAAAAGATGGTGAAAAACAAGCCACACCAATAGGTAGAGGTAGAGGTTATCGTTATGGATTGCCCAATCAGGAATATTATTTCAAATCGGAAGACGAGATGAAAAAATTGTTTACTGATTTACCTGAAGCCATCATCAATGTTCAAGAAATTATTGATAAAGTTGAAACGTATTCGTTGTATCGCGATGTATTACTTCCAAAATTTACTATTCCTGAAGAATTTTTAAATCCAGAAGATGAAGCTGATGGTGGAGTAAGAGGTGAAAATGCCTATTTACGTCATTTAACCATGCAAGGTGCGCAAAAACGTTATGGCGAAATTACTCCAGAAATTCAAGAGCGATTGGATTTTGAATTACTAACAATTTCTAATTCGGGTTATCCTGGCTATTTCTTAATTGTACAAGATTTCATTGCCGAAGCTAGAAAAATGGATGTTTCTGTTGGTCCAGGTCGTGGTTCTGCAGCAGGTTCTGCGGTGGCTTATTGTTTAGGAATTACCAATATTGACCCAATTAAATATGATTTACTTTTTGAGAGATTCTTAAATCCAGACAGGGTTTCAATGCCCGATATTGATATTGATTTCGACGATGAAGGTCGTGGTCGTGTTATGGATTACGTAATCAATAAATACGGTTCCAATCAAGTTGCTCAAATTATCACTTATGGTAAAATGGCAACCAAATCGGCTATTCGTGATACCGCTCGTGTATTGGATTTACCACTTTTTGAAGCCGATAGAATTGCAAAATTAATTCCAGGAATGATGCCTTCCAAATGGAATTTGGCGCGTTTCATTTCTGAAAAAGAAGAAGACGTCAAAAAAGCATTACGTTCCGATGAATTTGATAGAGTAAAAGAATTAATCGCGATTGCTAACGACGGAGAATTGTCAGGTGAAACCATTCAGCAAGCTAAAGTTTTGGAAGGTTCGCTTCGTAATACAGGAATTCACGCTTGCGGTGTGATTATTACGCCAAGTGATATTACGAATTTTGTTCCAGTTACAACAGCCAAAGATTCTGAATTATATGTAACCCAATTTGATAACTCGGTAGCTGAAAGTGCCGGATTATTAAAAATGGACTTCTTGGGTTTGAAAACCCTTACCTTAATAAAAGACACAGTCAAATTAGTAAAATACAGAACCGGAATTCAATTAGATCCAGATACTTTTCCAATTGATGATGTTAAGACTTATGAATTATTCCAAAGAGGTGAAACGGTTGGGATTTTCCAATACGAGTCGCCTGGAATGCAGAAATACCTTCGCGATTTAAAACCCACTGTTTTTGGAGATTTAATTGCTATGAACGCACTTTATCGTCCTGGACCATTGGAATATATTCCTTCTTTCGTTCGTAGAAAAAATGGGGAAGAAGAAATAAAATACGATTTAGATGCTTGCGAAGAATACTTGGGAGAAACCTACGGAATTACAGTTTATCAAGAGCAGGTAATGCTTTTGTCACAATCGTTAGCCGATTTCTCTAAAGGTGATGCCGACGTTTTGCGTAAAGCAATGGGTAAAAAAGACCGACCAACATTGGATAAAATGAAACCAAAATTTGTCGAACAAGCTGCTGCAAAAGGTCATGATGCTAAAATTTTGGAAAAAATTTGGAAGGATTGGGAAGCTTTTGCAAGTTATGCATTTAATAAATCGCACTCCACATGTTACGCTTGGATTGCTTATCAAACAGCTTATTTAAAAGCACATTATCCAGCAGAATATATGGCTGCGGTGCTTTCCAATAATATGAACGATATCAAGCAAGTTTCGTTCTTTATGGAAGAATGTAAGCGCATGGGATTGCAAGTTCTTGGTCCAGACGTTAATGAATCATTTTATAAATTTACGGTAAACGAAAACAATGCCGTGCGTTTCGGAATGGGTGCCGTTAAAGGCGTTGGAGCCAATGCTGTGGATACTATTGTTCAAAGCAGAAAAGATGCGCCTTACAAGTCGATATTTGATTTGGCTAAAAAAATTGATTTGCGTTCAGCTAATAAAAAAGCTTTTGAAAGTTTGGCCTATGCCGGAGGATTTGATTGTTTTACTGATACACATCGTGCGCAATATTTCCACATTGAAGGAGAAGGAATTACATTTTTAGAAAAAGCCATGCGTTTTGGTTCCAAATTTCAAGAAAATGAAAATTTATCACAAGTGAGTTTATTTGGTGAAGCTAGTGATGTTCAAATTGCCGAACCAGTTGTGCCACCATGTGAAGAATGGAGCACAATGGAAAAATTAGCCAAAGAAAAAGAAGTTGTCGGAATATACATTTCGGGACATCCGCTTGACGATTATCGATTTGAAATGAATTATTTCTGTAATGTTAAGTTGACTCATTTAAAAAGTTTAGGAAACCTAATTGGTAAAAATCTAACCTTTGGAGGTATCGTAACAAATGTGCAATATCGAACAGGAAAAAACGGTAAAGATTGGGCAATGTTCACTCTAGAAGGATATGACGAAAGTTATGATTTTAGAATTTTTGATGAAGAGTATTTGAAATTCCGTCATTTCTTAGTGAATAATCAGTTTATTTATTTTAAGATTAATGTAAAAGATGGTTGGGTAAACCGCGAAACCGGAAAGAAATCTGATCCGCGAATCACTTTTCTTGATGCCAAATTATTAGCTGATGTTTTACCAACTTTTGCCAAAAAATTAGCAGTTCAAATCAATATTAAAGATATAAAACAAGATTTAATTCAACAATTGAGTGCTGTTTTTCAACAAAATGAAGGCGATAAGCAAGTAGATTTTGAAGTAGTAGAAACCGAAATTGTTAAAAGAACGATAGAAACTGTTGCTGCTCCAATGCCAATTCCTTCAGCTGAATTAACTGATGATGAATCAGAGGCAGAAGACGAAATCATTGAAGTTGAAACCGATAATGAAGAAGAAGTTGCGATGGAAATCACCAAAACAGAAGTTGAGGAAATACGCAAAATAACTTCATTAGAAATGAAAAGCAGAAAGCTAAAAGTGAAAATTTCAAAAGAATTATTGGAGCAATTAGAGAAGTTGCAAGTGAATTTTAAATTGAATTAATAGAAATATGGAATGGATTCGTTTTTATAAAAATAAAAATGGTTTTTCTCAAATTATAGAAAAGAGAGAAAATGTGGTTTTGTATTCAAGTTTTAATGATTTTTATACATACAATTTTGATAATGAATCTGAAGCAATTATATATTTCAAAAACAAGGAAAAAGAACTTTTAAAAGAAGGTTTTAAAGTTATTCAATTTAATGTCATTCAACTTCCTGAGCAATTAAACTCGTTTGAACATGCAATAGAATTTTACAATAAAATTTTAGAAGCAGAAGCAATTTTCTCTGTTTTTGATTTTTTAAAATTAATTGATAAAAGTATTAAATCACAATTTGTAAAAGAATTAAAATTATACAGAAAATTTCTCAATGAATTTAATGAAGAGAGAGGACTTTGGGGTAAAAGAGGAACGGATATTCAAATAGATATTGTTGCTATGTCAGCAATGGCATTAATGAGTAAAACCGATGTAAAATCTTGGACTGAAGTTTATTCACTACTAAAAAATGTTAAGTTAAGTTTTGTTGAAAATATTATAATTCATTTTAAACCAAATTGGTTAAATGATTTTGTTCTCGAACAAACACTTAAATCGGAATGGGGAAGAATCAGCTATCAGCAACTACTTTATCTTGAAGAAAAAAAATACATTAATTACAATCAAGAACTTTTTGCATTATGTCTTTCAAATATTGAATTTTGGGGTTATAGTAAAGTAATCGAGGCAAATTTTCTCTTTGAAAATAAATTGTCTTACCAAAGAGATATTCCTCTATTGTTTGATTATCCAACCAATATAAATAATTATTCTACAAAATTTATTGAAGGTGAAAAGCAAGAAAAAGCATGGATTTCTATCATAGAATTGTTGGTTGCTCAAGGAAAAATTGATCGAAACTTTGTGATAGAAAAATGTATAGATATTCAAGCTAAAAATTGGAATAATGGACAATTAGGATTTTTCAGAACATTGTTAGAAAATCTGAAGCCAACGAATCAAGAATTGATTTCATTTCAAAATCAGTTGTTTTTATTACTTCCAATATCCAATAAAATTGTTTTTAATTTTGCTGTAAAAACCATAAAAAAAATTGCTTTTGACGACGACGCATTTAATAAGTCTGAGTTTTTAGAATGGACATCAAGCATTTTAAGTAATTTTGATGCTAAAACGAGCATAATTTCTATTCTTCAAATTTTTGAAAAATATGCCAAACTTGATTCCAGTTTGATACCAATAATTCTTCAAAAAACCACTGAAGTTTTTATAATAAACGATTATGAAGTACAGCAAAGAGCATCTAATTTAATTGTAAAATATGCTAATAAAGAAGATGTTGAACTAATTGAGAATTTATCTATATACAAGAGCCAAATGATAGGTTCTATAGCTAAAGATTTGTCTTTTTTGATTGGAGAAAGCGATGCAGAATTCGAAGATTTTCAAATGGATAATTTTCATGATGAAAAAACAGCATTTGAATTTGGAAAAATTTCAGTTTTTGAGAATTGGGATGATATTTTTTACGCTATCGGAAACGCAATAAATTCAAATAATCCAATTGATTTTGAATTGGTTTTAAATGCTTTTTTAACTCAAAAAGACTTGTTTCCATCTGATTTTTCTGAAAAATTGAAAATATATAATAAGTCAGCAAGCGAAAATTATAAAGGAAAAGCAGCTCGATATGATTTGACAGTTTTGATTAATTTAATTCTGAATAATGGAGCAAGTAAAGTTAATTTTTCAGACGATGATGAATCCAATAAACTGCTCTTAATAAGAAAGCATTTGATAGAATATATTTTGAACCTTTATAATTCTAAAAAGAATGTTTCGATGTTATCTATGCCAACGCATTATCCTTGTTTTATTGAAGCAAATACTTTGTTGGAACGATTGATAAATTATGAAATAAAGAATGTAAAAATCAACCATTATGATTTGATGATTGCCATCAATAGAATGATTAGGAAATTTGATTCAGAATCGTCAGTATTGATTAATAAACTATCAGAAAAATATAAAAATCTTTTTGAAATAATATCCGAACAAAATGATGAAGTAGCTTTAGAGAAAGCAAATAATCTCTTGTCTCAAAATAAATCTCAAGGGAAAAGAAATGTATTTCAAAAAGCTGTTAGTTTTGTTGCACAACAACACAAAAAACTCGATAAAGTTTCAGAAAACATTCTGTTAAATCAATTTGAAATAACAGATAAATCATTTTACGATTGCGCAATTATGACTTCACGTTTGCGTCTGCCTTTTCATCATTTTGATGCTTTGCAAAACTCAATTTACAAAGATATTCCTTTTGCATTTTCAGATTGTAAGGCTAATTTGTCAAATGAATCAGTTGTTTACACTTATCTAGATTATTATAGAACAACCAAGTATGAAGAGAAAATAGAGTTAGTTTCTAATTTTAAAACAACTAACGAAAAAACTTATTTTTATTATTCATACAACATCAAAAACCCAAAAACGAAATATACTGATTATTGGGAATATGCCTATAATTATTCAGAAGGTTTAAGTGTTTATGACATCAAGACTTATTTTGGATTGATGCCTTTTTACACCGAACCAATTTTTGCAGCATTATATAAAGATGAGTACAGAAGAGCTAGTTTTTTCTCAGAAATAACTTCTTCTGAAGTATTGAAAACGATGCTTCAACCTTATTTTAACATAGGTTATTTTTCCAATTGGTTCTTAGTCTGTTCACAATTGGCAGACAAGAAAGAGATACGCTTACTTTCTTCAGAAGTTGTCCTGCATCTTATTGAAAATAAGCAATTAGATTGGGAAGAGTTTACTCTAAGAATTATTGAATTGCACCAATCAAAATATGCTACCATTCAACGTTATATAGAGAATTTATCAATGTTAAAAAATGTGAGTTCTTTGCATAATAATTTTTTAATATTTACAATTGAAAAACTTTTAATAGCCTTTACAAAAGAAGAAAAAGCGCCAACAAATACCAAGAAGTTAGTTGAAACTTTATATGATTTAAAAGTGAAATCTAATGAGTCTTTATCAGAAGAATTGAAAGCATCTCTTGAAAAGTGGAAACATAACGCAACATTAAAAAAACTAATTGACAACCTTTTAAAATTATAATTCTATGAACAATTTTAGTGAAGTAGAAATAAGTAATCATGCATTTTCGTCCTTAATAAGAAATGAAAAAGACATTGATTTGAGTTTGTCGCATCATGCAGAAATTCAGGAGATAAGTTCCATTCCATGTTTCTTTTGGGGAAGAATAAAAGAACCTTTTTTGGTGGCAAAATGTTTAACTACAATTTCAAAAACGGTGCGCTCTAGATTTGCATTAACTGCTCAAGAATTGGCCGCATTAAGAGATCCAATTGTAACATCAGGAAATGAGCAAATTCGATTTGAAGGATTTTCTTCTTGTAATGGTGTTTATGCGCGTTTAGATTTAATGCCCAATCATGTTGATGGTGAATTCATCGCGAGCGGCACTACCAATGTAGATTTTAATGAACCGATGATTAACGCATTATCTTCTGTTAAAAAAGAAGAAAACATGATTTTATCAGTCGGAAGCAAAGAAGTAACGATAAGTACCGATAAAGGGAAAAATATTGAAAAAAAAGTAGCTTTGCCCAATCGTTGGATAAAAGGATTGACAAGTGTTCAACATTATTTATCTGAAATGAATTTGGTTTTTGAACTTAATAAAATCAATGCAATTCAGTTATTTCAGTCATTTCCAAAGTCAATTAAAAGTGACTTATTTATAGTGAAAAGAGCTAATAAATACATGTTTTCAACTTTAGAAAGTGAGGCATCCGTAAGAATTGGTTCTGCACATAGATTGCGATTAATTGATAATTTGCTTCCTTTTATTGACAGTATGTTTATTTATCAAAGTGAAGATAAACAAGCAAGCACTTTTGTTCTAATGTTATCAAATTTGAGATTTACAATTACTTTTTCTGCCGATGCTTATCGCGGTTTTTCGGGAGAAGGAAAGGCTTTAGAACATTTAATTACTGATATTCCATTGGATTGGGTAATGAGTTTAAATAATCAATTAGAGCCCAATAAATTATTCCAACCTTCAATGATGGCAATAGAAAATGATATTTCTTTTACTTCATCAGATGCTTTAATTGCAAATCTATCAAGTATGGGAATGTTAGGTTTTGATTTAATAGAAAATCAACATTTTTACAGACGATTGCCATTTAAAATGCAACGAATTTTATCTCTAAATCCAAGATTAAAAAACGCACAAAAATTGCTTCAAGATGAAGATGTTAAGATTATTAATCAATCACCAAGTAAAGTAGAAGCAAATGTAAAAGGTAGTGACGGAATTCCACATACGGTTGTTATTGATGATAACAAATCAAGATGTACATGTAAATGGTATTTGGATCATCAAAATGAAAGAGGAAATTGCAAACACATTTTAGCGGTTAAAATTTTAGTAAATTAGTTTAGAATTGCAATTAAATCCACTAATGTCATCCATCTTACATTCCAATTATTTTGACGGCATTATCTTTGCTAAATAAATTAGAAAAAAAGCATATATGAAAAAGTTCCTTTTTATTTTGTTAGCAATTTCTGGAATAAGTTCGGCGCAAATTGCAGAGAAAGCAGAAGATATTTCACCATTATTAATTGGTGAAAAAATTCCGAAACAAGATTTGATTTCTGTTGATAATAAAGCGGTTTCTACTAGTGAGATTTTCAGCAAAAAAACTGTTTTGATTATCTATCGTGGTGGTTGGTGTCCTTATTGTAATTCGCAATTAATGGAAATGCAAGAAATTGAAAATCAAATAATTGCATTAGGTTATCAAATTGTTGCAATCAGTCCAGATTCTCCAAAATTTTTAAAAGAAACTACCAAAGAAGACAAATTAAGCTACCAATTATTTTCAGATAGTGATGGAAAATTTTCTGAGGCTTTGGGAATTGCTTTTAAACGTGAAAAGCCAAAATTAGAGAAATACTCAGAAGGGAAAAATCCGGGTTTTCTTCCAGTTCCATCGGTATATATATTGGATGAAAATAGAGAAATTGAGTTTTTATACATCAATCCAAATTACACAAAACGATTGAAAGGTGAAATGTTGCTTGCTGTTTTAAAGTCACTTGAAAATTAAATTCATCAATTCTTTCAATAAAAAAATAGTTAAAAGTAATGTAAGTTACAATTCAGAAGCGAAATGTTTCTTTATCTTTGTACTTCAAAATTAATAAACTAAATATAAAAAAATATGGCATTAGCAATAACAGATGCTACTTTTGATGAAGTAGTATTAAAATCAGACAAACCAGTAGTAGTAGATTTTTGGGCAGCTTGGTGTGGACCATGTAGAATGGTTGGACCAGTTATCGATGAGGTTTCTGCAGAATACGAAGGTAAAGCTGTAGTAGGAAAAGTAGATGTAGACGCCAATCAAGAATTTGCTGCAAAATACGGAGTTAGAAACATTCCAACGGTTTTAATTTTCCAAAACGGAGAAGTTGTTGGTCGCCAAGTTGGTGTTGCTCCAAAGAAAACTTATACAGATGCTATAGACGCATTACTATAATAAATTAATAATAATTGTTTTGAAACCCTTTGAAAAGAAATTTTTGAAGGGTTTTTTTATGATTTATGCTGATGAATGTCAGTAGCGAATCATTCGGGCATCTTCAGTAATCCCTATTCCTGCTGCCTTTCCAATCTTTTTTTATTGCCTCGGGTTTAAACCCGAGGCAATAAAAAAAGGATATTCCCTTGCATCAGGGCTAATTAGTATACCATTTTTGTAAAAATCAATTTTCAATACAACTTTGTGAAACTTTTAAACTTTTAAATTTTTAAACTCTTAAACTTTTATTTACATTTGAACTATGAGGATAGAAGAACAAAAGGAAATAATATCAGGTTTCAAACATCTTGAATTACTTGCTAATCAAGTAGTCGAAGGGTTTATTTCAGGAATGCACAAGTCACCATTTCATGGGTTTTCTGCTGAGTTTGCTGAACACAAAATTTACAATTCAGGAGAAAGCACCAAACATATTGATTGGAAACTTTTTGCCAAAACCGATAGGTTATATACCAAACGATTTGAAGAAGAAACCAACCTTCGTTGTCATTTGATTATTGATAATTCGTCTTCAATGCATTTTCCAAAATTGAAAAGTGATCAACCTTTTTATGAAAGTAAAATTGGTTTTTCGGTTCTAGCTTCGGCAGTTTTAATGAATTTGCTAAAAAAACAAAGAGATGCCGTTGGATTAAGTGTTTTTTCAGACAAATACGAATATTATGCACCAGAAAAAGGAAGCGATAGACATCATAGAATGTTGTTAAATCAGTTAGAAAATTTACTTGAAAATTCTAAGACTCCAAAGAACACTGACACTATTACTTATCTCCATTTAATTGCTGAAAAGATGCATCGTCGTTCTATGATTGTTCTTTTTACAGATATGTTTCAAGACGGAAATCAAGAGCAGCTTTTTAATGCGTTACAGCATCTAAAACACAACAAACATAAAGTAGTAGTTTTTCATGTAATTGATGAAAAAACCGAGTTAAATTTCAATTTTGACAACACGCCAAGAAAGTTTATTGACGTAGAGTCTGGTGAAATTATCAATTTATATGCTGAAAATATTAAAGAAGAGTATGAAAAAAACGTCTCAGAGTACTTCAAAAAGTTGTCATTAACCTGTGCTCAGAACAAAATTAAGTATGTTCCAGTAAATGTGGGAGCAAATTTTGAAAAAATTCTTACTACATACTTGGTTGAAAAACAAAACTTTGGTTGATTTCATTGAAATTAATTGAAAAAAAATTTAAAAAATAGTTGCAGAAATAAAAAACGTATGTATATTTGCAACCGCAATAAAGCGATGGTTTGGTAGTTCAGTTGGTTAGAATACATGCCTGTCACGCATGGGGTCGCGGGTTCGAGTCCCGTCCAGACCGCTAAATTGGGAAAAGCACTTCAGAAATGAAGTGCTTTTTTGCCCAAAAAGCATATGAAATGAATTCAAGAACAATTGTTAAAGTTCTTAAGGTCATTCAAAATTAGTTGTGTTGTTTCGCTACGACTTTGTAACTCGTAGCACGGTTTAGTAGTTAGACCAATGAAAAGCTTTCCACTTTTGTGGATGGCTTTTTTGTTTTTTAACAAACAAATAGTTTAGTGGTCTTGTCTTTTTGGTTTTGTAATTATTCCAAATATTAATTTAATTATCTATCTTAGTGATTTAAAAAATTGTTTTTAAAGCTTTAAATAGAATAATAATTTTTCAACAGAATTTCTAAAGGACTATTGTAAAGTATATTTATTTAAATATACTAGTTTTTTAAATCATCAGAAATTTAAAATGTAAATTCTAAAATTAAGAAATGTAGTGATTTAAAGGTAAAATTAACTTGTATAGAGATAAAATAAACTGCTAAATAGTTGTAAATTAAAACATAGGTCAAAACATGAAAAAATTGGTTCTAGTACTTTCATTATTCTTTTTTTGTTATTCTGCAGCACAAGTAACATTACGAATTACTTCTGTTCCCACTAGTACGCCATCAAATGCAACCATTTATTTGGCAGGCACAATCAATAATTGGAATGCGATGAGTGCATCACACATTATGCAACCCGATGGTTTGGGCGCAAGGACTATAGTAATTCCTGAAGGAGTAGGCACTGTTGAATTTAAATTTACTAGAGGCAGTTGGGCAACAGTGGAAGGGAATGCCTCTGGCGGCTTTTTGCCAAATAGAACTTTTACCTTTACAGGAAGTCCTCAAGTAATAAATCTTAACGTTCAATCTTGGGAAGATATTTCTGGCTCTGGCTCTAACAGCACTGCTTCAAGTAATGTGCAAATTCTCAATCCTAGTTTTTTTATTCCACAGTTAAATAGAAATAGAAAAATATGGATTTATCTTCCGCCAGATTATTACACAACTACAAAAACGTATCCAGTAATCTACATGCAAGACGGCCAAAATTTATTTGATAATTTAACGTCTTTTTCTGGAGAATGGCAAATTGATGAAACGCTAAATTCGTTGCATGCGCAAGGAAATTATGGTGCTATAGTAGTAGGAATAGATAATGGCGGTGCTGAGAGGTTAAACGAATATTCGCCTTGGAATAATGCACAGTACGGCGGCGGTCAAGGCGATTTATATATGCAATTTGTAGGCGAAACGCTAAAACCCTATATTGATTCAAATTTTAGAACAAAGCCGCAACCACAGTTTAATGCCTTATTAGGAAGCTCTATGGGTGCATTTATTGCTACTTATGGTGGTGTTAAATATCCAAACTTATTTTCTAAAATCGGAATATTTAGTCCGGCTTATTGGTTTTCTTTATCTAGCATGAGTTCGTATATTTCGTCTACTACAAATAATCTAGAAAATCTACGATTGTACTTTGTTGCAGGCCAAAACGAATCTACTACAATGGTTCCCAATATCAATACAATTCAATCTAATTTTTCTAGTAAGGGCGTGAGTTCTTCAAATATATTTAGCAAGTTTGATAGTTACGGAACCCATACAGAAGTCTATTGGCGAGGCGAATTTGCAGCAGCTTACCTTTGGTTGTTTCAAAATGAAAACCTTCAAAACGAAAGTTTTACTTCAAATCAAGTACAAATTTTTCAAAACAACAATAGCGAGCTTATGGTTAGTGGTTTAGATGAAGAAACTGAATTTGCTATCTATTCGCTTCTAGGACAAAAAATTGGAACCATAAAATTGAGAAATGGTCAAAATGCCATTGATGCACAGTACCAAAAAGGAATTTATTTTTTAATATCACAAAATACTACTAAGTTACACAGCACCAAGTTATATTTTAACAAATAATTTTAAAAATAGTTTTTTACAGCTACAAAAAGAAATAAAATTAGAAAGGACAAACAAACCATAAATTTCATAAATGTAGATACTAAAAATCCAATAAAGGCTCCTGTAGCAGCTTTTAGAGCTCCTTTTTTATCGTCAAAATTATAAATCAATTCTCCAATAAAAGCTCCAACAAACAATCCAATAATAAAACCTATCGGCGGAAAAAATAATCCAATGATTAATCCAATATTGGTTCCCCAAACACCATATTTAGTTCCTCCAAATTTTTGAGTTCCTTTTGATGGAATAACATAATCTAAAACAGAAATAATTATGGTTAACACGAGTGTTATTCCAAGAACCCAATAATTATTTTCTACAAAGCTTGTTAAGTATAGTAACAAAAGGCCAAACCAGCTTATAGGAGGTCCTGGTAAAGCAGGAAGAAAGCTTCCTAATAAGCCAAGAATACAACATAGAAACCCAAGAACAACTAATATAATATCCATTGAAATAAATTTTTAGTATTTTTGAAAACGAATATGAGAAAAATAATTCAAATAGCGGTATTTTTTAGTCTAATTTTTTGTGTCACAAGTCAATCTTTTGGGCAACAGACAGTATCTGTAGACCCAGATATTGCTATAAAAGAAACACTTTATACAAAGTATAAAAAAGAAGTACTTTCTTTTGATAAAAAAGATTTTGACACTTTGTTTTTTGAGTTTTTTCAGAAGCAATCTGACAGTAAAATTACTTTGACTAAAGAAGAATATTATACTTATACCATTAAAATTGCTATTTATTCAGAAAAATTAGGACTTTTGTATAAAGACCAAAAAGAAGAATCTGATAAAGCAAAGCAAGAATGGTTCAATAAAAGCTATGCTGAGTATTTAAAATCCAAACCATAATCTTTTGAAAAAAATTGTTTCTTATATCTTGTTAATTTCTTTAGTTTCTTGTCAATATTTTGAGAAGCAAGTGCCTTCTGAACAAGAATTGTTGGAAAAAGAAATGAAGGAAATCAATTGGAAAGAAGTTGATGAGTATCCATCTGTTGCAGACTGTGAAGCCATTTCAGACGAAAGACTACGTAAACAATGTTTTTTTGAGTTTTTAGCGAGTACAATTCAACAAAAGCTAAGTGTAGATACTTTATCTATTTTGTATCCAGAATTAGACACAATAGAGGTTAGGGTTACGGTCAATCCTGATGCTTCAATGCAATTTGAGCCACAATTTCCAAAAGATACTGTCGCTTATGATACCATTAAAATTGATAGTATTCTAAGAGTAAAATTAGTGGATTTTCCGAAAGTAAATCCAGCCATAAAACGCGGAATTCCTGTAAAAACTCAATTTGTTTTACCAGTTATAATCAAGACTGAAAAATAATTATTTAGTAAAATTTCTTCCTTTCCAAGTAAAACCTCCAACAAGCGAGTAGAGTCCAACAAAACTCGAAAAGAAAGGATAAACCAAACTACTAGCCAACGGAAAAATAAATTTACCTTTTCTCAAATATTGATTCGATTTCAAAAGCAATAAATAATCCACAAAATATTTAACTGAAAAGACAATTAGTAAAGTTTTCCAGTTAAGAGAATTTGTAATCAATAAATACAAACCAACAATCAAACTCAAGTTCATTGCCAGTACAACAACAGCTAAACTTTTAGAATAATATCCAGAATATCCAGTTGTTTTACTTGCCCATCGCACACGTTGCATAAACAATTTGTACAAATCATTTTCGGGTTTTGTTTTTACAATTGTGTCTGTGTTTTTTATGTAGTGTACTTTATCAGTATGATTTTTTAATGCTTTTTGTAAAAGAAAAACATCGTCACCACTTGCCATTTTGTTGTTTCCACCAAAACCTCCAATTTCATTAAAAAGTTTTTTTGTGTAAGCAAAGTTCGCTCCGTTGCACATAAATGGTTTTCCAATGCCAAAACTTCCAATCGTAGTTCCTTGCAAACTCAATAAATCCAATTGCTGAAACTGATGAAACCAGTTGTTTTTAGTTTTATAAACCACAGCGCCAACAACCATTTCGGCGTTATTTTTTTGAATAAAATCATCTAAAGTCAACAGCCAGTTTTTATTTACTGTACAATCGGCATCAGTTGTTACAACCCATTCATGTTTCAAAATCGGAATAGCTCTGGAAATAGCATCTTTTTTCGGAGAATTGGATAAACGTAAATTTTCTAAAAGAGTCGTTTCAATCAATCCATTTTCCATTCTCCATTTGATGTAAACACGTTCAGAAGCATCGGTTGAAAAATCATCAACGAGAATAATTTCAAATAAATCCTTTGGATAATTTAGCTTAGAAATTGATTTTAAAAGTTTCGGTAAATTCTTTTCTTCATTCCTAAACGGAACAATTATCGAGAATTTAGTAACAGGTTTTTCATCCGTTCTTACAAAAGTTTTGACCTTATCAAAGCCAAATATCAGTTGCAAAATAAACACAACATAAATTACCAAAACAACGAATAATACTATTTCAATCATAAGTGACTATTTTACACGAATTTAAAAAAATAAAAAGATAAATAATTCAATCTTATTAAAATCTTTGTGACTTAGCGTCTTTGTGGCAAAACCTTAAAAATCATAACATAATAACTACCAAATACCACAGGCAAAACCACATTTAAAAACCACATCAGCATCGTAACAAAAACCACAATCCATTCGTTAACGCCAAGCAATCCAAAGAAATAAATCGCCAAACTTCCTTTTAATGCAAAGTCCAAAAACTGAAAACTCGGAACAACTGAAGCTAAAAAATAGACAGTTGTAATAGTTGCCATTAAAGTTGAATAAGGCAAATCGACATCAAATGCCAAAAACAAGAAATAATATTGATGCGAAAAAACCAAGTAACGACAAAATCCTAAAATCAAGTTCTTACGATGAATTTTCTTCGGAATTTCATTAATTTTTTCAATTAAATCTTCAATAGAATAGCCTTTAATTTTGATTTTTTTCGTGAAATAAGAAAACAGAAAGAAGGCAATTGTAAAAGCTATTATTCCAAAACTCCAAAGCCAATAGCCTAAAATCATCATGCCCAGAATACCAAAAATTCCAGTAGCGACTATTTGAACGCCGTTGCAAATTAAGTTCAGAAAAATAATTTTCTTAGTATCTTTTTTCTCAAAATACAATGCTTTTCCAGCATATTCACCAACGCCAACCGGAGTAAAAACTCCTAAAGTTAGAGCGGCAAGAACTTGTTTCGTAGCTTCATTTACAGAAATAGGTTTTACAACTTGAGCCAGATTTTGCCATTTCAGAATTTCAAAAAAACGATTCAAAAAACTAAAAAATAAGATAAACGAAATTCCAGCAAATGATTGATTTTTATGAAATAAAACCAAAAATTTATCCCATTCCAATTTGTCATTGGAAGCCAATTGGTTGTAAATAAAATAAAATGCACCAACAACAATCAAAAGTTTGACTGAAAAAACCAAGAATTGTTTAGCTTTGTGAGGAATTGTAATCATTGATGCAAAGTAAAGGAAAACCCTTTTCGTTTCCTAACTGGTTTTGGAAACTCATTACAAAAAACTTTGTGACTTAGCGTCTTAGTGGCAAAATATGGCAAACGAAAGAATAATTTTAGGAATCGACCCAGGAACAACCATCATGGGTTTCGGATTGATAAAAGTAGTCAACAAGAAAATGGAATTTCTGCAGTTGAATGAGTTGATATTGAGTAAATACGACAACCATTATCAGAAATTAAAAGTCATTTTTGAAAGAACCATCGAGTTAATAGAAACGCATCATCCAGATGAAATTGCCATTGAAGCACCATTTTTTGGAAAAAACGTTCAATCCATGTTAAAACTTGGAAGAGCTCAAGGCGTTGCTATGGCTGCAGGGTTATCACGTCAAATACCAA
This sequence comes from Flavobacterium sp., assembly GCF_044341265.1. Taxonomy (GTDB): domain Bacteria; phylum Bacteroidota; class Bacteroidia; order Flavobacteriales; family Flavobacteriaceae; genus Flavobacterium. The sequence goes on from NZ_JBIISA010000004.1 coordinate 118,969, forward strand.
TTACCGAATACGAACCCAAAAAGATAAAAATGGCAATAACCGGAAACGGAAACGCCAGCAAAGAGCAAGTTGCTAAAATGCTACAACAACTTTTAGGATTAAAAGAATTACCAAAAAATTTAGATTCTACTGATGGATTGGCAGCAGCCGTTTGCCATTTCTTCAACTCAGGAAAAGTAGTTGGCGAAAAAAGTTATTCAGGTTGGGATGCTTTTGTAAAAAATAATGAATCTCGGGTAAAAAAATAGTATTCAGTAATCAGTGTTCAGTTGGCAGTTTTGAGCACTGAACACTGAGCACTGAACACTAAAAATATGTCAGGAATATACATACACATCCCTTTTTGCAAGCAAGCGTGTCACTATTGCGACTTTCATTTTTCAACTTCATTGAAGAAAAAGGACGAGATGGTTTTGGCATTGGCTAAAGAAATTGAAATGCGTAAAAGTGAGTTTCAAGATGAAGTTGTTGAAACCATTTATTTTGGTGGTGGAACGCCGAGTATTTTAGAAATTTCTGATTTGAAATTGTTAATTGATGCAGTTTATTCTAATTATAATGTAACTGAAAATCCTGAAATTACGGTTGAAGCCAATCCAGATGATTTATCGAAAGAACGAATTATCGAATTGTCAAACAACAAAATCAATCGCCTTTCTATCGGAATTCAATCGTTTTTTGAAGACGATTTGAAAATGATGAATCGCGCTCATAATTCTGCGGAAGCTAAAGAATGTCTCGAATTTGCAACACGATATTTTGATAATATTTCGGTTGATTTAATTTACGGAATTCCTAATATGAGTAACGAAAAATGGCTTAAGAATATCGAAACAGCTTTGTCTTTTAATATTTCACATATTTCAAGTTATGCTTTGACGGTTGAACCCAAAACCGCTTTGCATTCGTTTATTCAAAAAGGAATAATTCCACAGCCAGACGATGAAGTGGCTCAGGAACATTTTCAGATTTTGGTCGATAAACTATCCGAAAATGATTTTATTCACTATGAATTATCAAATTTCGGAAAAGAAAATTATTTTTCTAAAAACAATTCAAGTTATTGGTTGGGCAAAAAATACATCGGAATTGGTCCTTCGGCACACAGTTACGACGGTGAAAAACGAGGTTGGAATGTGTCAAATAATTCATTATATTTAAAATCAATATCCGAAAATAAACTACCATCAGAAACCGAAATTTTATCTAAAACCGATAGATATAACGAATATGTTATGACAGGTTTGCGAACCATTTGGGGAATTTCTTTAGACCGAATTGAAACTGAATTTGGCAAAACCTATTTAGACTATATTAACCAACAAGCAGCGAAATATATTGAAGATCATTTACTTTTTGTAGATGAAAACATTTTACGAACTACCAAAAAAGGTAAATTTTTAAGTGACGGAATTGCTTCCGACTTATTTTTATTAAATTTGGAGTAAAAGTAAAGCAGAAAAATCCGTTAAATCCGCGTTTGAAAATCCGTTAAATCCGCGTTCCATTATGATTGCATTCATTGACAATAAATATCAAGTCGACCTATCAAAACCAATTGATATTTCCATTCCATTATCCAATACTGATGAAAATCCGATTGCGTGGTACATTGAAAAACCCGAAATTGAACCAGTAAAATTTGGCGATTGGATAGGAAAAGTTTCCGAAGGAAGTTCGACCAATTTCAATAATATTTTCTTCAATCCACACGGTCACGGAACGCACACCGAATGTCTCGGACACATTACGCGAGATTTTTATTCGATAAATCAATGTTTGAAACAGTTTTTCTTCAAAGCTGAATTAATTTCGATTACACCAGAAGATATAAATAGTGATTTGGTAATTACAAAAAATCAAATAGAAAGAGCATTAAACGGAAAAATTCCTGAAGCAATTATAATCAGAACATTATCAAATTCAGAATCGAAAAAGCATAAAAATTATTCCAAAACCAATCCGCCATATTTAGCAGAAGAAGCAGCAATTTACATCCGAGAAATCGGAATTCAACATTTATTAATCGATTTGCCAAGTGTGGATAGAGAAGAAGACGAAGGAAAATTATTGGCGCATAAAGCATTTTGGAATGTAAAAAATGTAAATAATTTAAACGACGATGCACGATTGAATTGCACAATTACAGAAATGATTTTTGTAGAAGATACTATTCAAGACGGAAATTATATACTAAATCTACAAATTGCTTCGTTTGAAAATGATGCTTCGCCATCAAAACCTATTTTGTATAAAATATGATTTCAGTTTCAACAGACAAATCAAAACTTGATATTCCGTTTATTCAAAACTTTTTGAAAGACGTTTATTGGGCTGCAGGTAGATCAATGGAAGAAGTTCAAACTACAATTGATAGTTCGTTTTGTTTCGGAATTTACTTAGACGATAAGCAGATAGGTTTTTGCCGTGTAATCACCGATTATGTAGTTTTTGCTTATGTAATGGATGTTTTTATAATTGATGAATATCGCGGAAAAGGCTATTCATCAATTTTAATAAACGCCATGATGAGCGAACCCAAATTGCAAGAAGTCAAAATTTGGCGATTAGCAACATCTGACGCACATTTTTTATATGAGAAATTCGGATTTAATAGTTTAGCTCATCCTGAAAAAATGATGGAAAAGGTAATTAAAACTTCTTGATTTATGATTACAGTTTCAACAGATAAAACAAAACTCAATGTTCCGTTCATTCAAAACTTTTTGAAAGATACCTATTGGGCAAAAAACAGAACAATAGAAACTGTTCAAGTTTCAATTGATAATTCGTTATGTTTTGGTATTTATTATGATAATGAGCAAGTTGGATTTGCAAGAGTGATTACCGATTTAGTTTCTATTGCTTATCTGATGGATGTTTTTATTATTGATGAACATCGAGGAAAAGGATATTCGTCAATTTTGATGAGGACAATTATTGATGAACCTTTATTGAGTGACATCAAAATTTGGGGATTAGCAACTCTTGATGCCCATTTTTTATATAAAAAATTTGGATTTACTTCTGTTGATAATCCAGAGAAATTAATGGAACGAATTATTAAATAATAAATATGAATATTCAACAACTCTACGAATTCTGTTTGTCCAAAAAAGGTGTAACCGAGCACTTTCCTTTTGATGAAGACACTTTAGTATTTAAAGTTGGTGGAAAAATGTTTTGTCTCACTTCGTTAAAAGAATGGGAAAATGGAACGCCATCATTAAATTTAAAATGTGATCCAGAAAAGGCATTAGAACTTCGTTCCGAATATGAAGCCATAAATCCGGGTTATCACATGAGTAAAATTCATTGGAATACTATCGATTTTAATGGTGATGTTTCTAATAAAATGATGTTGGAACTTATAAATCATTCTTACGATTTGGTGTTTGCAAGTTTGACAAAAAAAGTACAAAGTGAAATAAAACAATAAATTTTAAATAAGATAATTCTTATATTTTAAAATCACATAGGTTTATAAACGTATTTTTTTACACTTCATCCGATTTCTTTAAAAGTGCTGTTTTTGCTAATGTAGACATAATTCGACAAAAGTTATTACTTCAATTTTGTTATTAATTTATGATTTTATAGTTAACTACTTTTTGAAAACCATTCGTCTATACTTTTTTACCATTCGTCTACACTTATAGTTAGACGAACGAAAATAATAAGTAAATCGATATGGTTTGAACTACTTTTGATGTTGGATAAATACGCAAAATTTAAAAATGATAAAATCACTGAATATTCTTTTAATTGAGGATGACACTATTGAAGTGATGAAATTCAATAGAGTTGTTAAAACTCTTAACTTGAATCACAAAATTATTGAAGCAAATAATGGTGAAGAAGCTCTTGAAATTCTTAGAATTAAAGAGATTATACCAGATATTATTTTGCTTGACTTAAATATGCCTAAACTTAATGGATTGGAGTTTTTGAGAATTCTTAAAAACGATGAATCGTTAAAGTTTATTCCTTCTATAGTTTTAACAACTTCAAGTAACCATAAAGATTTGTTAGAGTGCTATAAAATAGGAATTGCTGGCTATTTACTTAAACCTTTAAAATACGACGATTACATGGAGCGAATTAAGAAGCTGCTTGATTATTGGAGTATTAACGAACTAATTTCACAATAAAACATATATTATGTACGGAATTGTAAACAAAGCTATTCAAGATTTAGTAATTACAAATTTTGGAGAACAAAAATGGGAAGACATCAGAGAGCGAAGTGGTATAGAAGAAGATTTCTTTATCAGTAGTGAAGCCTATGATGATGATATTACTTATAAGTTAGCTGGTGCAGTTTCTGAAGAAATGAACATGTCTGTAAAAGATGTGTTAATTGCTTTTGGTGAATGGTGGGTAATGAAAACTACAAAAGAAAAATATGCTGGATTAATGGAATCTGGCGGTTCAACTTTAAAAGAATTTTTAGTAAATTTACCTTTATTTCACAATCGAGTAATGCTTATTTATCCAAAACTTACACCACCAGAATTTAAAGTTAGTGAAGTTTCAGAAAAAAGTCTTAACTTACATTACTTTTCTAAAAGAGAAGGATTGCAAGATTTTGTGCGTGGTTTAATTCAAGGATTGGGAAAAATGTTTAACACTCCTGTTGAAATTGAACTAGTGCAAACTCGTGACGATGGAGATTCACACGAAATTTTTAAAGTAAGCTGGTAAAAAATGAGCAATTTTCAATTCAATTTTAATGTAGACGAATTCAATTCAATTTTTCCTTTTTACATTTTAATTGATGAAGAATTAAAAATAAAATGTATAGGAAAATCATTAGCAAAACTGCTGCCTAAAGAATTTATAGGTAGCAGTTTTGTTGATTTATTTGAATTTCAAAGACCTCATTTCGATGAGTTAAATATTCAAAATATTAATCAAACGTTCAATCAATTGGTGATTTTCAATCCTAAAATTGATGCTTCCATTTCTTTAAGAGGTCAAATAAATTCGTTTCATAATAATTATCTTTTTGTAGGTACACCATGGTTTAGTTCTATACAAGATGTTGTAGATAAGAAACTTACGCTTCATGATTTTGCATTTCATGACCCGTTATTAGATTTATTACATGTATTAAAAAATCAAGAAATAAATAACGAAGAACTTAAAGAATTACTTCAAACTTTAAACAATCAACGTAAACTTCTTAAGAAAGATAAAGAAGAACTCAATAAACTTTCTGTAGTTGCTAGTGCTAATAATAATGGCGTAGTTTTTACAAAACCAGACGGAACAATATATTGGTGCAACGATGCTTATGTAAATTTAACTGGTTATTCAAAAGAAGAAATTTATGGCAAAACACCAGTAGAAATTGGGAGATTGCCAGAATCAAGTGTTGAACAGATTAGAAAAATGGTAGCGGCTTTTGGAAATAACGAACCATTTGATGTAGAAATTTTACATAAAACTAAGTCAGGAAAAACGTTTTGGTCGCGTACAAAAGGTCAACCTATTAAAGATGCAAATGGAACTACTATTCAATATTTTGCTATGGTTGATGATGTAACAAAAGAAAAAATAAAAGAAGAACGATTACAAATTCTATCTTCAATTGCTGACGTTAATATAAATGCAGTAATTATATGTGATAAGGATGGTAAAATAGAATGGGTAAATAATAGTTTCGAAAATATAACCGGTTATAAATTAGCGGAGGTTATTGGCAAAACTCCTGGTTCCATTTTACAAGGTGAAGAATCAAACCCAGATACAGTAAAGTACTTAAGAGATCAAATAAAAGCCGGTGAATCATTTAATTGTGAAATATTAAATTACTCAAAATCTAAAAATAAATATTGGATTCGTATTCAAGGTCAACCATTAAAAGATAAGAATGGTGAATTGATAAAGTATTTTGCTATCGAAGAAGATATTAGCTTAGAGAAAAAATATTACGAAAGTATAAAAACTGAAAAAGAAAAATACAGCAACATTATTGCCAACATGAATATGGGATTGTTGGAAGTTGATAATCAAGATACAATTCTATTGGCAAATCAATCTTTTTGCGAAATGAGTGGTTATACTTTACTTGATTTAATAGGCACAAAAGCTTCTGATTTGCTCTCTAATATTAGTGATAAAAAAGTCATCCAAACAAAAAATGAAATGCGAAGTTCAGGCATATCTGATTCGTATGAAGTTACTGCTAAAACTAAAGATGGGCAGACAAAATTTTGGATGATAAGTGGTGCTCCAAATTATAATGTAAACGGAGAGATTGTTGGTTCTATAGGTGTTCACCTCGATATTACACAACAAAAATCGCTTGAATTACAAAAAGAACAATTACTTGTTCGGTTAGAAAAACAAAATGAACAGCTAAACGAATATGCGCAAATTGTTTCCCACGATTTAAAATCGCCTTTGCGAAGTATTCACTCCTTAATTTCTTGGATTAAAGAAGATAATATAGGTGAATTTAGTCCGCAATCTGTTGAGTATCTTAAAATGATTGAAAGCAAAGTAGAAAAAATGGATCACTTAATTCAAGGAATCTTGACGTATTCTAAAATGGATACACTAGACCTTTCTAGTGAGAAAATAGATGTAAATGATGTAGTAAAGAATATCATCAATATTATTCATATACCAGATAATATTCAAGTGAGCATTAAAAATCTATTACCAACAATTATTGCAGATAAATACAGAATTCAACAATTATTTCAAAATTTAATTGGCAATGCGGTGACTTACATCGATAAAATAAACGGATTGGTGGAAGTCGATTTTACAGAAGAAGAAGAGCATTTTATTTTTTCAATCAAAGATAATGGTCCTGGAATTGCCTTAGAAAATCAAGAAAAAATATTCAAAGTTTTTCAATCGTTTACCAAAAATGAAAAATCTACAGGAATTGGTTTATCTATTGTAAAAAGAATTGTAGATAACTATAAAGGTGAAATTTGGATTGAGAGTCAGCTAACTATTGGAACAACTTTTTTCGTCAAATTACCCAAAAAATATAATTAAAATATGAGTTCTTACTACTTAAATAGCCCATTAGAAATAAAAAATGCATTACAATCAATACAAAATGATGTATCGATTCAATCGCTAATGGTTTGTGTTACCGACAAAAGTCGTTCAGCTGTGGCAAGTTTAATTGATGACCTAAATTCACTTCAATTACCCTTTTTTGGCGGAATTTTTCCTGAAATTATTTTCGAAAATAAAAGACAGCAAGAAGGAGTTTTAATTATTACTTTAGATTATGAAGTCGATAATTATATTGTAAAACTTGATGATGAAGCCGAAATTGGCAATCAAATTGAGCATATTTGCGATACTATTCAACCAAATGCCAATACCACTTGGGTTTATGTAGATTGTTTTAGCAGTAATAAAACAGTATTTATAGAATCCTTATACCAAAATTTGGGCTATACTTTTACTTATGTTGGTGGCGGCGCAGGCTCGCTTTCGTTTGAACAAATCCCTTCTGTTTTTAATAATTCAGGAATATATAAAAACGCAGCCATTTTAGCATTTGCTACTACCAATTTGTCGCTAGGAGTTGCTCATGGTTGGAGTCCGATTTCAGAAAAATTAAAAGTTACAAAAGCCAAAGGAAACAATATCATTTCTATAGATTGGAAGCCAGCAGTTGACGTTTATACGGCTATCGTCGAGCAACATTCTAATAGTAAATTTGAAGAACAAGGTTTTTTCGAATTAGCCAAATCGTATCCTCTAGGAATGGTAAAAGTAGGTGGTGATATTATTGTTAGAGATCCAATAATGATTCAAGACGACGAACTTGTTATTGTTGACAAAGTTAATGAAGGCGAGTTTGTACAAATTCTAAATGGAGACATGAATTCACTACTTTCTGGCGCGAAAAACGCCAAACTATTGGCTCATGGAACTTCTAATAATAAAAACGTTTTTTGCATCGATTGCATATCAAGAGTGCTCTATATGAACGATGATTTTCAGGACGAAATTGATATTATAAAAGGAAATCAAACTTTAAACGGAGTTTTAACGATTGGCGAGATAGCTAACAATAGCCAAACTTTCCTCGAAATTTTTAATAAAACAACAGTGGTTATCACATGGTAAATACAATCGATTTTAATAGTATTCTTTTAAGTTTAATTTACAAAATTTCTTCGCTAAAAACAGAAGAAGAGTTAATTAAAAAAGCAACGCCCGATATTTTAAAGAAATTTAATTGCTTTGCTGGAGTAGTTGTGTCTTTTTCTAATAATGAAGAAAAAATAATTATTCCCAAAAATTTTAGTAATAATCCAAAATGGGTCAGTTTAAAAGAGCAAATTTTAAGTAAGTTTCAACAAAAGCAATTTGATAAGTACGAAACTGTTGAGGATGAAGATTATTATTACGCTTTTAGACTATCAAAATACGGATTACTAATTCTTGGTAGTTCACAACGATTTGAAGAAGGTCTGTTCCATGAAATGTATAATTTGGCCGAGTACTTTGGTAAGAATTTGACCAATGCAGCCTTCGGATTGGAACGTTTAGAAAAAGATAAAATTATTGCGCAGCAAATTCAATTACAAGATTTGTTGATACAAATTTCTACCAAATATATTAATGCTGATTTATCTGATATAAACGGAATGATTAACCAATCACTAAAGCAGATGGGTGAGTTTGTTGAAGCAGATAGAAGCTATATTTTTGATTATGATTTTGTGAAAAGCACAACAAGTAACACCCACGAATGGTGCGCAGATGGTATTGAACCAGAGATTCACAATCTACAAGAAACCCCAATTGAGTATATCCCTCAATGGCTAGAATTTCATAAAAAAGGAATGGCTTTTTATGTTGAAGATGTAAGTAAGCTTCCAGACGAAGGTGAATTTGGACTAAGAGCAATTCTAGAACCACAAGGAATAAAAAGTTTAATTGCTATTCCGATGATAAAAGCAGAGCAATTGATTGGCTTTGTTGGTTTTGATGCTGTAAAAAAGAAACACGAATATTCTGATAGTGAAAAAAATATTCTTTTTGTTTTTGCAAACATGCTAGTAAATGTTATACAACGAAAAGAAAACGAAGAACGAATAAAAGAGCAAGAAGAGAAAAAAGAGATTCTATTGCAAAATCTAGAAAAGCAAAACAAAGAATTGAGCGACTATGCTCACGCGGTTTCTCACGATTTAAAAGCTCCTTTAAGAAATATCAACGCATTGATCAATTGGATAAAAGAAGATAATGTCGACAAATTTGATGATCAAACCTTAGAGTCATTTGATATGATGTTCCAAAATCTAGAAAAAATGGATCATCTTATTATTACCATTTTAGATTATTCATCAATTGATAAAATAGATACTGTTTCAACAAATTTCAATTTAAATGAAGTTGTCAACGATTGTTTGAATAGGTTAGAAATACCTTCTAGTTTTAAAATCATTGTTTCAGATGCTTTACCAAATGTTCATGGTAACAAACAACGAATGACGCAAGTTTTTCAAAATCTAATTCAAAATGCAATCGATTATAATGAAAGTGAAACTCCATTAATCGAAATTGATTGTACTGAAAACGAAGCGTTTTACACAATTAAAGTTAAAGATAACGGAGTAGGAATAAAAGAAGAATACACCGACAAAATTTTTAATTCGTTTATGAAATTACATAATAATTTTAATTCGACTGGTTTAGGATTGTCTATAGCAAAACGAATTGTAGAATCTAAAGGAGGAAAAATTTGGGTCGAAAGCGAGGAAAATAAAGGGTCAACATTTTATTTTACAATACCAAAAAACTAATGGAACAGCCTAATTCAGAATACATTAATCAACTTGCTGGCGATAATCAAGAGTTTAAGTTAAAAGTAATTTCAATTTTAAAAAGAGAGTTACCAGAAGAAATTGAATTGTACCAAAATTATATTGGTAGTAACAATTATTTACTAGCGGCAGAGAGCGTTCATAAACTTAAACATAAAGTTTCTATTCTTGGTCTAGAAAAAAGTTACTATATTGCCGAAGAATATGAAGATAATTTAAAAGAAAATTCTACTAATTTGCAGTCTGATTTTGAAGCTATTTTAAAACGAATGCAAGATTTTGTAGCTACATTATAAACCCTAACTAGACCTATGAATTGCATCATTATTGACGATGAGGAAATGGCAAGAGCTATTATTGCTCAAATGATTTCCAATCACAAAGAATTGAAAATGGTACAAGAATTTTCTAATGCCATGCAAGCTATAAAATATCTAAATCAAAATGAAGTTGATTTAATATTTTTAGATATTCATATGCCTGATTTTACCGGCTTTGATTTTATTCAAACCATAAAAAATCCACCAAAAGTTGTTTTGGTAACTTCAGATAAAAACTTTGCAATCGAAGCTTTCGAATACGAATGTATTGTTGATTATTTAGTAAAACCAATTACCGAAGAGCGTTTTCAAAAAGCAATCGTAAAAGCAAATGCTGCTCAATTTTCTCCTTCGTCTTCAAAAGAAATCAAAGCGGTTACAGAAGATAATGCTAACGAATTTTATATCAATATCGATAGAAGACTGATTAAAATTGAATTCAATTCGGTAACTGTTGTTGAAGCCAAAGGCGATTATATTCACATAAAAACCGATGTCAAAAACTACGTTGTACATTCTACTTTAAAGAAAATAGAAGATAAATTACCTAAAGATTTGTTTCTAAAAGTACATCGCTCGTTCATTATCAATACCAAAAAAATCATCGATATTGAAGACAATTCGGTACTTATTGCCAAAGACGTAATTCCGGTAAGTCGCGCCAATCGTCCTGAATTGATGAAACGATTGAACTTATTGTAAATTGGTTTTAAAAATTGGTTTACTTAAAAACAACCATTTTAAACGAAATCCAAATTCGGTATAAGTAAATCCAGAAACAGCAGCCGAAGCAATATTACTTTTCAATCCGTAAACGTTAGCTAATAATCTATCAGAGAATTTATAACCCAATTTTGCTTGAATTCTATAAGTTGATTGCTTGTCTAATTTTTCTATGTATTGAAATCCAGTTGCAACGTTCAAATTATAAAAGAAGGAACCTTTTTCTGCAATCTTTTCATCTTTCAATAATTCTACAAAAACTTCATACGCATTAAATTGACTCGGACTAAAATAAACCGTTGGGACTTGGTCTTTAAACGAAATGAATTGGTAATTGAATCCGCCTTTTAAAACAGGTTTTGACAAAAAGCTATAATACAAAGAGGTAAACAATAAATTTCTAGTATTATTATCAGATTGAGTGGTGTAAAAATATTGTGTAAACCAACCCAATTTAAAGTTTGATCCAATATTATAATTAAAATAATAGTTGTCAGCCGAAATCTGTTTGTCAATCAAATCGGTATTAAAATTTTGTAAGTCGCGTTTGTATCCAATTTCTAAATCTTGCAATTTCATTGGTTTAATTTTGAAGTAAGAATTCAACAATAATGAAGTATAGCTTGCTGTTGGAGAACTTGCTGAGGTAATTCCGCCATCAACATTAAAACTAATTTTAGGATGAAATTTATAAGATGCTCCAACTAGAAAATCATTAGCATCAGCACTAATATTGGTAACAGAATTGTCTGTTTTTCTATATTGATATGTAGTATTTAAAGACCATTTTGTAGAAAGAGGAAATGTTATTAATGTTCTCGAAGTAATGGCAGTATTGTTACCATTATCAAACGAATAACTTATTTTTTCTTCAACAGAAGGCGTATGTTCTTCGTTTAATTTCTTCAAAAAATTCGTAGCATCGTTCTGATTTTTGAAGATTTCTAACGTTTGATAAACGGCTTTGTAGGCGTTGTCTATTTCTCCTGAAGCATTATAAGCGTTGGCAATACCTAAATTTCCATCGAACGATTTCGAATCATTTACCAAAATACTTTCGTAATATTTAATACTATCTTTAAAATCACTTTTGTAAATCGCTAATGTTGCTGATAATGCTAATAGCCAATTTTCGTTTGAATAAAGTTGGTTTAATGCTGTAATTTTAGATTCTGCTAATTTGTATTTTTTGTTCCAAATAAGTGCTTGAACATAGCGTTCTTGTGTTTGTTTGATTAGTTTTTCATCTTTGGTTTCGCTAATTTTAGCCATTGCTTGTTCAGAAATTTCAAGAGCTTTGCTTTCTTTTCCTGCGATATGTTCTACTAAGGATAAACCATTTAAAGCCAAAATCGGATCTGATGTAGATAATAAATTATAGGTTTCTCTTCCTTTCACACTATTTTTAGTAATCAAATACAAATTGGCTTTATTCAACAACGTTTCTTTATCATTTGGAAAATCAGCTAATATTTCATTGTAAAAAGTTTCGGCTTCAGTATATTTTTTTGCAGAAACCATTTCGTTAGCATAACCCAGTTTTATGTATTTTCTAGAAACCAAAGCTCCGCCATTTCCTGGAGATAGTTCTAAAGCTTTGTTTACATATGATAAAGCATCTTTAAATTCTTTCAAATTAGATAACGTATTGGCAAAACCAAGATGCGCAACAAAGTTGGTTGGATTGTCAGCAACTAATTTAGTGTAGTAGATTTTAGCATCATCAAACTTTTTATTCCATAGTAATGATTCAGCATAATTCAATTTTATTTCTAAATCATCTGGATATTCAGTTTTTAATGTTGTGAACAACGTTAACGCTTTTTCAGGTTGCTTGTTCAAACCAACTGCACGAGCATAACAAAGTCGTGCCGTTTTGTTTTGAGGATAGTCCTTTAATATAGTAGTAAAGAAAACTTCAGCTTTATCAAATTCTCCTTTTTCAAGATTAGAGAAACCTTCACTCATGTTTTGAGCTTGACCTATAAAGCTATAAGTAAAAAGGAAAATTAGGGTTATTTTTTTAAATAATGTCATTCGTCGATAGTGTGATTATTAATGAGTGCAAGTTAGACATAAACCTTTGATATTTCATCTACAGCAACTTACCATTCGTCGAATAATAATGATGTCTCGTAGTTAATCATCAGATATTTGCATCAGAAAAATAAAATAAAACAATAAAAATAAATCAAAATCATGGCTTTACAAATTAACAACAATGCAGGAGTTTACGAAATTTTAGGAGAGTTAAATGCTCAAAATACCAACTCATTAAAAAATTATTTCGAAACATTAATAAACGAATCAAACTTTATAATCATTTCATTAAATCATTTAAATTATTTAGATAAAAATGGTTTTCAAGAAATTGTATCCTTGTACAAAAAAGCGCTTTCCAAAAATAAAGCATTTTATATTGTTGGTCATAAAAATCAAAAAGTAGTTGAATTATTTAAAGAAGAAAAGTTAAGTTTTTTATTAAACAATAATGTGGCTTAATTTTAAGTAATTTCTAAAATGACAAACGACTTTAAGATGTTAAAATCAGCCAGGTTTACAATGCCATTTGTTTCAAAACAGTTCAGCGCTGAACAAATGTTTATGATTACTATGTTATTGGTAAATGGCGGAAATTATCTTTATAATTTAATTTTAGGACGAGTTTTAGGTCCAGAAGCTTTTGCCGATGCTGCTATTTTAATTACATTTTTATTGATTCTTTCCTTCATTGGAATGACGTTTCAAATTGTAACTACCAAATATGTAGTGATCTACAATTTTAGAAAACGTATTGCTTTTATTCGATTAATGACTATATCCGCTCTTTTGTCTGGAATTGGTTTAGGATTAATCATCGTGGCTTCTTGTAACCTACTACAAAAAGTCTTTCATACACAATCTGCGTTAATGTTTGTTTTGTTTGGTGCCGGAATTCCGCTTTACTTTTTAATGAGTGTGAATCGAGGTGTTTACCAAGGAAAAAACAACCTTTTCAATCTGTCGAAAACCTACACTTCAGAAATGATTAGTCGCTTATTGTTAACTATCGTCGCCATCCTTTTTGTCCCAAATCTACCTACTACTGTTATTGTTGCTTCTGGAATTACATTGTCTTTTGTTTTTGGATTACAACCATTTCAAAAAATCTTTTTCAAGAAACCTACGCTTGAAAAAAGAGAAATGTTAAGTGTTCAAAACATCGCCACCTTTTTTGCCCTTACAGCTTTTTACGAGCTTACCCAAATCATTATCAACAATAGCGATGTAATTCTTGTGAAGCACTATTTTAACAACCAAGAAGCCGGATTGTATGCTTCTCTTGCCTTGATTGGAAGAGTAGTTTATTTTGTTGCTTGGATGTTTGTAATGCTACTTTTGCCCAAAGTACTTACACTTCAAAAAGAAGGAAAAAACACGCAACCTATTTTGATTAAATATGTTGGTTATATTGTTGCATTGTCTGCAATAATTGTTGCAACTACTTATTTTTTTCCAAATTTAGTTGTCAATTTAATGTTTGGTGAAGACTATCTTTCAATAGCTCCTTTATTGTGGAAATATGCTTTAGCAACATCAATTTTTGCTATTGCCAATATCTTTGCTTACTATTTTCTTTCTATCAATAAGTATACTCCAGTTGTAATTTCAGCACTTTTAGGATTAACCCAAATAATCTTAATTGTGATGTTTCATAAATCACTAGAACAAGTGGTTGAAATGCAAATTATTTCAATGGTAATCTTATTGTTTTTTCAATTGGCGTATTTCTTTTATCAGAATAAAAAGAATGTTCGTCTAAACTAAATTCCCATTCGTCGAATTTTAAAATTTGACCATTGATTTTATTGGACTTTTGTAATGAAAAATAAAATGAATCTAAAAAACAAAAAAATGAAAATAGCAGTTGTAACAGCATTTCCACCTAGTAAAGTTACTTTAAACGAATATGGTTACCATTTAGTAAAAAACTTTGTTCAAAAAGATGAAGTTTCAGAATTGGTTTTAATTACGGATAGAACATCAGAACCAAAACAATTGGATTTTGAAAACAGCAACAAAGTTTCCGTTAACGAATGTTGGGAATTTAATAGCTATGCTAATATTTTTAACATAGTAAAAGCGGTTTTAAAAGAAAAACCAGATGCTGTTTTGTTCAATTTACAATTTGTAAAATTTGGTGATAAAAAAATTCCTGCTGCTTTAGGATTGTTGTTGCCAATGATTTTAAAAATATTAGGATGCAACACAGTAGTTTTATTACATAATATTATGGAACAAGTAGATTTAGCAAACGCTGGATTTACATCAAATAAAATTGCTCAAAAAATATATAATTTCATCGGAACTACTCTTACAAGTTGCATATTAAAAGCTGATTCAGTTGCAGTAACTATCAATAAATATGTTGATGTTTTAAATGCAAAATATAAAACAGATAATGTTGCGTTAATTCCACATGGTTCTTTTGAAACTCCGAAGAATGTTAGTTTTGATTTACCAGCTGGACCAAAAAAAGTAATGGCTTTTGGAAAGTTTGGAACCTACAAAAAAGTTGATATTCTAATTGACGCAGTTGAATTAATCAGACAAACTAATAAGGAACCAATTGAAATTGTAATTGCTGGAACTGACAGTCCGAATACACCAGGATATTTACAATCGGTTAAAGAAAAATACGCACATGTTGAAGGAATTACTTTTACTGGATATGTAGAAGAAAATGATGTAGAACGTATTTTTACTGAAAGCACAATAGTTGCATTTCCATATACATCAACAACAGGAAGTTCTGGAGTTTTACATCAAGCAGGAAGTTACGGAAAAGCAGTCGTTATGCCAGATTTAGGTGATCTAGCTTTATTAGTTGAAGACGAAGGTTACAAAGGTGAATTCTTTAATCCAGAAAGTGCTTCTTCATTAGCAAAAGCTATCAGTACTATTCTTGAAGATGATAATTACAGAAGACGCATTGCAAAAACTAATTACAAAGCTGCTTGCGCACTTTCAATGGATAAAATTGTTGAAATGTACCTTCAAAAATTCAAAGAAATTGAAATTAATAAAATGGTAAATACTTTAGTTAGAAATGTATAAAAAGGCAGGCTTTTCTTTTCCTTTTTCATCAATAAAACCAAATTTTTTCTGTCTGTTTTTCTGCCAAGGCCATTTTCCGGCAACTTGATTTGGCACAGCAGGAAAATCATATAAAGTCCAAGACATAAATGCAAGATTGTTCTTTTTGAATAATTCTTGCATTTTTTTGTGGTATTCAGCTTGACCATCAGCATTCTTTCCTGTCCAATTCCAAATTCCTCTGTACGATGGAACTCCAAATTCCTGAATTACTATTGGCTTTTTAGTTGCTTTATCTAATATTCCATATTCAGTTTCAAAATCGTCAATGGCATTGTAAAAATGATAGGAAACAAAATCAACTTTATCTTCTAAATTGGTAGCTTCATACGAATTCGACCATCCAATTGTAACCAAATGATTGGCATCGTTTTCTTTTACAACCGTAATCATTTGTTGCAACCAATTCAATACATTGTTTTTGTCGCGATTTTCAAAATCTAAATTCGGTTCGTTTTTGATATCCCAAGCCAAAACAGCTTTATGATTTTTGAATGTTGAAACAATTTTTTCGGCATGTCTGCTGGTTAATGTCCAACTTTCTAAAGTATAATCGCTGTAAAAATCAAATAAAGTCACAACAACTTTCAGATTTTTTGCTTCTGATAAATCCAATAAAGTTTTAAGCTTTTCCAGTTTTTCAGGTTTAATATCAGCTTTACCAAAATCCTCATATTGAATAAAAATACGAATCGAATTGAGCTTTGCTTTTTTAATAATATCAAAATCTTTTGCAATAGTATCTTTGTGAAATAAGTCGCCAAAAGTATCCCAAGCCGAATTTTTAGGATAATAATTAATTCCTTTACTTATAAAATCGACATTGTTATATTTTATCTTTTTTCCAACAACTTTAAATTCAGGATTTGATTTTAAAGTGTCTTTTTCAATTGGTTCAGGTTTCATTTTTTGAATGTGACGAATGCGCCAAAAACCATCTTCCAAAAGCATCATAACTTTGTAGGTTGCCGTATCTTGAACTTCTGAAATTAATTTTTTGTCTTTAAAAATTTTTTGAAATTCAATGACATTTTTATCGGTAAAAACCACTTGTTGTCCATCTTCACTATAAAATTCTAATTTCGGATTGTGTTTTAAAGTAGTACTTTCAATTGTGATTTTATTTTTCAAATTATAATCAATGCTGTTGTACAAATTCACTCGAGCATTTTGTGTGTAATAATCTTCTATGCCTTGTTTTTTATTGTTTTCTAGCGATTTATTTTTGATGTACCATGAAAATAAATAGTCTTTTTCAATGGTTTTTAAGGTGTTTGATTCCATTTCTCTGCCTACATTATTCAATTCTTCCCAAATAACTTTTGGTAAATAAGTATTCACAGTTTCTTTTTCTAAATGCAACATCGAAGTTCTATCAGCACCAGAATTCAAATATTCTAAAATACTGCTCAATCCAAAAAGCAACAGCACATTTAGTAAAATAAATGAGCTTATCAAGACCGTTCGAATCGTGTTTTTATTATTTATGAAGCTCATAGTTTAAGGTTTCTGTTTGTTTGGTAATGCCTAATGTTGTGATTTCAAAACGATAGTTTTTTTCTTTATAAAAATCTTCTGAAAGTTCAAAAGTTGCTATTCCTTTTGATGTATCTTCTTGCAAAGTTGTCACTAAGTTGTCTTTATGAAAAATCTTTACAATTACTTTTATTCCATTAGGAACCAATTGATTCATAAAACTTTTTATTGGTCCAATAGTAAGTGTTCTATTTTTGTTTGCAAACGAATAATTGAAAGTCGAAATAATAGGTTTGTAATTGATGGTGATTGAATTACTTTCGGCAATTCCGGTTACAAATCCTTTTACCGAATATACTTCTTGATGATCTGGATGTAAAATTTGAGCTGAAGTAATTCCGTTTATCGTTGCTCCAAAAGTTTTCAATATCAAATTATTTTTGTTTTTGATGATGAACGAAACCAAAGTTCCATCGCTAACCACATTTCCATATTGGTCTTTTATGCTAGATGTTGTAAAATGCGTAATCTGATTTCCATCGGCAAACTCGTGATTTCTTTTATAATCAATCGTAAAATTGGTTGCAATATTTGGATAGATTTCGGTTTCAATTTCTTTGGTTGCGATTTTGTCACATTCTGTTGAGACCAACATTTTTCCTGATTTTGTTGGAGAATAAATATCGTACCAGGCAATAAAGTCTTTCGTTTTTAAATTGAGATTGGTAACATTTTGTAAAAACTGATGTTTCAAAATCACATTCGTGTTTTCCTTTTTCGGATTGTCAAAACCATCGGTTGGAACCGTAACCATCATGGTGAATTCTTTTCCGCCAGCTAAAATAGTTCTTGGACCAAGATAATTTTCAACAACAGTTTTGGTTGCATCATTTGGCAAAATTTCAAAAGTTCCAGAACTTCTTGTTTCATTTTCGTTGATTAAAAACCAGGAAACTTCACCTGTTTTTTTACAATAATTTTCAGGGATTTTAAAAATGTAATTTCCTTTTTCAACAGTTGCATCAAGTAATGTTTTACCATAAGAATGAATGATGAAAAGTTGGGGTTTTTCACTTTCAGCATTCGGATGAAACTCCAATTCAATTGAATTTCCTGCGATGAAAGTTTTAGTTTTCGAAACCAATTCAAACGACGCTTTTTTATCCGAAACTAAAGCAGTTCCGAATGCCAAAAGGAGCAAAGCACTCAATAAAAACAATAGATAAATTGCTTTTTTCATCATCTTGGATTTCCTATATAATTATTAATTTCGATTTTGATGTAATCAAATCCGTTACCTTTTACCTTTTGTAATTGTTCCTCATTTTGAGAAGCTTTTCTATTTGGAACAACTGCTTTAGAAATTGATTCATTGGCCAAACCATTCACAAAACAATTTTCTAATGATGATTTTAGTGTTTTGCAATTTTTTAAATTCAGCAATTCGTAATCAAAATAATTTTTACGTTGC
Organism: Flavobacterium sp.; assembly: GCF_044341265.1. GTDB lineage: Bacteria > Bacteroidota > Bacteroidia > Flavobacteriales > Flavobacteriaceae > Flavobacterium. The sequence goes on from NZ_JBIISA010000004.1 coordinate 137,910, forward strand.
ACACGAACACCTTCACGCATAAAGAAATGATCGACATAAATCAGTTCTTTCTTGTCATTATAATAAGAAACCAAAATTTCAGGAATCGTGCTTTCTTGAATTCCGAAATTAAACAAAGTTCCTCTGATATGATTGTTTTCGATAGCAAAATCAGAAAGCGCCACTTGTGTATACAAATCGTTTATGGCAACATTTCCTGCACATTGAATATCAAAAGTAACTGGATTATCTTTATTCTCTAATGGAGAAAATTCGTTTGGATTGAATGTTTTTGGTTTTACATCAGAGTTTTTTGCCCAAGCAATGTCTTCAAAATTAACTTTAAAACTAGTGATTTCTTTGGGCATCAATTTGTGCTTGATTTCATATTTTGCATTGAACGATGCTAATTTCTTATCGTTTTTATCATATAAAGTAGCCTTCAAAACTAAGTCTGCAGGAACATTATCCACATTTTGAACTTCACCAATTATAATGTATTGTTTATTGTATTGAATGAGTTTCGCAGATAAAATTTCTAAAACAGGTTGTTTCAAAACATCATCATGATAAGTCATTTGTGTCGAAACAGCGCGTCTTCCGTGTTTGAAATACTCGGTTCCGTTATTGGAAACAAACTGATCAGGCGGAATGTCTAAATCTATTTTATTTGGAACAATATACCATTTGCCTTTTTCTTTAATAACTTCATGCGTATAGTTTTTTTCAATGATTTCCAATGGCGTCACCCATTTGGTTTTGGCAATAATTTTGGCTGAATTTTCGGTTTGCTTTACAACTTGAATGTCAATAGCATCCATTTTGGCATACGAATTTAAAATACCATCTTGCACTGCTGTTTCCAACATAAATTGCGATAACGATTTGTTTCCTTTTGGGTCTAAGAACGAATGCGCTTTTTCAAATTCTTTAAAATCAATCGCATCATAATAGGCTTTTACCACATTTTTCGGACTTAATTGCGACGAATTGTTGACATAAAATTGATAGACAAAATAAAAGATGATTAGCAATACAATTCCAGTCCAAATATGAAGTATAATAACGAGCTTTCTTGGAAATTTTTTATAATCAACAGCAAATTTGAAAAAATCGGGTTGGGTTATTGGTTTCAGTTTTAAAGCTTGATATAGGATCATTTGAACGTTCAAAACAAAAGCGATAATCACTGTAAGTAATGGAATAATTCCCCACATCAATTTTTGATATAAAGGGACATCTTCAAAAGGAAGAATTTTAGATAATGGCGGAACGTTGAGTTTTTCCCAAACCATAATGCCGTTTTCCAATTGCGTTAATCGATGCCAACCACAGAAATATAAAATAGGATCGTAGAATTTATCGTTAGAAAAAACATACTTCAGATTGTATTTTTCAGGAACCGTTAAAAATTGTTGCAACGAACCAATGCCTTCCAAACCTCTAAATTTTGAATTTTCCAAACGTTCAACAGCTCGCGAAGTTAGTTCGGGTAATCGTCGTGCCGAATGATAATTTCCATCAACAGTTAAAGCTTTTGTTTGATAAGACAACGTTGCCATTTGATCACCAAAACCCAAAGGCAAATAACGCCATTGATCGTGTTGGTCTTGGTTTAAGAAATTGATAATAGGTAACGTATTGATTTTTTGTGGTTGAAACGGACGAAAATAACCTAATGTAATCGTAAAAACCGCCATGAATAAAAATGAACCAGCAAACAATCCTGAAATAATTTTGTAATACACCGAACCAAATCGTTCTTGCAAGTTAGTTCTTAAATCGCCTTCTACTAATCGATAAACAAATTCGCCAAACATTGGTAAACTCATTATCGCTGCCCAAAGTGTAAATCGATCGAGCGTTAAAATATTGAAGGCATTGGTACCTAAAACCTTTAACGGAATTGGAGTCGTTCCGCCAGTTCCTAAAACGGTTAATAATGTTAATGATAACCCGAAGAAAATGTAACGTTTACTGTAATATCTATAAAATATGTAAGGTAACAAAAACAATAAAATTCCCCAAGGAATAACAAAAAACATCAATCCAGACGAAGTTACGTCGAGAAAATTATCGCGACTTCCGTGTGGAATTGGCACTTGCGTAATTGGATTGTTTTTCGAATTAATCCAATAAGGGAAAATGCAAAAAACAATTAAAAAGACAGAAGTAAATCCAAATGCAATGATTCGTTTTAGTAATGAAATAGTAGTTTGTACAAATAATTTCATTGTTACTTCTTTGTACGAATTCACTTTTTCGCGAGCAACATCCAAAACCACCATTCCAATTAACGGAAAAATAAAGAAAATCATTCCGAATAAAGGTGTAACGTGATGTGAACAAACGGTTACAGCAATTAATGAAATGGAAGTGAAGTAATATTTCTTTTGTCCAGTTTTTATCCAAAGATAAATTTCTGGCAACGCATGCATTAAAATAGAAATCCCAACAATACTTGGTAATTGACCAAAAATATGAAGTGTTTCAACAAATGAAGAAGAAAAAACCGCTAATAAGGCAGCATATCCTGCTACATTTCGATTACCAGTAATTAAAAGTGAAAATCTAAAAACACCTGTAATAAAAAGAAGAATTGCAATAAGAGCAACGGTAAACAATCCGAATTTCAATCCACCTATAAATGACAATAATCCAATACATTGATGTACTAGTGGTGGATAACCCATAACGGTAAATCCAGTATACCAACTATAATTCCATGGTTCAAACCAACTATTAGCGTAATGATTACCAAAGAATAAATGAATTAAAGCATCATAAGTGTTTTCTAAAGTAAAGAAAATAGCGCTCCCATGGAAAACCAATCCAATTAATAATGCAACCAATAAATATTTATTCGATTTTTCTTTCACAAACTATAGGTGATTTCTTAATGATGTAAATATAGTAATAATCATAATATCGTTGAATTTTATATATCTACATAAAAAAACCATTCGTCGACACTTATTTATTCTTTGGTCTAAAATAAAAATTGACCTTATAGTTTCGTAGTACTTTTGACATGAAAAATAACAATAAAAAATAAAAAATAATGAAAATTTTAATCGTAGACGATCAAGAATTAGTATTACTATCATTAAAAAAATGTTTAACAGATTTAGGTTATGAAGTTATGACTTCAAACTCTGTAAATGATGCAAAAGAAAAGTACGATAGTTACATGCCAAATTTGGTTATTGCCGATATCAATATGCCAGAGTATTCAGGAGAAGTTGTTTTAAATAATCATGAATATTCAATAAATGCTAGTTCAGGTCTTGATGTTGTTCATTATATTAAAGTTGAAAAGAATCATGATATACCAGTTATGATTTTATCAGGAAATAATAACGAAGATGTGATTGAAAAAGGCTTTGCTTTAGGTGCAACAGATTATATGAAAAAGCCATTAAGTCTAAATGAAATTGGTATAAGAGTTAAAAGACTAATTGGAGCAAGTAATATTTCATATCCAGTGAATAAAAGTAAATTCATTCAGAATAAAGTTATTGGCGTAGTTATTCCATGCTACAATGAAGAAAAACGATTGTTAAGTGAAGAATTTAAAAAATTTGTTAATTCAAATTTAAGCTATCATTTGTGTTTTGTGAATGATGGAAGTAAAGACAATACTTTAGATGTTTTGTACGATTTAAAAAAGCAAAACGAAGGAAGAATTAGTGTTTATAATTGTGAACAAAATGGAGGAAAAGCAGAAGCTGTTCGTTTGGGAATGTTGCATTTGGCAAAACAACAACAGTTTGATTATATAGGTTTTTTAGATGCCGATTTATCAACTAATTTCGAAGATTTTGATTCTTTAGTTGATACTATTAAAGATTCAAATTTTAAAATTGTGAGCGGTTCTAGAATAACAAGAATGGGTGCCGATATTGAAAAAGAATCTGCAAGAGCAATAATTAGTAAAACTATTAATTTTATTATTAGAAAAACATTAGGAATGGATTTTAAAGACACTCAATGTGGTGCTAAAATCATGACTAAAGATGTTGTAGAAGATACGTTTCAAACAAAATTTTTGACCAAATGGTTATTTGATGTTGAAATTTTTATGAGAATGAGAAAGAAATATGGTTTAGAAACGGCAAGAACTTTATTGTGTGAAAAACCTTTAGACAGATGGGTTCATATGGATGGTTCAAAATTATCATTCAAAGATTCTTTTAAAATATTAGGTCAAATAGGCCAAATAGCATTGCATTACAAGTGATTTTTTATTTTTATTTTTATTTTTCAAAGAAAGAGAGGTTGATTTATCAATCTCTTTTTTGATTTTGTATTAATTTAGGCATTACTTTTGTGAAACAATTAGAATAAAATTCAAAACAACTATCATGATTGATAATTTAAAGAAAATATTAAACGAAGACCAAGATCCAAAAGCGATTGAGAAAATCACTTCAAAATTGAGTAATTTATTAATGTCAAATGAAGAGGTTGGTTATATTGCTGTGCAGAAAAAACCAGCTGTGACAATTTTGCCAGATAGTATTGTAGTTACTAACAAAAGAATAATTCTTTGCAAACCAAAAAATCTTGGTTTATCGATGGAATTTGTAGATTATGATTGGGATGATATTTCAGCAAGCTTTGTAAAAGAAGGAATTCTTGGTGCCGATTTCACTTTCACTACCAAATCAGAATTGACGCACACAGTTGATTATTTACCAAAAAATCAAGCACGAAAATTATATACTTACGCCAAAGAGCAATTGGATTTGTTGAAAAACCCAGTTTCAGTTCCAACTTCAAGTTCAGTGATTGAAGAAGTTGCTCCAGTTTACGATGAAGTTGTTGAAGAAGTAGAAGAGGTTGCAACAGAAGAAGTAACTAATTTTGCCGAAATTATCCCTGTAGAACAATCAGGTTACAGAGATGAAAAACAATTTCCCGATGAAAAATTGAATGCCGAAAGTGGTTTGGCAAGTTTAACTCAAGATCAATTATTTGAAAAACTTCAGAATTACAAAAAGCTATTGGATAATGGTTTAATTCTGCAAGGAGAATATGATAAATTGAAAAATGAAATTTTAAGCTATTTGTAATTTCAAAATAAAAAAGCATCAAACCGATTGAAATAAAATTCAGTCGGTTTTTTTATGTCCTTATGTAACATTTGTGACTTTTTAATTGGTTAAAGTGAAGTAATTTTATACTGTTAAAATCAAAAATCATGACAACAACAGTAGTAATAGGAGGAAGTTTTGCAGGTATGACCGCAGCGCTAGAAATCAAAAGAAAAGGTAAAAACGAACATAAAGTAATATTGATTGATAAATCACCACTTTTTTTATTCATTCCATCTTTAATTTGGATACCATTTGGAAGAAGAGAAATGAAAGATATATCTTTTAAAAAAGAAGGAATTTTAATTAAGAAAGGTGTTGATTTTATTCACGCAGAAGCACTCACTGTAAATCCTACAACTCAAATTGTAACTACCGATAAAGGCGATTTTAAATATGATAATTTAGTGATTGCGACCGGTCCAAAAGTGAAATATGATGTTGCGCCAGGTGTAGAAGAATATACTCATTATATTGGAACTCCAAACGGAGCCATGAAAGCCAGAAAAGCTTTAGAAGAGTTTAAGAAAAATCCTGGTCCAATTGTTATTGGTGCTACTCAAAATGCAGGTTGTATGGGCGCAGCTTATGAGTTTTTATTCAATATAGAAAAATGGCTTCGTGAACAAAATATTCGTAAAAAAGTAGATTTATATTGGATTACTCCAGAAGATTATTTAGGACATTTCGGAATTGACGGAATGCCAATGGGAGAAAGTATGCTTAAAGCATTTATGAAAATGTTTAACATTCACTACAGAACCCAAGTTGGTGTAAAAGAAGTAAAAGAAGACAAAATAATTCTATCTTCTGATGAAGAATTACCATTCAAATTCTCAATGTTAATGCCACCTTTCATTGGAGTTGATTTTGTATCCAATTCAACCGATTTGCATGCTACACCAACTGGTTATATCAATGTCGGAGACGATTACAGACATGTAGATTATCCAAATATTTGGGCTGCAGGAATTGCTGTAAATGTAGTTTTACCATTTACACCAGGAAAAATTCCGTTTGCTTCACCAAAAACAGGTTATCCATCAGATGAAACCGGGAAAATTGTTGCCGAAAACATCATAAGAGTTTCACAAGGGAAAACCGATTTGAAGAAAAAAGCTTGGGGAAAAATTATGGGACTTTGTATTATGGATTGTGGTAAAAAAGAAGTTATTATTTTCTCAGACCATTTGTTCAAACCGCGAAATTTTGCAATTATGATTCCAAACGTGATTTATGATTTTAACAAAGTTATTTTGGAGAAATATTTCATGTGGAAAAGTAGAAATGGGTATTCTTATTTACCATAAAATTTAACCACTAAGTTTTTAAAAATTGAAACCCGATAAATTAACTTTATCGGGTTTCCTTTTGTGTCTTTTGTGGTTATGAAAATCTACATTGACTTCTTCTGCTTTTCAACAAATCCATCAGCTTGTAATTTCAATAATTCCAAAGCACCTTTTTTCTTATAATTGTATAGTTCTTTGTCGTCTTTGATATCAGCATAGACTTTATCGTAAATTTCTGCATCGGTTTTTCGCTGCAAATCACTTTGATAACGATTTTGTGCGAGTACATTTTTAATTCCCATTTCGGCATCTTCTTGCTTGAAATCATATTCACCTTTTGGCGAAAGTAATTTGGCAATAATTGGCGAAGTTTCAATTGCTAGAAACAACAACATTATAAAAAATGATGGCAACCAAGGTAATTTATTCAAAGCATTAATTCTTGCCATTAATCCGTCAAAACCATCGATAATGGGTTGCGAATCAGTCACTTTTTTGTCTAAATCGGCTTGTAGCGTTTTGGCTTTAGCTTCTTTTTCTTTAATTTTTACAGCATTTGCAGCTTTCATAGAATCCAATTGTTTCAAAGCCATATCGTGTTTTTCACGTTTTTCTTTATAAACCGGACCTTTTCCTAATTTTTTTGTTCCAGCAGTTCCTTCAGCTTCAGTAATGAAAACCGAATATAAATCATTTACTTCTTTTTCTTTTTTAGTAATATCACTTTTCAAGCTATCGATTTCGGCTTTGTTTTTATCGACATCGCTTTGAAAATAATTGGTCACTTGTTTTTTATTCGCCATTGCCATTTCGTTTTTCTCTTTTAGCAAAACGGTTTCAATTTCTTTCTGAAAAATTTTGATTTCCAATGGTTTTGAAATTACAATTGCTATAATAATCGCTAAAGCAATTCGAGGTGTTGCTTGAATAAATTCGTCTAAAAAATTATCACGTTTTTTGATAGTCGAAACGATAAATCTATCCAGATTGAAGATTAAAAATCCCCAAACTAAACCAAAGAAAACTGCGGTATAGACATTATCAAAAACCGTAAAAAGTGCATAGCTACTAGCTATAAAAGCCATAATTGCTGTGAAGAACACTGTGGCTCCAATGCCAGCATATTTGTTTTGTTCGCCGTTGGAACAACCGTTCACAATGTCAGTATCGACACCAGAACAAAGAATAAAAAAACGTTTTAACATGATTGATTGATTTTGATTTGATGATTGTAATACAAATTTAACGCCAAAAATTTTATAATGTTGTAAAATATTGAAAATTAGTTTGGTTAGCCACTGATTCACAGATTGTTTTAAAAGAAAAATCCGCTTTATTAGAGCGGATTAGTTTAGACAATTTTGTATAATTAAATCACTTTACTTCAGAAATAAAAGCTACTATATGTTTTGCAATTTCGGTTTGACCTTTTTCACTTGCAATAAAATTTCTATCATTTTCATTTGAAATAAAACCAAGTTCAACCACCATTGAAGGACAGATAGAATTTTTCAAAATCCAAAAAGGAGCTGTTTTTAAACCTCTATTTTTTAGTTGTGTTTTAGATAATTTTGAAGAAAGTTTTTCGGCAAACTCTTTATTTTTATCTAGAAAATCGGTTTTATCACTTATATAAACTTCAAATCCGCTTGAATTGGTATTTTTATTGTTATTTATGTGAAGTGATATAACTAGATCAGGTTTTATGTTATTAATTAAAGTTGTTCTTTCGTTTAAAGCTATAAATTCATCATCAGTTCTAGTGAAATGAATTTCTACATTTGAATCAGAATGCATTTCTTTAATTTTTTTTGCTATTTCTGAAGTTAGATTTTTTTCATTCAAATCATCTATTGTTGCCCCAAAATCATGTCCGCCATGACCAGCATCAATTACAATAACTTTCTTTTCTTTTTTCTCATTCATGTACAAATTGTATCCTTCTTTGCCTTCAGAATACCAAACAAGTGTATCAGCTTTTAAAGTTTTTACTATTTTATTTTTCATCGCAGTTTGATAGCTTACGTTTCCAATTATTATGGTATCACCTTTAAAATGAACTTGACTGTTTTTCATGTTTTTATCAAAATATTCTTTTGTGTAAAGTGTATATTGATATCCTTGCGGAAACTCTTTTGTTCTCTCACTTTTATTAATCATATGACAGGAGTAATAACTAAAATCAGTTCGTTGATACTTTTTTAATTCCTCTTTTTTAATCAACTTATTATTAATTCCAATTTTAAAGTTTTTGGATTTTAAATTTTCAAATAATAATGCAGGAATTTCTTTTTCAATTTGAATCTCAGGAATTAGATTTAAGTATTTTCTTTTATCTTCTAATGAAAGATTTTCATACAGAGTTACGTCTTTTCTATTAGTTCGTTCATCAATAATGTTTACATAAACACCACTGTAATAACTATCTCTAATTTTATCTTTATCAGTTACTTCAGAGTTGTTATTTTTTGAATACGTACCGATTATTTTCTCTTGCGCCACAACTTCAATACAGAAAAAGTAAACCAACACGGAAAGGATAGGAACAACAGCTACTTTTTTTAGTAGAGCTATTTTTTGCGATGTGTTTTTTGTCATCATTATTAATCGTTTTTTGGTTACTAAATAATTCAAATTACTGGCCAAGTAAATCGTTTGGTTGTTGCTTCCTTTTTGCAAAAGTAAATTTTGGTAAAACGGAACATTGTTATAAGTTTTCACAATTTCTTCATCGGCAAGAAATTCGTGATTGAGTTGAATAGCTTTTTTATAAAAAATAAATATCGGATTGAACCAAAAAATAACTTTCAAGAATTCAATAAATAAAATATCTAAAGTATGTTTTTGAGTTACGTGAACCAATTCGTGTGTGTACAATTCGTCTTCAATATTTCGGTTATTATAATCTTCAAAATTGATGAATATTGAATTCAAAAAGGTGTGAGGAAGCGTCTTTTCTTCAACCAAAACCAAATTAGCATTTTTGTATTTTACATTCGGATTGGATTTGGATTTTGCAATTAATTTCCAAATGTTTTTTGAGAATCGAATTAATAATAGGAAGCTAATTATTCCATACAAACTCCATAAAACGTAAGGCATGAAGTTGATTTTTTCTTCTATTGGTAAACTAGTTCCTTGAATTTCATTTTCAGGAATTGCTGACGAAGTTATTACCGTATTTAAAGGTTCAAAATTCTGAACAACAGGAACAATTTTAATGATTTCAAAAGTTAGAAATGGAATTACAAATGAAATTATAATTGTAAACAGAAGGTAAAATCTATTGAATTGATGCATTTTTTCACGTTCTAAAACCAAATGATAGAAGCCAAGAAAAACGATTAAACTGATGGTTGATTTTAATAGAAAGTCGATCATTTTTTCTTTTTTTGAAGTTCAACATCGATGATTTTTTTTAATTCTTCCAATTCTTTTTCGGTTAGATTGGTTTCTCTTGTAAAGAAAGATGCAAACTGCGATGCCGAATCGTTAAAGAAGTTTTTAATTAACCCATTTACATGTTTTGAAAAATAATCTTCTTTTTTTACTAACGGATAGTATTCTCTTGAATTTCCAAATTCGTTGTAAGCCACAAAATTCTTATCAATCATTCTTTTTAATAAAGTTGCAACTGTTGTTGTAGCTGGTTTCGGTTTAGGGAAAGCTTCTAGTAAATCTTTCATGAAAGCTTTTTCAAGTTTCCATAAATGTTCCATTACTTGTTCTTCGGAGTTCGATAGTTGCATTGCTCTACATTTTTAGAATTAACTCTACAAATGTAGAATAAAATTTCACTTCTACAAGTGTAGAATAAAAATTTAACATTTTCGTATAAAAAAACCCGTTCACTCAATGAAGAATAAACGGATTTAAAATTTGCGAATTTGCGGTTGAATTATTTACTCATTTCCACAAAATACTTATAAAACAAAGGAATAGTTTCGATACCTTTTAAGTAATTGAAAATTCCGAAATGTTCGTTTGGTGAGTGAATAGCATCAGAATCCAATCCGAATCCCATTAATATAGTTTTTGATTTTAATTCTTTTTCGAATAAAGCAACAATCGGAATACTTCCACCAGAACGCACTGGAATCGCAGGAACTCCAAAAGTTTCAGTGTAAGCTTTATTCGCGGCTTTGTAACCAATGCTATCGATTGGAGTTACATAACCTTGTCCGCCATGATGCGGTTTTACTTTTACTGTTACGCCAGAAGGAGCAATACTTTTAAAGTGTTTAGTAAACAATTCAGTAATTTCTTCCCAATCTTGATTTGGTACCAAACGCATCGATATTTTAGCAAATGCCTGACTTGCAATTACAGTTTTTGCACCTTCGCCAGTATATCCGCCCCAAATTCCGTTTACGTCTAGCGTTGGACGAATCGAGTTTCTTTCGTTGGTAACATATCCTTTTTCGCCGTAAATGTCGTTAAGGTTCAATGCTTTTTTATAATTATCTAAATTGAAAGGTGCTTTTGCCATTTCGGCTCTTTCTTCTAAAGATAATTCTTCTACATTATCATAGAATCCCGGAATTGTTATGTGATTGTTTTCGTCATGAAGTGAGGCAATCATTTTTGCCAAAACATTTATAGGATTTGCAACTGCTCCACCATAAAGTCCAGAATGTAAGTCACGATTTGGTCCAGTAACTTCAACTTCAACATAACTTAAACCACGCAATCCTGTTGTAATTGACGGTTGTTGATTAGAAATCATTCCAGTATCAGAAATTAAAATCACGTCGTTAGCTAGTTTTTCTTGATTTTGAGTAACAAACCATGATAAACTTTTAGAACCCACTTCTTCTTCACCTTCAATCATGAATTTTACGTTGCAAGGCAAACAATTATTTTGAATCATGTATTCAAATGCTTTCACGTGCATGTACATTTGACCTTTATCATCACAAGCACCACGAGCGAAAATTGCACCTTCTGGATGAATTTCTGTGGTTTTTATTACAGGTTCAAATGGAGGAGAAGTCCAAAGCTCCATTGGATCTGGTGGTTGAACGTCATAATGTCCGTAAACCAAAACTGTTGGAAGATTTTTATCAATAATATGTTCTCCAAAGACAATTGGGTAACCAGGAGTTTCACAAATTTCAACGTGATTACAACCAGCTTTTTCAAGTGAAACTTTCACCGCATTTGCAGTATCAATCACATCTTGAGAGTAAGCCGTATCCGCACTTACAGAGGGAATTTTTAATAATTCGATTAATTCGTTTAGAAAACGCTCTTTGTTTTCTTGAACGTATTGTTTTATATTATTCATTTTTAATGGTTTATTTTGAAATTCAAAAGTACGAAAAAGAGTCTTAAAAAAAATTCCTATTTCATAATTTGTAATTAAGAATTATTCTTATATTTGCACTCACAATTTTCGCGGATATGGTGAAATTGGTAGACATGCCAGACTTAGGATCTGGTGCCGCAAGGCGTGTAGGTTCGAGTCCTATTATCCGCACAAAAAGTCCAAACGAGAGTTTGGACTTTTTTTGTGGGCAAAAAGGACGAGAAGTTTATGCTGAGCGAAGTCGAAGTAAGTCCTATTATCCGCACAAAAAGTCCAAATGAAAGTTTGGACTTTTTTTGTGGGCAAAAAGGACGAGAAGTTTATGCTGAGCGAAGTCGAAGTAAGTCCTATTATCCGCACAAAAAGTCCAAATGAAAGTTTGGACTTTTTTTATTTCTACAAAATCGGTTAATTTCTATGTTAAGAACTTATTTTTTTAACTAAAATTGATTCCTTTTCAATGAGTATTTTTGTATAATCTCTAAGTCTGAGTTTTAACCAATTTATTGGAATGAAAAGAAATCCGTCTATGACAGCACTTATTTTAGCTTTTATTGGTTTTGCATTGATTACCGGTGCATTGTTTTCGCTGTATCGTTCAAGCAACGAAGCGATTTCTATTGAAGAAAAAAGTGAAACTGAAATTGATATTGCCAATAAAAAAATTGATGTTTTAAGTGATGAAATTCAAGAAACCAAAGAGCAATTTGTTGATGCAGATTATAAAGATGAATCCAAACCTGAAGTAATGACTCAAATATCAGGTCAGAACATTCCTATTATTGAAATTAAAGATATTGATTTAGGCGAAAGTTCTGATTTAGCGGATGATGAACCTCGAAAGAAAGGACAACGTATTACGTATATTCATCAATTGAAATTCTCTTTAGTAAACGTTGGAAAATTCTCTTTGAAAGATGTAATTTTTTCTGTAAAAGATATTTACAATGATCCAAAAGAAGGAAAGAGCAAGAAAAAAGCCAAGGAATATAGTTATATGGGAAGAACTTTCGATAACGAAGATGTTGGTGCGTACAATAATATAGAGGTAAATACTTTAAATTTAAAATCTAAAAAGTTGGTTTACGTGAGTAATTTGCCCACAAGCTTTGGTGTAGGAGATTACTATTTTGATATTATTGTAGAATGGAATAATGGTTTCTATCAAATGCACGTAGATATTGAAGAAGTAAACGGAAAGTTGAAATACCGTTACCAATTTTATGACGTTGACGGAAAACCAATAAACTTAAAATCTTCGGAAGAAGTTACTGTATAATAGAATCGAAAAAAAATAACCGCAAATTCGCAAATTATTTATTTTTAATTTGCGAATTTGCGGTTTTATATAAGTGTTAGTTTGCTAACTATTTACTCGCTTTAATCCAATTGTTAACTTTTTTCTCTAAAAGTGCTAGTGGCATTACACCTGATTCTAGAACGATTTGATGGTATTTTTTAATATCAAATTTAGAGCCCAATTCTTTTTCGGCTTTTTTGCGAAGTTCTATTATTTTTAGCTGGCCAATTTTATACGATAAAGCTTGTCCTGGAACTGCCATATATCGCTCAATTTCTGAAATAATACTTGCTTCACTTTCAGCTTCATTGTCTAAAGAATATTGAATGGCTTGTTCGCGTGTCCAACCTTTAGAATGCATTCCGGTATCTACTACCAAACGAATTGCTCGATGCATTTCACTTCCTAACATTCCAAAATATTGGTATGGGTCTTTGTATAAACCTAATTCTTTACCTAAACTTTCGGTGTATAAAGCCCAACCTTCACCATAAGCACCAAACCAATTGAATTTTCTAAAATCAGGCAAAGCTTCATTTTCTTGTTGTAAAGAAATTTGAAAATGATGTCCCGGAATCGCTTCGTGAAGAAATAAATCTTCGTCAGCATAAAAATTATAGTTTTTCACATCTGGAATTGGAACATAAAAAGTTCCTGGTCGAGAACCATCGGCTGCACCTTGAACATATTCGGCACTAGCTGTTTTTTCTCTAAAAGCTTCAGTTCTTTTTATTTGAAAAGCCGTTTTTGGTTGTAATGAAAATAATTTATCAACGTTTGGTTTTATTGTTGCGTGATATTTTTCAAAATTGGCAATTACTTCTTCCGGTTTTTCAAAAGGTTTTAATTCGGCTTTGTTTCTAACGTAATCGAAAAATTCTTTTATAGTTCCTTTAAATCCAACTTCGGTTTTCACTTTTTCCATTTCCGATTTCAATCGAGCTACTTCTTGAAGTCCTAGAGTATGAATTTCTTCTGGTGTCATTTCGGTTGTAGTCCATTGTTTTACATAGGCTTTATATAAATTACTACCATTTGGAAGTGAACCAATTCCGCTTGTAGTTCTGGATTTTGGAAGATACTCAGATTTTATGAAAGCAGTCATTTTCTTGAATCTCGGAAGCAGTTTTTCGTTGATTGTTGATGCGTATTCTTTTTTCAGCGTTTCTTTTTGAGTGTCTGAAATTTCAGAAGGCATTGATTTTATAGTGGTGTAAAAAATATTATCTTCTGCTTTTTGAGTAATCATTTCGTCAAATTGATTTAATACTTTGAAAGACAAAACTTTTGGTAAAACTACATTTTTATCGATTCCTTTTTTCATATAAACCATGGCAGAATCTAACCAGACAGCATATAAATCCATTCTTTTCAAGAAGTTTTTATAATCTTTCTCGGTTTTGAATGGTTGTGCGCTTTCGCCTGCTGCTAATTGCGCCATGGTTAAATGTGTTCCCCAAAATTGATGAATTGGCGTAAGATTAGCATTTTGTTGAAGTAAATCTTTTCCAACAGCAACTTCCCATTTAATGATGTCAAAACTGTTTTTTTCTTCATCAGAAAGTGATTCAAAATCGATTTTTGAAAGTTCGGTTTCGTATTTGTTGAAAAAATCGGCTTGTTTTTTTCTGAAAGAATCCGTCATTTCAAACTGCAATTGGTCGTTGTATTTGTTTTGACCATTTATTGTTGCTTCTAAAGGATTTAGAATGTTTTTTTCGTCAAAATAACTTTCGGTTAATTTTTTGAAATCTACTGATGTTTCTTCCGATTTGCAGCTTACTAACAATAGAGAAAGTAAAATGAAGAAAGAAATTGTTTTCAAATTTTTCATTGGTATTTTGGTTATTGGTTGGTTAAAACTACTGAATTTATTCAATACAATTGCTATCTAGCCCTGATTGGAGCAATCCACCGTGTGGTGCGGAAAGCAGGAATAGGGTTTACAAAAATTCTCGAACCATTCGCTCCTAAACTTCGACAAGCTCAGTTCGAGATTATGCATTTAAAGCTTCAACAATAATGTCTTGGTCGTTTAGCATATCTTTTAGCATATTTTCGATTCCGTTTTTCAAAGTGAATGTTGACGATGGACAACCATTGCACGAACCTTGAAGCACAACTTTTACGCGTTTTGTATCTTGGTCGAAGGAGTCAAATAAAATATTTCCGCCATCGGCTGCCACGGCTGGTTTTACATATTCTTCAAGAATGTTGATAATTTGTTGTGAAGTAGTGTCTAAATTATCGAAATTATTGATTTGTTGTTTTTCTTGTTTGGTGTCTTGGACAATCATAGTTTCATCGACTACTATGCCACCATTTTCAATGAATTGTTTGATAAAAGTGCGAATTTCAAGCGTAACTTCTTCCCAAGTGGCAATGTCGAATTTGGTGACAGAGATGTAATTTTCGTCGATAAAAATTTCCTTTACAAACGGAAAACTAAAAAGTTCTTTTGCTAAAGGTGATGCAATTGTTTGGTCTATATTTTTAAACTCAACAGCGGTTTTAGTGACTCTTTTGTTGACAACAAATTTTAACGTTGCAGGATTGGGAGTAGTTTCACCATAGACAGTAATTGCTGATTTTTTTGGTCTAAGCGGATCTTCAATTATTATTTTTCCTCCATTTTTTACATATTCTTCAATTTGTTCCGCCACATCATCTTTAACGTCATTCCAATCTACAATACTAAAACGTTCGATGGCAATGAAATTTCCTGAAATGTAAACTGTTTTTACAAATGGAAGGTAAAATAGTTGTTGAGCTAAAGGTGAGTTTTTAGCTTCGTCAATATTTTTGAATTCGAAGTTTTCATTTTGAGTTATAAAATCAGGAAATTCAAATTTTAGAATTGTTGGATTTTGTGTTTCTTTTATAGTAATTTTCATAGTGATTCGTGTAATTTTCAACAAATTTAACAAAGTTATTTTGTGGGAATGTTTATATTTGAAGTTTTTAAACAATTAATTAACATTTGTGACGTTTTTTATTAACGTTTTAGTTTATTCAATACATGAAAAAAATTCTACTCATACTTTTTTTTGCTTTTTTTAATACAACTTTTGCCCAGCTTGTAGTAAATAATACAACTCAAACACCAAATCAATTAGTTCAAAACGTTTTACTTGGAGGTGGTATCACTGTTTCAAATGTTACTTTCAATGGATCTGCTTTAAATGCCAACCTAGTCCGCGATCAGGTTGGAAGTTTTACAGGAGGTAATACAACGAATATTGGTATTAACAGTGGTATTATATTAGCAACAGGTGACGCTCAAATAGCAGTAGGACCAAATGATCAAGGAGGAGCAACAGATGCAACAGCTAATCCAATTCAAGGTGATGCAGACTTACTGGCTTTAGCGTCTGCAAATATTAGAAACAAAGCTGTCTTAGAATTTGATTTTGTTCCAATAGGACAAAATTTGAGTTTTAACTTTGTTTTTGGTTCTGAAGAATATCTTGAGTTTGTAAACGGAGGTTTTAATGATGTTTTTGGTTTCTTTTTGAGTGGTCCTGGTATTACAGGTCCCTACACTGGAGGAGCTGCTAATATAGCATTGGTGCCAGCAACAACCACTGCAATTTCTATTGATAATGTAAATAACGTTTCTAATTCTGCTTTTTATGTAAACAATGGAACTGGAACAACACCTTTAGTTAACGCTACTATTCAATATGATGGTTTTACAACTGTAATTGCAGCTAATGCAGTAGTTCAATGTGGTCAAACTTATCATATCAAATTAGCCATTGCAAATGTTGGAGATAACTCATTAGATTCTGCTGTTTTTTTACAAGCACAGAGTTTTAATACAGCACAACTTAGTTTTCCTCAAGATTATTTAGTTTCAAATGGTTTTGCACCATGTCCTGGTACTCCTACTACTCTGAATACTGGATTAGCATCAACAATTCCTCACACTTGGACCTGGAACGGAAATCCAATGCCAGGTCAGACAGGTCCAACAATTACAATTAATCAAGCTGGGACTTATTGCGCAACAGCTTATCCATATGGACCAGGTTGTCCAATATCAGATTGTGTAATTGTAGAATATTTACCACCAATGCCAATTGATAACCCTATTGATATAACAGTTTGTGCTGGTTCAACTTTCAATTTATCAATTAATAATCCTATAATATTAAATGGACAAAGTGCAGCTGATTATGAAATTAGTTACCATAGTTCACTTTCAGACGCTCAAAATATAGCATCTCCAATAACTAATACAACAACTTATCCAGGAGTAAATGGACAACAAATATGGGTAGCTATACAGGATTTAGCATCTGGTTCTAATTGTGTTGCTATAAATTCTTTTTTCTTATATCAATTAAATACAACTATAGCGCCTGCTATAACTTGTGGTACTAGCACATCTACTTCTGTATCGTTTGATTGGACACCGCTTTCTGGAGCAACGGATTATACAGTTTCGTATCAAGTAAATTCAAATACACCAATTTCTGTAGGCTCAATTGGAAATACATCAACTTACAACTTAAGTGGTTTGTCATCAGGAGATAATGTAAATTTCACTTTGACTCCAGTTGGTGCATCAGGATCATGTTTTGTTTCTGCATCATTGACTTGTACGGCATTAACATCTTGTCCAACAATTGCAAATCCTTCTTCAAATCAAGTATTGTGTTTGAATGGTAATCCAACGCCTTTTTCTGTAAATACAACCTTTACAGGAACTGACGCTATAAGTTATGTATATTTCAATACACAACAAACAGGAGACAATATGTATACTGGAGGTACAATTTTAGGAAATGCTACACCAGCAACAGGTACTGCAGTATATGATGCTCCTGTATTAGGAAGTATAGGTTCTCTTCCTAATGCTGTAGGTACTTATTATGTTTATGCAATTGCCAATCCACTACCTTCAGATCCAACATGTAGACCATTTCAGGAAATTCAAGTAATAGTTAACGCACCATTAACCGCTGGTGCCGATGGAAGTTTAAACATTTGCGGTAGTAGTTCTACACCTATTAATTTATTTAGTTTGATTACAGGTGAGAGTTCAGGTGGTTCATGGGTAAGAACTACAGGAACAGGCGGAACATTCAATGCAGGCA
>NZ_JBIISA010000018.1:0-65391 GCF_044341265.1 Flavobacterium sp.
CTAATAACTAGAACAATACTTGTAATTAATTTTGATATTATTTTATTTTTATAATAGTTGTAAATATTTAAAATTAATACAATAGAGATTATAAAAAATATCAGTTTGTTAATTATTTTTTGTTGTGTGAAAATACTACTTACAGAGAAAATAATAAATAATGATAAAGAGAAAATTGTTAGGATGTAATTTGCAAAACTATTAGATATGTCATTGTCTTTTTTATGATATAATTTTAAATTACTTTTTATTTCATCTTCGTTAAAACCGTCATTTTTTAAGAAAAGGATTATTTCCGAAATTGCATAATTATTTTGTTGATAACGTTCAATTTCTATATTAATATTTTTTTTTGATGATGTTTTCATATTTTAAAATTTATTTTAATTCTTTTTCTTTGTAATAATTAATCAACAAATCCACATATTTACTATAACTTTCCAAACCATCTTTTTGCTGATTCATTTTTAAAAATTGATCGTAAAAAGCGTGAAATCCTTTGTCAATTATAGTGTCATAACTTTTCCAAAACGCTTCACTTTCTTTGTAGTTTTCAATAATTCCAGGATTGATTTTGTTTTTGTAATACTCAAATTTAGATTCACTTTTCATTCCAATGTTATTTAAACAATAACGCAAAGCATATTGATAAGCCGAATATTGAAAATACAAATCGTCGTTTTTTACACTTGCTAAAAATCCTATAAAGTTACATTCGCTTTCACTTGCAAAACCCATTTGATGTGCCATTTCGTGATTAATTGTCATCGGAAAACCAATCATCGGAATTTTATCATTCACTTGAGCTTCATTTGTAAACGGATTCAAATAACCTCCAAAACCCATATACGTCAACTGCAAACTAAACAACGATTTCTTTCTACTCGGAGTTTCATATTTGAAAAAAGTATATTGATTTTCCAAATTATCATAGCCATTTTGAGTCATTTTGAAAATAGAATCTTGCGAATAGGGAACACTTACTTTCAGGTTTTTATTATTCGTAATTTTAAAATGAATTTCATTGGTTTTTGCAATTAATTTCTCTGTAAAAAGAAACAAATCTTCATCAGAATATTCGCGTTTAATACTCATTTTTTCAAACAACGGAACTCTATAATAATTAAAACCCCATAAAAAATGAAACAAAAAATAAGCCACAGATAAAACATTGGTAATTTTCAATAGATTATTTTTCCAATGCAATCGCCACGATTTTCTCGTTTTCCAAAGTTGAATCAGTAAATAAATAATCAATAGTCCATAAATTACATCTCCAACAGAAAAAGGAATTTTGCCTAAAATAGTTCTAGAAATTCTCGAAATATAAACATACAAGCCATTGCTATAGATACGTTCAACAGTTTCAGGAAAAAAGGCAATCACTTTCAGAAATAGAATCTGAAATAGTAAAAATATTGGTAGAATGAATTTTCTTTTCATTAGTAAAATTAGAAATGTAAATATAATCACAAATCAATTCGCAAAGAAATTAAACTTTGTAACTTTGTGTTTTAATATAAAATAATGCAATCTGTAATTTCGTGAAATTTCCGCATTTAATTAATTCGTGAAAATTCGTGAAATTCGTGTCAAAACAAACATAAAAATGAGCCAAGAAATTAGAAACCTTGAACCAAAAGCACTTTGGAACAAGTTTGCCGATTTAAACGCAGTACCACGTCCATCTAAAAAAGAAGAGCGCGTAATTGAGTTTATGAAAAACTTCGGAACCAGTTTAGGATTAGAAACTTTTGAAGATGAAATCCGTAATGTAATCATCCGTAAACCTGCAACTCCTGGAATGGAAAACCGCAAAACCATTGTCTTACAAGGACATTTGGATATGGTACACCAAAAAAATAACGACACCAATTTCGATTTCTTGACGCAAGGAATTGACATGTTCGTTGATGGAGATTGGGTAAAAGCAAAAGGAACAACACTTGGTGCTGATAACGGACTTGGAGTTGCCGCAATTATGGCAGTTTTAGAAAGTAAAGACATTCCGCATCCTGCTATTGACGCACTTTTTACCATTGATGAAGAAACCGGAATGACTGGAGCTTTAAACCTAAAAGGTGGCATTTTAAAAGGAGAAATTCTTTTAAATTTAGATACTGAAGAAGACGACGAAATTGACATTGGTTGTGCTGGTGGCGTTGATGTTACAGCAACTAGAAGTTATAATGAAGAAGAAACTCCAGAAGGTTCTGTAGGTTACACAATCACTGTAAAAGGTTTGAATGGCGGACATTCAGGAATGGATATTCACAAAGGTTTGGGTAATGCTAACAAAATCATGAACCGACTTTTATTTGACGGTTTTGAGAATTTCGGACTTCAAATTGCTGAAATTTCTGGTGGAAGTTTGCGTAATGCTATTCCGAGAGAAAGTGTTGCTAAAGTGATTGTTGCGGCTATGTATGACGAAGCTTTTGTGTTTGATATGCAAGAAGTTATAGGTGATATTAAAGCCGAGTTTAAAGTAATGGAACCTAATTTGACTATCGAAATTGTAAAGTCAGATTTACCTGCTAAAGTGATGGATTTAGGAGTTCAAGAAGGTTTGCTTCGTTCTATTTATGCAGCTCATAATGGCGTTTACCGAATGAGTCCAGACATGGAAGATTTGGTAGAAACTTCTAATAATATTGCAAGAGTTATTGTTAAAGATGGTGAGATTTCTATTCAGAATTTAACGCGTTCGTCTGTTGAAAGTTCTAAATTTGATTTAGCAAATGCATTGCGTTCGGCATACGAATTATTTGGTTGCGAAGTTGATTTTGCAGGAAGTTATCCAGGTTGGACACCAAATCCGAAATCGGAAATATTAGATGTTCTAACTTCTATTTATGAAAAACAAAACGGCGATAAACCAAAAGTTGTAGCTTGTCATGCAGGTTTAGAATGTGGAATTTTAGGAACCAATTATCCAGGAATGGACATGATTTCGTTTGGACCAACGATTCACGGAGCACATTCTCCAGATGAGAGAGCTAGTATTTCTTCTTCACAAAAGTTTTGGAAATTTTTCTTAGAAATTTTAGCGAATATTCCTGTAAAGTAAATAAAATGAATGATTTAAGAGAAAGTAAAGTAGAAAATTCTGTTACTAGAGTTTTTAAAGCAGTTTTTCCAAATACTACAAATCACTATGATACTCTTTTTGGTGGTACCGCAATGCTATACATGGACGAAGTTGCTTTTATTACAGCAACGCGCTTTAGCAGACAAAAAATGGTAACTGTAAGTAGTGATCGAATTGATTTTAAAAGACCAATTCCGCATGGAACAATTATAGAATTAATAGGTAAAGTGACTTATGTAGGGTCAACCAGTTTAAAAATTAGAGTGGATATTTTTATTGAAGAAATGTATTCTGAAATAAGAGAAAAAGCTATAACTGGCGAATTCACTTTTGTTGCAATTGACGAAAATAAAAAACCAGTAAAAATTGTTTAATTCTATTTTTTTAATTTTATATAAAAGACTTTCTGTAAAACGAAAGTCTTTTTTTTTACAATTTATTTCTAAATTCACTCGGAGAATTTCCAGTTTCTTTTTTGAAGAGTTTTGCAAAATAGGAGTAGTTCTCATAATTCAATTCGTCTGCAATTTGACTTATCGATTTATTTTGATTGATTAATAGTCTTTTGGCTTCGAGAATTACTCGTTCTGTGATTAGTTCGGTTGCTGTTTTATTCAAAATTGTTTTGCAAATTCTATTCAAGTGTTTCAATGTAATACTCATTT
Source organism: Flavobacterium sp. (assembly GCF_044341265.1). GTDB lineage: Bacteria > Bacteroidota > Bacteroidia > Flavobacteriales > Flavobacteriaceae > Flavobacterium. Next base: position 3,757 of record NZ_JBIISA010000018.1, read on the forward strand.
TAGAAGCGTAAAACGATGGCGATTTTTCGGATTTAAAATGCAAATCAATTAATTTTTCAAACTGATTTATTTTATGATTGTAGATTGGTGTTTTGTGATTGTTTTCAGGTGAATATTTTCTCGAAATTTCTATGTTTATGATATCTAATAAATTTAAAATCGCCTCTTTTTGTTTAGATTTAACCGATTCGCTTTCCTTTTTCATCAAATGAAAATAAACTTCAATTTCTTTTAGTTCTTCTTCATTATAAATTAATTCAGGATTAGATTTCACTGATTGATAAAAAGAATAATCTTCAATTTTATTATTTCCAAAATGTAAATTATAGATTTCTTGCGAATAAAAAACAATGTATCCATCAATATCATCAGATAATTTCCAACTGTGAATTTGTCCAGGTTGTAACATAAAAAGACTTCCTCTATTTATTTCATATCGATCAAAATCAATTTCATGAATACCACTTCCATGTGTAAATAATACTAGTAAGTAAAAATTGTGACGGTGTGGTTTTTCAATAAAACTATGATCTTTTAGATGGTTTTTAAATGAATTTACATACAGTTCACTATTTACAGTATTGTAATTAAAATTTGAAATTCCGTATATTGGAAGTTTGTTCATTTTATAAAATGTCCTTTTTGTAGTAGTAATAGCGAATTTACAAAATGTTTTTCAAACAAATATCACTTAACTTTGTAGAAAATTTCAAAACATGTTATCTACCATATCGCACATCTTCAAAAATGAATGTCCAAATTGTTATAAAGGAAAAGTTTTTGCCGATAAAAGCTTCTTTTTTAGTGTAGGATTTCCGAAAATGAATACGCATTGCAGTCATTGTAATTATAAATTCGAAAAAGAGCCAGGTTATTTTTTTGGAGCAATGTTCGTTAATTATGCCATTACTGTTGGTCAAGCTTTGATTACCTTTTTTGTGGCATCGCGGTTTTTTGATAAAATTTTCGATTTCAGAATTTTATTCATCATTGGATTCGTAATTCTCGCCTTGAGTTTTTTCAATATTCGATTATCACGAATGATTTGGATTTATGCTTTTAAAAATTACAGAAATTAAAATGAGTTAACTACTGCGTTTCATAAATTAGTTTATGATTTTTAATTAGTTTTTGACTTTTATTTTTGATAGAAATGGGAAGTTTTTTCCAATTTTCATCATTTTCAATATGATAATTATCACCTTCATTTCCTGCTGGATAATAAGAGGTTGCTTTGCTTTTTTCGATGTTTTTATTGTTGAAAGTGTACACAATTTGTTTGTAAGGTTTGGCGTCTAAACCATCGCTATTTCCAAAATAAGACAAATAAAATTCAGGAATTCCGTCTTTATTTTCATCTGAAATGGAGCAATTTGGATAATCAAATTCAGGCCAATACACTACATTTCCAAAATCTTGAAATTTGGCTTTTTGAACAATTCCACCATGATCGTGAGCTACAATTAGAGCATATAAGTTATGCTCACTAAAATTGATTGAATCAACAACTTCGGTATTTGTGGTTGGATATGGATTAGAATCTTCCGTTAGTTTCCAACTTTTAGTTTTAAAATCAAATACTTCAGAAACACTTGTTTTTTCATAATCGAGAATTCTTGAAAGTTTCAAAATTTGTTTCTTAAAAATAAAATCAAAAGTACCATAAGCACTTTCGCAATGTACAATCATGGTTGTTTTACCAAAAGTTTTGAATTCGTAATTATATTCTAGTTCTTCAAATTGGTGATTGAATTGTAAAGAATCTTTAGGATAGAAATAAGTTACTTTTATATTTTTATTTTGACCAAAAGAAATATAAAAAACTAAAAAGCTAAGAAAAGTAAAAAGAAATTTATTCATAAAATACAATTAATTTCCAGCTATTGGACTACCAAAAATGCCAACAGCAAGTTCTGCCCAAAGCAAGAAAAGCAAAAGTAAAATAATTCCGGAAATGAGTATTCGATGCTTTGTACTTTTTACTTTACGAAGTACAAATTCAATTACCAAACTCGTTCCAAAAAGTAATATTCCAGCCATAACAAAATCCATAACCGACCAATTGACTTCATTAGTGAATTGCATCGCAATGAATGGAATTAGTAATAGTAGGAATACTATTGAGAGTAGAAGAAGGATAGTTTTTGGTTTTGGTAGCATTTTTATATTGAATAATTAATTTTTATTTTCTGTTATCTTCAATAACTTCGAAAAAGTAGCTGTCATAAATTTCATTTTTAGATTTATCAAAACCTAACAATCTATTTTTTATTTCTCTATTATTTTCATCAATTTGAATTAGATATTTTTTTGTTTTTCCGTTATCATTTTCACCGAAAGCATTTGAGATGTTTCTAATTACGAATTTATCTGTTATCAGAACATCATCAAACTTTTTCCTGTCAATTGTAATTAAACTATCTTTTATAGAATATTTTCCATAAAAGTGTTTTCTACTTGCCCAACTTCCACTTTTAATTATGTATTCTCCATTTTTTTTGAAATCAGCATAGACACCATGATTTTCTACTTTAAATAACGTTTTAGAATTTAGTTTTATTTCGTAGTAAGATACTATTCCGAGATTTAGAAAAACTAAAATAATACCAATAATTGTTATGGAATAACTCTTTAATTTTTTCGTTTTCTTGTAACTCTCAATATCATCAAAAATTCCTTTGTAAAGTGTATAAAGACCAATTCCGCCAATAATAGGATAAATAAATATCTGAAAAATATTGTCTTGATGATATGATCGAAATAGTATGTATGCGAATAAAAATCCACTTATTATTAATGTAAAAATTTTATTTTTATCAATCAGTAATTTTAAATTTTTCAATTTAGAAATTGTTTAACATTTTTTTTTGTCATAATTAATCTTCCCAAATATACCAAAAAAAGCTCCAATCTAAATCGGAGCTTTACAACCTTAAACAAAAATCAATATCAATAACGGTACTATTAATCCGGCTAGTGCTAGTTTCCAGCCACGTTTTTTGAAAGTAAACTTTCCTGCAGGAATCATGATGGCACCAGTTAGTGCTATAGTTATTAATGATAATCCAAAAATATCACTGTAATAAATCCACCAATTAGAAGTGCTTTTATGTAATTTCATGGTTTGGCTAATGATAGGTGTTTTCATGAATGTTACAATTTCACCTTTGCCAGTTTTCAAATCAATTTCAACATCATTTTTCTCGAAGGATATTTTCAATTCGTCCTCTTTCACTTTGTGACGTCTAATTTTATCATCGATGCCAAGTTGTTTGCCAAGTTCTTCGGCATACTTTTCTGTGATATCCATATCTTTTGGAATGTTTACAGAAATAGTTTTTGTTTGAACCGTATATTTTTCAGGATGCCAATGTTCTCTGTGGTTCATCAATATTCCTGAAAAGGCAAAGGAAATAATCAATCCAATGTAAAAATAACCCAAATCGCGGTGTAAGTTTCTAGCTTTTAAAGGTGAAATCATGATTTTAAAATTTGTATCGTAATGATGTTAGTACTTGTCTTGGCGCAATAGGATTAACGCTATAATTTTCGTGAACCGTGTAATTCAATTCGTTGGTAATATTTGATAATTTGCACAATAATGAGAACTTTTTCCAATCATAACCAATAGAAAAATCAATTGTTGTATAATCATTAAGCGTAATTTCTCTGTCATTAATACTAGTTGCAAATGTTGTTGGGTTTACAACTACTTGATTGTTCCAACCTCCAACACGTTTTCCAATGTAATTTCCAATGGCTCCAAAAGACAATCCTTTTAGTTTTCCGTTTGGTAAGGTATAGAAAAAACTTAAATTAGCTGTGTTTGCTGGAGTTCTTACTAATCTATCGCCAACAATAAAACTTCCATTTGTTCCAGATGTTTTGGTATATCGCATATCATTGTAACTGTAACCAGCGTTGATATTTAAACCTTCAATTGGTCTTGCTGTAATGTCAACTTCAATTCCTTTGCTCTTGGTTTCGCCACTCAAAACTTTTACAGTTGTGTCAGTATTAGTTGAACCATCGGCTTTGAATTCTGCTGTTTGAGCTAAATTGTCGTTTGTTATTTGATACAAAGTTACATTCAAACTCAGTAATCCTTTCCAAAAATCATTTTTAACTCCTACTTCATATTGAGCAATGATTGACGGATCTAAAACATCACCTGAAACTGTTGTTCCGGTATTTGGAGTAAATGAATCGGAGTAACTAGCAAATAATGAAGTATTCTTTGTCGGTTGGAATACCAAACCAATTTTTGGAGAAAAAGCTACGTCTTTTTGTTTTACACCATTTGTAGTTACATTCGGATTTACAGCTAAATTATGTGTTACAGGTTGCGATTCTTGCCAAGACCAACGAAGACCTGCCAAAATTTTAAATTTTTCTGTAATTGAAATTAAATCTTGTATATAAACTCCAAATCTATTTGTGGTTGTTTTTACAATTCGTGTGTTAGTGCTTTCTGGAATTCCTGTACCTTGATTGAAATTTTCAAAGTCGTAAATGTTTCCACTTCCATACGTAGTTGGATTAAAAACATATGTGTAGGCTTGTGCAAATGAGTTTTCATAATCTACACCAGTAAGTAATTGATGTTTAATTTTTCCAGTTGAGAAATTTCCCTGTAAACTCAATTGTTCTGAGGCAATGGCTTCTTCGTTTCTATTTTGTCCCAAAGGTCGATTCCAATCACCATTTGCAGCTGGTTGAATACGCTCAGTTCCTTTAAAAGTTCTTGTATAATCTTGAAATGAACTATTGAAATTTATTTTCCAATTAGAATTAAATTCGTGTTTAACTAATGCAGAAACTGTAGTTTGTTTCGTCTGCCCAGTTGACCAAGTTGCTCCCAAAAATAAATCTCGAGGCAAATCAATTATTTTTTTACCAATAATAACGGTACCGAAATCTGGAGTCCAATCATCATGTAAATAGTCACCTTGAATGAGAATTTCCGTTTTTTTATTTACTGCAAATAACAAAGAAGGATTAATGTAGAAACGTTCTTTCTTTACAATATCTCTAAAACTTTCTGAATTTTCGTAAGAACCATTAATGCGATAAGCTATACTTTTATTTAGAGGACCATAAAAATCTAAAGAAGGTTTGTAAAAATTATAGCTTCCTGCTTGCATGGCTATTTCTCCACCTTTGGTAAAAGAAGGTGCCTTTGTTACCATATTTAAGATGCCACCAGGAGCAACATTTCCAAATAACAAGGCAGCGCTTCCTTTCAAAATTTCAACTTTTTCAAGAGAAGAAACTTCAGGCATTGAACCACTATTTAATCGGAAACCATTTTTAAAAATATTATTGGCAGACATATCATATCCTCTAGAGAAAAATGATTCCTGAGCACCACCACGAGCCGAACCAACATAAACACCGTTAGCATTCTTTATTACATCACTTAATCTTATGGATTGTTGTTGTTCAATTATAGTGCTACCAATTACCTGAAAGCTTTGAGGTAAATCTAAAGGTTTGATGTTAGAGCGAACAACAGAAGGTGTTTTTTGATGTTTGTTTGAAATAATAACCTCTCTAAGAATTTCACCTTTTCTCTTTTTTATAGTATCATTTTCTGCATAAAAATCATCAAATGTTTCGGCTTCTTGAGAGAAACTTATGGAGCAAATCAAAAGTGATAGGATTGGAAATAATTTATATTTGTACATTTATTTAGAATAATTAAAAATAATATTGTTTTAACGGTGCAAATATAAATACGTAAAATCAATTTACAAAACTTATTTAGACTAAATATAAATAATTAACATTTCAACAAATTTAAATCATTGATTTGTTTAAAAATAGAGATAAAAAAAACTTGCCATTAAGCAAGTTTTAAAAGATTTGAAATAGGTAATTAACTATTTTACCTTATTCATAGGATAATCTTCAGCACTGTTTTTTCCGTTTTGTTTTCCGGATATGGTTGTTATTAAACTTCCATTTTTCATAAGTTTATACTGAATTTTTTGAGGATATTCATGTTTCGGATTTTCAAAAACCAATAAGCTATCTTCGTCTTTAGTCATTTGAAATGGAATAGGTGAGTCGTTGTTTTCTCCTTTAATTGTAGTTGTATAAAATAAATGTTCACCATTTTGCATTAGTTCAACTTGTTCGTTGTGCAATGTGTCTTTTTCATTTTGAATGTAATAAGACAAACCAACAAATGTGCTGTCATCTAATCGCTCCCAAATTTCTCTAAGTGTTCCTAGACTATCTTTTTTCTCCCATTCTCCCAATATCCAATTGGCTTTTTCAAGCTCTTCGTAGTCTTTTATAATATTTCCATTAGCGTCATATTTGTTACAAGAAACAATAGATAGTAATAGAATTGTAAGTAGTGATATAGATAATTTATTCATGTTCTTTTATTTAGTTTTTTTCATTGGAAAAGTTTCTTTCATTTCCTTGCCGTCTTTTTTACCATAAATAACAGCAACTAAACTATCATTTGTGATTTTTGTATAAACAATTTTGGTAGGAAAATCATGCTTTGGATTTTCGAAAGTTAACTCTTTATCGTCAGATTTTGTCAAATAAAATGAAACTGGCTTTTCCTTATTTTGATCTTTGACAGAAACTTTGTAAAACAAGGAATCGTTTGATTCAAATAAATCTATTTTTTCATAGAAAACAGTGTCTTTTTCTACAATCACAAAACTTTCTCCAACAAATGTGCTATCATTTTCCGTTTTCCAAATTTCCTTAAAGGTAGCTTCCTTTGAAATGTTCTCCCAATTACCAATAAACCAATTAGCTTTTTTAAGTTGATTGAATTCTTTTTTTGTTTTAATTCCAAAAACTTCAATTTGAGATTCTTTTTTACAAGATGTCATCAAGATAATTGAAAGTAGCGTGATTAGAAGTGTTTTTTTCATTTAAAATAATAATTTATACAATATTATAAAAAAACTGCCAACTGAACACTGCCAACTGAACACTTTTTTTACTACTTTTGCACTCCAAAATACAGATTACAATGTTAGAAAGACTTCAATATGTAAAACAGCGTTTCGATGAAATTTCAGATTTGATTATTCAACCTGATGTTATTTCGGATCAAAAGCGTTATGTGCAATTAAATCAAGAGTATAAAGGACTTAAAGATTTGATGGAAAAGCGCGAAGAATTGATAAATATTACAGGAAATATAGAAGAAGCCAACGAAATTATAGCCGATGGTTCAGATGCAGAAATGGTTGAAATGGCTAAAATGCAATTGGACGAAGCTAAAGAACGTCTTCCTCAACTAGAAGAAGAAATCAAGTTTATGTTGATTCCTAAAGATGCTGAAGATGCAAAAAATGTAATGGTTGAGATTCGTGCTGGAACTGGTGGTGATGAGGCTTCTATTTTTGCAGGAGATTTATTCAGAATGTACACTAAATATTGTGAAACACGTGGTTGGAGAACTTCTGTGGTTGATATGAACGAAGGAACTTCAGGTGGTTTTAAAGAGATTATTTTTGAAGTTACAGGTGAAGATGTTTACGGTACTTTAAAATTTGAAGCTGGCGTTCATCGTGTGCAACGTGTTCCTCAAACAGAAACTCAAGGTCGTGTGCATACATCAGCTGCAACAGTAATGGTTTTACCTGAAGCTGAAGAATTTGATGTTCAAATTGATATGAATGAAGTTCGTGTGGACTTTTTCTGTTCTTCTGGACCAGGTGGACAATCGGTAAATACTACTAAATCTGCGGTTCGTTTAACACACATTCCAACAGGATTAGTGGCTCAATGTCAAGATCAAAAATCACAACATAAGAATAAAGATAAAGCTTTAGAGGTTTTACGATCACGTTTATATGAACAAGAATTAGCCAAAAAACAAGCCGAAGATGCAACTAAACGTTCATCTCAAGTAAGTTCTGGTGACCGTTCGGCAAAAATTAGAACTTATAACTACTCTCAAGGTCGTGTAACCGATCACAGAATTGGTTTAGACGTTTTCGATATGGATGGCGTTATGAATGGTAAAATTCAAAAATTTGTTGACGAATTGCAATTGGTTAACAACATGGAGAAACTTAAAGAATCTGAGGTTTTTTAATCAAAGAAAATAGAGAATAGAATAAAGAAAAAAGAGGCTGAACAATTTATGTTTAGCTTTTTTTTTAACACATAGCGAACTTTGCAAAAAACTTTGCGAACTTTGCAATCAAACAACTACGATGACAACACAGCAACTAATCGAACAAATTCAACTAAAAAAATCCTTTCTATGTATTGGTTTAGATGTTGATTTAACCAAAATTCCGCAACATTTACTTGAAGTTGAAGATCCAATTTTTGAATTCAACAAAGCCATAATTGATGCGACACATGATTTATGTGTTTCTTATAAACCAAATACAGCTTTTTATGAAGCATACGGAATAAAAGGTTGGCAATCATTGCAAAAAACCATTAATTATATAAACGAAAAGTATCCAGAAATTTTCACAATTGCAGATGCAAAACGTGGTGATATAGGAAATACTTCATCAATGTATGCCAAAGCTTTTTTTGAAGATTTGAATTTTGATTCCGTTACGGTTGCACCATATATGGGAAAAGATTCAGTGGAACCATTTTTGGCTTTTGAAAATAAACATACTATAATGTTGGCATTAACATCCAATGAAGGTGCTTTTGATTTTCAGACATTAGAAACTAATGGAAAAGAGTTATATAAGCAAGTTTTAGAAACTTCTAAAGGATGGAAAAACTCCGAAAATCTAATGTATGTAGTAGGAGCAACCAAAGCTGAATATTTCACCGAAATAAGAAAAATAATTCCAAGTAGTTTTCTTTTAGTTCCTGGAGTTGGTGCTCAAGGTGGAAATTTACAAGATGTTTGTAAATATGGAATGAGTGATAATGTTGGGTTACTTATTAACTCGTCAAGAGCCATAATTTACGCATCCAATACAACAGAATTTGCTGAGCAATCGAGAATGGAAGCTTTAAAAATTCAGAAAGAAATGGAAATAATTTTAGATACATTTAGTTCTTAACAAATTTAAATGTTTTTATACCAGTTTCATTTTCTAATTTTATAAAGTAAATTCCATTTTGAAAATGAGCTACATCAATAGAATTTTTAATTTCATTTAAAGAAATAGAACCAACTTCTTGTCCCAAAATGGAATAAATTTTAGCTTTTGTACCAATCAGGTCATTGGTTATTTGTATAGTTAAATTAGCTGTTACAGGATTTGGATAAACAATCAAATCATTTAAATTATTTTGATCTGGTGTTGATAAAAGATTTTCTTGATATACTCTTATATAGTCTACTTCCATCGAGCTCTGGGTAAAATTAGCAGCTACACCAGGTTCAATCGCAATATTTAATAAAAAATATTGTTGCTCATTAAATGGCCATGTATTAGCATTTTTTACTGCTGGATTATAGATGTAATGTACAATATCATCAACACTAAAAATCATTCGTTCAGCAGTCCACTCTAAGGTATAAACATGAAATTCACTTGAAACAGTATTTATTGTTCGACCACCTTTATTTATAGTATTTCCAAAGCTAGACGGAGTATGCATTGCACTTTGCACATAATTTTGGTTAGAACCCCAGTGTTCCATAATGTCTATTTCTCCGCAAGCAGGCCAATTGACTGTGCCATGGGTACTAGTCCAGAATGAGCCAGGTTCAATAATGTTTTTACCTAACATCCATATAGCAGGCCAAGTGCCAGAACCGATGGGCATTTTGGCTCGCACTTCAACGCGTCCATGTTTAAAAGCAAATTTTGAATTTAATCGAGCCGATGTAAATTGTTTAGTTTGTCCTTGATCTGTAAAAGTTTCTCTTTTGGCAACAATATTTAACATGCCATTATTTACGAAAGAATTCACTTGTCTGTTAGTATAATGCTGTAATTCGCCGTTATACCAATTTCCTCCAGCAGGTAATTGTGTTTGTAAAAACCAGTTGTTTGCGTTTACAACTCCATTTCCATTAAATTCATCAGACCAAACTAAATTATTAAAAACAGGTGTGTTGGTAAATGAATAAAGAAAATCATCAATATATGCAACAACTTGATTAGTGTTGTTTTCTCCGTTAACTTGAATCACGACTCTATTGAAATCAGATCTGTATAGTGGATTGGGTGAGCCACCATTTAAATTTATATAGTTATCTGTTGCAAAATTGAAAGTTACCACCTGCCATTGGTTTAATACAATTGGTTTTATAATTTCACATTGTGTGCTCCAGGGCTCTGCCAACAAACCATTTTGAAGTTTTAATGAGATTTGATTGGTTTGATTTCCAGTTATACCAGATGAAGGGACATATATCTTTAACGAGAATGTATGGTTTGCAGTTAAGTTAAAATTTGACGCTGTATCAAATCGCACATTTGCATATTGTCCGCCTGTATCTGAGTATTGTAGTACTTTTGTAGAAGTATTTATTCCAGTTTGAAAAGGATTGGTAAAACTATTGTTCATTCCACAGTTATCACCAAACCATGTTGTTATAGTGCCATTTCCTTGAAAATTATCGGATATTGTTTGTGCTTTTGAACTGTTTACAAAGACAACGATAATAAAAAATAATAAAGTAGTTGTACGCACGATTTGGTATTTATAGATGAGCAACAAATCTAAATGTAATTTTTAATAAAATAAAATTCTTTACCTTTATAAAAACTATACTAAAGGGTCAATAATGCTCAAATAACACGATAGAATCAAACAATAATAGTATTTTTGCCAAAAAGTAAACTTTTGATTTCCTACACACTATATAAAAACGAAAATTCTAACCAATGGGTAACTTTTGTGCACGGCGCAGGAGGAAGCTCTTCCATTTGGTTTAAGCAAATTAGAGAATTTCAAAAGCATTTTAATGTGTTGTTGTTAGATTTAAGAGGTCATGGCGATTCAAATTCTCAAATAAAAAAAGCATTTAAACAAAAATATACTTTCAAGTCAATAGCAAACGATGTTTTAGAAGTATTAGATCATTTACAAATTAAAGCATCCCATTTTGTCGGAATTTCATTAGGAACAATTGTAATTCGACAACTCGCAGAAATGCATCCCAATAGAGTGAAAAGCATGATCATGGGAGGAGCAATCTTAAAAATGAATTTCCGTTCTCAAATATTAATGCGATTAGGAAACATCTTTAAATATGTCTTGCCTTATTTGGTTCTATATAAGTTTTTTGCGTTTGTCATAATGCCTAATAAAAACCACAAACAATCTCGATTACTATTTATAAACGAAGCCAAAAAGTTATACCAAAAAGAATTCATAAGATGGTTCAAACTCACAGCCGAAATCAATCCAGTTTTGAAATGGTTTCGCCAGCAAGAGCTCAATATTCCAACTTTTTATGTTATGGGTGAAGAAGATTATATGTTTTTACCATCAGTAAGAAAAGTAGTCGAAAAGCATTATAAATCTTCTAAGTTATTTGTAATTGAAAAATGTGGCCACGTTGTAAATGTCGAGCAATCAACTATCTTTAACAATAAAGTTATCGCATTTATTCAAAAGAACTAAAACTAACTTTGCGACTTTAGGACAAAAAAAATGCCAATGCTTTCACAAACACTGGCAATCTTTTTAACTAACCTAAACCAAACAAAATAATAAATCCTCATTTATTACTCTGCAAATATCTTACTTAATTCTTAATGAGTATGTTAAGATAATGTTATACTTATGTTATTGATTATTAAAATAATAGCAATTATTATTTATTATCCTGCAAAGCAAAAACTTTTTTCAATAAATCAGAGGTTCTAGAGTTTAAATCTGTTCTGATATTCTTTTCTTCCACTGAGATCATTTTAAAAACACCTTCCATAGCTTTGTTTGTTGTATAGTCAGTTAAATCAGGATTTACTTTTTTAACTAATGGAATGGAATTGTATTTGGTAATAATATTAGCCCAAACTTTGTCAGCTCCAACTTTAGCAAATGAATTTTTAATCACAGGATTAAATTTAGCATACAAAGCTGTTGAAGTTGAACTTTGTAAGTAAGTTGTGGCTGCACTTTCATTTCCCATCAAAATGTTTTTAGCATCTGTAAAAGTTATTCCTTTTATGGCATCTACAAATATTGGAGTGGCTTGTTTTACAGCATCTTCTGCAGTTCTATTTATTGCTCTCAAACCATCATCGGCCAATTTTCCTAAACCAATTTTTCTTAATCCTGCATCTACTTTTTGTAATTCTTCTGGTAACAAAATTTTGACCATTTCGTTTTTATAAAATCCATCTACAGCAGTAAGTTTAGTTACTTGTTTATTGATTCCATTGTTTAACGCTTCTTTCAATCCGCCTGCAATATCTACATTTCCTTGTTCCAAGACGCCAGGTAGTTGATTGGCTATTTGTTGCATTTCTGCACAACTAGATAAGGTTAATCCAGCTAATAAAAGTAAAATTGTTTTTCTCATGGTGTTTTATTTTCTCATATAGGTTTACAAATATAGTGCCTCAAATGTTTATTTATTTTAAAATCAGCTTAATCCTATTTTTAAAATATTTTTTTAGTTTGTAAATCAGTTAATTGCTTAAAAATTTGTAGTCAAAATGATACAAAAATGAGTTGTTTTTTTTCTTGGTAATAAAATCGTATAAAAATTATTAAATTCGTAAATTGCACTCCTAAATTTGAATAAAAATTACAAATGGAACCACAAACTCCTTATATTCCTAAAAATAAAGTAAGAATTGTAACTGCAGCATCACTTTTTGATGGTCACGATGCAGCAATTAATATCATGAGAAGAATTATCCAAGCTACCGGTGTGGAGGTAATTCATCTTGGTCATGACAGAAGTGTTGAAGAAGTTGTAAATACAGCTATTCAAGAAGATGCTAATGCCATTGCAATGACTTCTTATCAAGGTGGTCACAACGAATATTTTAAATACATGTTCGATTTGCTTAAAGAAAAAGGAGCAGGACACATCAAGATTTTTGGTGGTGGTGGTGGCGTAATCCTTCCTTCTGAAATTTCTGAATTGCACGAATATGGAATCGAAAGAATTTATTCTCCAGATGACGGTCGTGCCATGGGTTTACAAGGAATGATTAACGATTTAGTACAACGTTCTGATTATCCAATTGGGGATAAATTAAATGGCGAATTAGCTCATATTGAGGATAAAAATCCAACGGCAATTGCAAGATTAATTTCTGCAGCTGAGAATTTCCCAGAAATTGCAAAAGCAGCTTTTGATGAAATTCATAAGAAAAATGAAACGAATAAAATTCCGGTTTTAGGAATCACAGGAACTGGTGGAGCTGGAAAATCATCGTTGGTTGACGAATTAGTTAGAAGATTTTTAATTGATTTTCCAACAAAAACTATCGGATTGATTTCTGTTGATCCATCAAAACGTAAAACTGGCGGCGCGCTTTTAGGAGATAGAATTCGTATGAATGCCATCAATAATTCTAGAGTTTACATGCGTTCGTTGGCAACTCGTCAATCGAATTTGGCTTTGTCTAAATATGTGAACGAGGCAATCGAAGTTTTAAAAGCAGCTAAATACGATATTATCATTCTAGAAACTTCTGGAATTGGACAATCGGATACTGAAATTATGGATCATTCCGATGTTTCACTTTACGTAATGACACCAGAATTTGGAGCAGCTACACAATTGGAAAAAATCGATATGTTAGATTTTGCTGATTTAGTAGCGTTGAATAAATTTGACAAACGTGGCGCTTTAGATGCCATTCGAGATGTAAAAAAACAATACCAACGCAATCATAATTTGTGGGATGCTGATGTAGAAACGATGCCAATTTTCGGAACAATTGCTTCACAATTCAACGATCCTGGAATGAATACACTCTACAAATCTATTATGGATAAAATTGTAGAAAAAACAGGAGCTGATTTAAAATCTACGTTCCAAATTACTCGTGAAATGAGTGAGAAAATTTTCGTAATTCCTCCACATAGAACTAGATATTTATCGGAGATTGCTGAAAACAATAGAAAATACGATGAAACTGCTTTAACTCAAGTTGAAGTAGCTCAAAAATTATATGGAATTTATAAAACGATAGAAACTGTTTTCGGAAGCAAGCCAAACTTAACAAAAGCAGGAATCGAAGAAACTATTTTACATTCAAAAGATGAAAGTAGAAATGAGTTTTTAAATCTTTTAGTAAAAGAATTTGATCGAGTAAAAATGAATCTTGATCCATACAATTGGGAAATCATTTTGACTTGGGATGAAAAAGTAAACAAATACAAAAACCCAATTTATAGTTTTAAAGTTCGTGATAAAGTCATTGAAATTAAAACACATAGCGAAAGTTTATCGCATTCTCAAATTCCAAAAATCTCATTACCAAAATACCAAGCTTGGGGTGATATTTTAAAATGGAATTTGCAAGAGAATGTTCCAGGAGAATTTCCTTTTGCTTCAGGTTTATATCCATTCAAACGTGAAGGAGAAGATCCGTCAAGAATGTTTGCCGGTGAAGGTGGACCAGAAAGAACCAACAAACGTTTCCATTATGTTTCTGCTGGATTGCCTGCAAAACGTCTTTCAACAGCTTTCGATTCGGTAACTTTATACGGAAATGACCCACACGTTCGTCCAGATATTTATGGAAAAATCGGAAATGCTGGAGTTTCAATCTGTTGTTTGGATGATGCTAAAAAATTATATTCTGGTTTCGATTTAAGTCATCCATTAACTTCGGTTTCGATGACAATCAATGGTCCGGCTCCAATGTTGTTAGGGTTTTTTATGAATGCTGCTATTGACCAAAATTGTGAAAAATACATTATCGAAAATAATCTTCAAACAGAAGTTGAAGAAAGAATTAACGAAATTTATAAGAAAAAAGGAACAGCTAGACCAAAATACCAAGGTGCTTTACCAGAAGGAAATAATGGTTTAGGTTTGATGCTTTTGGGTGTAACAGGAGACCAAGTTTTGCCTTTGGATGTTTATAATGATATTAAAATTAAAACTTTAGCTCAAGTTCGTGGAACAGTTCAAGCCGATATTTTGAAAGAAGATCAGGCACAAAATACTTGTATTTTCTCAACAGAATTTGCATTACGATTGATGGGTGACGTTCAAGAATATTTTATCAAACAAAATGTTCGTAATTTCTACTCGGTTTCTATTTCTGGGTATCATATTGCTGAAGCTGGTGCGAATCCGATTTCACAATTGGCATTTACATTAGCAAATGGTTTCACTTACGTGGAATATTATTTAAGTCGTGGAATGAATATCAACGATTTCGGACCAAACTTATCATTCTTCTTCTCAAACGGAATTGATCCAGAATATGCTGTAATCGGTCGAGTTGCTCGTAAAATTTGGGCGAAAGCCATGAAAAACAAATATGGAGCCAACGAAAGGGCCCAAATGTTGAAATACCATATTCAAACTTCTGGACGTTCTTTACACGCACAAGAAATTGATTTTAATGATATTCGTACAACGTTACAAGCATTGTATGCGATTTATGATAACTGTAATTCGTTACATACAAATGCATATGACGAAGCGATTACTACACCAACCGAAGAATCAGTTCGTAGAGCAATGGCAATTCAGTTGATTATTAATAAAGAATTAGGTTTAGCGAAAAACGAAAATCCAATTCAGGGTTCGTTTATTATTGAAGAGTTAACCGATTTAGTGGAAGATGCCGTTTTACAAGAATTTGACCGAATCACGGAACGTGGAGGTGTTTTAGGTGCAATGGAAACTATGTACCAACGTTCTAAAATTCAAGAAGAAAGTTTGTACTACGAAACTTTAAAACACACAGGTGAATTCCCAATTATCGGAGTAAATACGTTCTTGAGTTCTAAAGGTTCGCCTACGGTAATTCCGGCAGAAGTAATTCGTGCTACTGAAGAAGAAAAACAATATCAAATCGATATGTTGAACAATCTTCATAAAACAAGTGGTGAAAAAGTTGCAGAACAAATCAATATCATTCAAGATGCAGCCATCAACAACCAAAACATTTTTGAAAAATTAATGGATGCCACAAAAGTTTGTTCGTTAGGACAAATCACAAGTGCGTTGTTTGAAGTTGGTGGACAATATAGACGCAATATGTAAGCGACTCATACAAATCTTAATAAAAAATTGGCTATTAATTCGTAATTGAATTTAGTAGCCATTTTTTTATTATATTTTGTTTAATTTGTTTTTTAAAAATAGGTGAAATAATTTTTTTTCATATAATTTGTTAAAAACTAGATAATAAATTAATTTTGAGCAAAACAAACAACATGAAAAAAAGTACTTTTATTTTATTTATTTTTATTTTTAATCAAATAGGATTTAGTCAAACTACCTATACATCTACAAATTTTGCTAATGCTGGTGATCAATTAATGGTCAGTACATCTACTCCAGCAGGATTAACCTTAGATTATGTTCAAACAGGTACAAATAGTAATTGGGATTATTCAGCATTAATTCCTGCTAGTCAAGAACCACTTATTTGGCAAAATCCCAATACTGCTGGATATAAAAATATATGGTGTTTATTAAATGGATATTTGTTTAATTGTAATTCTCAATTTAATAATAATTTTAATTTGGCTACCAAACTTACCAACGGATTACAATTTCAAGGTTTAGGTTTTGCAAATGTGATTGATCATTTGAATAAAACAACTAGTCAGTTAGCTAATAAAATGATTGGAGCTCAAATTACTTTAAATGGAACTACAATTCCATTTGTTGCATCTTATCAAAGTCCTGATGTTTTATATCAGTTTCCTATGAATTATAACGATTCCTATAGCAATCCAATTGCATTGAATGTTAATTTAAATAGTTTTGGAATTCCAATTCAACTAGGAATTAATGGTACTCGTTCAAATGTAGTTGAAGGTTGGGGTACATTAACAACGCCTTTTGGAACCTATAATAATGTTTTAAAAATCAAATCTACTTTAGTTCAACAAATCACAATTACAACTCAAGCTGGTCCGCAAGTTGTAGAACAAACTACTGTTTCCTACGAATGGTTTGATCCAGCTTATAAAATAGCTGTCCTTCAAGCAACAGGAACAATAGTAGCAAATCAATGGGTTCCAAATTCAGTTACTTATTTTGATATCCAACGTTGTTTACAGCCTACTGCACTTTTTGTTCCTGCACCAATAACAGCCGATTTTAATCCGACAACAAATAATGCATCAATATCTTTTTTTAATAGTAGTATTAATTATGATACTTTAAGTTGGAATTTTGGTGATGGTTCACCTACAAGTTCACAAGAAAATCCTGTTCATAATTTTTCTTGTCCTGGTACTAAACAAGTGACATTAACAGTTACAAATCTATTTTGCAATCCTGATCAAGTAGATACATTTACAATTCCAGTAGTAATTACTGATAGCCAAAATGCATTTACAACGAATGTAACAGTAAATAGTACCAATTTAACAGCTGATAGAACGCTTGCTGGAACAGCCTATCAATGGATTGATTGTAATAACAATAATACTCCTATCAGTGGTGCTACAAGTCAAGTATTTACACCAACTCAAGATGGGAATTATGCAGTCCAATTAACCACAAATGGTTGCATAAATGTTTCTGATTGTTATCCGTTTTCAACATTAATGACTTCATATTTTAATTGGGAGAATGAAATTAAAGTTTACCCTAATCCAACCAATGGTCAAATTGTAATAAATGGTCAAGTTGATGTTCAATCTGTTGAAATTTATAATGTTTTAGGTGAATTAATTAATAATAAAGCCGATTTGTCTGGTTTTTCAAGTGGGTTATATTTCCTAAAGATAAAAACATCTCAAGGAACTGCTATTAGAAAAATAATTAAAGAATAAACCTTTTTATCCGAAATATCATCTTTTAAAATCCAATAAATTGGAGAGTTAAAAAATTTACTGAGTAATGACTCCAACCATAAAAACCTTCCCAACCACAAAATTCATAGGTAAAAACCTTTCGTTTACCTACGCGGATTATCGTGTTTTTGAATTATGGAGCAGTTTTATGCCACGACGAAAAGAAATTCAAAATACAATCGGTTCTGAATTATATAATATTCAAATCAATCCTGAGAATTTCGATTTTCAACCCAATACGCCTTTTGTAAAATGGGCAGCAGTAGCTGTTTCAACATTTGATTTTATTCCAGATGGAATGGAAACCTTGGAAGTTCAAGAAGGTTTATATGCCGTTTTTAATTATAAAGGTGATCAAAGCAATGTTGCTGCATTTTTCAACTCAATTTATAAAGAATGGTTGCCTAATTCTGATTATGAATTAGGCAATCATCCACAGTTTGAGGTTTTAGGTGAAAAATATAAAAATAACGACCCAAATTCTGAAGAAGAAATTTGGATTCCAATTAAATTAAGAAATTGATATAATGGTATTTTCAATTGTTCCAATTGTTATTTTTTCTCCAATTGTTTTTTCTTTAATTGAGTTATAAATAGGTGCTTCTTCGGAAATTGCAATTACATTTTTGCCATTCAACTTAAATTGTTGAAGTGAGATTCCAATAAAAATGTACAAATCTTCAGTTTCTATCAAGCTTCCCAATTCAATTTTAGTTGTTTCTTTATTTTTATAGGTTTCTAAAAAATCTAAATTGTTTTTGGCTTGAACTAGAATTTGCTCATAGCGTAATTGCATTTCTTTAGCTTCATCTTGATGAGAAAAATCTTCAGGATCGATACTATCATTTTCGTCAATATCGGAAGCGTTTTTATATCTTGAAATAGAATTCTCTATAGTACTTATAACAACGTTTTGCTCGTTGATGATGCTTTTAATAATTTCATTTTTGTTCATAGTAATCTCTTTTATATTTTTATATATACAAAGTTATAACTCAAATAATGATTGATTTGAAACCAAAATCATTGTTTAATTAGAAAAAAAGTGGTAAATAATTATAAAAATTAATATATTGTGTGCCTATTAACCAAAAAAAACTATAATCAATGAAACATTTCTGAGGTTTTCTGGCATTGCTTGGTATTGCAGCAATAGTTATGAATTATTTGGACAGAGTGCCAAGATTGTTAATGTGGATATATAATTGGGGTGATAATGTAGCTTGGGCAATTAAAATTGGCTTAGTAGTAATTGGAGGTGCGATGTATTTATTTGGGCCAAAAGACGAAGAGGATGCTCCAGAAGAAGGTAGTCCGAAAGAACCAACAGAGGAATAAATACTAAACCGAAGCTTTTGTCTTCGGTTTTTTTATTGATAGGTTCCATCAACATAAAACCAAGTTCCATTTTCAAAAGTAAATGTTGAATGTTCATGATGAATTTGAGCTTTCAATTGGTAATCCAGATAGTAAGCTTTAAAAGTTACTGTAGTTTCTGTACTTGCTATTACCTCGAGTTTTATCCATTGGTTGCTTTTGCTCCAAGCTAAAATATCAGATTTTTTATGAAATTTTCTTGTACTTGAATGAGTTGTAGCAACTAAATAATCAGCTTCACCAGTTGCAAAAGCAGAATATCTTGAGCGCATTAATACTTCAGCCGTTGCAGGTTTTTGAATTTCTTTGATATAAATTTCACAACAATTTTCAAAAGTCTCAGAACTTCCACAATAACAATTCTTCATAGAAAATTATTCTTTTTGCTCGTTAAATTTTCGAACCATTGCTTTTAGCTTTTCTTCACGTGCTGCCTTTTTTGCTTTGGCTTTGTCTTGCGCCTTATGGAGTTTGTCGTTATGCGCTTTGATGTTTTTATCTGTATTTCTGCTCATAATTAAACAATTTTATCAATTTTTAAATAGCCAATATGCAAAACATCTTCTGATGAACCTTCTTCTTTTTTAGAGATTGAAATATCAAAGTTATCCTTAAAAATTGGAGCCAATATTTCTTTTACATTAAAGGCATCATCAATATCAATTCCGAATTTATCATCAATGTGAGAAGTCGCTCCTTTAAAAGTGCAATGTTTGTAAAAAGTAGTTGCTTTTGCTTTTTTGGAAGCTTCTGCTAATGTTTCGCCAACTGCAAGAACTTTATAATGATATTCTTCAAATTCATTTTCTTTATAACCACCAAGATTGATAAAAAATAAATTATCAGAAGAAGCGATTGCTTTTCCTTTTGGAAGAATTTCTATTTGAAAATTATCCACATTGGTAACTTCTCTCCAAGCATCAATGTGAATTCTACCTTTTGCTTCTGGCCAAAAAGCCTTCATATTTGGAATTAATTCTTTTAATGATGTTCCAATTCCAAAAAAAATATCGTGCTGCTCTGTGTAGCGTCCTTCTGGTCTACAGCCGAGCATTATCATGTAAAGTTTGTTTTCATTTTTCATCCTTCAAAGGTACAATTTTTTATAAAAAGAAATTTTTGGCACAACAATTGAATAAGGTTAAATATCATTAATCATAAAAAATAGAAATCATGAGAAAAATTACTTTATTATTAGCATTTATCGGGATGATAAGTCTAAACAGTTGTACCGTTAACGAGGTAAGAGATACGCCAGTTGATAATGATACTATAAGTGAAGTTTTTGAAGTTACGCGTTCTTTTACGCCTTCAAATAATTTTTACAATTTCATTGTTTTACCACACACTACTTACAGTTCTGATATGATTTTAATGTATAGATTGACAAGTACATCTGGACCTGATGTTTGGAAAATGCTTCCAGAAACCTATTTCTTTAATGACGGAACATTAGATTTTGGTTACGATTTTAATTTCACACAAAATGATATTGAATTGTTCATGCACGGAAATGATTTAGGAACAGTTTCAAATAACTTCAGAATAAATCAAGTATTTAGAATAGTAATTATTCCTGGATTTTTTGGAAAAAGCGCTTCTAATACAGTTGACTTAAACGATTACAATGCAGTTATAAAAGCATATAATATCGATGACTCTAAAGTAAAAGTATTAAAATAAAATAGATTTGGTTAGTCTATAGTTTGTTTGTTTGGATAGAGGTTGTAAGTAATTACAGCCTCTTTTTTTATGCCTCTTTTTCTTCGTCCTTAGCTTTTGATAATGAAACCAAAATCCCTCCAAGTAAAGCCAATGCAATAAATCCTAAAGAAACCCATTCTGGAAATTTGTAATGGTGAATAATCAACATTTTAATTCCAACAAAAGTCAAAATGGCAATCAAACTGTATTCTAAGTAGCTGAATTTTTCTAACATATTGGCTAGGAAAAAATACATAGAACGCAATCCAAGAATGGCAAAAATATTAGAACTAAATACTAAAAACGGATCGGAAGTAATGGCTAAAATAGCAGGTACGCTATCCATAGCAAATAATACATCCATTAATTCAATTACGATAAGAGCTACAAATAAAGGTGTTGCAAAAGTGATGTTTCTTTTCTTGATGAAAAATTTCTGTCCTTCTATGTGCATTGTCACCGGAATTATTTTTCGCATGTTTCTAAAAATAAATGATTTCTTCGGATTGAATTCGTCATCTTCACCTTTGAATAACATTTTGGCTGCTGTAAATATTAAAAAAGCGCCAAAAACATAAGTCATCCAACTGAATTTATTGATAAGTAAAACACCAAAATAAATCATCAAACCTCTAAAAATGATGGCGCCAAGAATTCCCCAAAACAAAACGCGATGCTGATATTTTTGTGGAATTTTAAACGATGCAAAGATTACTGCAATTACAAATATATTATCAACACTTAAAGAAAGCTCAATTAAATAACCTGTAATGTACTTCATTACAGCTAAATTGGGTGTAAGTTTTGTCGGATTATCAATATAACCATTTTGGTAAATCCAATAAACCACTCCTGAAAAAAGAAAAGAGATGGTTACAAAAATACCAGTCCATTTCCCAGCTTCTTTTGAAGATATGATATGAGGCGTTTTATTGAAAACACCTAAATCTAATGCTAAGAAAAATAAAATTGAAGCAATAAAAATTATCCAAACTAACATATAATTGTTTTTTACAAAGATAACATTATAAAATTTCAAATTCCAAATTCCAAATTCCAAAATTAAATATAGTAAGATTGGTGTTTGGAATTTAAAAAATTGGAATTTATTAATTTTACCCCTAAAAAAATAGGGTATAATTATTTTTGAATGAAAATATTATTATATTTGCATCAAAATATAAGGGTATAAATTTTAAAAATCAATTTTATGTCAACTTTACGTTTTCAAGCATTAAAAGATGCATCGGCTAGAAAGCCAGTAAAATTTGAAGAAGCTGGAAGAAAATCAGCTCTTTTTGGTTCAAATGTTTTTAATGACAAAGCAATGAAGCAATTTTTGACTTCAGATGCTTATAAAGGTGTAAAAGATGCTGTCCAACACGGAACTAAAATTGACAGAAAATTAGCCGATTATATTGCAATGGGCATGAAAGAATGGGCTTTGTCAAAAGGCGTAACTCATTATACACACTGGTTTCAACCATTAACAGGAACAACTGCCGAAAAACATGATGCTTTCTTCGAAACTTCTTACGATGGTTCAGATCCAGTTGAAAAATTTGGTGGAGGTCAATTAGTTCAACAAGAACCAGATGCTTCTTCTTTTCCAAATGGTGGAATTAGAAACACTTTCGAAGCTCGTGGATATACTGCTTGGGATCCAACTTCTCCAGCATTTATTTTCGGTACAACTTTATGTATTCCAACGGTTTTTATCTCTTACACAGGTGAAGCTTTAGATTATAAAACACCACTTTTACGTGCATTAAACGCTGTTGATGAAGCTGCAACTGATGTATGTAAATATTTCGATAAAAACGTTAAAAAAGTAACAGCAACTTTAGGTTGGGAACAAGAATATTTCTTGGTAGATAGCTCTTTAGCAAATTCTCGTCCTGATTTAGTAATGACAGGAAGAACCTTACTTGGACACACTTCTGCTAAAGGACAACAATTAGACGACCATTATTTTGGTTCTATTCCTTCTCGTGCTCTTAATTATATGAGAGAATTAGAAGAGGAATGTATGTTATTAGGAATTCCAGTTAAAACACGTCACAATGAGGTGGCTCCAAATCAATTTGAGTTAGCTCCAATTTTTGAAGAAACTAACTTAGCAGTAGACCACAATTCCTTATTAATGGATGTAATGTCTAAAGTAGGTGAGCGTCATGACTTTATGGTTCTTTTCCACGAAAAACCTTTCAAAGGTGTAAATGGTTCAGGAAAACATAATAACTGGTCGTTGGCAACTGATACTGGAGTAAATTTACTTTCTCCAAGTAAAACACCAATGAGTAATTTACAATTCTTATCGTTTTTTATCAATACAATCAAAGCGGTAAATGAATATGAAGAGTTACTTCGTGCTGCTATTGCTACTGCAAGTAATGACCATAGATTAGGTGCAAATGAAGCGCCACCTGCAATTATCTCTGTTTTCATTGGAGAACAATTGACAAAAGTTTTAGCTGAATTAGAAGGTGTTTCTAAAGGAAAATTATCTCCAGAAGAAAAAACCGATTTAAAACTAAATGTTGTAGGTAAAATTCCAGATGTAATGTTGGATAATACTGATAGAAATAGAACGTCTCCATTTGCTTTTACAGGAAATAAATTTGAATTTAGAGCCGTTGGTTCTTCTGCAAACTGTGCTAACGCGATGACAACTTTGAATTCTATCGTTGCAAAACAATTGAAAGAGTTCAAAAAAGAAGTAGATGCTTTAATTGAAACTAAAGATTTAAAGAAAGACGAAGCAATTTTCAATGTATTAAGAGAATACATCAAAGAAACTAAAAACATCCTTTTTGAAGGAGATGGATATAGTGATGCTTGGGAAAAAGAAGCTAAAAAACGTGGCTTGAGTAATCATAAAACAACTCCAACTGCTTTGAAAGCTAAAGTATCTCAAAAAGCGTTGGATTTATTCAAAGACTTAAACGTAATGAACCACGTTGAGGTAGAAGCACGTTACGAAATCGAATTGGAAGAATACACTAAGAAAATTCAAATTGAAGGAAGAGTTTTAGGAGATATCGCAAGAAATCATGTGATTCCAACAGCTATTCGTTACCAAAATACATTAATTGAAAATGTTCGTGGATTAAAAGAAATCTTCGGAAAAGATTTTGAGAAAATTGCAAAAGAGCAAATCTCTTTAATCAAAGAAATTTCGGCTCACATTGAAGGAATTAACTCTAATGTTGAAGCTATGACAGAAGCTCGTAAAAAAGCAAATGCTTTAACTGATGCTCAAAAAATGGCTGAAATGTACTGCGATAAAGTAAAACCATATTTCGAAGTTATCAGAGAACACTGCGATAAATTAGAACTTTTAGTTGATGACGAAATTTGGACGTTGACTAAATACAGAGAGTTATTGTTTACTAGATAATAAACCATCTATTTATAAATAAAATCCCGCTTAATAAGCGGGATTTTATTTGTAAATTTATTATAAAAATATGTGTTTTTTAATTAGTTGAAGAACTAACCACACTTGTTGAACCAGATAAATTTCCAAATTGTGAAACCCATGAACCAGTTATGGTGTTAAATACGTATACATTACCATTTGAGGAAGCATAAGCTAAACTTGTATCTCCAGAAATTATAGTAGAACTTCCAGATAGGTTTCCTGACTGTCCAATCCATGTTCCAGTTGTTTTATTAAAAGCATAAACGTTTCCATTAGAGGAAGCAAAACCAAAGCTTCCATTTTTAGTAGCAACTACGGTTGTAGAACCTGATAAGTTTCCTGATTGTGCTACCCAAGAATTAGTGTTTTTATTAAAAGCATAAACATTGCCGTTTGAAGCTGCAAATGCGAAATTACCATTCGAACTAACAATAGACGTCGTCCCTGAAAGGTTTCCTGGTTGAGCTATCCAGTTACCAGTAGTTTGACTAAAAGCATATACGTTACCATTAGAAGCAGCAAAAGCAAAATTTCCATTAGAAGCTACAATAGATGTAGTTCCAGAAAGGTTTGCAAATTGTGAAACCCATGTTCCGTTATTTTGGTTGTAGGCATAAACATTACCGTTTGAAGATGCAAAAGCAAAATTTGTTTTTTTATTCTCTAAAATACTGTCATTTGCAGATGATCCAACTAAACTTCCAGCGGCTAAAGCATAAGGAACTGAAAGTAATTGAGTAGTGCCAACTAAAACATAATTAGTTCCACCTGCAACATCCAATTCAACTTTTAAAAATTTAGAATTCGTTCCCCAATTAATAGTAGAAAATGTTCCTGTTGTTGGAGTTCCTTGTCCTATTACAAGATTGAATAACCCTTGTGGATTGGTCATTTTAACTTGGGTTTCGGTATATAAAACGGTCCCAGTTGCTGAGTTATCAAGAATGGATAAGCGAATACCAACATTAGAACTTACAACTGGATTTCCTGAACTGTTCATGGCAATTGCTTGATAAGAAATTCCTTGTGGCACTTGTGCAAATATTGCTGTAGAAATTAAAAAAATATAAAGGCTAATTATTCTTTTCATACTTGTTTTGATTTTAAAATTGTTTTTTCTAACGTTTGATTATTTTGAATGAGTTGAATTTTTTATTTGAAAATTGAATCAAGTAGATACCACTTGATAATTTATTTAAATCTAAAGAATTATTATTTTCAATTTTACTTTCCAAAACTAATTGTCCAGTAGTATTGTAAATTGATACATTTTCGTTCAAAAGATTTTCAGAAGTCTTAAAATAAATTGTTGCGATAGTTGGATTAGGATAAACCACAATATTTTCTGAAATTTCAAATTGCGAAACTTCTAATTGTTGTTGATTTACTTGCGTTAAAATTCCAATAAGTCCAGAGCTAGATTGATTTTGAGTTGGAGTAATCACAATTTCTCCAATTGAAACTGATGTTTGCGTTGTAATTAGACTACCAGAATTAACTGATTGTAGAACAGACTGTGAATAACATATGCTACTCACACAAAATAGTACTGAAAATAGAAATTGTTTCATAAATGTATTTTTTACAAAAATATATTTTTTTGTTAATTAATCTACTATATATTTTATTGGTAAAATATATTTTCCGTAAATTCGTTATATGCTAATGAAGAAAAAAATACTATTGCTACTTTTTATTGTTGTTCATTTTTCAAATGCTCAAGAACGGTTTGTAGTTTATTTTGACAACAACAAATTTGAACTGAATAAAACAGAACAAGCAAAATTTGATAAATGGATTTTAGAAAATAAAACATCTAAAATTTTATCAATTACTGGTTCTACAGATGAGGTTGGTTCGTCAGGATTTAATGATACGCTTTCTCAAAAACGTGTCAACTCTATTTATTCTAAAGTCAATGGAAAGATAAAAATAAGAGAAGATTTTAAGAGTATTTCTCTTGGCGAAAAAGGAGCGACTTCTCCAAATAAAGCTGAAAATAGAAAAGCAATAATTCATTATATTCTCGAAAAAGACTTAGCTCGTGAAAACGAAATATTAGGAATTAAGCCCAAAGTTGTGGTCGAAGAAGAAATTGTTCCAATAGAGGAAGAAACTATGAATTTTCCAGAAGGAGCAACTTTAGAGGATAAAATAGGACTTTCTACCAAAGGAACGTTAATCCGATTGGAAGATATTAATTTTCATATCAATACGTTTGCTATAATTCCATCGTCTAAAAAATCTATCGATGAATTAATTTATGTTTTAAAGAAATATCCAAAGTTAAAAATTGAAATTCAAGGACATATTTGTTGTGTAAATAAAGACGCAAGAAACCTTTCTTTAGACAGAGCGCGCCAAGTAAAACGAATCTTAATGTCGGAAGGGATTGACGATAAAAGAGTAAAAGTAAAAGGATTTGGAGTGTCAAAACCTAAGTTTGCTATTCCAGAGAAAAGTGAATTTGAAGCTGGTAGAAACAGAAGAGTTGAGATAATGATTTTAGACAAATAATCTAATGAAATCGCCATAAACAACTCGTTTGCTTGCAATTGATAAATCATCGAACTCCTATGAAAAATAAAATCTTTGTGAGATAAACACCAATAAATAAAAAGGCGATACCATATATGACCTCTAACAAATCAAATTTTACATATATGAAAAAGTATCTATTTCTTATTATTTTCTTTACCTTTTTTGCACAAGCACAAGAGAAACTCAACGTGTATTTTGATTTTGATAAATACAATTTGAATGACGAAGCCGTTAGAAAAATCAATTCTTGGATTGCAGAAGGAAAAAACTATCAAGTAACCAAACTTTATGGTTTTTGTGATTGGAAAGGAACGAATTCCTATAATGATACGCTGGCTTTAAAACGAGTAAATGAAGTTTATAATTTCTTGAAAGAAAGTGATATTGAAGTAAAAAAAGATATTGAAATTCGTGGTTTTGGTGAAGATTTTGTACAATCAAAAATACAAGGAGAAAATAGGAGAGTTACCATCATTTTTCAAGAAAAAAAGGAAATTATTGTAGCAGATAAAAAGCCAGAAATCCCAAAAGAACTTCTTAAAGACAAAGTAAAATCAGCCAAAAAAGGCGATTTGATTAAATTAGATAATATTTATTTCTATAATAATTCGGCTAAAGTAGTTCCCAAATCGGAACCAGTTTTATATGAATTACTGTGTATTATGGTCGATAATCCTAAGTTGGTGATTGAAATTCAAGGACATATTTGTTGTAAGTCAGCTACACAAGAAGATCCAATTTCTTCGGCTCGTGCTAAAGCAGTTTACAATTATTTGATTCGAAATAAAATTGATAGAAAACGAATGACTTTCAAAGGATATGGTGTTTCGAGACCTATTCATCCAATTCCAGAGAAAAATGCTTTGGAAGAAGATGAAAATCGAAGAGTTGAAATTTTGATTGTTGAAAATTAAATATAAAAATTCTCTTCCGAAATCGGCTTTCTACAATCTTTGAATTATCTTTGCCCAACAACTAAAAACTGATATACATCAGTTCAAGCAACACACTAAAGATGAGTTCTGATAATAGCCAACGCTACGCCATGCGCGGAGTTTCTGCATCTAAAGAAGATGTGCACAATGCCATCAAAAACATTGATAAAGGATTATTCCCAAAAGCATTTTGCAAAATTGTTCCCGATTACTTAACCAACGACGAAGACTATTGTTTGATAATGCACGCCGATGGTGCTGGAACAAAATCGTCTTTGGCTTATATGTATTGGAAAGAAACTGGAGACATTTCGGTATGGAAAGGCATTGCTCAAGATGCTTTAATCATGAACATTGACGATTTACTTTGTGTAGGAGCAACCGACAATATTTTACTTTCATCAACTATAGGAAGAAATAAAAACTTGATTCCGGCTGAGGTGATTTCGGCAATTATCAACGGAACTGAAGAATTGATTCAGGAGTTAAAATCGTTTGGAGTAACCATTCATTCTACTGGTGGTGAAACAGCTGATGTTGGTGATTTGGTAAGAACAATAATCGTTGATTCAACTGTTACGGCTCGAATGAAACGCAGCAAAGTCATTGATAATGCCAATATAAAACCTGGCGATGTAATTGTTGGAATGGCAAGTTTTGGACAAGCCAATTATGAGAAAAGTTACAATGGCGGCATGGGAAGCAATGGATTAACTTCGGCGCGACATGATGTTTTTGCGAACTATTTGGCAGACAAATTTCCAGAGAGTTTTGATAGTTCTGTTCCAAAAGATTTGGTGTATTCTGGTAACATAAAATTGACTGATGCAGTTGAAAATGCTCCAATTGATGCAGGAAAATTAGTGCTTTCTCCAACGCGTACTTACGCACCAATCATCAAAGCTATTTTAGATAAATATACTTCAAGCGACATTCACGGAATGGTACATTGTTCTGGTGGAGCACAAACTAAAGTACTTCATTTTGTTGATAATGTTCATGTTATCAAAGATAATTTATTTCCAGCGCCACCTTTGTTTCAATTGATTCAAGAGCAATCTAAAACCGATTGGAAGGAAATGTACCAAGTGTTCAACTGTGGTCATCGTATGGAAGTTTACGTTCCTCAAGAAATTGCCAAAGATATTATAGCTATTTCAAACTCGTTTGGTGTTGAAGCTCAAATTGTAGGTAGAGTAGAAGTAATGGATTCTGATATTCATCAGAACAAGAAGCTAACTATCGAAAGCGAGTTTGGAAAGTTTGAGTATTAGTTTTTTGTAATATAAAGAATTAGGAAAATTTCAAGAGTTTATTTTCTTTAAATTCTGCCTGAACTGCACAAATTTTAATTGATTTTTTATTTTTTATAAAAACTAAAGTTAATTTGGAATCATCTGCGGTTTGATATTCAGATATATTTGACAAATCTACATTGTATTTTTTTCCAACTTCTTCTGGGATTTGATATGGACCAATCACAATGTAATTATCCCAGTCAAAATCGGTTATTTTAGTTAAATCAATTGGCTTTTTTTCTTTCAAATATTCTAAGTTTATTTTTTTACTTAATTCTTTATCTGTACTTAATTCAAAAAAAGAGTTGCAAGAAGTAAGTGACGTAATAAATATTAATAATATTATTTTTTTCATTTTTTTGTACTTTCAAATAAAACACCTAATTTTTTAAAATCGCTGATAGCAGTAGTTTTCTTATTTAACTTTTATTAGTTTGTCTTGATTACCCATTTTATCATATTCAATTAAAGTATCTTTATTTATTTTGTAATCAAATCTATATTTGTCTGTTAAAATTGATATTCTAGTACTATCCACAAAGTCTAGTTTAGCTTTTGAATTGTATAGCCAATACCTTTCTTTTTTAATAGAGTCAATAAGTGCTTTTCTATCCACAAATTCCGAATAACTTACATTCGAATTGCTTTCAATTTCTAATATTTTAAAACCTTTATTATTATGGCAAATCCAAGTTCCTCTTACGTTTGAGATTAACTTCTTTTCCTTTTTTTGATTTTTTTGAGTATTCTCTGTTTCTACTTTTCGATTTTCGTTACAACTATAAAATAGAATAACAAATGCAATAATAATAGTCTTATTCATCTTAATAAGGTTTTTTTGTCAAAATGGAAGATAACGTGTCTCGTCTTCAAGAAGTTGAAGATAAATCAAGACTTCACAAATATAGATAAAACTTTAAATTAAAAACTTTTTGCATTTTAAAATGAAACCTTACTTCTCCATTTCTTGAAACCGTTGTTTGCAGAGGTAATTATTTAGATATTAATTGTTACCGAGTCTTCAATCGGCATTTTAATATTTTTAGCAAATATTTTTATCGCTATTTCAATATTATTTTCTATCAAATAATTATTAATTACAAGTCTCAATTCAACATCAAGTGTTTTTGTAGGCAAATGATGTTTTATATTACCAATTTCTGAATATATTCTATATTTTCCTTCTTTATATTCTATTTTTGGATAATTAAGTTCTTCCCAACTAGCCATTCTTGGATTCATATTAATTAAAGGGTTGTAATATTCTGGTTTTGTATAAATGCTTTCTCTAATGATATAGTTTTCAGAAGTATCAACTAAAATTTCAACTGATACATCTTCTAAAAATTTATGACTATTGTTATGTATATAAAAATTTAATTTATAAGCATTTTTTTCAAATAGGTAATAATTATCTTGTTCTTTATAATCTTCTTTAATTTCTTCTAAATTTTTTCTCAATGTATGTAAATCTCTATCTTCATATTTAGTAAAACTGAAAGGTGATTGAGATATAAAACGAATATTTCTCAATGATTCAAATTTGATTTCATTTTCCTTTCTTGAAATAATGTTTTCTATTTTAGCTTTTGTAATATCTGAAGGCAACTCAATTACCTTTCTATCAAATCTAATTTCTTTTATTACTTCACTTTCAGATAATGATAAAAATACATTTTCTGAAATGTCTGTTTCTTTTTTTTCAATAATTTGATTATCAATATCCTTTCTTGTCAATCTTGTTTGATACGAGCCTTTTCTTATAAATGAATCTCCAATTTTTAAGTTTCCATAATCTTTCTTCATCATATATGGAGGATTTGAGCAATCTATAATTTGAAATATTCCAAATGTTTTTTCATCATAAATAATCGGAAAATATTTTAAATCAATTTGAGGCTCAATATTTGAATCAATTAATTGTAGATATGTAGCTTCATCAATAAAATTCTCCTGAATGCCTAATAAATCCCTTTTTCCGTTTGGAAAATGTTTAACACCAATAATTATAAATTTATCCTCTTTGGAATTAGCATTTGCCAAAGACATAATATCTTTAAGAAAACTTTCATACATTTCTTTTTTATACTGTATAGCTTTAAAATCTAATGAAGTATTTTCGTTTTCGTATTCAATTAATTCTCCAATGTCTCTCATATTATTTCTGCTAACTAATGTATATTCGTTATTAAAGTAAAATCCTCATAACAACTTCCGTAAAAATACCAAAACTTCTTTAACTTCTTAAAAAAAACTTTGCGACCTTTGCGGTTAAATACAAATGAGATGAAACTAAACCCAAAAAGCGGAATCGATAGTTTGCTTTTCGGAATGAAGCAGCAAGATGTAATGGCGCTTTATGGCACACCAGACAAGAAGTTTGAAGACGATGATAACAACATAATCTTTTTGTACAACCAACAGAAACTGCGTTTAACGTTCTATGAAGATGAGGATTTTCGTTTGGGTTATATCATCACTTCTAATGAAAATGCAACTTTATTAGACAAAAAAGTAATTGGATGTAATGTAAAAAGTCTAATCGCTGATTTACCTTTCAAATCTTGGGAGAAAGAAGATTTCGATTCTACAGAAAATCATTTTAATGAAAGCAATTGGCTAACATTACAATCGGAATTTGATGTAGTTATAAGAATCGAATTAGGAGCCATTATAAAAGATAACGACGAGTTTGATTGGAAGTTTAAATCAAAAAAATAGTCATAAAAAAAGCACAAAATTCTAAATTAGAGTTTTGTGCTTTTTTATAATTTGATTTAAATTACTGTTTTGCAGGTAATTTATCCAAAAGTTCAATTTCAAAAATGATATTTGCATTTGGTGGAATTACACCACCAGCACCTTTTTCACCATAAGCTAATTTAGAAGGAATAAATAAAGTTGCTTTATCTCCAACAGACATTAAATTCAATCCTTCAATAAATCCAGAAATAAATTGATAGTTTCCAGCTGATGCTGTCATTGGAGCATATCCATTAGCTTTTGCTCTATTTTCATCGAATTTACCAAATTCTTTTGTTACACTTTCTACACAACTATCGAATAATGTTCCATCTTCTAAAAACCCAGCATAGTTGATATAAACGGTAGTTCCATTTGCAGGTTTTACACCATTTCCTTTTTGCGTAATTATGTATTTTAATCCTGATTCAGTTTGTGTTGCAGTCTCTTTCGTTTTTTTCAAAACATTAGATTTTGCAGCCATTACAGGTCCGAATTTTTCAATATATTCCTTTTTCTTTTGCGCTTCAAGTTCTGCTTGTAATTTTCTTTTTTCTGCTTCTAAAGCTGCTTGTTTAGCATCATCATCTGCTTTATTAGCAAAGTAATCTGTGAACGTTTTTACTGCGTCAAAAGCTTTTGCATCAGCACCTTTTCTTACAATAGTCATCGCCATAATTACATCATTTTGCTCAATCATGTTAACGACATCCATACCAGAGGTTACTTCGCCAAAAACAGTGTGTTTTCCATCTAGCCAAGGTGTCTCTTTGTGAGTAATGAAGAATTGCGAACCATTAGTTTTTGGTCCAGAATTCGCCATAGAAAGGATACCACCTTTGCTGTGTTTTAAATCAGTGATTTCATCTTTAAAAGCATATCCTGGTCCACCACTACCATTTCCAAGAGGATCACCACCTTGAATCATGAAATCTTTAATTACTCTGTGAAATTTCAATCCATCATAGAATTTTTTTCCTTTGTAAGTTTCAGAAACCTTTGGATTAGTACCTTCAGTCAAAGAAATAAAGTTAGCAACAGTTACCGGAGTTTTTTTGTACTCTAATCGAATTACAATTTTACCTTTAGTAGTTTCAATCTCTGCGAAAATCCCATCATTCGGATTGGCAACTTTAGCCATTACTTGCGTAGTTGGTTTTTTAACGACTTTCTTCTTCTTAGTTTGAGCATTCGAAATTGTTAATGCTAAAAAGAATAACATCATGATTTTTAATTTCATTTTCATTGTTCTAGTTTTAATCGGTTTTAATTATAGTTTTTCTAATATTTCTACTTCAAAAATAATATTTGCGTTCGGTGGAATTACATCTCCAGCTCCATTTTCTCCATAACCTAAATTAGAAGGAATAAATAAAATGGCTTTATCTCCAATATTTAATAACGACAATCCTTCTTCAAATCCTGGAATAGCAGCACCTTTAGAACCACATTGAAAAGGCAATGGACTATAACCATTCTGAGAAGCTCGTTGAGGATCTGATTTTCCGAAAGCATTTGCTATTTCGGCTGAGCTGGTATCAAATAATGTTCCATTCTCTAAAAATCCAGCATAATTTACAAATATTTGAGAGCCAGCTAATGGTTTTTTACCAGTACCTTTTTCTAAAATAGCATATTGTAAACCTGAAGGTAATTTTGTTGAAGCAGCTTTTTGTTCTGCAAAAAAGGCAATTTTATCAGTAATAGCTTTTTTTAGCGTTGCAGCATCAATAGCAGCTTGCTTTTTCTGTTTTTCAGATTCTACTTTAAAGTAATCGCTGAAAACTTTTACAGCATCAAATTTTTTAGCAGCTTCTCCTTTACGAATGATTTTAACCGAATTAATGGCATCGTTTTGAACAATTGTATTTACTACTTCCATTCCGTTTTCTACAACGTGACCAAAAATAGTGTGTTTTCCATCCAACCAAGGAGTTTCTTTAATAGTAATAAAAAATTGACTGCTATTAGTTGCAGGACCAGAATTTGCCATTGCTAATAATCCACCTTTATTGAATTTTAAATCGGTAATTTCATCTTTAAATTTGTATCCACAATCACCAGAACCATTCCCAAGTGGATCACCACCTTGAATCATAAAGTCTTCGGCATCACCATTACATTTAGAAATAACTCTGTGAAATAACAAATTGTCATATAATGGTTTGTCTTTCAAATTTTCTGAAACAAACGAATTGGTTCCTTCTGCTAAAGTCACAAAATTTGCCACAGTAATTGGAGTTTTTTCATATTCCAATGCCACTAGAATAGTTCCTTTTGAAGTTTCAATTTCTGCATATAATCCGTCTTTTAAGTTGGTGTGTTCGTCTTTACATCCTACAAAAAACGTTGTAATAACTGCTAATAGTAAAATTATTCTCTTTTTCATTTCTATTTAATCTATTGTTTGTTTTCGGGTTTAAAATCGTTTAAAGTTACAGTACAAATTAATGGTTCGTTGGTTCCAATTCTTCTGTCGTCACCATGATAACCAAAGGCTAGGTGAGAAGGAAATAAAAAAGTCACCGTTTCCTTTTTATGCATTTGTTTTATACCATGACGCAAACCAGACATGATGTTTTGTTTGTCAACCAAATACGTTTGTGGTTTAAGTTCTAACTGAGAGTAAATAACATTTCCAGCAATATCTTTGATTTCGTAATCAAAAAAGGCAACATCACCTTTTTTAGGACGCAAAGTATCGCTGTCATTTTTCACATCATAATGGTACCAATATCCTTTCTGTGAGGACAAATATTTTATCTGAGGATTGCTCTTGATGATAGAATCAATCTGCTTTTCTTCACCTTTAATCAATTTTTTGTTTCGCTCTACAGATTCATTCATGAAAGCTCCAGAATTTCTTGAAATTGGCATTCTTGCTTGTTGCTCTTTACAACCAATTAAGGTTAAAAGAACAAAGATAAAAACAATGCTAAATTTTATATTTCTCATAATTTATAGTTCAATTTTAGAAATGATTTGTTCAAATTTCTTTATAGTATTTGCCAAGGAATCATACGATTTTCCTCCAGCAGCATTGATGTGTCCGCCACCGCTAAAATGGTCTCTAGCAAATTGATTTACATCAAAATCTCCTTGCGAACGAAACGATATTTTAATGATATTCTCGTCTCTATGTTCGATGAAAATAGCTGCAAAAACGATGCCTTTTATAGTCAAACCATAGTTAACGATTCCTTCTGTATCACCTTTTACGTATTTAAATTCGTCTAATTCCTTTTGAGATAACGAAATATAAGAAGTTTTCTTGTCAAAAAGTACTTTCATATTTTGCAAAGCTCTTCCCAATAATTGCAATCTATCATAAGAATTATTGTCGAAAAGTAAATTCGGAATTTCAGTATTTTCAACACCTAAATCGATAAATTCTGCAACAATTCTGTGAGTCGTTCCAGTAGTTTTCGGAAATCTAAATCCGCCAGAATCGGTTAGAATTCCTGTATAAAGACAAGTTGCAATAGTTTTATCAATAAGGGCTTTTTGATTCAAATATCCAATGAAATTGTAAATCATTTCACAAGTAGAACCAAATGAAGTGTCTGAATAAGTGAACGTTGCATAAGAATCAGGCAATTGATGATGGTCAATCATAATCATTGGAGCAGAAAGTTTGCTTAAAACTTGTTCCATTTCTCCAGTTCTATGCAAAGCATTGAAGTCTAAAGTGAAAACCAGTTCGGCTTCGTTAAGAATTTTAGTGCAATTAACTCTGTCATTTTCATAAACCAAAACCGTTTCTGAAGATGGTAACCATGCCAGAAATTCAGGGAATTCATTCGGCGCAATTACTACTGGTTGATGGTTTAATTTTAATAGAAAATGATATAAACCAAGCGTCGAACCCATGGCATCACCATCGGGACTTCGATGTGGAATAATTGCAATTTTCTTAGGAGAAGCCAATAATTCTTGAATGGCTAAAATGTCTTTTTCGTTCATAGGTTGCGAAAATACTAAAAATTAACACAATCACTATATAGATTAACACAGAATTTAAAGTTTTATTTAGAAACAAAAAGTCCTAACCAAACCGCAAATATTCCTAACAAAACACTCAAAGCAATATAGCCAAAAGCTAACAAGGAATTATTGTTTTGAAACAAAGTATAATTTTCAAATCCAAAGGTGGAAAAAGTAGTATAACCTCCACAGAATCCTGTGATTAAAAACCATTTTAAATTGCTATTAGTCAAGTTGTTTTTCTCTAAAATTCCAATTAAAATTCCAATTAAAAAACAGCCCAAAACATTAGTAATAAAAGTAGCCAAAGGAAAATGATTTGCCCAATATTTATTGACAAAAACAGCTGTTAAGTAGCGTAAAACACTACCAATAGCGCCTCCAATAGCAATATAAAGAATTGTTTTAATCATTAAAATTGAAAATTATTAGAACTTAGCATAAAGGATTTAACAAATTCGTAAAATCCATATAACATATATCCTACTGAACAAATAAGTAGTATGATTTTCCATTTGTAGTTTCTAACGGATAAGGATAAGATAATAGGTATAAACATCCATATAAAATTACTGAATACATTAAAATATTTATAAATCGGATTTTCATAAAACCTTTCTGATGAACTTACAATGAAAGTCCAAATAATTTTACTAGTAAAAATCCAAAGTAAAAACGATATAAGAATAGTTGATGAGGTTTTGCTATCTAGAATAAATTCAGCAATATCAGAATTTACAGGTTTTTCTCCATATAAATTTTCTTCGTCTTCACTTTCTGTACAATATAATGCTATAATATAAAGCCCTACTAAAGGTATTAAAGCTAAAAATAGATAACTACCACTTTTACCAACATCATGCAATCGTCTTACAGCAACTGCAAGGCCTGGAATAAAGCTAAAAAGTAAATAAAGGATATAAAAAGGACCAATTAAATGGCCATCAAAATTAATTTTAAAGGATAAATCAATACAAAAGAAAAATATTGCAAAAGTTAGGTTAAACAAACTGAACATCCAGTATTCTGTACGACTTGCACGATCATCAAAGTTGGCGTAATTTCTAATTGCGTGTAAATACCATTTCATGGTTAAGTTTTTATATTGTTTTCAAAAGTAATGAAAATTATTTACCAAATAAAAACTACTATTTTATCAAAACCACTTTTTATTTTCTACTAAAAAATAGTACTTTTGCGCATGCAACACAACGTACTTATTTTAGATTTCGGCTCGCAATACACACAACTTATTGCACGCCGCGTTCGCGAATTAAATATATTCTGCGAAATTTTTCCTTACAATCATTATCCAACTGATTTATCGTCTTACAAAGCGGTTATTCTTGGCGGAAGCCCTTACTCGGTGCGCTCAGAAGATGCTTTGCAAATCGATTTATCCGAAATTAGAGGTAAATTACCTTTGCTTGCCGTTTGTTATGGTGCGCAATATTTAGCTCATTTTTCAGGTGGTGAAGTAGCCGCTTCCAATATCAGAGAATATGGAAGAGCCAATTTATCATACATCAAAGAAGATGAAGTTTTCTTCGAAAATGTAAACCTCAATTCACAAGTTTGGATGAGCCACAGTGACACCATTAAACACTTACCAACCAACGGTGTCAAACTAGCCAGTACCAACGACGTAGAAAATGCAGCTTACAAAATTGAAGGCGAAACTACTTATGCTATTCAATTTCACCCTGAAGTATATCATTCAACTGATGGTAAACAAATGCTTGAGAATTTCTTAGTAAAAATCGCAGAAGTTCCTCAAAATTTTACACCAAATGCTTTTGTTGACGATTGCGTTAAAGACTTACAAGAAAAAGTAGGAAATGATAAAGTAGTTTTAGGACTTTCAGGTGGAGTAGATTCTACAGTAGCAGCAGTTTTATTGAACAAAGCTATTGGTAAAAATCTATACTGTATCTTCGTTAATAATGGTTTATTACGTAAAAATGAATTCGAAAACGTTCTTCACCAATACAAAGACATGGGATTAAATGTCAAAGGTGTTGATGCTTCGGCACGTTTTTTGGAAGCATTGGCTGGAGTTGATGATCCAGAAACAAAACGTAAAATCATAGGAAATGCTTTTATAGAAGTTTTTGATGATGAAGCGCACAAAATAGAAGATGTAACTTGGCTAGCACAAGGAACGATTTATCCTGATGTAATAGAATCTGTTTCAGTAAAAGGTCCAAGTGCAACAATTAAATCACATCACAATGTTGGCGGTTTACCCGATTTTATGAAATTGAAAATTGTAGAACCTCTTAGAATGTTATTTAAAGATGAAGTAAGAAGAGTTGGAGCAACTTTAGGAATCGATCCCGAATTGTTAGGAAGACATCCGTTTCCAGGTCCAGGATTATCGATTAGAATATTAGGTGATATTACACCAGAAAAAGTGCGTATCTTGCAAGAAGTTGATGCTGTGTTTATTAACGGATTAAAAGAACACGGATTGTACGATAAAGTTTGGCAAGCAGGAGCAATTTTGCTTCCAGTAAATAGTGTAGGAGTAATGGGCGATGAGCGTACTTACGAAAAAGTAGTAGCACTTCGAGCAGTAGAATCTACCGACGGAATGACAGCGGATTGGGTACATTTACCTTATGAGTTTTTGATGAAAATCTCTAACGAAATCATCAATAAAGTGAAAGGTGTGAATAGAGTTGTATATGATATTAGCTCAAAACCACCAGCGACTATTGAATGGGAGTAAGAAAGTTGGCAGTCTCAGTTGGCAGTGTTCAGTCTGAATTTGAAATAAATAAAAAGATATGTTTAAAAAAGGTATTTACATTTTAGTATTGATGTTTGCAACTTCTGTTTTCGGACAGAATTATACTAAGCACAAAGTGGCTAAAGGAGAAACGATTACTCAAATTGCACAAAAGTACAAAGTGACACCTTACGATATCTATAAGTTAAATCCAGATTCGCAAAGCGGAATTCAACCAGATGCTATTTTACTTATTCCTAAAAGTATTGAAAATGTAACTTCAAATACAGCTCTATATAAAGGAAAATCACACGAAGTAAAAGTGAAAGAAACCCTTTATAGTATTGCAAAACAGAATAATGTAGAAATTTCAGATTTAGAGGAAGCTAACCCATTTTTGAAAACTGATGGATTGCAACCAGGACAAGTTTTGAAAATAATGAAGTATGAAAATCCGCCTAAAATGGAACCAGGAACTGTCGTGTATTCTGTTCATGAGGTGCAACCTAAAGAAACTAAATACGGAATTGCTACCAAATACGGAATTTCTGTAGATGAATTAGAAAAGCAAAATCCTGAAATAAAAGACAATCTTCCTGTTGGTTTTAAATTAAAAATAAATAGTAGTGAGAAAGTAGTTGCTCAAACTGAAGTAGTAAAACCAAAAACAGAAGTTTATAAAGGAAATACTTTAGAATATAATGTAAAATCAGGCGAAACGATGTACAGTTTAACCAAACTTTTAGGTCTATCGGAAGCTTCATTAATTGGTTTAAATCCTGAATTAAAAGATGGTGTTAAAGAAGGAATGATTCTTAAAGTACCAGCAACACTTTCGTTTTCTAAAGAAACAAAAAACAGTTTGAAAGACTTGACAAAATCTATTTCAAGCCAAAAAAGAAAAGAGTTAGTCTTGTTTTTACCTTTCAATGCATCTAAAATCCAAAACGATACGGTTACTTCAATTTCAGAACGATTGAAGAAAGATAAATTTCTAAACATGACTTTAGATTTTTATGCTGGAGCTTTAATGGCAATAGATTCAGCAAAAGTTCTCGGAATGAATTTGGATATTAAAATATACGAT
This sequence comes from Flavobacterium sp., assembly GCF_044341265.1. Classification (GTDB taxonomy): domain Bacteria; phylum Bacteroidota; class Bacteroidia; order Flavobacteriales; family Flavobacteriaceae; genus Flavobacterium. The sequence goes on from NZ_JBIISA010000018.1 coordinate 43,460, forward strand.
TCTCAAGAAACCAAAAATTCAACTAGTGCTCTTTCGGTTATTTCTAATAATGATTTTTCATCAACAGATGCAGTAATTGGTCCGTTCTATCAAGTAAATGTAGAAAAAGTAGCTGATGCTCTAGAGAACAAAAACATTCCTGTAATTTCACCATTGTCAAGAGATGAAGGAAAATCATATAAGAATTTGTTTCAATCGATGCCTCATGCTGATGCTGTTAAAGGTGCAATGTTTAGTTACATGCAATCCAAAAACGGAAATATAATCGCAGTAATTGACCCTAAAAAAACTTCAATAAAAGAATATATTCAAGATTTTCAAAAGGATGTTAAAGTAGTTGGTCTTTCTGACAAAGGTGGATTTGTAGCCGATAGTATTAAAAAGCATTTTGTAAAAGACAGAATAAATTATGTTGTAATGGCTTCCGAAAAAACTGGAACTATTTTTACAACAACATCAGCAATGTCGAGTGTTATGAAAGACTATCAAGTGCAATTGGTAATTTTAGAACCAAACGAAACTTTAGATTTTGAAGAAATAGCTTTGTCTCGATTAACAAAATTAAAAATGGCTTATCCTTCAGCAACAAAAGACAATGATTCTGATGAAGCACAAAAATTTGAAAGAGCTTTTAAAAAGAAAAATAAAATACTTCCAAATCAGTACGCAGTTCGCGGTTTCGATTTAACTTTTGATACAATGTTGCGATTAGCACAAGACAAACCTTTTGAAGAATCCATAAATGATGATGCAACAGAACAGGTGGAAAGTAAATTTGATTACGCCAAGAAAATTTCAGGCGGTTACACTAATAATGGTATTTATATTCTTTATTACGACGAAGATTTAACAATAAAACAAGCACAATAATGGCAACTTCCAAAGTAACTTATTTAGGAGATTTACGAACTTCTTCCATTCATTTGCAATCGGGTTCTGAGATTATTTCAGATGCACCAATTGACAACAACGGAAAAGGAGAAGCATTTTCTCCAACAGACACCGTTGCCAATGGTTTAGCTAGTTGCATGTTCACCGTTATGGGAATAAAAGCACGCGATTTAGAAGTAGATTTTTCAAATTCAACAGCGGAAGTAACCAAAATCATGGGAACTGAACCAAGAAGAATCACCGAAATTCATGTTACTTTCAATATGAACTTAGTTGCCGATGACAAAACTAAAACCATACTAGAAAGAACAGCAATGACTTGCCCAGTTTTTTATAGCTTGCATCCCGATATAAAAAAGGAAATTGTTTTTAATTGGAAATAAATAGGTTGCGAGTTTCGAGTTGAAAGTTTCGAGTTTAAGATTTTGTGAATTTCAATTAGTAAAAAGTAATTGTTTTAATGGAGATTTGAAGGTTATTTAAAACAATCAAAACTCGTAACCCGTAACTCGCAACACGCAACCCGAAACACGCAACCCGAAACCTTTCCAATGGACGACCAACAAAAATCCCTAATCAAACTAGCTCACACCAAAATGCCTTTCGGCAAATATGAAGGTAAATACTTAATTGACTTACCCGAATATTATTTAGTTTGGATACACAACAATCGATTGCCAAATGGACAGCTTGGCGAACAACTCAAACTCGTTTATGAACTCAAATTAAACGGTTTAGAAGAGCTAATTCGCAACATTAAAAAGCAATATCCGAAGACAGATCGTTAGAATTTTTGATTACTAGATTTTAGGATTTTTTTCTAACAATCCAATAATCTAAAAGTCTAATAATCCATTTTAAATTCTTATTTTTGCATCGTTTTTTACAACAACACAACTACAACAAACAATAAAATGAATCAAACGAAATACATTTTTGTTACTGGCGGTGTGACTTCTTCCTTGGGTAAAGGAATTATCGCAGCATCTTTGGCAAAATTATTACAAGCACGAGGTTACCGAACAACCATTCAAAAATTCGATCCTTATCTAAATGTTGATCCAGGAACTATGAATCCTTATGAACATGGCGAATGTTATGTTACAGATGATGGTGCCGAAACAGATTTGGATTTAGGTCACTACGAAAGATTTTTAAATGTCCCAACATCACAGGCAAACAATGTAACTACAGGAAGAGTTTATCTTTCAGTTATTGAAAAAGAACGTCGTGGTGAATTTTTAGGAAAAACAGTTCAAGTGGTTCCTCATATCACAAATGAGATTAAAGAACGCATGCAATTGTTAGGTAATTCTGGCGATTTTGATATTGTAATAACTGAAATTGGTGGAACAGTTGGTGATATTGAATCACTTCCTTACATCGAATCGGTTCGTCAATTAGTATGGGAATTAGGTGAAAGTAACGGAATTGTAATTCATTTAACGCTAGTTCCTTATTTGGCTGCAGCAGGTGAATTGAAAACCAAACCAACACAGCACTCAGTAAAAACATTGATGGAAAGCGGTATCAAAGCCGATATTTTAGTTTGTAGAACAGAACACGAATTGTCTGATGAAATTCGTCAAAAATTAGCTTTGTTTTGTAATGTAAAACGCGAAGCAGTTATTCAATCCATCGATGCTTCAACGATATATGAAGTTCCTTTGTTGATGCTTGAAGAAGGTTTGGATGTTGTGGCTCTAAAAAAATTAGATTTACCTCAAAAAAACACTCCAGATTTAGAAAATTGGAACACCTTTTTACACCGATTAAAAAATCCAAAACATACGATTAATGTTGGTTTGATTGGAAAATATGTAGAATTGCAAGATTCTTATAAATCGATTTTAGAAGCATTTATTCATGCTGGTGCATCTAATGAAACTAAAGTAAATATCATTAGCATACATTCAGAATATATTGATAGTGATAATATTGCAGAGAAACTCAACGGAATCGACGGTATTCTAGTTGCTCCTGGTTTTGGTGAAAGAGGAATCGAAGGTAAAATAGAAGCTGTTCGTTACGCTCGTGAAAATAATTTACCATTTTTCGGAATCTGTTTAGGAATGCAAATGGCTGTTATCGAATATTCTAGAACTATTTTAGGATTAGCTGATGCCAATTCAACAGAAATGAATCCAAACACTACTAATCCAGTTATCGATTTGATGGAAGAACAAAAAACCATCACCGACAAAGGAGGAACAATGCGTTTAGGTTCATGGAAATGCGATTTGAAAGAAGGAACTTTGGCACATCAAATTTATGGTAAAACACAAATTTCAGAACGTCATCGTCACCGATATGAATACAATAATAAGTACGCAACCGAATTAGAAAATGCAGGATTAATAAGCTCAGGAATCAATCCAGACACAGGTTTGGTAGAAATTGTAGAGATTAAAAATCATCCGTTTTTTATCGGTGTGCAATACCATCCAGAGTATAAAAGTACTGTTGCCAATCCACAGCCAGTTTTTGTTAGCTTTGTGGCCGCAATGGTAAAGAATAAAAAATAATTTTCAGAATAATTTGAAAATTGGAAACAAAACAGTCAAAAAAGCGACTGATGTATAAATTATAAAGAGTAATGGAAGAAAAGAAGTTTGACAAAAATTCGATTATTGGTTTCGCCTTAATCTTCGGGATTATCATGTGGATGATGTACAATAGTCAAAAAACAGCACAAGAAGAACAAGCCCAAAAAATCAAGCAAGAAAAAATTGATAAAGCCAAAAAAGCTAAGGAAGTTGCTACAAAACAAGTTTTGCAAACCGTTGTAGATACTACAGTTAGCGATACAGTTAAACTTCAAAAACTTAGTGGTGCTTTAGGAAGTTTTGCTTATTCAGCAACATTGCCATCAGCAAAAGAAAGTTTCACAACTATTGAAAACGAATTGGTGACTTTAAAAATCGCTAATAAAGGTGGATATATCGCTGAAGCAGTTCTAAAAAACTACAAGAAATTCGAAAAGAATTCAGGACAATTAGTGGAGTTAATCAAAAATAATAACGCAAATTTCAATCTTGAGCTTCAAACGAAAGACAATCGAGTTTTAAACACTAAAGATTTATTCTTCGAACCAACTTTAACTAAAAACGGAAACGATCAAATCCTTTCTATGAAGTTAAAATCAGGAGCAAACGAGTTTTTAGAATATAAATATGTACTGAAAGCTAACGATTATATGTTAGATTTTGACGTTCGTTCTCAAGGATTAAGTAAAGTTTTAAATACTTCAAAAGCGGCCGATTTACAATGGGATTTGAAAACCTATCGTAATGAGAAAAGTGTTTCTTACGAAAACCGTTATGCAGAAATCTATTTTGAAAACGACGGAAAAGTTGATTATGCTGGTTTAGGAAAACAAGAAGATGAAACTTTAGAAAAAGCAACTTTTATCGCTTACAAGCAACATTTTTTTAGTTCTATTTTATTGTCACAAACTCCAATCGAGAATGTAAAAGTTAGTTCTACAGATTTAGTTAATGATGACAAAATTGATACTGTTTTCACAAAACAATTTAAAACGACTTTACCATTAGCATTTAAAAATGGTGAGTTAGATTATAAAATGAATTGGTATTATGGTCCAACAGATTATAAAATTTTAAATAATTACGAAAAAAATATCGAAGACATCGTTCCATTAGGTTGGGGAATTTTTGGTTGGATAAACAAATTAATCTTTATTCCACTTTTCGGATTCTTAAGTTCATTCATGGGATTAGGAATAGCAATTATAATTTTTACAATAATTATTAAAATTGCAATGTCGCCAATTACTTTCAAATCGTTCTTGTCACAAGCAAAGATGAAAGTATTGCGTCCAGAAATTACAGAGCTTAACGAGAAATTTGCAAAAGACCCAATGAAGAAACAACAAGAAACAATGAAATTGTACAACAAAGCCGGAGTAAATCCAATGGCAGGTTGTATTCCAGCGTTGATTCAGTTGCCATTTATGTATGCTTCATTTCAGTTTTTCCCATCTGCAATTGAGTTGAGACAAAAAGGATTCCTTTGGGCAGACGATTTATCATCATTTGACCAAATTTTCAAATTACCATTCAACATTCCATTATATGGTGATCACGTGAGTTTGTTTCCTATATTGGCAGCAATAGCTATTTTCTTTTACATGAAAATGACTTCAGGCGATCAAGCTATGGCTCAACCGCAACAAGAAGGTATGCCAGATATGGGAAAAATTATGAAAATCATGATTTATGTTTCTCCTGTAATGATGTTAATTTTCTTCAATACTTACGGTTCAGGATTGAGTTTATATAACTTTATTTCTAACTTAATCACTATCGGAATTATGTTAGTTATCAAGAAATATTTTATTGATAGTGATAAAATTCATGCTAAGATTCAAGAGAATAAAACTAAACCAAAAACAGAAAGTAAGTTCCAAAAGAAGATGAGAGAAATGATGGAACAAGCAGAAGAACAAAAGAAATTAAATAAGAAATAATATAAAAAAACCCAATCAATTTTGATTGGGTTTTTTGTTTTTATAAATAGGATAAATTATAATGTAGGTTGTAATACTTTGTCAACCGCATGTATTACACCATTTGAGCATTGAACATCCGTTACAATGATATTCGCTTTTACTGGAGTAGTATCCGAAATTTTAGCACCAGCTGTCAAATCGATAGTAAGATTTTGAACTGGACTTGTAATAGTTGGAACCACTTGACCATTAGTTAGACTACCTGCTAATACATTTCCTGCTGTTGTTACATGATATTGTAATACTTTAGATACTTGTGCTGGAGTTGCACCTACTGCAAATCCAGAACCAGTAGTAGCTGCAGTAAAGGCAGCATTTGTTGGAGCAAAAACGGTTTTAGTTGTAGTATTTGATAAAGCAGCAGCAACTGCTGTTTGATCTCCAAATCCATTTCCATTTGTTGCTGTACTTGTAACAACGGTTACCAGAGTTGAAAATGCTGGATTTGCAGCTGCATGTGTAATAATAGTTGGAAGAGTGATAACAGCATCAACTTTATGAATAACTCCATTTGTTGCAATAATGTTAAAAGTTCCTCCAGCTGTTGTTGTAATTACAGATGAAACACCATTTAATCTAACACCAGATGTTGTATTAACATACATATCTAATTTATTAGTTGTTGAAGCAGATCCAACAGCTAATGTCTTGATGTAAGAGTTGTTTGTTAAACCTGATGATTGAACTGAACCATTCACTACATGGTTTAACAAAATTTGTCTAAGTGCAGGAATGTCAGCTGTAGGATAATTGTCAATAACAGTTGCAGTTAATCCTGCGTTAATAAAAGCTTGATCTGTTGGAGCAAAAACGGTGAATGGTCCAGCACCTTGTAAAGTAGCAGCTAAATCTGCTTTTTTAAGTGCTTTTACTAATAATGTTAAGTCACTTGCTTTTGAAGCAATACCTGTAATTGTATTGTCTACTGTTGGCTGTGGATTGTCATCATCACTGCAAGAAGTTAACATTAATCCTAAAAAAGCAAAGATTGCGATTAATTTGGTTTTGTTTGTTTTCATAATAATTTTTTATTTAAAGTTATTTTGTTTAGCTAAGTAACAAAACGATTAAACAAAAAATTAAAATTTTTAATAGGTTTAACTTTTTTGTTTAACCCTTAAAATCAATTACTTGTGTTTTTAATTAGTAAATACTTGATTCTGTTGTTTATGTTAATTGATTAAAAATTAAACAAAACATATAAATCTATGAATTTATTTATAGTTTTTTTCTTACAAGTATTTTATTTTAACAAAAAAAAGCTGCCAGATAATTTGACAGCTTTAGAATATTGTTAATTACTATTACAAAGTTGGACGTAATGCTTGACTTAATACATGTATTACTCCATTTGTACATTGAATATCAGTTATGATAATGCTGCAATTTCTATTGTTAGCATCTTTTAATTTAGGACCAGTACTCAATAAAACTTTAACAAATTGAGGTGTTGCTTGTGTTGTTAAAATTTGTCCTTCAGATAAATCGGAAGCCAAATTATTACCACTTACAACATGATAATTTAATACTGTAGTTAATTGTGCTGAGGTTAATGCAGCAACTCCTCCAGGTAATTCATTATTTAAAGCTACCAATGCAGTATTATATGGCGCAAATAAAGTAAATGCTCCAGAACCAGATAATGTAGTAATATAATCCGGTTGACCATTTGTAGTTAATAAACTTGATAATGTGTTAAAATTTGAATTTGCATTAATATGAGTAACAATTGTAGGTAATCCAATTACAGCATCAACAACGTGAACAATTCCATTACTTACATAGTTATTTGCTGCAGTAACTTCAGAGATACCATTTAAAACCACACCATTAGTTTTGTTTACATATAAACTCAAGTTGTTGTCAGATACATTTCCTACAGCTAATGTTTTTATATATCCAGTGAATGGCAAATCATTTGCAGTTTTCACTTGAGTCACAACATGATTTAAAAGTATTTCTCTTAAAGTTGTTGTAGGAACAGCATTAATGTTTGCAAAACCATTGGCTAATAAAAACGCATCAAAAGCTTCATTGGTTGGTGCAAAAAGAGTATATTTTGTATCACCATTTAGAGTTGCAAGTAAATTAGTTCTTTCCAATGCCACACCTAGTGAAGTTAAATTTGACTTTGATTGAACAAAACCTGAAATACTTAATTTTTTTGCATTAATATCATCTTCTTGACTACAACTTACAAAAAAAGCTGAAATGGATAAAAAGAGTACAATTAATATTGAACTTTTTAGAATAGATAGTTGTTTCATAATTTATTTAATGTTGTTTTCTTACATACTAATAATCAACAACAAAAGTATACAAATAATTTAATTTACAAATAATATTTTTGCACTAAGCTTTTTTGGAACTACATTTGCTATAATAATTCGATTATTATTTAGTTATATAGACATTAAATATTTAAACGTATGAAATACATAATGCTAGCTTTATTTTTTACAGTTTCCATCTTTGCTCAAGATATCAATAAGTTAGACGAAAAAGGTAAAAAGCATGGAACATGGAAAGGTATTTACGAAGAATCTAAGCGTCCCAGATATGAAGGAACATTCAATCATGGAAAAGAAACAGGAATATTCAAGTTTTTTGATGATACAAAAGATGGAACTGTAATAGCTACAAGAGAGTTTAATGTAAAAGATAATTCTTGCTACACTATTTTCTACAACCAAAAAGGAAATAAAGTTAGTGAAGGTAAAGTAGTGAATAAAAAATATGAAGGCGAGTGGAAATATTATCATGAAGATTCACCGCAACTTATGACTCAAGAATTTTACAAAAACGGAAAGTTAGATGGCTTAAGAAAAGTGTTTTATGTAAGTGGTAAAATTGCTGAAGAATGCAATTATTCAGCTGGGGTTAAAAATGGAGCCTACAAAAAATATACAGAAACCGGAATCATCATTGAAGAAAGTAACTATAAAAATGGCGAATTCGATGGTCCTGCGGTCTTTAGAAGTTCTGATAATGTTGTAATGGCAAAAGGAAATTTTGTAAACGGAAAAAAAGAAGGTATTTGGGAGTTTTTCAAAAATGGTAAAAGAGTAAAGGAAAATATGAGCAAACAGAAGGTTAGAAAGTTTGTCAAAAAACCAATGACTCGAGAGGAAGATAGATAATTTAATAATAAATAATATTTACCTAAGTATATGTTTTAACAATTAAAGCATATACTTTTTTTGTTTTTATTAATGTAAATTTGCATTCAAATTAAATCAATTAAATGAAACGTGTAGTTGTCGGACTTTCTGGTGGTGTAGATTCAAGTGTTGCTGCTTATCTTTTAAAGGAGCAAGGCTACGAAGTAATTGGTCTTTTTATGAAAAATTGGCACGATGATTCTGTTACGATATCTAACGAATGTCCATGGTTGGAAGACAGTAACGATGCGCTTTTAGTAGCTGAAAAACTCGGAATTCCATTTCAAACAGTAGATTTAAGCGAACAATACAAAGAAAAGATTGTCGATTACATGTTCAAAGAATATGAAAATGGACGAACTCCAAATCCAGATGTTCTTTGTAATCGTGAGATAAAATTTGATGTTTTCATGAAAATTGCGCTAACACTGGGTGCCGATTTTGTGGCAACAGGTCATTATTGCAGAAAAGGAGAAATTGAAGTCGACGGTAAACCTGTTTATCAATTACTTTCAGGTAAAGATGATAACAAAGACCAATCTTATTTTCTTTGTCAATTATCTCAAGAACAATTAGCTAAATCTTTATTTCCAATTGGTGAATTAACGAAGCCTCAAGTTAGAGAAATAGCATTGCAATTGGATTTGGTTACTGCAGAAAAGAAAGATTCTCAAGGATTATGTTTTATAGGAAAAGTACGTTTACCTGAGTTTTTACAACAACAATTGCAACCAAAAGAAGGTTTGATTTATGAAATTCCAGCAGATAGCGAAATTTATAACGCCTCAAAACCTACTTTTAATTCATTAGAAGAAGAACTAATTTTTGAATCAACATCAATTAAATATAATTCAGAAAGCGGAAAAGTTGTTGGAAAACATCAAGGTGCTCACTATTTCACAATCGGTCAACGAAAAGGATTGAATGTTGGTGGTACAAAAGAAGCACTTTTTATAATAGCAACCGATGTTAAATCTAATGCAATTTACACTGGACAAGGACACAGTCATCCTGGTTTATTTAAGAAAGCTTTGAAAGTAAATTCCTCTGAAATTCATTGGATACGAGAAGATTTAAAACTTAAGAATGGCGAGTCAATGAAAGTTATGGCGCGCATTCGTTACAGACAAGAATTGCAACAAGCAACACTATATCAATTTGAAAGCGGACTTTATGTTTACTTCGACCAACCACAATCAGCAATCACAGAAGGACAATTTGTTGCATGGAATATTGAAGATGAATTAGTTGGTTCGGGAGTAATTTCGTAATTTAGTACTTTCCAAAAATAAAAGCTATGAAGAAAATCCTACTATTAATTGCTTTTTTTGTGTCATTTGCCTCTTTTTCCCAAGAAGATGCATGGGTTTATTTTAGTGAAAAGCCTAATGCACAAACTTATTTGAATAATCCGTTAACGATGCTTACCCAAAGAGCATTAGATAGAAGAGCGGCTCAAGGAATAGCATTAAATGTTAATGATGTTCCAGTTGCACAAACGTACATAGATCAAGTTGATGCTGCTACAGGAATTACTGTAAAAGCCAAATCAAAATGGCTAAATTGTGTTCATGTGAGAGGAACAGAAACCGATATTAACGCTTTAGAAAGTCTTCCTTTTGTAAGTCAAGTAGTTTTTGCTGACAATTCCCTTAATGCAAGAAGTGCAATCACAAAAAAAAACAAACCAGTCAATAAGCAAATGAATGTGCAAACAACTTTTGCTTATGGAAATTCAGCCAATCAAATAGAAATGCTTAACGGACATTTATTACATCAAGCGAATTATACTGGAACAGGTAAAGTGATTGCAGTTCTTGATTCTGGTTTTTTAAATGTTAATACGGCGCAACCTTTTCAAAGGCTATTCAATAATAATTTAATCCTTGGCGGATACAATTATGTTAGTCAAAATACTAATGTTTATTCTTTACACAATCATGGTACACTAGTGCTCTCCTGTATGGGTGGATTTACAGACGGTCAACTAGTAGGAACCGCACCAGATGCTCAATATTATTTATACGTAACAGAAGATGTCTTAGAAGAAAATCCAGTTGAAGAAAGTTACTGGGTTGAAGCTGCAGAAGAAGCAGATAGGTTAGGAGCCGATATTATAACAAGTTCACTAGGATATTTTGGATACGATAATCCTAATTACAGTCATACGTACTCTCAAATGACTGGAAATATTGCTTTTGCTTCTAGAGGTGCTAATATTGCTTTTTCTAAAGGAATGGTTGTACTAGCAAGTGCTGGTAATTCTGGTAGTTCAGCCAATCCACATATAGGAGTTCCAGCTGAAGCTACAAATGTTCTTGCAGTTGGAGCAGTTAGATTTGACGAAACTTATGCAACTTTTAGCTCAATAGGTCCTTCTTTTGATGGAAGAGTAAAACCCGATGTTATGGCTAAAGGTCAAGCAACAACTCTTTCTAATATAAATGGAGATATTGTAACAGCAAGTGGAACTTCTTTTTCTTGTCCAGTTATGGCAGGAATGATTGCTAGTTTTTGGCAAGCAGTTCCCAATCTTACTAATCAACAAGTTGTAAATTTTGTAAAACAATCTGCAGATAGATTTACCAATCCTACCTCGCAATTTGGCTATGGAATTCCAGATTTTCAATTGGCTTTGCAAAACGCTCTTCTTAATGTTGGTGAAAATCAAATTGAGCAATTTCAATTTTTCCCAAATCCTACAAATGACATTATAACTTTTGTTTCGCCAGATGTTGTTCTTGGTTCATCAGTAAGATTTTACAATAACTTAGGTCAATTAGTTTTGTCAAAAAATATTGATAATCCTATTCAAAATCTTTCATTAGAAAGCTTAAATGCTGGAATTTATTACTTTACAATTTCAACTTCAGAAAAAGTACTTCAAGGAAAAATCATTAAAAATTAATATCTGAATTCCGATTCAATGAATAGAATTACACAACTTTTCAATATACAATATCCAATTATTCAAGGTGGAATGATATGGAATTCTGGTTACAAATTAGCAAGCGCTGTAAGTAATGCTGGCGGATTAGGATTAATTGGCGCAGGTTCAATGTATCCAGATGTTTTGCGAGAACACATTCAAAAATGCAAAAAAGCAACGGACAAACCTTTTGGTGTAAATGTTCCGATGTTGTATCCCAATATTGAAGAAATCATACAGATAATTATTGAAGAAGGTGTAAAAATAGTCTTCACATCGGCAGGAAACCCAAAAACTTGGACTTCACATTTAAAAGCCAACGGAATTACTGTTGTTCATGTTGTGAGCAGTTCTAAATTTGCGTTAAAAGCTAAAGAAGCTGGAGTTGATGCAGTAGTTGCTGAAGGTTTTGAAGCTGGAGGACACAATGGAAGAGAGGAAACAACTACGTTAACTTTAATTCCGATGGTGAAAGAAAATATTTCTATTCCACTAATTGCTGCTGGAGGAATTGCAACTGGCCGTGGAATGTTAGCAGCAATGGTTCTTGGTGCAGATGGAGTTCAAATGGGAAGTCGTTTTGTGGCTTCTACAGAAAGTTCAGCACACGATAATTTTAAGAAAACAGTTATCGAAACTGGTGAAGGTGAGACACAATTAACCTTAAAAGAATTAGCTCCAGTTCGTTTAATTAAGAATAAGTTTTATAACGATTTGCAAGAATTGTACGCCAAATGTCCAACCAAAGAAGATTTGGAAACGCTTCTAGGTAAACGAAGAGCAAAACGCGGAATGTTCGAAGGTGATTTAGTTGAAGGCGAGCTAGAAATAGGCCAAATCGCTGGATTAATTCACGATATTAAACCAGTTGAAACCATTATTAATGATATTGTAGAAGAGTTTGAAAAAGCAAAAAAAGAAGCTAGTAGTTTTTAGTATTTCTTAATGGTTTATTTATAAACAATCACTTTCTATTCCTTACTTTTACACAAATTATCTATCATGAAAAAGTTTTTCCTTTTAATTTTTCTTTCTTTTATTTCATTAAAAATTCAAGCACAAGAACGTCCAAAATTAGTAGTTGGAATTGTTGTCGATCAAATGAAAATGGAATACTTATACCGTTTTGAAAGTGATTTTTCAGAAAATGGTTTCAAGCGTTTGATGAATAATGGTTATACTTTTCATAATGCGCATTATAATTATATGCCAACTTATACTGCACCAGGACATGCTTCTGTTTACACTGGAACAACACCATCAATGCACGGAATTGTAAGTAACGAATGGTTTCACAGAACTTTAAAAAAAGAAGTGTATTGTACAGATGATGCAACGGTTTCAACATTAGTTCCTGGAACAGAAACCGAAGGAAAAATGTCTCCAAGAAACTTACAAAGCACTACAATTACAGACGAATTGAAATTGGCAACTAATTTTAAAGGAAAAGTTATCGGAATTAGTATTAAAGATAGAGGTGCGATTTTACCTGCAGGGCATTTTGCAGATTGGGCTTTTTGGTATTGTAAAACAGGTGAGTTTATTTCAAGTACTTTTTATGGTGAGAAATTACCAACTTGGGTAGATGATTTTAATAAAGAGAAAAAGTATTTAGACTATACCAATAAAGGCTGGGATTTATTAAAATCTAAAGAAACTTACAACGAAAGTCTTCCAGATGATAATCCTTATGAAGGAAAATTGTATAAAAAAACACCATTCTTTCCATACAATATGAAAGAAATGTTGGATAATAATGACCCTGGAGTTATTAGAGTTAGTCCGTACGGAAATAATCTTCTCGCTGATTTTGCAAAAAAAGCTATAGAAAAAGAACAACTTGGAAAAGATGAAATCACCGATTTTCTAGCAGTAAGTTTTTCATCAACCGATTATGTAGGCCATACTTTTGGTCCGCGTTCTATTGAGATTCAAGATACTTATTTACGCTTAGATGAAACAATAGCCGATTTTTTAAATTATTTAGACAAGACTGTTGGTAAAGATAATTATTTAGTTTTTCTAACCGCTGATCACGCTGGAGCAGAAAATGTTACTCATTTAAAAGATAATAAATATCAGGTAAATAATATCAATTATAAAAATGTTTCAAGTGATTTAAAAGACTTTTCTAAAGCTACTTTTGGTGAAGATTTGATTTTGAAATACGATAGTTTCAATGTCTTTTTTGATAAAGATTTAATTAAAACTAAAGGATTGGATTTTGCTAAAGTAAAGCAATCATTCAAAGATTTTTTATATACAAAAGAGTATGTAAAACGAGTTTATACAGAAGAAGAAATTTTAGCATCATCTCCAAATGATGAATTGCTAGGATTTATTTCAAAAGGCTATGATCCAACACAAAATGGTGAATTGTATTTTGTTTACAAACCAGGTTATATGGAATATGGAGTTACTGGTACAACTCATGGATCACCTTATTCTTATGATACTCATGTTCCAGTCATTTTTTACGGATGGCACATCAACAAAGGAGCTTCTCATGATAAAAAAGTGATTACTCAAATTGCTCCAACTGTATCACAATTGCTAAAAATAACGATGCCAAACAGCACTAAAAGTGAAGTATTGACAGAACTTTTCACTAAAAACTAAAGTACTGTTAAAAATTGTAACATCACTTTTCATTCGTTTCAAAATTTAGTAACTTGTGCTAAAATGAAAATGTATGAAATTGATATTTGATGCCTTAGTTAGAAAAAGCGGTAGAATTCCCCAATTAGTTTACACGCGTCATATAAAAGATTTTATCTTGATATGTATTGGCGTTGTTATGGCGAGCATCGGACTAAAAGAATTTCTTTTGCCAAACGACTTTCTAGATGGTGGCGCAATGGGATTATCACTTTTAACAGAGATAATGACTGGCGTTGAATTATCATTTTTGATTGTTTTAATCAATTTACCTTTCATCATTATTGGGGCTAAGCAAATATCAATGGAGTTTGCAGTTAAAAGTGCTTTAGCCATTTTAGCGTTATCACTTTTGGTACATTTCATCACTTTGCCAGCTATTACTACAGATAAACTATTGATTTCTGTTTTTGGTGGATTTTTTCTCGGTGCTGGAATTGGTTTTGCTATTCGAGGTGGCGCAGTCATTGATGGAACAGAAGTTTTAGCAATCTACGTAAGTAAAAAAACGAGTTTGTCTGTAGGTGATTTTATATCGGTTTTCAATGTGATTTTGTTTTCCTTTTCTGCTTTGTTAGTTAGTGTTGAAACTGCAATGTATTCGATGTTGACTTATTTCGCAGCATCCAAGACAGTTGATTTTATCATTAATGGTATTGAAGAATACATTGGTGTAACCATAGTGTCAAGAAACGCAACCGAAGTCAAACAAGCCATAATCGATAATTTAGGTCGTGGAGTAACAGTTTATAATTCAGAAAGCGGTTATGGAAAAACAGGTGTGAATTTTAATGAAAATAAAATCCTTTTTTGCGTAGTAACTCGTTTAGAAGTAACAAGATTATTACTCGAAATTGATAAAATTGACGAAGAAGCCTTCGTAGTGCAACATTCCATAAAAGATACCAAAGGCGGAATGATTAAAAAACGACCGTTGCATTAAAATAATTTTTTACTAATTTTCAGATTAGTTTTTTTATTTTTTAAAAGTTCGATTAATAGTATTTCATTGTTAGCTTTGAGACACAATGAAACTCTAATCTTGGTATTAGTTATTTACTCTCCAATATATTCGGACTCCACTACAAACTTTGATTTTCCACTTTGCTTAATTTTCAATTTCAATGTATATTTTCCATTTTCAATTTTGTTGTCTCCATGATGGTCAATCGGAATACAAATCTGATGTGCCCAAAAATTCTGACCCAAAAATCTTTTTTTATAAACTGTTAAATCATAGCAATTGTCTCTCCATAAGCCTTCAACTTTTTTCATTTCGCTATAACTTTTAGGTTCAATATCTTTGAATTCTGTTTCTTGACCTTTAAAGCTGAGTTTTATTTTCTCAATTTTGAATTTACTATCATTATAAATTCTCAGTTCAATTATTTCCTTTTTTGTTGCACTGCATAAAACGAGGACGATAAGTAGCAATAGAAGATTTTTCATATTTCAATTATATAAATCCGATAGCAAGCATTAGCAATCCGTGCCCACAAACAAAGTTATACCAAAAATATAAATTTAAACTTCAAATCACACAGTATGATTAAAAAACGTCCATTACATTAAAAATAAAAAATCCACTAAAAATATTAGTGGATTTTTTAATTTTAGTAGAATGAATTAGTTTTTTGTAGTTCAATTTTATAAATCCCAAGGCACACAATTTCATGAATCCCTGTTGTGTTTAGTGTTTATTTATTCAAGTTGTTTATATCCCAAAGAATTTAAAAAATACTCATTCCAAATTTTACTGTCTTGAGGTTTTTGGTAACTAGAAAGATATTTATTAATCAATTCAAGACTAAGCTTGAATTTCAAATAAGAATTATTATTGTACGGAATTAAAGCAAAACAAATTTCATTTTCACATTCAATTTTCGATTTGATGATTGATGAATCTATTATACTTTTTAATTTTTCTCCTCCGAGTTCTGCTTTATAAGTTGCAATTTTCAAAGAGTCAATTAGTTCAGTAGAGTAGTAGATTGAATCTAATGCATTTCGAGCTTGTTCATAATTCGAAAGTTTTGAATATATTTTGTAACGCATTAAATTAGTTTGGTAATTTATCTCCCATTCACAATTACCACAAGTACAATTTTTATGTTTTATAGCATCGCCTATTTTTAGTAAAGCTTTTTTATAATTTCCTTTTTCAAATAATTTTTCTGCTTTTACTAAATCATTATAGGAATTCTGTGAATAAAGTTTGACTAAATTCAGATTTGTAAAAAGAAATAGAGTTAAAATAATTTTTATTAATCGATTCATTTTTTCTAAAAGTTCACACAACTCATAAATATGCGCAAATCACGCAATTACTTTCTAACAAAAATACAAATTTTTACACGTCACGACAATTTCTTAAAAACCAATGGTATTGGAAGTGTTTAATAAAGATTATCTGAATGAATAAAATTTGAAAATCTTAGTAACCATTTTCCTTTTTCATCTTGCAAAACATAAATTATTGGATATTTTCTTTTTAATCTGATATTTAAGCAAGCATTTTTTTCTATAAATCCTATTTTAATTAATGGAATTTTATTTTCAGTCATTCCGAAAGAAAATGCTTGATTATATATTTCACCATTTTCAATTTTAGATATTCTCATTCCAGTTTGTAACTCATTGTTTTTATAAATGATAATGGAATCAATTGTTTTTGGTAAGAAATAAATTGTAAAATAAGGTCTTGAATATCTTTTTAATCTAACATGATCTCTATCCTGCTCATTAGAATTTAACCATTCATATTCAATTTTCACATTCTCCGCGCATATATTCTCTTCAGTTGCTTTTGCTTTGCAACTTGAGAAAAAACTCAAAGTTATACCAAATAATAATAAAATTATTCTATTCACAATATTTGTTTAAGATTGTCTATACTGTTCCGACACTTGGTGAGTTTGCGAAATTAGGAACCAATTATTTTCTATCAAATATAAAATTTCTTGAGGAACGTAAACTAGAATTCACCAAAAATTCGCTATTACATGATACGACTGTTGCCAACAGGTTTTATTTTTCTGGCAAAGATTTTATGAATGATTTTAGAATTTCTAATTGATTTTTCTCAAAGCTTATTGGCCCTAAAATGTCTAAAGCAAACTTTTCAGTTTCTGAGTCACTCCAATTAGTTATCACAGGAAAAACGCTTTCGTCTAAATTTTTAAGCCTTTTCTGGATTGTAATCCCAACTTCATTATTAAACTCAAAGCAAAACTTTTTTACATTTGGATGATTCCTCTCAAGCTCTTTGACACGCTCAATTTTTTCGGGCGTATCTAGCTTTTTGAGTATTTCATTAGTAATTGGGCTATTAGCAAATTGATTTAATTCGTAAGCGTCTAATTCGGAATATTTTACTTTATAAAGTAGTTTGTTTAGTAAATTTTTTTCTGCTTCGGTAAACATAATTTCTGTTTAATTTATATTAAGATCCGATAGCGCGGATTTGCAATCCGTGCCGACAAACAAAGCTAAACCAAAAATACAAATTTAAACTTCAAATCATACGGAATGATTAAAAAACGTCCGTTACATTAAAAATAAAAAATCAACCAAAAATATTAGTGGAATTTTTTATCTTTATCAGTATGGATTAGTTATTTGGAACTCTATTTCAATAAATATCGATGTAGGCAAATTAAACGATGTTAGATGAAGGTATATTGTTAATGACTATTAATAAAGTTATTAAATTCAGTCTTAGCCGTTGGACTTTCAAATAGAGAGGCGTGTTCACCACCAACAATCTCAACAAACTGACTATTTTGACAATTTGTACAACTTAGCACATCTTGTTTAAAAGTTGGCCAAGAATACATTTGAATAGGTGAGTCATTTAATCCTTGAACAAATAAAATGTCAGACTTGAATCCATTTGTGAAATTAAGTAATGATCTTTGAAAGTAGGCATTAGGATTGTTTGTTGTCGTTCCATACACATTTTTAAGTTTATTACAAACAGCACCCGATTGAATTTGGCCATTTTCCTCCAATTGACATCTATAAATAAGGTTTAATGGACCTGGCGCATTAGCAATAACACCATTTGTTTGATGCATCGTATTAAGTCTTGTTACCATGTATCCTCCTTGAGAGTGTCCACCTAGGAATATTTTTTTTATAGTTATTCCTAATTCTTGGCTTGCTTTATTTTTCAACCATAACAAGGCAGCTTCGCCTTGAACAATATTATCGCCAAATAAAACATTTTCTTGAGGATATGCAACACTTACAATCATCATATCATTTCTATCTAAAATATCTTTGAATTTATCTAGAGTTGTATTGGCTGCAGTCATTAAGTTGGAGTCATATTGAACAGTTCCGTGAAACACTAACAAGGCATCAACTTCATTTAATGCTGGTTTGTCTATTACAACATCAACATTAATATTGTTATAACTAACAGTCTTTGTTATTCTTGATGCCGCAAGAGAAGTTTGTTCTTTACTGTTGTCTTTGTTACACGAGAGAAATAACAATGCAAATAATATAAATAATCTCATAAAAATATAATTTAAATATTTGTTTAGACTGTTCATTTTTAATAAGGTTTAATCCGTTCCCAAAAACAAAGTTATACCAAAAATACAAATTTAAACTTCAAATCACGCGGAATGATTAAAAACAAGTCTTACATTAAAAAAAAAATCCACTAAAATTAATTAGTGGAATTTTTTCAAATATGAAATTTGTGACAATTTGAGAATTGAAAATCATCGAATACAAAAAAAATAAATAGAATGAGATAAATTCGTGGCTTTTAAACTTCAACCATTACTTGATTTTTAATCAAATCTTCAAAAGTTTCTCTTTTACTTATTAAATGACCTTTTCCGTCTTTCCATAAAACCTCCGCTGGTTTAAAGCGTGAGTTGTAGTTTGATGCCATTGAGAAGCAATAAGCTCCAGCATTTTTGAAACATAAAACATCGCCTTCTTTTATTTCGGCAATTCTTCGGTTGTTGGCAAACGTATCGGTTTCGCAGATATAACCCACAACCGTGTAAAAACGTTCTTTTCCTTTTGGGTTTGAAATGTTTTCAATCATGTGTTGCGAACCGTAAAACATTGGTCGAATTAAATGGTTAAAACCACTATCAATTCCAGCGAAAACTGTTGAGGTGGTTTGTTTTACTACATTCACTTTGGCTAAGAAAAATCCAGCTTCACTTACAAGGAATTTTCCAGGTTCGAAAGCTAAAGTTAACGTTCTTCCGTATTCTTTTTCGAAAGCTAGAAAACGTTTTGTTAATTTTTTTCCAAGTTCTTCGATGTTGGTTTCGATGTCACCTTTTTTGTAAGGAACTTTAAAACCTGAACCAAAGTCAAGGAAATCTAACTCTTTAAATTGTTTTGCCGCGTCAAATAGAATTTCGGCAGCATACAAGAACACTTCAATATCTAGAATATCGGAACCGGTGTGCATGTGAATTCCGTTGATGTGCATTTTAGTATTTTCAACAATACGTAAAACGTGCGGAATTTGATAAATAGAAATTCCGAATTTACTATCAATATGTCCAACAGAAATATTCTCATTTCCTCCAGCCATAACGTGTGGATTGATTCGAATACAAACAGGAACTTTTGGATATTTTGCTCCAAAATGTTCTAAAACCGACAGATTGTCAATGTTTATTTGAACACCAAGTTTGGCAACTTCTTCAATTTCTTCAAAGGAAACACCGTTGGGTGTAAATATAATTTTATCTGGAGTGAATCCAGCGTGTAAACCAAGTTGTACTTCTTGATAAGAAACGGTGTCTAAACCAGATCCACACTTCTTCAGCAACTTCAAAATCGTAATGTTTGACAAAGCTTTCATCGCATAATTAATTCGAAGGTTTTCCACCTTAGAAAATGCAGCTGTCAAACGGTTATACTGATGCTCAATGGTTGTAGCGTCGTAAACGTACAAAGGACTGCCAAATTCTTCGGCAAGCGTAAGTAACTCTTTTGGTTGCATGATTTTTTAGTTTAAAAGTTTAAAAGTTTATGAGTTTAAAAGTTTACTATCAAATATTTTTTACTTGTAACTCATAACTTTTGCAAATATAGCTCATCAAATAAGGAATTCAAATTGGTTTAACATTTCTACGAATTTGGTAATTTTTGCATTAAATTTTTTTCAATACCATAACAATATAGCCCTGATACTGGAATTGTTTAAGCTCTTTTTTATATTGTTGCTTGAGTTACTCGAAGGCAACAATATAAAAAAAAGCGAGTTCCTGTAGCAGGAAAATGGATTATCGAAATAAACCAAGCCATTCGCTCCTAATTATTTCTAAAATAAAGTTACTAAATTGATATACATTTCTTTTTGGTTTCATTCTATTTAATTACTTTTGTGAAACTTTTTAAACGACAAACTAATACTTATGAATATACACGAATATCAAGGTAAAGAAATTCTAGCAAAATACGGTGTACGCGTTCAACGTGGAATTGTAGCTAATAATCCTGTAGAAGCGGTTGCTGCTGCAAAACAATTGACTACTGAAACAGGTACGCAATGGTATGTTATCAAAGCTCAAATTCACGCAGGTGGAAGAGGAAAAGGTGGCGGTGTTAAGTTGGCTAAAAACTTAGAACAAGTAACTACAATTTCTGAGCAAATTATTGGAATGCAATTGATTACTCCGCAAACTCCACCAGAAGGAAAAACGGTTCACAAAGTTTTAATTGCTGAAGATGTATATTATCCTGGTGAAAGTGAAACTTCTGAATTCTATATGTCAATTTTATTGAATAGAGCTACAGGAAGAAATATGATTATGTATTCTACTGAAGGTGGAATGGATATAGAAGAAGTAGCAGAACATACACCACATTTAATTTTCACAGAAGAAATCGATCCTCAAGTTGGTTTACAAGGTTTTCAAGCTAGAAGAGTTGCTTTTAACTTAGGACTTTCTGGAAATGCTTTTAAAGAAATGACAAAATTTGTTGAATCATTATACAATGCATACATTGGTTCTGATTCATCAATGTTTGAAATTAACCCAGTTTTAAAAACATCTGATAATAAAATTATGGCAGTTGATGCCAAAGTAAATATTGATGATAACGCTTTATACCGTCAGCCAGTTTATGCTGAAATGCGTGACGTTAGAGAAGAAAATCCAATTGAAGTAGAAGCTAAAGAAGCTGGATTGAACTATGTTGACCTTGACGGAACTGTAGGTTGTATGGTTAACGGAGCAGGATTAGCAATGGCAACAATGGATTTGATTAAATATGCAGGTTTTGAGCCAGCAAACTTCTTAGACGTTGGTGGAACTGCAGATGCAAAACGTGTGGAATTAGCTTTTAGAATTATCTTAAAAGATCCAAACGTAAAAGCTATTTTGATTAATATTTTTGGAGGAATCGTTCGTTGTGACCGTGTTGCTCAAGGTGTTGTTGATGCTTACAAAAATATGGGTGACGCAATCAAAGTGCCAATCATCGTAAGATTACAAGGAACAAATGCTGAAATTGCTAAAGAATTAATCGATAATTCAGGAATGCCAATTTTATCTGCTGTTCAATTTCAAGAAGCTGCTGATCAAGTTCAGAAAGCGCTTTCATAAGTTTGAAATAAGAAGTTAGAAATACGAAGCAAAAAATCCCGAGTTTAACCGAGGGCACTGAAAAAGTCCTTTAAGTAATAAGTATAATAATTTAAGGAGTAGAAAACTTAGTTTTTCTGCTCTTTTTTTTGTATATTTAGCTGTAATTATAGAGTTTTATAGATGTT
>NZ_JBIISA010000019.1:0-64495 GCF_044341265.1 Flavobacterium sp.
AATATTATATTTAATACTTTTCCTTTATACTTAATCATAATTGATTTATTGTCAGGATTAGTTGAACTAATTAGTTGAAAAAAAATCTGACCAAAAAGAGGTATTTTATTTATTTTTTTTAAAACAAAAGAGTCATCCACCCATATATCACTTATTTCATCCAATTGGTAATATTTATATTTATTTATTGACATAAATTTTGAATTAATTGAGATTTCATTTATTGAAAAATATATTTCTAAACTACCAAAAAATAACAAAAAAAATTGTTTCACTATCAAAAAATTAATAACAAACATTATAAAAATAGGTATTATAATGATAAACATTTTATTATATATGAAAAGTATTAAATATAATATTAAAAAAAAGAATATCACAAAAAACATTAATATTAATGCAATTATACTAATCCAATTTTTATGGGGTCTAATTTGTATTGAAGTATTTTTCATGATCAATTTTTTGTCTAATCTTAATTGGGAATATTGAATGAAAATTTTGTTGCTGTATTAATTTCAACACCTATAAATAATTTCCCTTCAAAATTTAGTAATCCATGTTTAGAATACATTCTTGCAACTTTTTCGTTTGATGATTTTTCAATACCAAATTGAAGAAGCGATGTGACGCCACCTTGTCCATAAACTCTCCAGTTATTTTTTGGGTTATTATAACCAAAACTAGTGAATTCATATCCTATTTCTCCATTAACTGGTACATATCCTACAAGACCTGTTGCTGCAAGTTTACCACTAAATCTTCTTTCACTTCCTCCAGATCCTTCAACATTATTCCAAATAAAATACCATCCATCTTTTGGCTTCCATTCAACCAAAGTAGTAGTAAGTGGACTAATATCAAATTCTATCTTTTCAATTGAAATTCCAGCTTGTAATCCAGCTGTGACTTTGAAACCTGAATCATCATCAACTTTAAAATCAAAATCATTTCTGGAGTTTAATCTTTTAAATATTACTTCACTTAAATTATCTTTATTTTCTTTACCAATTTTAGAGGCTTGTCTGTACCCTTTAAAAGGAGTTCCTTTCCATTCGCCTAAATTCCAGCCATTCTTTTGATACTCTAACATTTTGTTTGTATTCCAACCATTACCAGTTATAAAATTCCCTAATTCTTCCCAGAATCCACCATCTGAATCAATACCTGAAATCGGGTTATTCCCCATCCCTAAATAAGGACTGGCGTATTGCCCATACGGGTCAGGACTTAACCATCTACCAAGTCTACCATCCCAAAGCCTTAACTGAAACGCCTCCATACCAGTTTCTGTATCGAGTTCCTGCCCTTGGAAAGCGTATTTATAAGGAGGACTAGAAACTATAGATCTACTTGGCAATTGCTCCCCAAAAGGGTAATAATCTGCAAAAGAGTTTACGCTAGGCGCACTACCATTAAATATTTTTTTAACTACCACACGCACGTTGCCAAGGTGGTCGGTGATTTGGTAGTTAGCGTAGTCGTTAATGCCTTTTACATAAATTCCAATTCGGCTAATGCCGTATATTGGCAATTCGGTTTGGGTTATTGGATTATTATTATTTGGTTTATAATAATTAGACATTACATTTCCAGCAAGATCTAATACATAATAAGTAGTGCTTGATAATGTAGGAGAATTTAGTACAAAACTTTCTTTCTTGATGCGATGACCTCTTTCATTGTAATAGAATTTCACAGCAGGGAAAGCGCCTTTTCTTACCTCTGTAACCAATCCTTGGGTGTTATAAAAATAAAAAAGGTTTTCTGCTGTGTTCTTTGTCATTTGCCCTATGGCGTCATAAGTATAATTATTTGGGGCTTGATCGTCAATATCGGTAGTAGAAACTGATGATAGTGTTAAGTCGTCGTCAACATTGTTTAATTGGTTTGTGCCAAAATTGTAATTATAGTCCAATCTATCTTGCAATGTTACTAAATTAGTTTCATTTCTGCGTTGTAACTTTTTTATGTTTCCGTTGGAGTCGTACTCTAATCCACCTTCATAGTATTGATTATTGGATGTTATAGCAATTGCCGCTGGAGCCATAGTGCCATAAGTAGCATTAGTCATCCAATTGTTCCTATCATAATTATACAGATATCCTTTTTTAATTGCTAAATTAGTTGGAGAAACAGGTGATAAAGCATTGGTGCCATCTATTTGTCTGTTTGCCCAAATTGCTGCTTTTATATTTCCTGTAAAATCTTGGTTGGCTCCAGCAACATTAAGGATGTTGCCAATATTTGTATTGCTTCGAACATAATCGCCATCGTAATAATCTAATGAAATACCAAATAAATCAGGATTAAAATTTGGATTAGGTCCAGCAGCAACATTATCTTTACCTGGATCTTTTGCCGATTCTAAACTTGGGTGGTTAATGCTTTTTAATTGCCCACCAAGAGTATAAACATAATCCAATCCTTGTTGCGCTTGTGTTAAAGCAGTACGTTTTAACTCACCAGTTTTATAATAAGTATAAATAGCATGATTTATAAAAGTGCTGTTGTCTTTAGATGTTTCTACATCAGTAACAACCCCATTGCCATCATAGGTGTATCGGTGGATAAATCTTTCTGTTGTGTTACTTTTTTGATAGTCAACTTTGGCAACATTTCCTTTATAATCATAGACATAGTCTATAGTTTTTATTTGATTGCCAATAGTAAAACCATCATTATATTGCACCACCCATTCTGACCTGCCGTATATATCATAGCTGTACCATGTGATAGCGTTTATCGTAGTTGCTTCTGCCTTATAGGTTGCTGCTACATTTCCAGTAAGATTATTTTGTGTATAACCTGATGCCAAAGTGGCTAAACTTAGAGCTGAAGGTATAATTAAGGAATAAGGAGTTGGAATTTGAGCAGTTGCAGTGCTAGAAACATTGGCAATGTCATCATAAACAGAAAATGTTCTTTCACTTGGGATTGTAGCGCCTAATGATGTTGGAACTAAAAGAGGTTGATCTACGTTACCTTGAAGTGTACTCCAAAATACAGCATTTGATATATTAGGATTAGTTGAGGTTACCACACCGCTTTCAATTGGTCTTCCATAGGAATCATAATTGGTATAAGATACTTTTTTTGATAAAGCTTGTAAAGCACTTTGAGAATATCTAATTTGTCCATCTTGACGGTAAGCAAATTTACTAATCCCTTCATCAGCACTTGTAACTTGTACAACTTGTCCTAGTGTATTATAAAGGTAAGATGTAGCAAAATTTGCACTTGCTAAATAAGCAGGTGCAGGAGTAATTGTAAATGTTGCTGGTGTTGAAGGTGTTGAGGGATAAACACTGCTAAATCCATTGGGTTGTATTGTTTTACTTAATCGTCCTGTTTTATCATAAACATTAATTGCATAATCATAATAATTAACTGAATAGGTTACTCCTTTTACTCCAGCTGGGTCTGTAGTGGTTGAACTTAATACTCCTGGTGTTGCATTTGTTACAAATATTTTAGGTTCAGCTGTTGGGGTTACTTTTGCAACAATGCGGTAACAGTTGCCACCTGTAAGAGGTGCAGTGGTAATTAAACCTGTGTTATCCCTAAGATTATATACATCATAGTTAATTGCTCCTCCTGTTCCTAATAAAGTTATATCTGAAGATGCAATTCCAGGTGGAATGCATACATCTACATAGCCTTGTGTACCAATTAAGGAACGAACTTGGTATGGATTAATAGTAGCTGGAATTGTTGCTCCTGATCTAGCAGACGCCAAAGTCTTGCCCTCGCCATCAGTAAAAACCACATTCTCTACTCCGTTGGCATCTATAGAAACGGTTTTATAAAATTTTGTTTGTATTTCTTCTACTCCTCCAGTAACTGGCCCATTAAAAAAGTTATAACCAAATACGTAATACATTTCTTGAGCAGCTGGCACAGTGTAAGTAAACCCTGTTTTCCATGTTCCGCCAATTTGATTTCCTCCTACAACATTTACTACATTACCTGGGTTGAGTTTATCATAATTTATTTCAGAATAGGGCTGCGTTGCTGTTGCTTGATAAGGTTCAGTTGTATTGTTGTCACTGTAATACCAGTCTAAAAAGGCAGTTTTAATTGTTGGTTTGGTTAAAAAACTCATTTTATCAAGAGCAGAACAGGAAGCCGCAGGAAACGATTCTTGAAATTTTCTACCAAAACCATCATAAACAGTTTCTGAACCCCAAACAGTATTGGTTACAAAATCTTTAGACATTGTAACAGTTGGTTTTCCCAAATCATCAAAATAAGATTTGGATTGCCCATTTATAGTACCATTTAATATATCATAAGAAATAGATTCTATAAAATTAAAAGAGTTGTTATAACCAGGTGCAAAAAGCAATAAAGGGTCAACTCCTTGAAGAGCAATTGTGTATGGAATAGAAAATGGGGTGGCAACTGCAACTTGATAGTCTAGAGCTGTATGATTAGAATAATAACCATTGTTGTTTGTAGTTAGATAAATTGCCTTTTTATATTCTGGATGCGAAACCAAAACTGGAGTCACTCCGTCGCTTTCAAACACAATATTTCCCCAAGCATCTAATTGTGGTATATTTCCAATAGGGTAATTAAAAGGTATTGGATATCTTTCTCCTAAATTTTCTATGTATGGTGTAACATTTACAGTATAACTTTGAATTTGCATAAAATCTAAAGGCGTTGGATTTAAGTAATAAGCACTACCATTACCATTAGTATATGAAACTTCACTAATTAATTTACCTAATGGATTATATAAAGATATTTTATCTACGTCATTATCTAAAACCATTGTGTTTTGTAAAATAATGTCTTGCTCATGTCCCGCAGCCTCTGGAAAAAGCTCCACAAATTTTGCAATACCTCCCAAATGACTTTGTGCACCAGAATAAATATTTGTATAACCATAAGCATAAAACCCTTCATAAGTTATAATTTTTATGCTGCCAGGATTAATAATTTCATTATTAGTGAAAGTAAACTCAGTATGATTATCTTTTATTTTCCAGCCGTGTAAGCTAATTGGAGTATCCGAGGAATTATATAATTCTATATATTCTCCAAAATTGTGATGTTTAGCACCAATTTGTTCATTATACTGAGTATCAAAATAGACTTCTGAAATTATGATACTTCCATAATTTACATCACATTGCGCATTGATTTTTGAAACAAAAAATAGAAGAACTATTATAAATTTTAATTTGTTTGCCATAGCTTGCCTTATTTTCTGGTTAATACAAATTGATCATTTGGGTTGTTGCGTTGCAAAGTTTCTAAAATCAGAATGGATTCTTGATTCATGTTGGAAGCTTTATAAACTTTATATAATAAATAATAAAGACTCAACTTATCTTTAAAGGCTTCTGGTTTTTTGTTCTTTGCAAGTTTTAGTACCTCTTTTAGTGATTCGTTTTTTATCTCTTCATCATTATTAATAGCTATTTGCAAAACTTGATTGGCTTTTTCAAAATTTTGTTCTGCTAAAAATACAGAAGCATAACTATACAACAATTTATTTACTACTGCTGGAGTGCTAGTAGAACAAGTATTAATGGTTTTTACTAAAACTAATTTTGCTTCATCAAATCGTTGTTGTAATATATAAATTTTAGATAATTTATTGGCTACATCGACTTTTTTATCCTCCAATAGAGGCCAATTTTCAAAAAGTTCTTTGCCAATAGTCACTGCTTTTTCTAAACTTTCAAAAGAAACTTGTTTTTCTAAATAGGCTTTTTCAATAGCATCCATTAGCCCAAGATTACTAAATAGGGTTTGTTTTTTATCGGCAAATTGTTGTCTAACCGCTATAAAATCGGCATATCTATTGTTTTTATAATATTCCTTTTTTATCTGATGTAAAGAAGAAGAGTTAGAAGGGTCTAAGTTAAAAATGGTTTCTACTAATTTTTCTCTCTCAGGGTTTTTTGAATCTAATTTTGAAAGCAAAATTTGATTATACCTTCTTTTTTGTTTGCTGATTTGCTTGTTTTGATGATCAATCTCCTTAACATGATAAAGAGTAACTCTTTTTTTTGTAGCTACTTTTTCTAATAATGTAATTATCTCGCTTTCAGATTTTGCTTTAAAAGTTTTTTTAAACTGAATCCTATTGTTTTTACGCTCTTCTTTTATTAAAACCAAACGTTCTTTTTCATCTCTTATTCTATTTCGTGCTTCTTTTTTTTGAATAGTAGCTAAACTAACTGTTAAATATTTTTTTGATGCGTTTAGCGCAATAGCTTTTGTTATCAAATCTTTTGCATCGTTTAATAAAGATACCGAACTAATTTTATTTTTATACATTTCGGCATGTTTCGTATTTCCTAACTCTAACCGCATTAAGGAGCGGGCAGCTCTATCATAAAAAGCAGGATTTTTGATATTTACCAACAATCCATTTTTAAATAATTCAACACTTGAAAGCAAATCCAAGTTTGCACCATAAACGTTTTCTAAATTATCGTAAAAGCGAATAGCATTTGGAGCTAATTTTATGCACTCTAAGTATAACTCTTCTGCTTTTTTAAAGTTTTTTTTATAGAAAAAAACCTTAGCTTCTTTAGCTAATTCTTTTGCTTTTAAATAATCATCATTTTTTGGTGAGTCTTCATTTTTTAAAATGGAAGAAAGGGCGTTTATTTGACTTATTGGTAACAATGTGGCTACAAGCCCCCACGAAGACAATCGTAAAAAATCTTTCCTAGTTAGATCACTCATACATTTATTTTTTTAGGAAAGAAAAGGAGAAGAAGTATTTTAAATAAATTTAAATCACTAAAAGTTCAGATCACTCTAGGCTCACTATATACTATTTTAAAGTATAATCGAATCTTCTCCTTATGCTTTCAAAATTAATATTATTTTTTTAACTACCAAATTTTTATGGTAAATTTTTATATTTTATTGTGTTTTCGCTTACTTTTTTGAATCCACCTGTCAATCCATTAGCAACATCATCTACTACTTCAACCGAAGTTCTAACCAATCTTCCAGCTGCATCGTATTCATACTTTGTTGCCAAACCATTGTTTCCAATAATATACGTTAGCTCGTCCCACTCATTATATACATAGCCTGTAATGGAACTTGCTACAGGTCTAACCATTAAATCGTCATAATACACAGTTGTTCCGTCTACCGAATAAACATAAGGCATAATTGCAGCAGAAGTAACATTAAAATAATGCGTTTTCAGAGTCCAATTACCAGCTGTAACCGATTCTCCATTGAATGTAACTGGACCTCCTCCAACATTTACTCTTGCCTTGGCAGCATTAGTATTATGCACCCAAACGGATAATTTGTATTTTCCAGCTCGGTGTTGGGTTGCTTTCATGTCAACTCCAAATTGAGAGGTTGACGTGGTTGCAATACTGTATTTACCAGTATGATATTTTGTTACATCTCTTGTAATTCCAACTCCTTTTACCTCTGGTTCTAACCAAGTATTGGTATTATCAATATTTTCACCTCCTGCATAATACATTTCATTATAACCAGCATTACCTGTTGTCATAACTTTAGTGTCATTATCTCCCATTTTGGTGGATGCAAAATTATTGTTAATGTCTTTCATTTCTATTGGTGCTGAATAATGATCGTATAAAGTCACTTCAGAAATTTGTTTCCATTTAGAATTGGTTTGCGGAAGTCCAACTCCCCATACAAAACCATCATCGGTCGCACTGTTAAATGTTGTTGGAAAATAACCCTCCGAATCAACAACCCCATTCCAAGTGTAAGATTTATGTTTTCTCCAAATTTTTTCTTTATCTAAGGTTGGCGAGGTTGTTGCTCCTGCAATGTCTTTATAACTCCAAATATTACTCCAAGTGGTTATGCCAACTCCTGTAACTCTATCATTGCCAGCAGCATCTCGTTGATAAGAGTACTCGGCTGCCGTCTGAGATAACATATTTCTATTAGTAATATCATCTACTTTGCTACCCATTTGTGGGTATTTTGTGTACGCAGGAATGATTTTGGTTTTTAAGGATTTACCGTCGCTTGAAGTTGACCAAGTTTCTTTGGCAACTCCTGAAATTAAATCATAATCTTTGAACTCTGTAGTGTAGGTATAGCCATCCTTTTGCTCGGTTGATGATTTTATTAAATTTGGATATTTAATTCTAGTAGATGAATTTATAAGCCATTTGTCTTGTTCATAAGGGACTGTGTAATCTACTGTTTTATAGCTTTGATAAGATTCTTGAGTAACACCCAGATTATTAGGAATAACATCAGTAGTCTTGTAATAGTCATTTGAAATTTTGCTCATCATTTGACCTTGACTATTAAATGTTTTAACCTCTAACAATTGACCAATAGAAGCTAGATTGTCTTTAACGGTGAAGGAGCCAACACTAACTGCCTTATAAGCTGTAGAGTTTGAATGTGTATTTACATTTTTTGTAATCTCATAAAAATCTCCATACTTTATTAGATTTCCACTTCCAGAAATTTGATTAATTGGTTTTAATGTGTTAAATTTATATTGACTTTTATTTAGATATGTTAAACCATTTCCTGATGATTTAATAGTTACACAGTCATACATAACTCTGGGTGCGGGTAATTCACTACTGTATGGCAATTCTTTATTAAGATGAGGTGCAAACGGCACATAGCTAACATATCCGACACCATCTTCATTATTTCCGTATTTGTATTCTGTATAATATGTTTGATTTGCATCTACAATGCTTATTTTTGATGCTCTAACTCCACCAGCTCTAATTATTGAACTACTAATAAGATTATAAGCATTTTGATTAATCTCAAATTGATATCGATTTAATGTAAAAGAACCCTTAAAAATATCATTTCCAACAGGCACAGGAGAATTCATTTCAGTATGAATGGGACCAGTGGACACTAATCGAAAAACATTGTTTCCTAAATCTTGAGTTACAACTGCTGATGGAGTATGAAGATATTGTCTTCCATAACCATAATTAATCTTTTTTTGATAAGAAACTTGTACTATTGAGCCTACATCAATTCCAAAACTGTATTTTAATTTGGCTTTAAATTCTAACTTATTTTGCGGATTTATGTACTCATCAAAAAATACATTTTCTCCACTAGAACTATTAAAATCAAATTTATTATTTGTAATTGACTTACAAATATTTGATTCATATTCTATATTAATTTGACCACCCAACGGAGTAATTATTTTTGATAATGACCATAAAGAACTATTTTTGCTATTATATCCCCATCCATCATTGTCATCAATATTAAATAAAGAATTACTATTGTTGTATTCAAATTGATATGGGGGCAAAATATTATTTTCAGATTTTCCTTTAAAATTTACATTTTTCAAAGTTAAACGATTATCTCCTGGCACCAAACTATAATCATATCCAAAATCAATTACTTTAATAGCTTTAGATATGGAACTTTGCCAATTGTCTTGGTAGTCAATAATGTTATCGAACAAATTATATTTTGCATTTTCACTTGTTTTATCTGAATTAACATATCCTATAGTAACACTTTGATTAGAATCTAATCCAAATGTTTTGTCCACAGTATCATCTTGATTTTTAAGCAAAATAATTTTATCCAAACGAAGTTGATTTTGTGAAGGAACTGTAAACTGATTAGAATAATTTCCGCTATTATCATCTAAATGATTAACTGAATTATATATCCAATTTTCAGAAGCCGCATCTGTTCGTTGGCTTTTTACAAAAAGTGCCGTATGAGTTCTTGTTTTTACTTTATCTAAATAATATAATTGTTTTCTACCCCTAATCCAAGTTTTTATTTTAGGATTATTATCATCACGAATATATTCCTTCTTATAAGGTGCTTTCCAAATAAAACCATCTGTCCATTTACCATACTCAAAACTTGTCCAATATCCTAAATCTCCATCGCTAGGAATACCGTCACCATTATCAACAAAATCAGGTCCAGTTACAGCGGTTAATAACCAATGGGTTGCATAAGGTTCTAACTGTCTTTTTTCCATATAAGATTGTGATTCATCCTGTCTATTATCTGAAACAACTCCTGAAGTTCTCGTTATTATTTCATGGTTGTAAACAGGTAAAGAATAATGATACGTTTTACCGTCGATAGCCGTAATTTTATAAGCTCCAACACCTTCCTTTGGCATTATTGATCTATCAAAACCTGAAACTGAAGGTTGCAAATATCCATTCTGTTTCAATACGGTAATATTATTAACAATTTCATCATTACTGTAATATTCAATAAAAGAAGATGTTTTTCGTCTAGGTTTAGCCTGTAAATCAACACTGCCTGTCACATAATAATTTAATATGTCACTATTTGTAGAAGTTGCGTTATAATTTGCAGGTAAAACATTGATATAGGTACTTATTTCATTCTCTAAATAAAATTTAGGTTTCTCGTTAAACTTTGCATAATCAGGTACAGGAGAACTCCCATTGATATTATATTTAAGTGCATATCCTTGATTATTTTCATTCCCTGTCAATCCAATTAGAGCACCATTTTTATATATTGGAGAAGACATGCTTCCCGACAAACCTTGAGCTTGAATATTAAAATTATCATAATTTGGAAATGACATATTATTATCAGTAAAATTACTTGATGAAGCTAAATTTGAAGCTTCTATCGATGTTTCATTTATATCCATAAAGGCATTATTAACAGGAATTTGGATCCAATGTCCTGAAGTAGTATGTGGTCCGGGAAAACCGTCATTAACATTTCCAGAACAAGTAGCAATAACGTGATGTTGCCCATTTATTGAATGTGGTCCCGAGGTAATTGGATTATAAGTACAAAAAGTCTGATTCGACGGAGTCCAATAGCAAAAATATGTAACCGTGTGGGAAGCAATATATGGAGGAATATATTTTTGTTTGAATATATCTTTTACACCATTTTGAAAATAAAGAGGTCCTGTTACATAATTGTCTTTATTTTTAGCTAACCAATACTTAAATGTTTGTTTACCAAAAGATAAGCTGAAAATTCCAATTGGTGTAGGAACAGAAAGAGGCACAACCCAGCCGCTTGTACTTGTTGAATACTCCCCCATTTTTAATGTATTATTAAATGAAGTACTAAAACCAACTCCTCCAGCTTTAACTGACGCACGTAGCCCTTTACTTGACGTTACCATAGAAATACCTAATCCACCACCGCTCATGGATTGCGAAAAAGTACCAGAAGAGTCATAACCCATGCTAAATCCAGCTCCATTACTGTCAAACCCAATGTTTCCTCCTACAATGCCATCTGTGCTAGCCTCAACCCCAACACTTAACCCTCCCGCAAATTGAACGCCAACACCCACTGAAGCACCGGAAGTTCCAATTTTTGAATTTACTCCAATATTGTTTCCTCCGCCAATATCAAAACCAACCCCCGTACTAACAAATCCTCCTAAAGACTGATTGCTTCCCCAATTAAACCCCAGTCCAACCGAAGCCACACCTACAGAATAGCCTACTGAAACAAAAGAAGCATATGCTTCACCTCCAGAATCATAAAAATATTCATTTAAATGTGAGGCATTATAATCATCTGGATAACCATTAATGCTTCTATCAATAGCTCCTGGATTAACATTCCATCCTAAACCAGTCCAAGAGGATTCTTGGTCCATTGCAATACCTGCATGATATCCTAGTGCTAAAGGATAACCACCCTCGGGGCTTGGCACGTTTAATAAAGGTAAAACATAGCTGTATTGTCCTGTTAAAAGATTCACCATATCAGTTGCATCAACAGGCTCAAAAGATGCAGCTTCTGGTGATTTAGGTCCATTATTTGAGGCAAATAAATTAGTTGGCACTAATGTTGGAAAAAAGATTAACAGAAAAAAAGTTGCTATAAATCGTTGGCGTTTTTGATGTTTTCTCATATAATACTAATTAAATCGTAATTGTGGCTCGTTTACTATTTCTAGTGTTTTTATTTTAAATTTGACTTCACCTGTGTAAAAACCTAAGTCTTCGACAGTAAAGTATATATAATCTTCTTTTAAATAGTTTTTATCTCTAGGATATACTATCATGATACTTGTATTGTTGGTCATTCCATACATTCTAGGATATATAAAATCTGCCATTGCTAGCGTATCATTTTTTGGTGTAAATAGGTTTACTTTTTCTTCCATTCCAAAAGCTAAATCATTCACCATTTGTCCAAATTTTGATTTATCTCGAGCAACATTACTAAGTAACTCTTGGTTGTTAAGAGACATTGATAAATTAAAATACATGTATTTCTTATACTTATCTCTTAATTGTTCTATTTTTTTTTGATCTGTTTTATCATTTAATTCTTGTTCAACTAATAAATCAGTTGGCTTATACTGAAGAATGTATTCTATACCTTCAATGTTTTTTTTATAACAATAATTATTCTCCTCTTCTTTAATATATTCTGTTATTTCTTCTGTGTTATCAAAAGTTTTGTTTGCACAAGCAGAAACAAAAATTAACAATAATAATAGGTAATTACTTTTTTGTACCATAGTCTGCATTCAATCCTTTTAAAACCTCTTCTGTCAAATCAGAGGAATCATCAGCATACATTATGTTTCCTCCTCCACTTGCTCCAAAAATTATTTTATAACCATGTTTTTTTCCATACTCTTTAACATAATCATTGATATCATTAATAACAGTTTGTGTTACTTTTTTATCTTCTTCTTGTATTTTTTTCTGTATTGCTTCTTGATAACCATTGATTTGTTGTTGTTTATTTTGTAATAATTCTTGCTTTAGTTGGAGCTCTTTTGGAGATAGCGAAGCCCTTTCTTTCTCATAAGATTGAAGTTCTTTTTGCCAACCTGTCATCAAAGAATCAATATTCCCCTTCATTGTATTGGCTTTTTTATCAAATTCAGCTTTTGCTATTTTAGTTCTTTTATATCCTTCAATGAGTTTATTGACATCAACATAAACTAGTTCAGAGCTTGATTTTGCAAAGTAAAAAGAGACAGCGGCCAATAAAATAGCTAAGGCTGATAGAATAAGTGGTAATCGTTTCATATTATTAAATTAAATTTCCTACAATAATAAAAAATAAAACTTAAAAATTAACAAAATATTATACAGTATTTTAAAATATTTTTTACATATATTTGTTTGCTATGATAACCACTGACGCTTTATGAGAACTATTACTACAAAAAAAATACCGTCTTTTAACCTACAAGAAACACTAATTGTATTAGCAATTATTGGCATATTACTTCTTATAGCTTTGCCTAACCTTATGCCTTTAATTTCTAAAGCAAAAAGTATTGAGGCGCAAACACAATTAAAGGCTATATACAATTCTGAAAAACAATATTATTTTATGTATTCAAAATACAGTTCTGATTTCAATGAACTTGATTTTGAAACTCCAAAAACAGTAAAGCAAAATGGCTCTGCTAATTATGAATATGAAATTATTCAATCAAGTAATACAGATTTCAAAGCAAGAGCTACAGCGGTAACTGATTTTAATGGTGATGGAATTTTTAATGTTTGGGAAGTAGATAAAAATGGAAATCCAACACAAGTTACCAAAGATTAAATGATTGTATTGAAAATTGTACTGGTTTTAGTGTTAACAGTTATCATTTGGCAAGATGTTAAAGAACGATTGGTGTATTGGTTTTGCTATCCACTAGTTGGAATTTTAGGTTTTTTTATACAAAAGAGCTTTTTAGAATCAAATGCCATTATTATAAACTCCTTAGTGAATTTAAGTCTTATAGCAACAGTACTTTTAATTCTTTGGGTGTACTGTAAAATAATATTGAAAAAAAAACTAGTTGATCAAAGCATAGGAATGGGTGATGTTTTATTTTTTATAGCTTTGGCTTTTTGTTTTTCAATAATTTCTTTTTATGTGCTTTTTGTATTTTCATTATTTTTTTCGCTCCTAATGCATTTTTTATTAAAGAAGAGCTATAAAGAACATTCAACAATTCCACTTGCGGGTTTTATGGCTCTTTTTTTTGCTTTTGTCTACTGTGCTACTTTTTTTATAAATTGTAATTTTCTATTTGCATACTAAATGAATACATCTTTTGAAATACCAGTTGAATTGCAACAATTAATCGATGCTGAAACGGCTTATAATTATCGCATTGTTCCTTCGCACAAGGAAAAAGAGGTTGTTTATTTTAAAACAGATAATTCAAGTATTGCCAATTTAGAACTTGAGTTGCAAGTAGTGCTGGGTTATCCAATAAAATTAGTGGAAGAGCAAAAAGAAGATATTGATACTTTGCTTAGCATAAATTATAGAAAAAAAACAAATGCTAAAATATCCAATATTCATTACAGTAATGACTTTCTTGAAAAGATAGTACTCACGGCAAAAGAAATAGGAAGTAGTGATATTCATTTTGAACCTTTTGAGAGTAAAGCTAGAATACGACTTCGATTAGATGGTAAACTTAAAGAACAGTTTCACTTATCGCTTGAGGAATATCCAATAATTATAAATAAAATTAAGATTCGTGCACAACTTGATATCTCTGAAAAAAGACTGCCTCAAGATGGAAGAATTTCTATAGTTACTGAGCAGGAGGATTTTGATATTCGTGTGTCGGTAATGCCAACTCTTTATGGTGAGAAAGTTGTTTTAAGACTTTTAAGTAAAGATACTTCTCATATCGATTTAAATACACTTGGCTTTACTGACAAAGAGCTAAAAGTGTATCTAGAGAACATTAAAAAACCCAATGGTATCGTTTTAATATCAGGTCCAACGGGGTCAGGAAAGACTACAACTCTTTATGCAACCTTAAAGACACTCAACAAACCCAACACTAATATATTAACTGTTGAAGACCCAATTGAATATACCTTAGAAGGAATTAATCAAGTGCAATTAAAAGAAAGTATAGGTCTTGATTTTGCGTCAACACTTCGTACTTTTTTAAGACAAGATCCTGATATTATTATGGTGGGAGAGATTCGTGATGTTGATACCGCTAATATGGCAATTAGAGCCTCACTCACAGGACATTTAGTTTTATCAACAATTCATACTAATTCAGCTTGGGCAACCGTTTCACGATTAATAGATATGGGAGTTCCCTCATTTTTAATTGCAAATACTTTAAATGTAAGTATTGCTCAACGACTAGTTAGAAAATTATGCCCATCATGTAAAAAAAGACAATCTGTAACAAGTGAAATTTTCCCAACTGGATTTACTATTCCAAATCAATTAGAATATCATTTTGAAGCTGTGGGTTGTCAAAATTGTTACCATACAGGTTATTTAGGAAGAAAAGCTATTTACGAAATTCTCCCAATTGATAAAGAACTTATGGGACATATTAAAAACAATCAACTATCAATTGATGAATATTTAGAAAAAAACAAAGTTCAAACACTAAAGTCTAATGCTATAAATTTGATTAGTGAAGGGGTAACTTCTGTTGAAGAAGTTTTTTCTTTGTTAATGGATTAAAAAAATTATATTTGAATTCAAAACCATTTGAGTCTGCTTTTTATGAAGAAACTACTTTTATTATCATTACTTATTTTTTCCATCTCCAAGAGTTTTTCACAAGAAAACAGAATTCAACAGATAAAGTATAATATTGATGCTTTAATTGCTGATGTTCCTGGTCTTGGACAAAAAGTAAACATCAATGTAAAGGAAACTACTCTTTCTAGTTTTTTTCTGGCAGTATCAGAGGTTCATAAAGTAAATATTAGTGTGGAACCTTCACTTAGTTCCATTTCAATAGTGAATAATTTTACTGATGTTACTGTTGCTGATTTACTTGTCTTTTTATGTAAAGAATATGATTTAAGAATTGATTTTACAGGAAACATCATTGCTATTAAAAGATATGAAAAACCAATTGAGAAAATTGAGCCCAAAACAATTGAGGTAGATTATTCCATTGACCAGAGCTTGTTGTCACTGAATTTAAAAGACGATAAGCTGTATGATGCTTTTAAAAAAATAACAGATGTAAGTGGTAAAAATATTGTTTTTACTCCAGGACTTGAAAACAAACTACTAACAGCGTACATCAAGAATACTCCTTTTGATGATGCTTTAAATAAACTAGCTTACGCTAATAATTTAAATGTTACCAAAACTAAGGATAACTTCTATTTGTTTGAATCATTAGAGCAAGATGTTGTAAATTCTAGTTCGAGTGCTTCAAATGGTTCATCAACACCCAGAGCATCAAAACCTATAAGGTCTAGGAAATC
Source organism: Flavobacterium sp. (assembly GCF_044341265.1). Lineage (GTDB taxonomy): Bacteria > Bacteroidota > Bacteroidia > Flavobacteriales > Flavobacteriaceae > Flavobacterium. The sequence goes on from NZ_JBIISA010000019.1 coordinate 16,197, forward strand.
TAATTTCTTTTTTAACATCTTAGATGCTGACAAAAAGGTTTTAGAAGTTGATTTTGAAAATACTCCCATTTCAAATATTGTTTATGATATTGGATCAGAATTAAATATTGATATGTTTATTTCCAATCCACTGGAGAGTGCTGGAAACGCAACAGTTAAAGCTAAAAACATAACTTTTGATGAGTTACTTGATAAGATATTTGAATCAAAAAATTCAGCTGTTGGTTCAGCAAATCAAAATACATCAACAACCTCTTATGGTGCTTCTAACGAAATAAATCCGCAAGTGAGTGATAATTATTCCTACTTCAAAAAGGATAATATCTATTATTTTGGTTTAAAGAATCAACTAACTCAAAGAAATATCAAGGCCATTCAGCTGATGAATAGATCCATCGAGCTTTTGAGTGATCCTTCAAAAGAAGGTAGAAGTTCAGGAAGATTAAATAATCAATCTAGTTTTACAAATTTCAATTCATTTGACAATAAGAATAACAATAATAATAGTAATTTTCAAAACAACACGGACAATTCATCTAGCTCAAAAAGTGGTGGTGATATTTTTAGCATTATCCCAAATGAGGTAAAAAATGGTTTGGATATAAAAATTGATACTGAGTTAAACAGTTTTATTGTATGTGGACCAGCTGAAAATATTAATAGATTCGAATCTTTTATCAAATACATTGATAAAGAAGTACCTGTGGTTTTAATTGAAGTAATGATTTTAGAAGTTAGTCGCTCGGCTACTATTGAAACAGGAATCAAAGCAGGTATTGGAGACAAACCTGTAACCACAACAGGAAGCGTATTCCCATCGGCAGATATAACCTATGGCGCAAATACAATTAATAACATAATCAATCACTTTGATGGCTTTGGTTCCTTGAATATCGGAAAAGTAATTCCAAATTTTTATTTAAGTCTAAAAGCCTTAGAAACTAATGGAAATTTAAATATTCGTTCTACTCCAAGATTATCTACTTTAAATGGACATAGAGCTTATCTTTCTATAGGAGAAACAACTTATTATGTTGTGACTAATCAAAATTTCTATGGTTCACAAATTCCACAAACTTCAGAAATTAAAAACTATCAACCTATTGACGCTGAGTTATCATTATCCATAAAACCATTAGTATCAGGTGATGGAGATATTACGATGGATATTAAAGTTGTTCAATCAAGCTTTAATGGTCAAAAGGTGGATAAAGACGCTCCTCCAGGGATAAATTCTAGAGAGTTTACATCAATTATTAGAGTAAAGGATCAAGATATTATTGTACTTGGTGGTTTGGAGGAGAAAGTTAAAAATGATTCAGGTTCAGGAGTCCCTTTTCTTGCAAGAATTCCAGTAATAAAATGGCTGTTTAGTTCAAGGAAAAGAGAAGATTCAAAAAAGAAATTATCAGTTTTAATAAAGCCAACCGTTATTTATTAATGCAATTGCCTAGACTAGATAATGCTCTATTGGGTTCCCAGTTTGTGGGGATGGAATTATATTGTCTAGATTCTGAAGACGGAATAGCGGTTTTACACATTAAAAAAAAAGCAGATGAGCTTCTCATTGAAAATAAAGAAAAACGAAGTTCAATTGATAATTTAACTAACAGACCAAACAAAGAGCTTCCTATTTTTTTAACTATCAATAATAATCAGGTAATTCATAAAGAAATTGACACCGCTGAGGGCATAGATACTAAACTACTTCACAAAGCATTTCCTAATATTAAGTTGGAAGACTTCTATTATCAAATTTGGAGATTGAATCAAAAGTCTATAATTGCTATTTGTAGAAAAAGTTATATTGAAGAGTTGTTGCAACAATTTAAAGATTTAAAACTATCGATTACTTCAATTAGTCTAGGTGTTTGTGGGCTGTCACAAATAAGTGATTATGTGGGTTCAAAAATCATTAATACCAATTCGCAAAGTATAGATATAGATAAGGAATCGATTTTAAATTCTAATCAAGATTCTTTAGTGAAAACCTACGACATTAATGGTCTTGAAATTCAAAACACCTATTTATTGGGATTTTGTAGTGTATTGCAAAAAATTATACCTAACAAAAACCTTTCTGGGAGTGTGGATCTTATCAATGAAAAACTTTACAATAATTTCTATCAAAATAGTTTTTTTAGAAAAGGGCTACGTTTTATGGTTTTCGCATTACTCGTTATTTTATTAATTAATTTTTTTCTTTTCAACTTTTATTATAAAAAGTCTATTGAGAGTAGTTCAGATGTACTTGCTAATAAAGACATGATAACTCAAATAAAACAAGTTAAACAGCGTTTGAAAGAAAAAGAAGCAAAACTTAAAAATTCTACTAATTTTTTTGATTCAAAGAGTTCTTTTTTGGTCAATGAATTAGTAAAAGATTTACCTAATTCAATTTTACTAAACGAACTGGTTTATCATCCATTGAAAAAAAACATCAAAATAGAAGAGGCTTTAGTTTTTGAATCAGATGTAGTTACGTTATCAGGAATTACAACAAATGCAAAAGAGCTTACTAATTGGTTTGAGCAAATAGGCACTAAGTCATGGGTTAAATCCACCGATATTGTTCACTTTGGAAAAAATGAGAACAATCAGTCAATTTTTACTTTACAAGTTAATTTGAAGCCCAATGAAATTAAATAGAAAAAACAAGATATTGATTTTTGGCTTTATAGTTGTTCTGTATTTGAGCTACAGCTTTGCTATTTCTAAAACCCTATTTTACAGAAATCAGTATAACCTAAACAAGGAAATGACTTCTGAGGGTAATCAACCCAAAGTACTAGCTAATCTAAGATACAAAGAAAAACAGATTGATCTTTGGATGGCAAAAAATAGTTTTTTATCCTCTAATTTTCAAAATGAATTATTAAAACAGCTTACATTATCTAGTGATTCATATGGTCTTAAAATAGTTGATTTTCAAAAGCCTCATGTTTTTATTGAAAAAAATACCCAAACTTTAAGTTATAGTTTTTCTTTAGAAGGAAGTTTTAATGGAGTACTCCAATTAATTAGTGCTTTGGAAAACAAACAGAGTTTAGGTCAAATCAAACACATCTACACGATAAAGAAAAACAATTATAAAATTAATAAGGATTATTTAATCACCACTATTATAGTTCAGACCAATCAAAAGATAAATCAATAATTTTATACTTTGAAAGATGAAGTCTTAAAAACATAAGTAATAAATGTATATTTTTACAAAAACATCAAAATTCATGAAGAGATATATTCTTTTAGTAGTTCTTTTAGGTTTATTTTCCTGTCAAAGTGTTTCAATAAAAAACAGAAAATACAAGATAACTGATGCAACAACAGAAATTGGTAGCATTGGGCAGTCTAAATCGCTTTTTTACAAAAATGATTTCTCAACAAAAGTGTTTCCGATTTTAGAAAACAAAATTAGAGTAGATGTGAGCATTGTCCCTTTTAACAAAAAACTAAATAAAGCCTACTTACAAAAAGCCAAATACAACCAAAGCCAACCTGAAGTTAAATTTATTGATAGCATAGAAACAAAACCCGAGATGGTAACCATTAGTGTTTTAGATATGCAAGGTTACATGAGTGAGATAAATGCAGAGCATAATAAACAGGTTTTAACCTATTTAAAAGACACAAAAAAATCTAAAGTTATTACAAGCATAGCTACTACTTTATCTAATGATAATATAGAAAAAATAAGACAAGCAGATACTTATTATTTAGTAAATAGTTCTAATAAAAAGTATACTTTGGTTTTATATAAAGAAAATAAAAAAATACAAACAATAGATTTACAATCGGGTGTGGTAATAGCATATGAACTCTCAAAAAGTTGTTGGGCTTTAAATAAAAAACATCAGTGGTATCTAGCCGATATTGTAAAGGAGTGTAATTCTTGTAAAGGAGCTACCTATTCAAAAATGAAAGAAAACAAACAAAGTGAGCGTTTGTTTAAAATGTAATTGCACAAAAATGTTTTATATCATAACCTATAAAAACTAAAGAAGATGGTTTTAAAATACATGCGACTTTTTTTTGTTAATCTGTTAATTTTCTTGTCCCTAATTTCATGCAGTGAAATTGTATCTGAAGAGGATATTTCGGATAAGTATGTTCAGTTAACTGCTCCAGTCAATAATGCTCAATTTGTTTCGACAAGCGTAACCTTTTCGTGGGAGAATCTTCAAGATGCAACTCAGTATCAGCTTCAAATTGCAAAACCTAGTTTTACTGCTCCACTTCAAATTGTTTTAGATACTATTGTGACTAGCAATTCCTTTTCATATCAATTACCTGTAGGACAATATGAGTGGCGTGTAAAAGCTTTAAACGGTTCTTATAGCACTTCTTATTCTACACGAACAATTACCATTGCAAGTAATGATGATTTTCAAAGCAATACAGTAACTTTAGTTACTCCCACTAATAATTTAATAACCAACCTAGCTACTCAAAGCCTCTCTTGGCAAGCAATCATTGGTGCTGCTAATTATCAATTACAAGTATTTGATAGCTCAAATACTTTAGTATTAGACCAAAATACAAGTAGTACATCCTACAATTACACTTTTGCTGAGGGTTCTTATCAGTGGAAAGTTAGAGCATCAAATGGTTCAGATAATACTTTATACACATCTCGCTCCATTCTAGTTGATGTAACTGCTCCCAATACACCAACACTTGTTACTCCTGCAAATTCAACTAGTTCTTCCACAACAGATGTCTCATTTTCATGGAATAGAACTCCAATAATTGGAAGTTCTGAAAGAGATAGCATTTATATTTATACTAATAGCGCCTTGACAACTTTAAATTCTAAAGCTCAGGCTACGAGTCCTTATTCTAAAACATTAACTTCGGGAACCTATTATTGGAGAGTTAAGGCTTTTGATTCAGCTGGAAATATTGGTAATGTTAGTAATACTTTCAGTTTTACCATCAACTAGATAATGAAAAATAAAAAAAACATATATATTCTTCTACCTATAGTTTTACTTATTTGGGGAGCAGTTTTATATCAATTTTTTACTTTTACTAGTGATGATGAGCAGCTAATTCCTAATGCTGAGATTGGCATAAAGCCTTTTAATATAAAGGATAAAGATACTTTTAATATATCAATAAGTAAAAGAGATCCTTTTTTAGGAAGTATAAGCTCCAGTGAAAATAGTAATAAAGTTAAAAAAGCTATCACGACCCATAAAGCACCTAAAATAAAAGAAGAAATACAATGGCCAGAGGTTAGCTATAAAGGAATCGTCTCTGATAACAAAGAGAAAGTGAAAGTTTACATGCTAATTATTAATGGCAAAACCTACTTAATGAAAAAAGGAGAGCAACAAGAAGGAGTAAAATTAAAGGATGGTGACAGAGAAACTATTTACACACTTTATAAAGGGGATTTAAAAATAATTTTCATTCAATAGTGAAATGGCTATTAAAAAATAAAGTTTATTCGGGTGCACTTCAGTTTACTATTTTTATTGGGGTAATCATTGCTTTGCTATTAGCTGGTTTAGTAATGCTTCAAAATACTCACACCTATTTTATTGAACAATCTAAAGCAACCGTTGAAAATATTCAGTTAGCTAATTCAGGGATTAATCATTTATTAAACCAAAAAACGACTTTGAAAGATACCTTAACTCTTCCAGAGCTTACAAATGAGAACCAAAAAGTTGAAGTCCAACTATCCAATTGGGGAATTTTTGAAAAAGGAATTGTAAAGACCACTCATAGAAAAAAAATATTCTATAAATCAGCTTTACTTGGAACTAAAATAACCAAAGAAAAAAGACCAAGTTTATATTTACAAGACAATTACAAACCTTTAGTTGTGGTTGGAAAAACCGTTTTAAAAGGATTGGTTTATATTCCTAGTCAAGGAATTAGTCCAGGCTATATTGCTGGAGAGAGTTTTTTTGGTAGTCAGCTCGTAGAAGGAGTAATCAAAAACAGTATTAAAAAATTACCCGAGTTAAATAGTATGTATAAAGAGCTAGGAGAAGTTTTTGAAAACAATACAGAATTTTCAGAGGAAAATTATTTGGGATGGGACAATACAAGTAAGATAATTAACTCCTTTTTAAAGCCTACCAAAATAATGTATCAAAAGGGAATAATTGAACTCGATGGCACTTCAATTACTGGTAATATCATAATTAAATCTGATGAGCTAGTAAAGATAAAAAAAACAGCTGTTTTACGAGATGTTATTATCATAGCTCCAATAGTTGAAATAGAAGATGAAGTAGTGGGAACTTTTCAAGTAATAACAAACAAAAGAATTACAGTTGGTAAAAATTGCAAACTAAATTATCCTTCTGCTCTAGTTTTAATTCAAGAAAAAGAAAGTGTAGCAAATCTAAATTCTAACCCATTAGATTATCATATTCAAGTTGAAAAAAACACTCAAATATTAGGAACTATTTGTTTTTTAAAATCGATAAAAGAAAATGATTTTAAAACACAAATAACCTTGAGTGAAGAGGCAATTGTAAAAGGAGAAATTTATTGCCAAGGAAACTTGGAATTAAAAGGTAAAGTTGTTGGAAGTGTTTATACGGAGCAATTTATTGTTAATGCAGCAGGATCAATTTTTATAAACCATTTGTATAACGGACAAATAGTAAATGACGATTTTCCTGAGTCATTTAGCGGATTATTATTTAAAGACAATTTAAAATCAGTGGCTAAATGGATGTATTAAAGAAAATAAAATCTGCAACGCTAGTTGAATCTTTAGTAGCAACCGTTTTGATTGTAATAATTTTTGTGGTTTCTAGTTTAATAATAAACAATCTATTACTAAATGGATTTAATAATAATACAACTGAGATAGAAAACAGACTTTATGAATTAGAATATGAATATCAAAATAAGAAAATACTTCTTCCCTATCAAGAGCGTTATCAGAATTGGAACATAGTAATTGAAAAGAACACCAATAGCATTATTGAATTTAAAGCACGAAAAGAGCAATCTTTAAAAGTTATAGTAAAAACTAGAATAGATGAATAAAAAAATAAAATCCTTCACGCTTTCAGAATTGCTAGTTGCAATGATAATTACACTTATTGTTGTAGGATTGGCTTTTACAGTTTTGAATTTAGTAAAAAAACAAATTCATACTATTCAAATGAATTACAACAGAACTACGGAATTAGCTTTTTTTAAACAAAGAATATGGCTAGACTTTAACAACTATTCTCACATAAATTTTGATTCTAAGTCTAATCAGTTAATTTTAAAGTCTGAAACAGACTCAATCTTTTATAATTTTAATCAAGAATATATTTTACGAAATACAGATACTTTGAACACAAAAGTTCAAATTGAAAAAATATGTTTTGAAGGTACAAATGTCAACTCAGGAAGAATAGATGCTATTTCTTTTATTGAAAAAAAAGAAGCTTCAGATTCCCATTTTTTTGTTTTTAAGAAAAATGACGCAACTTTATTTATGAATCAAGATGGCTTTTAAACTAGAAAACATATCCAATAAAGAAACTCAAAAGGAGTCAAGCTTTGATATTGAAAAGTTATTAAAAAAAGAAATCATTTTTTTTGGTAATGGGTTTTCTGCAAAACAAAAGTTTGAATTCTATAGTGAGTTAGGTGTTCTTTTGAAAGCGGGAATAACCATAAAAGATGCTTTACATCTTATAAAAGAGAATCAAAAAAAAGAAGCTCATAAAGTTATTTATCAAACCATATTACAAGATGTGATTAATGGTAAACCCTTTTCTGAGGCTATTAATCAGACCAAACATTTTACACAATATGAATATTATTCCATTAAAATTGGTGAAGAAACAGGAACACTCTCAAAAGTTTGTTTAAGTTTAGGTGTTTTCTTTGAAAGAAAAAATGAGCAGAAAAGAATAGTCATTAGTGCATTAACATATCCTATAATTGTTTTATCAACAGCTGTTTTAGTAGTTTTCTTTATGCTTAGTTATGTAGTACCGATGTTTGAAGATATTTTTAGACAAAACAAAATAGAACTACCTTTTCTAACAAGGATAATTATTGCTGTTTCTCAAAGTATAAAATCGTATGGATGGATTTTCTTCTTACTCATATTCCTTTCCATTTTACTAGGAAAGTATCTAATGAAAAATTTTAGAGTTAAATCCTTTTTGCACAATCTTATACTAAAAACACCTGTTATAGGTGCTTTTATGAGTAAAATATACTTAGCCCAATTTACTCAAGCCATATCACTACTTACAAGTTCTAAAGTTCCAATTTTGAATAGTATTCAAATGGTTAAAAATATGATTGGTTTTGTGCCTTTACAACAATCGTTGGAGCGAGTAGAACAAAGCATCTTAAAAGGTAAAAGTTTAAGTGAGAGTCTTATTGGAAATGCAATGTTTGACCAAAGAATTATTTCTTTAGTTAAAGTAGCCGAAGAAACCAATCAAACGGAATTTGTGTTTAATCAATTAAACGAGCAATACAACAATGACGTTGTACGACAATCAAAATTAATTGCAACAATTATTGAACCTCTTATTATTATTATCGTTGGGCTAATAGTAGGAGTTTTATTGGTCGCTTTATACTTACCTATGTTTGAACTTAGTAGTGTGATTGGATAGAAAATTCATTGTAAAAACAAATAACTTATTTTTAATTATCACCATAGAGTTCTCTTAGTTTTCTATCCACAAATCCTTGCAAGAACTTATTAACCTTTCCCGCCGCCCAATCCTTTTTCATTATTGGATGTAAAAAATTTCACTCATATTGCTCTAAAACCAGTTCAATAAAATCATTATCCATATACTGCCCTCTTAATTTCTGTAATTGCTCTTCTTGCTGATTTTTTTGTCCTTGCTGATTTTGTGACTGAAATAACTGCTCTTGTTTATTTTGATCTTTTTTGTTTTGCTTTGACTGCTCTATTTCTATTTGATTTTTATAGTATCCTTTTTGCAAAGCAGTCAAAAAAAATCAAGCTTGATTAGCTACTTTATTGGTTTTAAAATGCAATTGACAATTTTTTAAAGTTTCTTGAATATATAATTCATTGTAATGCGGAAGTATTTCAGAATCTATAACCGATTGCAATACCCCCAAACCCCTTATGGTATCTAGTGGATTACTTCAATTAGCTTCATTAACTATTTCAATTGTATTATTACCCGTTTTACCTTTTAATTTTTGCTTTGGTGAGTTTTTATGAATGTAAAAAGTGATTTTCTCCACACGGCGAGAATTCTCTGAAATTTCTTCAAAAGTGAAACTAATATCGGTGTGTTGTAATAAGTCCTCTTGCGCTTTGAGTAAAATACGTGTTTTAAAATTGGCGAATTTAGAATACTTATCTTCCACGCCTAGAATCTGTTTTAATTCCTCAATATCAAATACCCTTTTGCCAATCCCCTCGTATGATTTTAATAGCTCGTACATTCTTATGGAGTTTCCACTAGAGATTTTTAAAATATTTTTCAAATCATACAACAAAAATTTATTTTTTAATTGCAACAAATATGGTTTCATAGCCGGATGGAACGTAGCTTCAAGAATACCTCTTCCATTTACGTTGTACTTAAACGATGAAACTAAAGTTGTCTTCAACTCTTTCTCTTGGTTATTTTCTCTAAGTGGAATGGTAATTACTTTTTTGAGCATGCTAGTGGTTAGCTGACTAATTTCAGCATAGATAGTTTTAGATTTTAGCTCAAAAGTATCAATGATGTCTTTAATCGGAATTTTATAGGTTTTAAAATCCTCATCCCTGTCATCAATTAGACTTACTATTATGGTAAAAAGTCTCATTTCCATAAGGGTAAAACTGTGCCTGGCCGTTACTAAATCATGTGATTTTTTAACTGTTAGTTGTGTGGCATTCATTGGCCCGTTTTATAAAATAAAACATTTATGTTTTAAGCTACAACTCTTAGCTACTGTAATTTTTAATTGTAATACTTCAAGAGTATATCGCCCCGAATTTGTAACCTTAGTGAAGTCCCCAAATAAGTAGCACTTGCTGGCTGTTTTTGAAGCATTTCGCCCCAATTTTGTAGCTGATGCAAACCGAATTTGAAATACTCCACCCCATTTATGTTATACTCTGTTCCATTTCTGGTGCCGAATCTTTTCAAAACAGGCTTTATAACTAAGTTTTTAAGTACTATAAACAATATAAACATTTAAGTTATGTAACATATTAAACACCTAAGCTTACTAAATATTTTGGGTTGTTATTTTTTAATAATTTTGATTGTTTTTGGCTCTGTGCTACTGATTTATAACACTCATTATAGATTTGGTTTAGTTTTGGGAATCATTATCGGGGCGAAGATTAATAAACGCTTGTCAAGGATTGAAACATTGTTACTAAACCCTGTCACTCCCCTGTTAAAACTTCAATTTTCCTCGTGCTACAAGTCCGATGAATAATACTAACAATATAGTTAGCGCTATACTAGCTATTAAAAATCCAGTGGCTTTATTAGAGGTTTTAATCATTTGTAAGTACATCATATTAAACTGCGATTGTGCCTGTTGCAGTCCGTTTTGAAGTTGCTGTGTTTGTTCTTTATAAAGTGTGATGACTTCATTATTAGCTTTTAAGGACTCCTCTTGTTGTCTAACTTTTAATTGAAGCGTAAAATTTTCTTGTTGAATCTGTTGAATTTTATCTTCCTGCTCTGCCCCGTTTGTGATCTCTTGCTCTTTTGGGGTTTCTTTTTTGGATTCAGATTCTTTATTAGTAGACTCCCCTTCTATTGATTTACCCATAGCTGTTGCCATCTTTTGTAAATCCTCCCACTCAATGTAACTGCTCTTTCCTCTAGTATCAATTTTAGTAATCAGCTCAATTCAAAGTTTATTAACCCGATTATAAAAAGTCGTATAACTCACCCCAAGAATTCTCTCGGCTTCTGATTTTGCAATTTGCATTACTTATTTGGTTATTAATTAAATGCTAACTAATGGTTATCACCCAAGGTAGTACCTTGTAACTTCTAGGGTTGTCAGTCCCCTGTTATAAGCTCAATCAATCTTTTGACAAAGGATGTAACACCTCTTGTTTATAGCCTTGACAGGGGAGTAACAATTTTTATTTAGTATAACCTTTTAAAGCCATTTTTCAAGAGCATTTTTTTGATATTGTATTGACAAAGCTAAAGCAAGGTTGATACTAGGACTAATTTACCTTGAAGGGGAGTATAACAAACTATATTAAAGGTTTGATAACTCTAGTAACAAGTCTTGTCAAAGGTTGTTTGTTCTATCGTTTGACTGTATCAAAAATTGTATTCTTAAAGCCAATTTATACTTGTCAGAACATTCAATTGTGTTTGATAGACCTTTGACAACCCTTAATCATCATTGTTTGTGAAAAATCTCATAGCAGAGTCCTAATTATTGAAAAAACACTTCTAATAATTCAATTTTTTCTAATTAAATTTTTCAAAATTCTATTTTTATGGATTTTGATTGGTGCTTAAATTTTAATACACTCAAAAACAATTTTTTAAACTAACTGGTAAAAATAAGAATCGAGAATTTTTAAATCTGTATTATTCTGTTCAGCATTTTTTTTGATTTCTAACTATAATTAGAGCTTATCACATACTTGAAATACCTTTGTCAAAGTCTTGTTAAAGCTTATTGAATCTAGTTTTGGTAAAACAGAGCAGTATCAACCAACTCTAAAATGTTTTTATTCAATATAGTAATTGGCTACCAAAACCTCTACTTTGTCTTTTCTTGGCAGATTACTATTATTGGCTATTATTTTACTTTGTTTGTACACCACAAACCAATCATTACGCTTGGCATAAGCATCCAAAATAACAGAAGGGTAGTTAGAGAGTAAAAACTTTCATTGTATTTTAGAGAGCGTGTCCAAAAGAGTAATGTAATCTTCCGACCTATACCCACTATAGTGTCCCTGATGAACAGGGCAGTCACTAATATATGGAGAATCTACATAAAAAAAAGCGTCTTCAAAATCTCTAGATTTTATAACCTCAATGGCATCATTAGATTCAAAATCGACATTTTTTAGTCTATCTAAAAGATATTTTTGTAAACGCTCTTTTTTTCTATGAAAACTAACCACCGATTTATTAGTACCTCTAGTGTATTTATATCCTCCTGAGAGTGTTGCAGAAAAAGATAAATTGCACAAAATCCAAAATGCCCATGCTCTTTTAATTCTATCAAAATGAGCTGGATATTTTAAAACCATTTTGGCATGATTAAACACCTCTCTACTGCAAGGGGAATTATCGACTAAAAGTTTAAGCATTCCAAAATCAGATTTAATTACTTCAAAAAAGGTAATTAGTGCTGTGTTGGTATCGTTTAATACTTCTATTTTAGAAGGCTCTTTTCTAAAGAATACAGAAGCTCCTCAACAAAAAGGCTCGCAGTATAACTGGTGTTTAGGTATTAAGCTCGTTATAAGTCCACTCATTTTTTGCTTACCACCATAATATACAAATGGGGAACTCAAAGGCTTTTTTGTTTTCATTTTGTTTTTATTAAATAAAAATCTCTTGTTTAAAATAAGATAACTCGTAACTAGCATTCTTTTACTTCTTACTATAAATACTAACTATCAAAAGAACCATTGCTGTTTAATTGCATGGGCAATTGATGATATCATAAGAGGCGGAACACTCATTCAGCAGATATTACGAACATCTAAATTGCAAAAATCATAATCTAAGGGAAAGCTACTCATACGAACGTATTCAGCATCGGTAAGATTACGAACCTCATTATAATATACTGTAGCTCCATTTGAAGTAAGCGTTGGTGCGACAATATGGTCGTAGAGGATATTGGTACTAAAAAAAGCATTATAGGTTTTTAGTTTTCTGTACCTAGCATCCGCAAATTTTAGATTCTGATCACCATATTCTACATAAGGCCACCTAAGTTTAATGGATTCTCGTAAGGGCTTATACTGCTTAGGGTTTTGATCTGCAATAGCTCCAAAGTATATTGGAGACCCATTAAAATCCAAATATAAGTCAGGTAGTTTCAAATCTTTTCTTCTAGCAATGAAGAATAAACGCTCACGTGCCTGAGGCACTCCCATCGTTGCGGAATTCAGCGCAAAGAGTTGTACATCATAGCCATTTTTAGAGAGTTTATCCCAAACTGAAAGTGCGTATTTTTGAGATGCTCCTGCAACGAGTCCCATTACGTTTTCCATTAGTGCTACTTTAGGCTTTAGTTTTAGAACCGTATCACAATACACTAATACCAAATCTTCCAAGGTTTGCTTTTTTTGTCCTTCTTTAAAAACTCTTGGTTTTCACCAATCCTTCTCACGTTTTCCACTCATTGAAAACGCACTACAAGGAGGGGAGCCATCCAAAATATCTAAAGCATACAATTCTTTAGGCAAATCTTCTCTGAGATTAAATTCTCTGATATCCTGCTCATAGTAATACTTAGGCTTGTGGTTCTTTATATACACTCTGCTCATTTTTGGGTCAATTTCTACCCCTCACAAATGTTTGCATCCTGCAAGTTTATAGCCCATAGTAGAGCCTCCGCCTCCAAGAAAAAGTCCAAATACATTTAGTCAATTAGTCCTTGGGTAGTTGCTGCTTAATTTTCGGTTGTAGTTTATATTTTTCATATCTTTTTTTGATGGTGTTAAAAGATATTTCTCTGTTTTTAAATGCCTTTTGTCTGAGTCTTTGTTTGATTCTAAGTCTTTGTCTTTCTTTAGATTTTTTATTCAAGACACTATTATTGGTTTTCATATCTAATGATAATAAAGAATATAAAATGCTTCATTTAAATGGGATAGTTTGCCACAAGGATTTCTTTTTTTCTTTTTCATTGGGACGCCTTAAGCCTATTTCCTGCTGTTAGTGGCATATCTATGGTTTTGGTATACCATCCATGTTTTTGAACAAACTCCATTAATATATCAGAAGGGTAGTTACAGAGTAGAAATTTTCATTTTGCATTAGCCAGTACATTTAAATCACGCACAAAATGTTCCTTCATGTAACCTCCATAATGACCTTGATTTGTGCCAATATATGGAGGGGTCGCAAAAAATGAAGGCCTGTTTATGGTCCCTACTCTCTATTACTTTGTGTGCCAGATTATTTTCTATTTGGGTATTAGCTAAACGTTTACTTAGCATTTCTTTAAAATTCTCAACCTTGTTTTTAAATGATAGCGTAGCTTTATTTTCTCTATCGTATCACCAGCTGCCTATCTTATTAGAATATCACATGTTGGTGACAATAAAAAATGCCCAAGCCCTTATTATAGGGGAGTCTGCAAAAAGCTCTGGTGTATCGTAAATTAAAAGTGCTTTTTTATAAGTTGACCTAGAGAGCAGTGTCGTTTCTACTTTTTGTTGTAAAGCTATAAAGTTCGTTTTTAGAACTTCATAAAAATTAACTACGTTCATATTAATGTCGTTAATAATCTCAACAGGGGATTGCTCCTTGGCAAAATACAGTGCTCATCCGCCAAAAAACGGCTCTATGTACGTAGTGTGCTCTGGAATTATTGGCAAAATATGTTTTAGCATCTGTTGCTTTCAACCGTAGTAACTTATAGGTGTTTTGATTTTTGTTTGATTTTTCATTTTAGTAATCTGGAAAAATAAAGTTTAAAAAAATAGCTCAGAAACCCCGAGCTATTCATTTGTAAAAAATGATGTTAAAGACAATCCATACTTTTAAACGAATTTAGTCTTTTTTCTCTTCCCCTTTTGGTTCTTCTTTTTTAGTTTCATTTTTTTTGGCTTCAATTTTAGCTGATGCAGCTGCTACTGAAGCTGGGATAATTGGATGCTCTGGAGCAAGCGGTAATAAAAGTACCTCTTTACTCCATTTCTCTGTCATATACGAAATGATAAATAAATCATCTCCGATGAGTTTTAATAATCCTTCGTTTTCCATCTCTACCAGATTGTGTTCTTTGGGAACAGTGCCGTTAAAGATTTTAGTAATAATCTCAATGAGTTCCTTTCTTGAAAAGAACTTTACCATCTCTGGGCTGATTATTCTGAATTCAGACTCCGCCTTCGATCTTTCTTTTAATACTAATGAAAATATTTTCATCAGCGATTGCTTGTTTTGATTCATAATTTTCCTTTTTTAATTTATTTTTTCAACTTTTCTCTTTGATGTAGCTAAAAACAAACTGTGGATTTATAACCTCATACTTTCTGGCATTATGGTCTTTGACCATAGTATATTCAAATGGTACGTATGGTTTTATCCAAACTACTGTAACTGTTCTGTCTTTTGTTTCTTCTAACTCGCATCTTGGCAATTGTTTTTCTTTTTGATATCCTTCTGCATCTTGGTTATCATAGTGTAGAATTTTAATACAATTCTCATTTACTATTTCATACTCAAGAGTCCAAACGGAGTCAATAAGCCTTTTTGTAGCTTTCATACTTCATTTTTTTAGATTGTTTATTCGATTAAATGATCTACACCCATCCTTTTATAAATCTCCATATTATGGTCGAAAGCGCCTTTACACCTATGATTGGCTTTACGGTTTTTACCTTCTGTGCCATGACAAATCTGATGCGCTTTAAAAAGCGTTCTTTTAATGACTTCATTAGCCAAATGCGTATCTTGATAGTGTCCCAATTCATTAGGTTTAAAAGGACAGGTTTTACAATGTGACGGCATTACAGGGAGTTTACTTGCATCTATTTTCATTTTTCTAAATCAGTATTAGCGAGCCAAATTTCATTGGCTTTATCATATCCGACCCACTGGTGGTTCTTGTCATAGCCTCTAGAGGCTAATTCATAACGGATGATACGCTCAAGGGGAACTTGGTATTGCAAAATAAATCGAAGTATCTCCCCATGAGAAGAACTAAAAAGTCCCATAATTTCTTCCCAATGATTAAGTGGACATTTTTGGGAGCGAATAGTTACAATCTGCTCATAGTCCATTTGATTATAGTTTTGGGGTAATGCTATATAAGAACCTTTTCTTCTTCCCTCTTTAGTAACTACTTGATATAGTTTTGTTTTTTTGTCTTGGATAACTACATAACTTCTATTTTGCACGCGGTATTTAAAATTCATCCACAGTGCAATATCTATAGCTCTTTGCAGAGATCCGTGCTGTTTGAAGGCTTCACTTTCCATACACTTTGAATTTTTAATTGATTGGATTTATACGTTCCTTTTTTTATTAATTTATCTTTTATCTTTTGAGCATTCTCTTGTGTAGCGAAGAAGATTTCAGGCTCGGCTATATAATGCCTGTATCTTCCTCTTTTGAGCGCTACTAGAATAACAAAATACTTTATGCATTTATTTTCTTTGTTGTCATTATTCATTTTTGTTTTTGTTTAACAAATCGAATTTTCATTTTCTTTCTACAATTCCATAACTTTAAGCTCCCCCTCGCAAAACCCTGCTTCAGCTATAAGTAATGCCAACATCATTTGAGCTTCCCACTCCGTCGTATAACGTTTGGCTGGAGTGGTACAAGAATACTTGTCCTCTTCTTTAACATTAGCATCAAAGATGCCGAATCTTGGAGTAAGCTTGCCTGCTTTTTTAAGCAATGAGCGAAAGTTACTTCTATCGTACTCGTCCCAATCAGGTATGGGTTTTTCAGCTAGATAATGGGTTTGAAGTCCAAGTTGAGCAAGGGTTGAGTGAACATTATTTGCATCCACTACATAATCCTTCTCTTTTTCGTTATCCCAAAGCTGTACTATGTAAAGTAGAATACTTCTCTCACTAACTATGGCATCCAAGACTTCTTCAGAACTCATCTGTGGTGGGTCATATGTTTGTGGGATATTCCCATGATACAACCAGCTGAGAATCTCTAGTAGTTCTTCTTTTGTAAAGAACTTCAAGAAGATGGGATTTACTGTTTCTTGTTTCTCGAGAGATAATCTTTTCTCTAGCATACTTAAAAAGTAATGCAGAGTAACACGAATTTTTGCGTTCATTTTTTTGTTTTTGTTTAAGGTGGTTTTAATTTTTTTAATTACTTTAGACAGCTACAACCCTTAGATTTTCAATGTCCCCGTTTTGCTCTATCTGAAGATTAAAGAGCGCTTTTCGGGCTTCTGCCTCGGTGTTGTACAACTCTATTTGGTCAGCAAACACTCCAATGTTTTCTTGCGCTATTTCTTTTGATACAATCCCATAGCGAGAGTAAGGTTTACCCGCCTCTTTTAGTAAGATTTGATAGGTTTTGTAATCCGAACTATCCCGCTGCTCAATTGGTTTTTTACTCAAAACATGTCTTTGTATTCCCAATTCCTTTAGGATTTGTTTTACCATTTGAGGCGTAAACTGATTGGGAGTTGCGGAGTCAAAGTCATTCCAATTATCGATGATGTACGACAGGATATAACTGTTATCACCAATAATTTCTAACAAATCATCTGTGGATACATTTTGCAAATCATAATACATATCAATTCACTCGTCATACATATCTTTAATAATCAGAATCAGTTCCTCTTTGGTCAGTAATTCTCAAAAGATGGAATCCACCTTAAGAGTCAGTGGAGACTGTATCGTCTTATAATGACTCAGCAAGAAGTATTTGATAACCAAATGATGTTCTTTTTTCATTACGCTTTTGCAATTGCTAAATGTTTTAATCCCTATTTTCTACCTGGCAATAATCTAATATTGTTGATAGTAAATGATTGTAATCCTTACTTTGGGCCTCTTCCAAAACCAGGTCTATCTCCTTTGTGCTCCAACCTTCCTTAGTGGCTTGTCTTTTAAAACTTGCCATAATGACATAGGCATTGCCATCCACTCCTACTAAATCTAAATTAACTGTCTTGTCTACTAATTTTTTACTCATTACTTTTCTTTTTTTAAATCCTTACTTTTTTTCTTACTCTGTAATTGTCTTACTTTTCTTTACTACCTTTTCTTGGCTTTAGGATATAAAGGCTATTTTTTGTCGACATACATTTTTTAAGAAAGTATCTTTAGAGTGCAAGCTATTTTGTGATTTTTGACTTGACCACTTGTATTTTCTTGGGGTGTTTTTATGTGTAGATAAAAAATAGCTCTTTGAGCTATAGTGGCATACCTTTTGTGGGTACATATTGTATGTATTTTGGGAGGAAGCCAAATCTTTACAGGTTCCCAAAAAGGTTGTTATAAAGGTTGTCATAAAGGTTATTGCACACCTGCTTGACATTTAAACCTTCTTTAATTTTAAAAGCGCTAATTGACTTGCATTTTAACTTATCAATCAATATTGGTCAACTTGTCTACCTTTAAATGGACAATGCTAAATCAACAAATTATCTTACTTAAACCACTAGGCTCTAACCACTCTAGTTTTGCAATCTTTCTTTAAAATCTAGGCTATGAAAACAGCAATTGTACACTTCAACAAAAACCTTCCTCTTTGGAAAATAAAATCATTGGATTTGTTTTGGGCAGGGGATTATATCATGGCAGATACTACAGAACTGACCCAGCCAATGATTGTGAATCATATTTCGGAATTAGATAAAAAACTATCGAGCATCAGTACTACTTCAATTGAATATGTCACTTTATTAAAAAAAAGATTTTTGAGCTTCAGCGAATATGAAATCTTATCCAAATCAGCAAAAAACACTAAAAATCCAAATGGGATTTCGATTCATGCCATTAATTATTGGGAGCTACTTAAAAAATCATCCCTAAAACATTTACTCTATAATGCAACTGACGATGCTAAAAACTATTTGGAACTACTTCAAAAATACCTTCCTAAACCTTATGCCTATTTTTTTAGTCCAAGGCCAGTTCCTGTTCCAATATCGGCTCTGAACCGCCATCTCTTAATAACCGGTAGAACAGGTTCTGGAAAAACACATTTTATCAAAAGTTTATTCTACCAACTTCAAGAGCAAACCGCCCAAAAAAAATCGTCAAGTTTAATTCTAATTGACCCGCATGGAGATATTTCTTCAGAACTTTTAACCCTTCGTTTGAATTTAAAAAATCCAGAGCGTCTTTGGTATGTAGATCCTCATTTGGATTCAAAATTAATTCCATGTATCAATCCGTTTTGGGATAAAGTGACAGACCCTGTCTTTGTGGATTTACTATCCCAACAATGGGCAAAAGCATTTGCTGACCTTATTCCTGAAGCGGGCATCTCGTTAAACATGGAAACGTTACTCAAACCTTGCCTTTGTGTTCTTATTGAAAATGGAGGATTCGGACTGATGGATTTAAAAAACTTTATGGATGATACTTTAAATTCAGAATTAGTAGAACTGGGTAAAAAATCCAGAAATCCTGTATTCCGTGGTTTTTTCGAGCAAGGATTTTTAAATAAAAAACTCGCTCTTACCAAACTAGCCGTTTATAATAGATTACAATTTTTGATGAACAATTATATCTTTTATCAGATGATGAATGGGCCCTGTACCATTGATTTAAAAAAAGCCATGCAAGACGGAAAAGTTGTGTTGTTTAATTTATCAAAAGGTAAACTCGGTGAGGATAGCTCAAGAGCAATGGGCAGATTTATCTCGGCTACTATTTTAAGTATTGCACTGCAAAGAGCTTTTGAAGATGAGTCTACTAGGGGGAAAACGTATTTGTTTGTGGATGAGTTCCACAATCTGGCTTCCTCGAGTATGGAGACGGTCTTTTCTGAAGCCAGGAAATATAATTTGCACATGATAGTTGGGGTTCAAAGTGTGTCACAATTACCCTCATCATTAAAAGAGATGGTACTCAATAATACTGCGGTTAAACTTGTCGGAATAAATGGGCTTCCTGCTCTTAAACTGCAAGCGCCAGACATTGGAGTTTCGTTTTCTGAGTTACAAAATCTACCACCTTTTTATTTTTATTTAAAATACGACCATCATCCTGCACTAAAAGTTAAAAGTCCAGATTTTTTAATCAAAAATCACAAAGTCTATTTTGCATTGCCAAAAGAAGTCAAATCAATAAAAGAATTTTGTCTGCATCAAAGTGGAATTTACAGAAATAGTGAATTACCAGTAGAAGATAAAACAAAAAAAACAACACAAACAAGTCCCGATAGTAATCAAAATCATAAAACACCTAAAGAATCTTATGGTGATTTTATGCCAAAGTTTGATCTCTAAAAAAGTATTGGGATATTTAAAATCTAAAACAAAAACAAAATGAATGCAACTCCTGCCCTAGAGCAGATAACACCTGCTCAACAAAAAATTCTCGTGGCTCTTGCTACATTTAAATACTTAACCACTGGACAACTTCTCTTTTTAGAGGTAATGAGCGACAGAGCCAACATCAATAAAAATATTACAGTACTTAAAAATCGTTACAGACCACTTGTTGGTTCAATCTCTTTTGGAGTGCATCCAAAGCTAGGTAAACTTCAAAACATCCATTATTTAACTTCCCATGGAGCAATGCTTCTAAAAGAAAACTTTGGTGAGCGTTTTTTTGTTAGGTATCCCAAAGGAAAAAATGGACTTTTTCAGCAAGACTACTTTCATAGGGTGAATTTAATAACCTTTCATATACATTTTAATCTGTGGGCTATGGCAAATGATTTGGATTTGCTTTTTTTTCGAGCGTATTTCGATAAACTAACCACTGGTAAAGAAAAAGGGTATCGCGCCGAATCTGCCATACCTATTAATGAGGAAGAATATTTGATTGCAGATGCGATCTGTATGCTTCAAACAGTTCGAAGATTAGAATTGCTAGCTGTTGAGATGTATAATGGAGATGACACGCATAGGGTGCATGATTCACTTTTTTATCACCTGCAAGCACTCTCCAATGGTCAGCCATCGAAAAAATATGGATTAAATTATGGTTCCCGTGTACTTTGTGTATTCGAACTAGAAAGTTACAAAATACAGGCCATGAAAAGACTCAATGAGGATGCCCGTTTTGCTTCTGCTAAAAAACATTTCTTGTTTAAATCACTTGATGAATTATCAGTGGACAGTTTTTTCGATTGGTGGTTATTTGATGGAACTACCGCAAGCTTGTTTTAGACTTGTAATTTGTTACAAAACGAGTAAAAAAAAGTCTAAAACATTTTTTATTATGCAAAAATTTTATTTCGTACGCTATGAGTTTGGGTTTGTTTTGGCAGAAAACCCTCAATCTGCCTCTGATGCTGCTGCCAATGGAAGAGTCAATCCCGATGACAGTAAAGTTCTAATGGTCGTATCTCAAAAAGCCGACACACAGCTTTTTCCTAATCTTTCTGAAAAAGAAGTAATGACGCGAATTGTGTATCTCCAACTCGCCATTATTTGGACAGTAGCTCATTTTGAGACCAGAGCTCAAAAAAAGGAAAAAGAAGCCATCGGTAGTATTTATGATCGAAAAACCTTCGAAGGCGCACTGGTTAAAATGATTGAAAATCATCACAGAGAAGAAGGCATTAGCTGGGCAACGGTAGATTACTACCTAGATCAGTATTGCAAAAAAGATTAAAATCATTCCCTGTTTTTTACAGGGAATTTTTTATGCAAAACTGTTCTGTGTTGATGTTAAATATTATTCTTTAGTCACTTTTCATATCCTGCAATTATTTACCTTATTTAAAGTTTAAAAAAATCAATCAAAATTAGAATAGCTAAGGGTTTCCAGACTATGAATAAAATGTAACCTTACATCAATTTCATATAAAAAAAAACTTTGGCATATATTTTTCTACTTTTGTTTATCCGTACTTTATTTAAAGATTATGATCGTAGAGAATTTACAATTTGGTTATGATAAAAAGTCAACCATAATTAATGGAGTATCTTTTTCATTTACAGAGCATCAACATTTGGCTATTGTTGGAGCCTCTGGATGTGGTAAATCAACTTTGTTGCGTTTAATTTCGGGAAATATAAGTCCAACAGGCGTTAATTTTTTAAAGGGTAGTATTTCCATTAATGGTCTAAATCCTATTGAGAATATTAAAATTGGACAAACAAGTTTTATGTTTCAAGAACCTGCATTATTTCCAAATTTAACAGTTGTCGAAAATATTAGATTTCCTTTGAAGCTTAAAAACAAAATAGATGATCAATGGATTAACGAAGTTATAGAGAAAGTTGGATTAACAAATTATAAAAATTATCTACCATCGCAGTTATCCGGAGGTATGAAAACTCGTGTTGCACTTGCAAGAACATTTATAACAAAACCTAAATTATTATTATTGGATGAACCATTTGGAGCTTTAGATGTAAAATGGAAGTCTATTCTTTACAAAGAATTAGAAATGCTAAGAGAGGAAATGAATTCTAAAATTATCATAGTAACCCATGATATCCAAGAGGCGTTATTGTTATCAAACAACATTTTAGTGATGGGCAAAGAAGGAAAAATAGTTGAACAATTAATTATTGAAAAAAAATTGCCGAGAATTTTCTCAAACGAAGATGTATTTGAGCTTCAAAATGAATATTTAAAAATTAAGAAACTAATAATTGAGAATTAATTTTAATTATGAAAAGTAAACAAATATTTTTTTATACAATATTTATTATATCGCTATTACTTCTATGGCAATATATGGCTCAATGTTCAGACAAAGTAAGACTACTTGTTAGTTCCCCTTTGTTAGTGTTAGATTTTTTCAAAATAAATATATCTAAATTATTAGAAGCTACATTTTATACTTTTATAGAGGCATTTGCTGGACTTTTAATAGCTACAACATTTAGCTTCACAATGATGGTAATATGTTTATATGTTCCTAAATTGATGAAATATGTTCTTCCTGTTATGGTTGTTAGTCAAATAATACCATTAATCACTTTGGCACCCTTGTTTATAATTTTATTTGGATTGGGTATAGAATCTAAAATTATGATGGCAACTTTAATGTGTTTTTTTCCGATTTTCGTAAACTTTTCAAATGGAATAAAACTTATTAGTAAAAACATACAAGAATTAATGTTTGTCTATAATGCCACTAACCTTGATAAAATAAGATATATGTATTTTCCTTTGGCTCTGCCTTCAATTATTTCTGGACTCAAAATTGCCTCAACATTGGCAGTGATAGGTGCAATAGTTGGAGAATTTAATGGAACAGAGATTGGTATTGGGAAAAATTTATTTATTGCAGCAAAAAGATTAGAACCTGAACTTATGATGTCGAGTCTTTTTCTCTCATCATTATTAGGAGGACTCTTCTATATTAGCATAGTATTAATTGAAAAAAAATTTGGAAAATGGTATTTAAAGTAAATTTAAAAAAGAACAAGTTAATTAGTTTTGCATTGATTTTTATTATTGGAATTTCAATATCAGGATGTAAAGAAGATACAAATAAAAAACTAAGCAGAAAATCCAAGATTCATTACAAAACCGTCACTTTAATACAAGAGTGGTTTCCATATTCAGGATATGCTGGAGAAGTAATGGCAATAAATGAAACAGCTCATAAAAATGGACTAGATATAAAATTGAATGCAGGATCAGATGAAATAGATCCTGTTAAAATGGTTATAAGTGGTGAAGATGATTTTGGAGTAGCAAGTGCCGATAAAGTGATAAGTGCAAATGAACGTGGAGCTAATTTGGTTGTTATTGGAGTCATTAACTATTCTTCACCAACATGTTATATTTCTAAAAAAGAAAAAAACATCAATAAGCCAAAAGACTTTGAAGGACATAAAATTGGCATTTTAACAGGTACAAACACAGAGTTTATTTATAAAGCTTTAGTTAATAAATTAAAGCTAGATAAAACAAAGTTAAAAGAAGTTGACATTCCTTTCGATTTAGGTACTTTCATAACAGACAGCTATGATGTAAGACCAGCTTTTGTCTATGACGAGCCCGTCACTTTAGACGAGAAAAAAATAAAATATAATTTAATTAAGCCCGTTGATTATGATATTCATTTTCTTGGTACAGTATATTTTACTACTAAAGAAAACATAAAAAATAATCCAAAAATTGTGCAATCATTTGTTAATGCATTAGCGGAAGGATGGGAAAAAGCATTGAAGAACCCTTCAAAAGCAATAGAGTATTTGAAAAAATATGATTCAAACATCAATGTTAAAAGAGAGTATGCGTCTCTTCAGAAAGGATTGAGTTATTTTGAAGGACAAGATAAAAAAGTCTTATACGCAAAAGCCCAAGAATGGGAAAAAATGGTTGTAATCTTAAAAGAATTGAAAGTGATAAAAACATTTGATTTCAATAAATCTGTAGACCAGCGTTTTATTAATAAATACCATCAATTCAAATGACATTTGAACTTATAAACAAAGTAGATTTCAAAACAACAAATAGAACTTCATGGGAAGTAAACTCAAAATTCATATTGGAATCTAGTTTTAACCAAAAAAATATTTCTAATTTCTTAAAAACAAAAATTTGCCAAATTAAACAAGACAAACAAGAAATAGTAAAATTATTAGATGTAGGATGTGGTAATGGCTGGCTAAAAGATATTATTCCTAATGATTTAGTTTATCAAGGTATAGATAATTGTACCAATTTTGTATCATCGCTAAATAATACAAAAGGCAATCATTTTTTAGAATTAGATATAGAAGTTAATCAACACAATCAAAAACTAGAAGCATTAAAATCAAATATTGTTGTTTGCTGTCTTAGTTTAATCGAAATGTCGTATTTAGATATTGTATTTAAAAATTTATATGAATTAACATCAAAAAATGGTTACCTGATTATTGTTAGCTTAAATCCTCTAATAGAGCTTTACAGAGTTTCTGAAAATCAAAAGGATTATAAAAATTTAATATCTAATTATAAAAAGGCAAAAAATCACTTAGTGATTTCAAAAAAAATAAACATTGGAGAAAAAAAATCAACTTTAGATTATTATAGAATTTTATATTCTTTTGAAGATTATTTTGACCAAGCTAGTAATGTTGGTTTCACTTTAGAGGAGTTTAAAGAAGACATAAATGAAGTCCGAGAACCTAAAAGTCCTATGTATGAATATATAATGTTTAAAAAAGAGTAAGATCATGGTCAAAACTTTTTGTTTTTATGGAAGTAGTAAAAGTGAAATATCTGACATATATATTGAATTAGTGGAAAAGACACTTGAGTATATTTTTTCACATTATAAACAAATTCGTATAGTAACTGGAGGATATAGCGGTTTCATGGAACTAGTTTGCGAGAAAGCCAAATCTTTAGCTCAAAATAAGTTTTCAGAGATTTCATTAGAAAATTATGGAATAATATTTGAAGGTTATGAGGAGATTCCTAATGCATTTTTAGACAAAACTATAAGTGTTACTAATTTAGGGGAGAGAGTTCATACAATGATTGAAATTAGTGATTTTATCTTTGCTTTTGATGGTTCAAATGGTACACTACATGAAATATTACAAACAGAACAAACTCTTAAATATTCTGAACTTAAAAAGAATAAAAGATTTTGGATACATCAAATTTGGGAAGATAGATTAAAGCCATTTGATTTAGAAGTAGATTATTTTGATATAAATTCAGTTGATAAATTAAATATATTTTCTTTGAATGATACTTTAAAAAGCTCTTCCGAGTTTAATGATTCCAGCGACATTTTAGAAAGTATTAATAATTTAATTTCAGCAAGCTTAAAAGAAAATAGAGATGTTTTGGCTTTTGATTTTGCTTACACTTTTTTTAACAGTAGTTTAGGTATTAATGAGGGAATGAATAGGAGTTTTGCCATTAATGAATATTCTAATATATTGAATGATTTTCTGAATTTACACAACTCATTACTTAATTGCAATGTAAATTTTAATGGTTATAATATCCTCAATGGTAATAGTAATTCAAAGATTAATGATTTAGAAGAATCTAACATAAAATTAAAAAGGAATCTTTTTAATGAATATCAAAATAATCCTCAAATTAGCTTCGATAAATGGAACAAGCATTTAGCAACTAAAAACTTTGGAAAAGTTTCCTTCTGGATAAACAAACACTTGCTCATTAATGAAATTGAAGTTAACTTATCTTGTTTTCTTGTTTTGGACATAGAACTAAGCAAAGAGAAATATGAAAAGATAATAGTTCTACTAAACAATTACATTTTTAAATCTGCCATTGAAGATATTTTAGAAAAAATAAAACTCAAATTAAATGAGATTCACAGCTTAGACAGATTCAGAAAAAAAGCAAGAGCCCATCAGCATACCATTTTTAATTTACTTTCAACCACTGAGATTTTAATTGCTTCATCACAACAAATCTCAAATAAATATAACGATGAAAAATTAAGTTTAAACTTATCAAATGCCTTAGGTATTTTTAAAACATATGATATTTGCTTTCAAGCAATCTTTGATTGTCTAAATAAGGGTCATTATTTGTATGGAAAGACTATTGATTGCTATGTGAAATATATTTTGGATTGTTATAAAGACTTTGATTTTGGAGTTGAAGAGCCTATTTTCGACATAACTGATGAGACACATTTGCAACCGATAAAGAAAGAAATGCCGGAAGTTTTCATGATTTTATGGAATTTATGGCACAATGCCTATTCTAAAAAAGAATCTGGCACTAAAATATTAATCAAAATGGTTCAATTTAATGATTTTTTCTACATTACTTTCTCTAATCATGTAAGAAATGATTTACTAGATAAAGCCCATAAAGTATCTGATTACTTAACTGGTAGAAAAAATGAAGTTTTAAAAGAAAATGGAGGATTAACTATAATTAAACAAACTATTGAAGAGGTAAAGTTTATATCGATTGACCCAAATTTAACAAAAATAGAATCAAACACATTACACATAACACTTAAAATTAATTAATATGACTACAAAAATTAAGAATTTAGTTTTAATAGATGATGAAGAAACATTCTTAGCCTCCCTAAAAGATGCATTTGTTAACCTAGGCTATAATGTAAGCATATTTGACGATAAGAATGAATGTAAAAATGCAATTGACC
Organism: Flavobacterium sp.; assembly: GCF_044341265.1. Lineage (GTDB taxonomy): Bacteria > Bacteroidota > Bacteroidia > Flavobacteriales > Flavobacteriaceae > Flavobacterium. The sequence goes on from NZ_JBIISA010000019.1 coordinate 43,067, forward strand.
ATATTTTGCATAATAATGTTGATCTAATTTTTGTTGATGAAGACATGCCCAGCATAACAGGAAGAGAATTCGGAAAAAAATTCATGACTTTAGAAAAAATTAATCACATCCCAATTATTATGTTAACTGCAAAATCTGACATTGATTATGCTTTGAAAGCAATTACAGAATGTGGATTTGATTATTTCTATTCAAAATCAGGCTTCATCTCTGAATTAAATAAAAAAATAGAATTTATATTAACAATTCCTTCGGTTAAAAATAAGTTTGAAATCAGAAATTTAGATTATAGAATTAAAAAAATTAACACAGACTACAATAATACAATAAGAGAAAAATTCTTATCAACGCCAATATACGAAATACTAACCTCATCAACAAAAGAAGGTTTTTATCAAGAAAGATTAAATAGATTACTAATTCAAAACAAAATTGTACAATTAAATAATTTGCCTCTATGTCGAAGAGATAATTTGGCATTAAGTATAGATTTCATTGAAAGTAATAAAATAAGTAATGAAAATATAAATGAGGAGCTTAAAGTCCAACTTTTAGACTACATAAATAGCAAAAAAGCAAAAAGTAGTTTAGAGACGGTAAGACCGAGATATAATAAATATTTTCAACTTTTTAAAGATGGAAAATACACCAAAGATGGATTATTAACCATAAGATTAATTATAGAAAATAAAGATAAATTAGACTCATTAATTCATTTTACTAAACAAAAAATGTTTAATAATGCTTCTTTTGGTACTTTCATTGACGAAATAATTATTGATATGGAATCAAAAAAAGAGGTTTAAAAAATTGTAAGGTTATATATAACATCTCTAGTAAACTTTTATATAACCTTATTTTAAGTCATTGAAAATCAATGATTTATTTTTTTTAAATTAAAATTTCACTATATATTTGCTTCATAAAACCACAAATTATGAAGCCAATTTTACCTGCTGTTTCAGATTTTCAGAACCAAAAAAATTACACCGTACGAAATAAAAATTTCGTGATTCAAAACCCAGAAGTAGAAACTCAAATTCTAGGAGACTTTTCAAAACCAACGTTACTGCAGTTTAACGCTATTCAAAGCGCTTTCGATTTTTATAATCTACAGTTATTTTATCCTGTATTCGGCAAGAAATTATCGCCGGTAATGTTCTCACTGAACGATAGCAGAAGAAAATCTCTTGGCTATTATGCTTTCGATAAATACGTAGATCAATACCAAAACGTTTTCTCGCTCATCAATCTAACGCCTGAATTCCTTAGCAATGACGTGTATTCGGTTATGAGCGTTCTTGTTCATGAAATGGCCCATCATTACCAGTACACACTTGGCAAGAAAAAAGGTCGTATCTCTAGCTATCACGACAAAGAATTCGCTCAAATTATGGAGGAACTTGGTCTAATATGTTCTTCAACTAGCAGACCAGGAGGCTACAAAACAGGTATCAAAATGGGGCACTACATCGTAAAAGGAGGTAAATTCGAGACTTTAACTCAGTTTATTCCAAATGATATACTTACACCATTTAAAATCAATAAAAACGGTGCTAGACGACTAAACCGAATTCTTCGAGAGGAGAAATATGCTGAGCAAAAGGTCAAAGTTAAATACAGTTGTCCAAATTGCGATACAAAAGTATGGGGTAAGCCAAATCTAAATATATCATGTACACCGTGTCAAATCAAACTAATTAACACCTAATGCCTATGAAACAAAATAACAATTAAAAAAAAGCGCCACAAAATGTGACGCGATGAAAACATCGTTAACTAACAACTGAACCGTCTACCAAACATCACAGTAAGTTAGTTTAAAGAAAACTTAGAAATGCCTTCGTTTGTAAATATAATAAATTCCGTACCAAACGCAAGTGCATTTTAAATCAAAAAAAGTTAAATTTAAAATCACTATTATGAAAAAAACATTCACAAATTTAGAAGATTTTTATATTAATTCAGTAATACTTCCTCCTACTGAAAACCATAGTAAAGCCATAGTAATAGAAGCTTCTAACTGTAGCTTCTCAATCTACATCCCCAACAGAGACCAAAAGTCTAAACTAATAGATGAAGTCAAACTTAAATGTTGGATCCATGACTTTCGTCAAAATTTCATAAACTACTTTGGTTGCGCAAATGAAAATTACACCAAATCGCTTTATAAAAATAATAATTCTGACATTATTGTTGAAGACACGATAATTATTTCTGCTTTCAATTTTATAGATGATCAAAAGCATTTAAATGCAATTCGTGAGATTGTAAGCATGTTAGTTAGGTTTGGTTATGATACAAATCAGGAAACTGTTCTTTTCGTGTTAAACAACCAACCCAACTTAATTCGACTTTAAGAGGCAAAATCTCCACACTGAAATAGTTCTCTGCAATTCCTCTATCTCTTCACATCAATTGCATTTCAGTATAATTAAAACAGCCCTATGATATGGGGATATGGGCTGTTAACTAATAATTTAATAATAAATTTCATGGAATCTAATAACACTATCAATTTAAAAGATAATAGCTTTTCACTTCTAAGCTTTCTAGCAGCTCAAGAAGGTAAGCCTTATGATCCTATTCAACAGAGAATTATACAGACAATTGGAATAACATCTTTAATATCCGCAAGTAGTTTCGCAGTTGTCTTCACACTATATCTAGATAGCTATATGGAGCGTTTACCCTTGACAATATTACTTGGTTCTATTTTTATACTTTTTTGTTTGTTCATTAATCGAACCATTTTTTTATTTGGTTCTGGTAAAACCAAAACTATTTCGATTGTACTTTACCTTCTGTTATATTTAGTACTAAGTTACTTATTATCCTATTATTTTCTTTATTTCTATCTCGAGACTGAAATTGCAAAATACTGCAAGGATCAAACTGCATTGGAAAACGCTGAAGCTCTTATCAAGGCACTCCCACATCTTAATACAAAACAGAAACATACTGTCTCTGACTTTAGATTATTGATAACTTTCATATTATGGTGCGTTTCGCTCTTACCTCTTATCAATTTTCTATGGTTTAGTAAATCTCAATTGAATGAAGACGATTTTGAAGCCGATAATAGAATCTTAATTCAGTCCATTCAAAACAAAATTTTAAAAAAGAAAGAGGAATATATTCACTTACTATCCGAAACTCCAGAAAATAATTCTGACGACCCATTTAATGACAATTCTATTGATTCAAAATCATTAGCAAATAAACGAGAAGCTTTACTTCAAGAGATTCTAAATTTAGAACGCAGCTTACAAATACTATAAATCACAAACAATTAAAATTTTAAATTATGAGAAATATTTTACCTCTTAACAATTCTGTACTGGTACCACTTCCATACTATAAAACAGATAAATTGGATGTCATTCTGTCAAACTTAAAAAAACAAATTGATAATGAAACCAATGATTTGAATAAAATAAGTGGGGATAGAACCTTTTCATTTAAAAAAGTATCCGTTTTTTCGAATTACGAATCTACACTCAACAAATTCCAAACAAGACTTCATTTACTAAAAGGAAAATTTGATGTCCTAGCAGAGCAGTACAAGCAGGAGCATTATAATTATCTTAATTGGGCAGTTAGTCAAGACGTTCAATCTGATTTAGAATCCAAACTATCCCAAGATGATACTAATAAAGCAGTACTTGCCCAAGAAGAAAAAACAAAGCCAAAAGTAATTGAATATAGTCCTGTAAATGAAAATCCAGATTATAACACCTTAGAGATGCAGGGTTATCAGGCGCAACGTAGATATGCCCATCAATATGCCAAAGAGAACTTTGCAGATGATACTCCAGAAGATTTAATTGGACTAAAATACAATGTCGAAACATTAATTAAAATTCCTATTCTAAACCAAACATTACTCGGTAGTCTAAGTGTGGGGAAAATTGTATTAACCTGGGTAATTTACATAATTGGAATTACTGTTGAAACTCTTTTGTACGGCAAAGTGTTAAACACATTGTTTGCCTTCGAAGGCTATGAATCATACATAACTGGAGCTACAGCAGTATTACTATCCAAAATTGTTGGTAGTTTACTACATGGTAGTTTATTGGAGTTCTTACAAAATCAGTCTAGAGTGTTTCGTTTTCTATCAATAAAGATCAACAGAGTATATCTTTTTTTACTTCTAATTACACTGGTCTATGTTGCTTCATTAGGCTCTGTGTTTTATACGATAAAACAACAAGATAAAGCTTCAACAGAGTATGTAATGCTTCAAGATTCACAAATGAATATCCAAAACAATATAGACGCAGGAGTAATCAGTTATGACGAGGCTAAAACACAACTTGCCGATATCGAATCCCGTAAAAAAAATGTCGCCAAAAAACTAGAAGAACAAGATTCATTTTTAGACCGTTTAACCATTATTTTCTCCTCCTTAATTATTTTATTAAACTCAGCTACACTTTTTGAAATGGCTTCCATATATACGACCTGCTTAAAATTAAAAATCAAAGTAGAGGCTAAAGCAAATAAACTATCACGAATAGCAGCTAGTTTTTCAGCAACAAAAACTACCATAAAAACATACCGAAATAAAGCGTATCGAATTATATGCCTTCATGGCGAGATTCAATTTATTGATAGAATTCGACATGGCACACCAAAAGATATTGCCTTTGATAATACTCCCAAAAGGTATCTTCTTTACAACGAAAAAAATTCTTAACCCTTATTTACTAACAACTTTAAAACTTAGAAATTATGAAAAAAACAATGTTATTATTATTCTCATTACTGTTTTGCTTGAACGGTAAAGCACAAGCTAGTGTAATTAAAAACAACATCTTAGTGATTGTTTATGATGTTTCAGCTAGCGTTAATAACGCTTCATCTGATGAACTTAAAAAAAGTTTAATTAAAGATTGCAAACCCAACACTGATGTAGCAATTTTTCTAGCCAACGAATGCTCCAATAATGCTGGAAATACTAAACTTTTTAAATTCATTTCAACCTATAAAGCTCCTACAGGCTTTAGGACTGATGCCCAGAATAAAATTGATTTGATGAAAAAGAAGATTGTAGAACAAAATGATTGCAAAAGGATGTTAACAAATGTTATCAATTATCTAATTACACTCAACCAAAAATCAGCTCCTAAAACATACTTGTTAGACCTTTTACCTAAAATTAAAGAATCTGTAAAAGAATATAGAAATTCAATAGATATTCTGCTGATAAGTGACATGCAGGAAGATTCACAAAGAATTATTATGAAAGGTTTTGCGAATAAAATTTCTGCTGAAAACCAAGCTAAAACATTAGCCAAAAGGTTAATGGATGAGTATAGCTTAAGTAATACTTGCTTTGGCAAAGTAAGAAGCATCAAAGTAATAATTCCTAAAGGTGTATCTGAATCAAAAATGGTGTTTACTGACTATTTCTGGAGCTCTATCTTTTCTTCACTAGGATATAAAAAAGATATTATCTGGTTAAGATTATAAATTTCATTAATGAATTACCCCGAGGTTCTGCCTCGGAGTAATTCTATCGATTAAATAATTCTTTTAAAAACAACATAACTAAATTTAAAAAAATGAAAACAACAACAAACACTCAAAGAGATTTTCTTCAAGAGCTTGTAGAAAGTCATGATTTTTACCAAAACAATCTCAAACAAAGGGAATATTTAATTACAAATTTTGAACGATTAAAGCCTGACATAGCCTTCTCAAAAAGGCTAAATATTTGGATTGAAGATTTTTATAATAAACATTCACGTTACTTTGTTTTTGTAGACTTTGATGACTTTAATTTAGATGACATTTCTGAAACACATAAAAAACACGTTGAAAGATTTAAAGAAACTGCAAAAATCCATATTTGGACTGGGGCTTCAGAAACCACAATTTTTTCTGACCCTAAAATAAATTGGTATTTTCGAGCATGGCATGATTACATTCATATAAACTATAACCTTGGGTATTCATTTGAAGAGGAATCAATGGTTGCCTCAAAACAATGTGCTATGTTAGATAAAGATTGGTTGCTAGAGAAAGAACTTGTTCAGATAGAAATTCTGGCTCAGGGTCAGTATTTTCAAGTACATTCTGACTTTCCCGTTAATCAAAGAAAGTTCTGCATCAGTTATCTCCGTGATCCCATAAGTGCTATTTTTACAAAACAAAATGTATAGTTAATAACTCAACAAAACCAAGTGCTTTATAAAATACTTTATTTTCAAAAACTTCAATTATGAACTTCAATTTTGACACAAAAAACCATCCTAGTTCGGTACAATACATTATGATGGGAACTTCTGATTTTTACAAACTTGTAGAAGTGATTTATCAGCGAATAATTGCACAACAAAAACAGGAACAATCGATCTCTTGGCTAACCAAAAAACAGGCCATGGAATTACTGCATATTCAGTCACCAACAACACTTCGTTTGCTGGTTAATGAAGGTAAAATTATGGTGTCCCGTTTAAGCAGTAAAAAAATATACTATTGTAGGAATTCCATTTTAAAATACCTTGAAATGAAAAAAGAGGAGGTGTTTTAATGAAATGCAAAATGCATTCCGAAATTGAGCAATGAAATCAATGATTCGTGCAGATTGTAAAAATTAAGTTTTAAAGTTTTAAAAGCACAAAAAAAAGATTACTTTTGATGGTTAGTTTGATGTGTTTAATTTATGTCAGGACAATCTGTAATTGAATCAATAGGTCTAAACAGAGCTATTTCAACTCACTCGGTAAATGAAAAACTGACTGAAAGTCAAAGGCATGTCTTAACCTTAGCAAAAAAATTTAATGTTGATTCCGTTTATTTCAATACTGACCAAGAAGGAAATAGTTTTCCTGCAACATTTTTAAAAAAAGTGCAATCTTTTGATTTTGAAACATTAAAAGAAATCGCGGAAATACAAAAAGATATATGGAATTACAAAAAGGTTTTATTCCTTTACGTCTATTGCGAAACTGAAATTCGCATTTACAGCTGTTCTGAAAAACCACTCATTGTAACTCAAACAGAGTTTAATTACGAAAAAGAGTTGCAAAAAATTGAAATACAAAAATATCAATTTTCCGATAAAGAACATCTCGAGGAACTTAATCATCTTTTTTCCTCTATTGCAATTGACTCTGGTGTCATATGGACACTTAAAGAAGCTCAATTTATCAGGGACAAAATCAATATACAACGTAGGGTTGATAAGTACTTAGTTGAAAGTTTGGTAAATACAACTCGTCAACTTGAACAACAAGGGCTTGAAATAAACTTCATCCATAAAATTATTCTCCGCTCTTTATTTTTACTCTATCTTGAAGATAGGGGTGCTACCGATGAAAAATTCTATTCACAAATAAAGGATAGTGCGAAATCTTATTTCGATATTTTAGAAGATGTAGAGGCTACCTACAGCTTATACAATAGATTGGAAGGTCATTTCAATGGGAATGTATTCTCAATAAATGAAAATGAAATCATAAGCTTGGAACAGTTACAACTTATTAAGAAGTGCTTTATAAGTGGTAATGATAATACTCCGCAGATACAATTATTCGAAGACTGGAGGCTTTTTGATTTCAGTATTATACAAATTGAACTGCTTAGTGAGATTTATGAAAATTTTCTGTTTAAAACCGACCCTGAATTAAAGAAAAAAACAGGAACCTACTACACTCCACCTCCTTTAGTTGAATTTATTCTAAACGAAAAACTCCCAGTAAATGGACAAGGAAATTTTAATGTAAAAGTCCTAGATCCAAGTTGTGGGTCAGGAATTTTCTTGGTTGAAAGTTTTAAACGTTTGGTAAAGAGATACGAAAATCATCATCAGGAAAAGTTAACAGATTTTGAAAAACTCAAAACATTATTAACTGAGAATATCTTCGGGATAGAAATTCACCCACAAGCCATAAAAGTTGCGGCATTCAGTTTGTATTTAGCCTTGGTAGACCATCTTAACCCAAAAACTATTTGGCAAGAGAAAAACAGCCATCTCCCAAACCTTATTAACGACCCAGAAGACAGCACCTTAAAAACGCAAGGGAGCAATCTTTTTAGAAGAGATTCTATTCAGAAAAATGAGGAAATTGAAAAAATAAAATTTGACCTTGTTGTAGGGAATCCTCCTTTTGGCACAAAAGGTTTGCTTGAATCCGTGAGTAAATATTGTGATGAAAATAAATTTGCCAAAGAAATGGTTTTGCCATTTTTACATAAAGCTGTAAAATTTGCTCCGAATGGAAAAATTGCTTTGATTTTTAACACTAAAGTTTTAACCAATACTGGAGGTACCTATCAAAATTTTAGAAGATGGCTTTTCAATGATTGTTATGTTGAAAAGGTTTTTAACTTTTCCATTCTTCGAAATGTTCCTAAAAATTTTGGAGGTCAGTTGTTTGGAGATGCAACTGGACCAATAAGCATTGTATATTATCAGAAGGAAAAACCAGAAGAATTATCAGACAAAATAATGTATTATGCTCCTAAAACATTCATAAAAACAAATGTTGTTGAAGGTTTAAGTATAGATTTTACTGATTTAAAATACTTACCAAGAGAGGAGTGCCAAAATCCCAAAACCAAAATTTGGAAGGTTTCTATGTGGGGAGGAATGAATGATTGGGAGTTAATCAAAAAAATAAACAAAAAACAATCCAGCTTCAAAACATACCTAGTTAAAAATAACATTGACTATGGCTCAGGGTTGCATCCAAAAGAAAATGAACATAATAAGTTACTTATAGAAGGTAGGCATACTGATACCGATAAAATTGAAAAATATTATACTCCTATTGAAAAGACTACCGAAATTAATAAGGAGTATAGAAAAAATAATTTAAAATTGTTTAGGCATCCCTTAGCTATACTAAAAGAAGGAATTACAAACAAAAACATTCTCTCAAGTTACTTTGATTATGATGTATATTATAACAAAGCAGTATACGGATTCTCAACCCATGAGACTGAAAAATTAAAATCTATTGTAATTACTTTCAATTCTAATTTGGTAACGTATTTTTTCTTTCTGACTTCTTCTTCCTGGGCAATTGAGCGGGATAGAATAGTTTTAACAGAGTATTTAGATTTCCCTTATTCAGAATTAGACGGGAAGGACTTAGAAAAAATACAATTTTCTGATGTATGTTTTGATCGAAAAATTTCCCTATTAAACCAGCATAAAAATTGTTTTGATTTTCAATATTGGGAATTAAAAATAAACAAGTTATACAACCTATCTCAAAACGATATAATTCGTGTTTCTGACACTATAACATTATCTGTTGATTTATTTCACAAAAAGGAAAAATCGATTGCTTTGTATCCTGTGAAACAAGAACAGGTAACAGCTTATGCGATAATTCTCAGTAATGAACTCAATAACTTTCTTGATGGGCAACAGTTATTTGCTAATGTTACTGTATATAATTCAATTGGCGTTTTTACTCCATTAATGATGATAAAAATTTCTCACGATATAAGTATTAGAGATATTGTTCTCTCTGATGAACAAGTGGATATAGAACTCAAAAAACTTGATAAATACCTGTGGGAGAAAAAAGCCACTAATATATATTTTAGAAAAAAATTAAATTATAAAAAAAATAACGATATATATATTATTCGACCAAATCAACGAAGATTTTGGTCACAATCTATTGCTGTAGAAGACGCTTCAGATTTAATTCTTGAAATTTTAAATGAAGAGCATGATGAAGCTTAGTCTGATTTATAGGAAAGCCTTTGAGCAAGATTGCATCGAACTAATTGCCAATGCATATATATTGGCGCTTGCAGAAAAAAAATATCAAACTGACTGGCTTGAAAACGATTTTTCAGAATTGTTGGGATATTATGTAAATGAGAGTACATTTTCTTTATCTAAGGGAATTACATGCAAAACTGAAAATAAACTTTTAACAGAAGCCGACAATCAGACAAAAGGATTTGCCGATAAACTTCCGAGAATTGATTTCGTTTATTTCAAAATATGGAATGGGAAACGATTTCATTGTTATATGGAAGCTAAAAGATTAAAAGAAAATGATTCTAATCTTAAAAGAGCATACATAGACCAAGGTATGCAACGGTATATTTCTGAAAAATATCCTTTAGGATGTATGTTGGGTTACTTGACTGAAGGAAATGAAATAGAAACAATTCATGGAATTAATTCTCTTCTGAAAAAAGATCAAAGAGATTCAGAAATACTAAACTCTGTAAGTTCCAACCTTCATAATTCTTATTATGAATCGAATCATAACAGTATTGGAACTATAAAACACTTGATTTTTGATTTCAACACATAATGCTTGAACTCTTCCTATTTGCTAATTTTGTTTTTATAATAATTTCTATCGAAAAATATTTCTGGTTATCTTTCTAAAAATTGATATAAGAGAAGTTTCCCTAATTGTAGTCTCTTGCAAATTATGTGCAAATGTATCTTTTGCAAAAAATCTAATGATTGTAATTGAGATTATCGATTGAGATTGATTTGTTAGAACAATCAAACTCTAAATAGGTCTTTTAAGCCAAAATATTCCGTTTCAAGACATTACAAGCCAAAATTTACTTGCAAATTATGTGCAAATAAAAAAGAGTTACAACTTTAAATCGTTGTAACTCTCTGATTTTTAGCGTGGTCCCACCTGGGCTCGAACCAGGGACCACCTGATTATGAGTCAGGTGCTCTAACCAACTGAGCTATAGGACCGGTTATGAGGTTGCAATATTACTACTATTTTTAATTTATTGCAAGTGTTTTTAAATTTTTGATTTATTAGAATTTTACAAAATCTATAATCATTTGAAATTCAATTCCTCTAATCAATTTCTTGACATAGTTCAATCAGAACTCCATTGGTGGTCTTTGGATGAAGAAAAGCTACTAGTTTGTTGTCAGCTCCTTTTTTAGGTATTTCGTTTAATAGTATAAATCCTTCATCTTTCAGTCTTTTCATTTCTGATATAATATCTTTTACATCAAATGCTATATGATGAATCCCTTCGCCTTTCTTATCAATAAATTTAGCAATTGGACTTTCAGGATTTGTCGCTTCTAATAATTCTATTTTATTTGGCCCATTCATAAAAAAAGAAGTTTTTACTCCTTCACTTGCAACTTCTTCTTGTTTGTAAGCTGGTGCACCAAATAATTTTTCAAACAATAAATTCGAAGTTTCTAAATTTTTTACAGCAATTCCTATATGTTCTATTTTTCTCATTATTTTACTATTGTTTTCAATGATTTATTAGAAATCAAAGTTACTAATTCCCAACTTTATTAACTAATGATTTTTATCATAATGAACGCTATGACTTGAAATTAAACTTAAAATCGTATTTTTGCACCATGGAAACAAATAGACAGAAAAAAATAGGAAGCGTTCTACAAAATGATTTAGTAGATATTCTTCAAGGTGAAGTGAGAAAAAACGGACTTACAAATTTGATAATTTCGGTTTCTAAAGTTGTTGTTACAACTGATTTGGGTGTAGCACGTGTATATTTAAGTGTTTTTCCTCAAAATAGAGCTCAAGAAATTTTAGCTGCAGTAAAATCTAATGCACCATTAATAAAACATGACTTGTCTCAACGCGTTAAATTGCAGTTGAGAAAAGTGCCTAATCTTTCTTTTTATATTGACGATTCACTAGATTATATCGAAAAAATTGACAATGCTTTAAAAGGAGAAGAAAATCCTATAGAAAACAGAGAATTACTAGAAAAACGCAAGAGATCGTAAGTGAGTTTCCCTTTTTACATAGCTAAACGATATGTTTTTAGTAAGAGCAAGAATAATGCCATCAACATTATTGCTAAAATTGCTTCAGGAGGAATTATTGTTGGAGCCATGGCTTTATTTGTAGTTCTATCTGTTTTTAGTGGATTGAGAGTATTTAGTTTATCCTTTTCAAATGATTTTGACCCAGATTTAAAAGTAAATCCATCCATAGGAAAATCATTTTACATAACAACTGATCAAGAGAAAAAAATTAGAAATACCGAAGGTGTAGTTGACTTTAGTAAAATAATTGAAGAGCGAGTACTATTTTCTTTTGATGGAAAACAACAAATTTCTATTCTAAAAGGAGTTGATAATAATTTCAAAAATGTTAGTAAAGCATCTCAAAAGCTATTTAACGGTCAATGGTTAAAACCTGAAACTTACCAAGTTGTAGTTGGTTATGGGATTTCTGAAAAACTATCTATGGGTTTGTTTGACTTCAATAATGCTTTTGAAGTAAAGGCTCCCAAGCCTGGAATAGGTGATTTGGCTCTAAATCCAGAAGATTCATTTAATAAATCTATCTTGATTCCTGTTGGAATTTATGCAATTAGCGATGAACTTAATTCTAAGTATGTATTTGCCGATTTAGGTTTGGCCCAGGAGTTATTACAATACAAAACAAATCAGGTTTCAGGAATTGAATTGAAATTAAAACCTAATTCAAATGAAGCTGAAGTAATTACCAAAATAGAAGCCATTTTCAATAATAAAGTTGACGTAAAAACAAGGGCTGAATTAAACGCAACTTTACACAAAATGTTAAATACTGAAAATATAGCGGTTTATCTTATTTTTACTCTTGTAATTATTATTGCTCTTTTCAATTTAATTGGAGCATTAATAATGATGATTTTAGACAAGAAAGCAAACTTAAAAACCTTGTATAACCTTGGGACAGAAGTTAAAGATTTACGTAAAGTATTTTTGCTTCAAGGAAGCATATTAAGTATTTTTGGTGGTATAATAGGTTTGGTTTTAGGAATTATCATTGTTTTAATACAACAACAATTCCAGCTTATCATGATAAATCCAACATTGGCCTATCCTGTTGAATTTTCAATATTAAATGTTTTGATAGTATTTTTAACGATTGTTTCTTTGGGAATTATTGCAAGTTTTATTGCAAGCAGTAGAGTAACAAAAAAGCTTTTAGACTAAACAATTTGATAATTAGCATATTCTTGACTAATCTCTTCAAATATATCCATCAATCCGTTGTGTTCGTCTGTCGTTACTAAACGTTGTTTGTATTCTTTAAAGCCATGAATTCCTTTGAAATAATTGGTATAATGACGACGCATTTCTACAATTCCAAGGCGTTCACCTTTCCAATCCATTGACCAAATTAAATGATTTCTAGCTGCTTCTACTCTATCAGCAATTGTTGGTTTTGCAAGATGTTCTCCTGTTGCAAAATAATGTTTGATTTCGTTAAAAATCCACGGATACCCAATTGCGGCACGACCTATCATCATTCCGTCAAGGCCGAATTTATTTTTATATTCTAAAGCCTTTTCTGGAGAATCGATATCGCCGTTTCCAAAAATTGGCATTGTAATTCTAGGATTGTTTTTTACACGTTCAATATGACTCCAATCAGAATGACCTTTATACATTTGCGCACGCGTTCTTGCGTGAACCGTTAAAGCTTGTACTCCAATATCTTGCAAACGCTCTGCAACCTCATCGATATTGATAGAATTTTCATCCCAACCCAAACGCGTTTTTACCGTTACCGGAAGATTAGTTCCTTTAATAACTGCTTTTGTTAAGCGAATCATCAAATCTACATCTTTCAAAACGCCTGCGCCTGCACCTTTACAAACTACTTTTTTTACCGGACAACCAAAATTGATGTCTACCAAATCGGGTTGAACAGCATCGACAATTCGTGAAGACATCTCCATTGCTTCTTCATCACCACCAAAAATTTGGATTCCGACTGGTCGTTCGTAATCAAAAATATCTAATTTCTGACGACTTTTTACAGCATCACGAATCAATCCTTCCGAGGAAATAAATTCGGAGTACATTAAATCGGCACCGTGCAATTTGCACAATCTACGAAATGGTGGATCGCTCACGTCTTCCATCGGCGCAAGTAATAGCGGAAAATCGGGTAATATGATGTTGCCTATTTTGGGCATTGAACTAATTTTTTTTGCAAAGATAGTTAAGAAAATTTAGTTATGAAATTTAATATGATGTGTGACAATCATTTAAAAATTAATAATTATTTTTACAAAAACTTCACAATGCTTTTTCAATTTGGGTTTTATAGTTCAGTTTTACTTATTTCTTTTACACAAGGAATAATTTACAGCATTTTATTACTTGTAAAGGCAATTAAAACTGAAAACAACTCTAATTACTGGCTGAGTTTATTTATTTTTCTGTGTTGTCTTTACATTGCTCCATGGATGCTCGGTTTTGCTGGCTGGTATGATAATCAACCTTACAGGGACTTTTTATTCTACACACCTTTTCAGCATTTACTTTTTGTTGGTCCGATAATATTTTTTTACACACAAAGTTTATTAAATCCATCTTTTAAATTTTCAAAAAAAGAAGTTCTTCATTTACTTCCAGGATTTATTTACCTAGTTTACATTATGTCTATTTGGATATATGATAAGTTTATTTTTGGTGGTTATTTTTTCTACGAAAATGGCATGGATAAAGATTTTGACGATTGGTATCAAAAGCTTGGTTTAATTTCAATGATTATTTATTTTATATTAAGCATTCGATATTATAATGTGTACAAAAAATTGATGTTTCAGGTTGTAAGTTATGCCGATTCTATTTTATTCAAATGGATAAAAACCTATTTAATTGCTTTTTTAGTAATGTTGCTTTTACCGATCACTTTTGATATTTTGGGGTTCTTCTATCCTGAAATGAAATCCTATCAAGGAAGTTGGTGGTTTTTTCTATTCTTTTCGATTGTGATGTATTACATTGCTGTTACTGGATATTCCAATCCTATAAATTCTACAATTCCGTTTAAAATGTCTTTTTTTGATAAAAATCCGATTCTTTTATTGGATTCAAACAATGTGAATGAAACAGAAACAGTAATAGATATTGAGCACGAAACATTTGAAGAAACAAATTCGCCTGAAATTTCTCTTTGGAAATCTAAAATTGAAACTCTAATTCAAGAAGAAAAACTCTACCAAAACCCTGAATTAACGCTTACCGATTTGGCAAAAAAACTAGAAACCAATGCTTCTGTAATTTCGAAAACCATAAATCAAGGTTTTCAAATGAATTTTAACGACTGCATCAATAATTATAGAATTGAAGCTGTAAAAAATAGTTTTGCCAATGGCGAACACAAAAAATCTACCTTATTAGGAATCGCTTATGATTGTGGATTTAATTCAAAAGCGACTTTTAACCGAGCTTTCAAAAAAAATACTGGAACAACTCCAAAAGAATATTTGAGTTTGATTTCTTAAGATTACAATTTTACAATTTTATTAAATTGAATAGGTTTATTTTTACTTAATCAAAGTTTCAATCATCAATCAAATGAAATCGGTTTTAAAAATACTTTTAATCGTTTTATTGTCAAACAATCTATATTCACAATCAAAGGTTTTTTCTATTGAAGAAGCTCAAAAAATTGGAATTAGTATTGACAAATTAGATTTAGAATACAAATCGGCTGTTCATTCTGACATTACAAAAGCGGTTTTCAAAACAGAAGCACAACAACAAAAATTACAAGAATCTTACACTAAATTACTTCAAGATTTTGGATCATTTTTAAACAAAAACAACTTCAAATGGGAAAGTAAAACAAAATGCTTTCAAAGGATTTATTTTGCTCCAAATGGCAAAATCGATTATTTTATTTATAATTTCAAATTAAAAAATGTACTTCCTGAAAATTTTATTTCTGAAGAAAAACAAAAAGAATTTCAAAGATTATTAAAACTTTTTGTCAAAGAATATACTTTTTCATCAACTGCTTCTGAACCATTTGCGCAATGCAGTCCAACTTCTTATCAATAAAAGTATCAAATCATAACCTATTGTTTTTCAAACAGTATCAAATAAATTAATTTAAAAAATTTAAGTCTCAAATCATAATTTGAAGCGATTGACGATGATTAATGGCGGAATTTTGTCCTATTATTAATCATTAAAAATTCTAATTATGAAATCACTTATTGCATTATTCGCTGCTTTATTAATTACTACTTCTTGTGGTGTTTTTGGTTCGCTAACTTCTAACACAACTATTAAACCAAACGAAAGTTTTGTTTTAGGAAACAACGAACACAGAACCTTTAAAGTAAAACTTAAAAACGTTTCCAATCACGATTTAAAAATAATTATGGCTCCAATTTCAGGAGGAACACATTCTCCAATTACCGTGAGTCCAAATGAAACTGTAACGGTAAAAGCAGAAAAAAATACTGCTGTAGTTATTGAAAACAAATCTAATGAAAGCGCGTCAGTCGATTTGTATGTTATTGGCGATACTGGATTATCAATGGGATATAAGAATTAAAGTAGTTTCAATCATCAATCAATTTCAAAAAACAAAAAACAAAAAAATCATGAAACTACTAACTATAATTACAAAACCCATTTTGTTGCCTCATTGGTCACAAGATTTATTTTTAACTCTTCCACGAATCATTTGTGGTTACTTACTAGCTTTTAATTTTGGAGCAGCAAAATTCGGAATGCCTTGGTCACCTGTTGATGCGAATTTAGGATTATTTGAAGTCGCTTTTTGGTTTCCAAACGATGTTGCAAGTTATGGCGGAATCTTTGCCATTGCTCCTGCATTTTTTGCATGGATGGGCGCTTTCGCAGAAGCTGTTGGCGGACTATTTTTACTGTTTGGACTTCAAACAAGAATAACATCATTTCTAATAATTTGTACCATGCTGATTGCCATTTTTATGCAACAAATTCAAAACGGATTGTGGAATTGTCTCGCAGCTATGGGATTCCTTTGGGTTGCTATGTTTTATTTAATCATAGGTTCAGGACGATTTGGAGTTGACTATTTACTAACTAAAAACAAAGCATAAGATGAAAAAGACATTAGTAATAATTGCAATAATATTTTCATTATTGGCAACAAGTTGCGTTCAGAAAACCTATAAAAAAACAGTAGTTTTAACATTAGACGTATCTGAAATTAAAAACGTGCAAAAAGTCGGAATTCGAGGAAACGACAAACCTTTGTCTTGGGATTATGACACCGAAATGAAAGCAATTAAAAAAGACAGTTTGTATCAAATCACTTTGACTGGAGAAACCGGTTATAAATTTACTGAAGTAAAATTTGTGGTAAACGATACTTTCGAATTACAAAATGAAGACAACCGAAGAGTGCTTTTCTCTGAAAAGGACACCACTTTTTTTAAAGCAAAATTTAATAAAAGATAAAATTCTAATTTTCTCAAATACCAGAAAATAAATTACAATTAAACTGTCAAACTTTTACCTTATATTTGCAGATTAAATGCGAAAGCATTAGTAAAATTGACAGATACAGAAGATGAAGCATATTAGAAATTTTTGCATTATTGCACATATTGACCACGGAAAAAGTACGCTTGCCGACCGACTTCTTGGTGCCACACAAACCGTCACTGCTCGTGAAGAAAAAGCACAATTGCTTGACAACATGGATTTGGAGCGTGAACGTGGAATTACCATAAAAAGTCACGCCATTCAAATGGAATATAAATATAAAGGTGAAGATTATATCTTAAACCTTATTGATACTCCCGGACACGTAGATTTCTCTTACGAAGTTTCTCGTTCGATTGCAGCTTGCGAAGGCGCGCTTTTGATTGTTGATGCAGCACAAAGTATTCAAGCACAAACGATTTCTAATTTATATTTGGCTTTAGAAAACGACTTGGAAATTATTCCAGTTTTGAATAAAGTTGATTTACCAAGTGCTAATCCTGAAGAAGTTAGCGATGATATTATTGATTTATTAGGTTGCAAATTGGAAGATATTATTCACGCTTCTGGAAAAACAGGTTTTGGTGTTGAAAATATTTTAGCTGCCATTATTGAAAAGATTCCGCCTCCTAAAGGTAATGTTGATGAACCATTACAGGCATTGATTTTCGATTCACATTATAATCCTTTTCGCGGAATTGAAGTAATTTTTAGAGTGAAAAACGGAGAAATCCGTAAAGGTCAAAAAATTAAATTCATGGCAACTGGAAACGAATATTTTGCCGATGAAGTAGGAACATTAAAGTTAAATCAAGTTCCAAAAAATGTAATTTCTGCTGGTGATGTTGGTTATTTAATTTCAGGAATTAAGGAAGCCAAAGAAGTAAAAGTTGGTGATACAATTACTGATGCAAAAACACCAACGACTAATATGATTACTGGATTTGAAGACGTAAAACCAATGGTTTTTGCTGGAATTTATCCGGTTGATACAGATGATTTTGAAGATTTACGTGCTTCAATGGAGAAACTACAATTGAATGATGCCTCATTAGTTTTTACAGCAGAAAGTTCAGCAGCTTTAGGATTTGGTTTTCGATGTGGATTCCTAGGAATGCTGCACTTGGAAATTATTCAAGAACGATTGGAACGTGAATACGATATGACTGTAATTACAACTGTTCCAAACGTTTCGTATTTGGCTTACACCAAAAAAGATCCTGAAACATCATTTGTAATTAACAATCCATCTGATTTACCTGAACCTTCAAAATTAGACCGAGTTGAAGAACCTTACATAAAAGCAACTATCATCACTAAATCTGATTTCGTAGGTAATGTAATGAGTTTGTGTATCGAAAAACGTGGAGTAATAACTAATCAAACCTATTTGACAACGGAAAGAGTTGAATTAAATTTTGACATGCCACTAGCTGAAATCGTATTCGATTTTTACGATCGATTGAAAACAGTTTCTAAAGGTTATGCTTCGTTTGATTATTCTCCAATCGGAATGCGAACTTCTAAATTAGTGAAACTAGATGTTTTATTAAACGCGCAAACAGTTGATGCGCTTTCTGCGTTGATTCACGAAGATAATGCTTACAATATTGGTAAGAAAATGACCGAAAAACTACGTGAATTAATACCAAGACAGCAATTTGATATTCCAATTCAAGCTGCGATTGGTGCTAAAATTATTGCACGTGAAACTATAAAAGCGTTACGTAAAGACGTTACCGCAAAATGTTATGGTGGAGATATTTCTCGTAAACGTAAACTTCTTGAAAAACAGAAAAAAGGTAAAAAACGTATGCGTCAAGTAGGAAATGTTGAAATTCCTCAAGAAGCATTTATGGCTGTTTTGAAATTGAATGATTAGAAAGTACGAAATACTAAGTACAAAGTTTAAAATATTAAGAAACCCGATGACGAAAGTTGTTGGGTTTTTGTTAGATATCTTTTAATAATCGCATCACATCTTCAGTTTTAAAAAGTTGTGTTCCTTCATTCATTGTGGCGGCTGTTCCGCAGCACACGCCTATTTGGATTACTTCTTTTAGGGATTTGTTTAGTGATAATGCCCAAACCATTCCGCCAACCATGCTATCGCCTGCTCCAACTGTACTTTTCTTTTCTACTTTCGGTGCTTTTACAAGATGTGTTTCTTCGTTTGTGACTAAGATTGCGCCTTCTGCTCCGAGTGAAACTACTACAATTTCGGCACTTTTATCTTCAATTAGCTTTTTTGCAGCTTTTTCTACTTCTGGTAATTCTAACCTTTCAACTCCAATTAATTTTGCTAATTCGCCAATGTTGGGTTTAATTAAATAAACGCCAGATTCTAAAACTTTTTGTAAAGCTTCGCCAGATGTATCAACGATAACTTTTATATTTGATTCTTTAGCGATTTCTGCTATTTTTTGGTAGAAATTTGTTGGCAAACCTTCATTCAAACTTCCGCTGATTACTAGATAATCGGTTTTTAACTCTTTTATGGTTTGTAGAATTCTATCTTTTTCATTTTCTGAAAATTCATTTCCTGGAAATCCGAATCTATATTGTGCTTTGCTTGTATTTTCGAATGCTATGAAATTTTCTCTAGTCCAATTTTTGGTTTTTATGGCAACACTTTCTAAACTCTCTTTCGCAATTAATTCTTCCAACATTTCTCCAGAAGAACCACCAGAAGTAAAAACACAAGTTGATTTTCCTCCCAATTTAGCAATCGCTTTTGAAACATTTATTCCGCCACCGCCAGCATCATATCGTGGTTTTTCGCAACGAATTTTTTGTTCGGCAATCAATCCTGTAAAATGCGTTGATTTGTCTAATGATGGATTTATGGTAAGAGTAACTATTTTTATATTTTCCATTTTAAATTGTAATTGAACATAAAGATAAGACTTTCTATATTCTAACCATTAAGAAATTAAGTTTCATTAAGATTTCATTATTAAAAGTGACTTTGTGGCAAACAAAAATCCTTCGTACCTTTGCAAAATGATAGAAGATAAAAATCCGCAACGAACATCACTTTCGCAATTGGGCGAATTTGGATTGATAGACCATTTGACAAAAAACTTTGATGTAAAAAACACCTCAACTATAAAAAGTATTGGTGATGATGCTGCTGTTTTAGATTTTAAAGATAAAAAAGTAGTCGTTTCAACTGATTTATTGATTGAAGGCGTACATTTTGATTTAGCTTACATGCCATTACGCCATTTGGGTTACAAAGCTGTTGTAGTTAATGTTTCTGATATTTGTGCGATGAATGCGAAAGCAACTCAAATTACAGTTTCGGTTGCAGTTTCTAATCGTTTTCCGTTGGAAGCTTTAGAAGAATTATTTGATGGAATTACATTAGCGTCAAAATTTTACAATGTTGATGTTATTGGTGGCGACACCACTTCGTCACAGAAAGGTTTGATTATCTCAATCACTGCAATTGGTGAAGCAAATGAAGACGAAATTGTTTACAGAAGCGGCGCAAAAGAAGGCGATTTGTTAGTAGTTTCTGGCGATTTGGGTTCGGCTTATATGGGATTACAAGTTTTGGAACGTGAGAAACAAGTGTTTCAGGTAAATCCAAACAATCAACCCGATTTGGATGCATATACTTATTTGATAGAAAGACAATTACGTCCAGAAGCACGTCATGATATTAAAGAATTATTATCAAAATTGGAAGTAAAACCAACTTCGATGATTGATATTTCGGATGGATTATCTTCTGAGATTATTCATATTTGTAAGCAATCAAAAGTGGGTTGTAATTTATATGAAGAGAAAATTCCGGTTGATCCTCAGTTTATTAATGTGTGCGAAGAATTCAATATTGATTCTACAACAGTTGCAATAAATGGTGGCGAAGATTACGAATTATTGTTTACCATTGCTATGGAAGATTTTGATAAAATAAAAGCCAATCCAAACTTCACAGTAATAGGACATATGGTTGGCGAAAGCGAAGGAACTCATTTGATAACAAGAGCCAATACTAAAATTCCTTTGAAAGCTCGTGGTTGGAATGCTTTGGAAGAATAGATATAAAAAAAAGCGATACGTAATTGGAGGGCACTGAAAAAGTCCTTTAAGTAATAAGTATAATAATTTAAGGAGTAGAAAACTTAGTTTTTCTGCTCTTTTTTTTGTATATTTAGCTGTAATTATAGAGTTTTATAGATGTTATTAAAGCA